>NZ_JYLI01000009.1 GCF_001439785.1 Pseudomonas poae | reverse complement strand
TGGATGGTTTCGGCTCCGACGCCACCAGCCCCTACCACTACCAACTCGACCACCTCGGCACGCCACAGGAACTGACCGCACCAGACGGCGAAATCGTCTGGTCCGCCCACTACCGCGCCTACGGCCACATCAGCCGCCTCGACGTCGGCAAAATCGATAACCCGCTGCGCTTTCAGGGTCAATACTTCGATGAGGAAAGCGGCCTGCACTACAACCGACATCGCTACTACAATCCGGATGTTGGGCGCTATCTGACGCCGGACCCGGTGAAGCTGGCGGGTGGGATCAATGCTTACCAGTACGTACCGAATCCGACGGGGTGGGTGGACCCGCTGGGTCTGAGTCAATGCCCAGGTGGAGATGGATGCAAGGCCAGCACTACCGCTGAAAATCCTGCAGAGAATGTAAATCACGGAGAGCCGGCACTACCGCAACTTTCACGAGCTGAGCGGCAGGCAAAAATTGATAAGCTTGCGGAAGCTAATGCTTACAGACGTCTGGATGAACTCGAAAAAGCTTCGCCGGGAGCACATTTTTTAGAAAAGCATGGAGCTCAAACGTCGCTAGAGTCTCAGTTAGAGAGAGTCATGACAGCGAAAAACCCAACTACTGGTGAGATAGAAAGATACCTAAGAGGTCCCCATATAGGAGAACCTAGACCACCCAGTGCAGCCACTCACTTTTTAAGTCACAGGAATCAATTAAACGCTATCTACCGTGCACAGCTCATCTTCAAGCAGATAAATTTATCGGCATCTAAAAGACCAATGGATATGGGTGAAACTATTGGCGAAGGCTATAAAAAAGAAAATTACGAGTACGGAAAAACAAGAAATGCAAGAGTCTTTTTAAATGAAGATGGACAGCCTATCACTGCCTATGGTGACTTCGAATGAAATTTAAACCAGACTTACAAATCATCAAAGGTCTTCTATTCACTTACTGCATAGAAAACTCACGAGACTCTGAAAGAGATGAGTTGATTTGTTCAAAAAACGTGAACAACGAACAAGAACTTATAAGCTTATTTGAAATACTTACAAAACCAGAGTTCATGAGATACAAGCCTGATGAAAGGCGCTGGCATATCGATACACTTCAATACTTCCTAGAAAAGGGAGATGACTTTGAGTCTGTATTTTATCTATTTGACATATACTTCGAAGACGAAATCTTAAACAAAAGGAAGTTCATGCTAACTTTACTCAACTGCCTAGTCACTTATGATGCAGAAGCTACCGCAACAAAAACAGGCTCACTCAACACCGAGTGAGCCCCCCACTCACCGCTACGAAAGCTCCACGATCATCCAACTCAACAAATACACCAGCGGCACCACACTCTCCACCTCAGCATATTCCTCCGGCGTATGAATATTGCCCCCCACAATCCCGAATCCATCTCCGCGAATAAGGCCGACTTCTTTTATCTTCCAACCTCTGCAAAGTCCTTCGCCTGATCACACAGTGCGAGGGATTGCAGATGGATTTGCTGGCTAAGGCCCAAATCGCGGGGCTATTCAAGGGTAAAAATGAAATATTGGAACGAACTGGACAACACTATCTTTTTTAACAAGGTATTCACCTACCCAGTGGAAATCGGCGAAATAACACTTTTCTCAGTGACCATTGATAATGACAGGCCCAATATCGGCTTGGGTTTTGACATTCCAGAAACTCCTGACATACCCCCAGAAAAGTGGATTAAAGAGGGTTTTAACACATGCAGAACTGGTTTAGATTGCGGAGGCTTGAGCGACATCAGGATCAAAAATATTCCAACTAAAGAAAAATTGAAAATGGTGATAATTAAACGGGGAAATTATTTTGAGTTGCACGCAACTTCTAAATCCTCAGCAATTGAGTTAAAAGCAAAATTTATTTCTCTCTGCGGTCCAGCTGCATACTTTAACCACCCGGATTCAGCTTGTGATTAACACAAAAATAGATATGCCTAATCTTGCGGAAAAAAATGCGTTTCTTTAGAGAGGCCAACAGCTCTTTTTAGGGCTGCTGCGCAGGCGAAGCGCTCACGAACGCTATGACCCCCATAGCCAACCCCAATTCGCCGCCCCCTACCCTGCCCACCTAAACTCTGCCCATGTTGTTTAAACGGACAGAGGATTTACCATCATGGGCAAACGTCATCCTGATTTCCCCGCCTGGCAATGGCGCAACTTCCCGCAAAACCAGCAACACGCCACTCACCAGGCGTTGCAATTGATCGCTGTGCCGCTGTTTATCACCGGCTTTCTGCTGATCGCTTCGGGCGTGTTCAGCACCAGCCTGGCCAGTGTTGCCGTAGGTGTAGTAGGCATTCTGGCAGGCATGGGGCTGCAGCGTCGCTGAGGGTCAGGCGAATACGGTCACCGTCTGGCGGCTGATAGCGATCAGTGCGCCGCTCGGGCTCCAAAAGGCGGCGGCAGTGTGACCATAGCCGTCGCATGCGTGTTCGATGGTGACATGGTACTGACACCAGTCGAGGGTGGTGAGGTCCTGCAAGGGCTGAATGAACTCGATGGTCCAGGTCAGTGAACTGCCCGGCGCCGGTTGGCTCAGGTGCGAGAGCAAGGCCGGCGGCCAGGCGTCGACCAGCGCGAGGATATGCGCTTCGGTCAGCGGCTCCTCCTTCACATCGCCACGCAGACGAATCCAGCCGCCCATGGTGCGGGATTTCTGACCGCTGAACGGCAGGCCGCCCACGGTCCAGCGCATCGACAAATGCCGCATGAACTCCGGCGTGACGCCCTTGATATAAGGCACATCCTGCCCCTCGTCCCAATGCTTGAACACCGGCGCCGGTTCGCTGGCCACTTCAATTTCCGATGCGCGGGAAGCGCCGAAGCTGGCCTGCACCAAGGTGGCGACTTCGCCGTTCTGCACCACGCGACCGAGCAATTGGCTGACGGCCTTGCCTTCGCGCAACACTTCGACCTGATAGCTGGCCGATACATCCGGCGCCACAGGCCCCACAAAGGTGATCGCCAGGGAGCGCAGTGGCCGCCCGGCGGGCACTTGGGCAATCATGGTTTCATACAAAAGGGCGGCGACCAGACCGCCAAAGCTGGCGCGGCCCTGGCCCCATTCGGCCGGTATGGTGACATCCTGCGGGTTGCGCCGAACAGCGTCGAGTAAGTCACTAAAGCGCATGGCAGCCTCATATCCAGAAAATCGATCGACGCATCTTAACCATCACGCCTTCAAGGTACAGCGCCTGTTCCCGCCAAAAACCGGACCGGCGTCAGCGGGCACGATACGGTTCAGAAACAATCGGCGCGCAGTTTATCCAGCACGCGATCCGCCTGCACCTCGGCCTTTGTCATGGTCGTACGCCAGACCGCCACGCAGGGAAGCAGGTCGAGTTGTTGTTCGGACTGGGCCAGCCATTGCCAACAGTCATGCCAGTCACCCAGGGCGCCCTGGGCTTTTTTCAGACGCGGTACTGCCTTGGCAGGCAGCTTGTCCAGATTCGGATAAGCCTCGGCAGCATAACGAACACGCTTGATCAACAACCGCAAGCGGTGGCGATCGTGGCTCGGGTCGTTCAGCGCATCACCCAGCTTGCGCCATTGTTTGGCAAGACGCTTTTCGATACGCGCCCGTAATCCCTTGAGTAATTTCTGGCGCTGGGCGGCACGAATGAACCGAGGGAATGCATCGAGAATCTGTAGCAGGTGCGCCAGCTCAGGACTCTGCGCCACTTGGCGATAGGCGTCCGGCTGCAGCTGCAGGCGACGCTGCGCGGCCACCTGATAACCCTGCTCAAGCAAATACGCCGCCAGCACCTCGCGGTCGCGTAGCGGCGTGGTCAAACGGCCCACCGTGCCGGCCGCCAATTCAAGCTGCTCGACACCTGGCAATTCACTCAAAGGGCGCAACAGACTGCGCAGGCGGCGCACGGTGGTGCGCAGGTCGTGCAAGGCTTCATCATCGGTGACGGCGGCAAGGCGAGCCTGGCAGCTCAGCAACCCTACTTCCAGGCCAATGACCTGAGCGACTAACTGATCAACCAACGCTGACATCCTGTCCTCCCGTTTCGATGAAAACCCCGTTTAACCGATCAACGACCGGCGCGCGACTCACGAATATAGAACCGCGCCTTTTCGGCCTTGTTGGAGCAGCCCTCGAACGCCTCGAACTGCTGCTGGGTCTTGGCGCCCGTCAACAGCGACAACGCCTTGGAATAACTGACGGTGCCGGCAAAACCTTCGGCCTTGGCCAGGTCCAGCTCTTTCCAGGCGGCGTCCAATTGCGATCCGCAGCTGTCGCGGTAAGCGGTTTTCCCGGCGCAACCGGCCAGGGCCAACAGGATCACGGGCACACACATCCAGGCTTTCATCGATGACACCTCAAAATAAGAAAAACAGTCGTACGCTGTAGACGGTGCCTACGAAGAAAAGTGCCTTGTAGGACAGCCTGTAACCGAAGCGCTGATTGCCGAAGCATACCCTAGCCCCGTCGTTATTCTGGAGAACTATTGTGAAGCCGCCGCGGCGATTGAAGCGGCCCCCTCAATGGGTGCATTGTGGGCATCTGTTTTGCGTAGGGCAGGAACTATGAAGAAACGTGTTGCCTTGGTGTTGGGGTCCGGCGGGGCCCGGGGTTACGCCCATATCGGCGTGATCGAGGAAATCGAACGGCGCGGCTATGACATCGCCTGTATCGCCGGTTGCTCCATGGGCGCGGTGGTGGGCGGGATCTACGCCGCCGGCAAGCTGGACGACTATCGCAACTGGATCGAAAGCCTCGACTACCTCGATGTGTTGCGCCTGGTGGACGTGAGCTTTCGCCTGGGGGCGATTCGTGGCGAGAAAGTGTTCGGGCAGATCCGCAAGATCGTCGGCGAGATCAATATCGAAGATCTGCGCATCCCCTACACCGCCGTCGCCACCGACCTGACCAACCAGCAGGAAATCTGGTTCCAGGAAGGCTGCCTGCACCAGGCAATGCGCGCCTCGGCGGCGATTCCCAGCCTGTTCACGCCGGTGATGCAAGGCAACCGCATGCTGGTGGACGGTGGTTTGCTCAACCCGTTGCCGATCGTGCCGGTGGTGTCGAGCCATTGCGACCTGATCATCGCGGTCAACCTCAACGCCACCCACCAGAAGCACTACCATTTGCCGGTGATCCAGCGTCCGCCGGCGTTCAAGAGCCGCTTCAACAGCCTGGCCAAATCACTCGGCTCGCACCTGCCGTTTCGCCGCAAGCAGGCCGAACAGTTGATGAAGCTCGAGCAGGAAGCCCTGCAGGCCCATGCGGCGGAAATCAACCCGTGGCTGGAGTCGGCCGAGCCCGACTCCCAGCAGCCCGCCGCCGCGCCGGAAAAACCCGGCGCGCCGAAGTCGGCCACCGGTTCGTTCATTATCGACAACGTCGGGCCAGCGTCGCTGCTGGACTTGATCAATCAGAGTTTCGAGGTGATGCAAACATCGCTGGCGCAGTACAAGATCGCCGGGTACCCGCCGGATGTGCTGATCAATGTGCCAAAGCGGGTATGTCGGTTTTTCGAGTTTTACAAGGCGCCGGAATTGATCGCGCTGGGGCGGGAGATTGCCAGTGATACGCTGGATCGGTATGAGAGTGAGCAGAGTTGATATTTAGCGGTGTACCGATGGCCTCTTCGCGGGCAAGCCCGCTCCCACATTGGAACGCGATCAACCTGTGGGAGCGGGCTTGCCCGCGATGAGGCCAGTCCAGACCCAACTGCACTCAGCTACTCAGCAACCGATACCCAACCCCCGGCTCCGTCAGGATAAACCGCGGCTGAGTCGGATCATCCGCCAGCTTCTGCCGCAGGTGGCCCACCACGATACGCAGATAGTGGCTGTCCTCGGTGTGGGTCGGCCCCCAAATGTCCTTGAGCAGTTGTTGCTGGGTGATCACCCGCCCCGGATGGCGCGCCAGTTGCGCCAGCACCGCGTACTCCTTGCGGGTCAACGCCACTTCGGCGCCGTCGAGCAATACCCGGCGATAGGCCAGGTCCACGGTGAGCGGGCCGAAGCGCAGCGCGGCCTCTTGAGCCTCGCCCGCCGGCGCCTGACGCAACAACGCGCGAATACGCGCGAGGAACTCCTGGATGCCGAACGGCTTGGTCACATAGTCGTTGGCGCCACCGTCCAGCGCTTCGACTTTCTGCCCTTCGCTGGCGCGGACCGACAGCACCAGCACCGGTACAGTGGACCATTCGCGAAACTCGCGCAGCACCTGCTGGCCGTCCATGTCCGGCAGGCCCAGGTCGAGCACCAGCAAGTCCGGCTTGTTCAGCGCCGCCTGGGCCAGGCCTTCGGTGCCGGTCCCGGCCTCGATCACTTTGTAGCCCTGGGAAGCCAGGCTGATGCGCAGAAACTTGCGGATCTGCGGCTCGTCATCAATGACCAAAATCGTCGCGGTCTGGCTCATGGTGTCCAATCATAAATCGTCAAGAACACAGGGTATCTCACGCCTCACGCTCCAGGCCAGGTTGTGCCGGCAAAGGCAAAAACAAGGTGATGCAAGTGCCGCGCCCGTCGATGCCATCGGCCACACGGATATGCCCACCGTGCGCGCCGACCATGCCCTGGCAGATGGCGAGACCCAGGCCCGTGCCCTGCCCGCCCCGGTCACCGCGTGCAGCGGTGTAGAACATGTCGAAAATCTTCGCGCGTTCGTCTTCGGGAATCCCCGGCCCCTCGTCGGCCACCGCGAAAAACAGCTGGTCGTCCGCGACGCCGGCGCTCAACTGCAAGCGGCCGTGAATCGGTGAAAAGCGCGCGGCGTTTTCCAGCACGTTGACCAGCGCCTGCTCGATCAGCGCCGCGTGCACGTACAGCAACGGCAGTTCCGCTGGCACATCGGTGGTCACCTGCAACGGCGCCAGCACCGCGCGCAGACGGCCGAGGGCGCTGCCGACGATATCGCCGGGCGACACCCAGTCGCGCGCCAGCTTGAGTGCGCCATGGCCCAGGCGGGTCATGTCGAGCAAGTTCTGGATGTAGCGGTCCAGGCGCTCGGCTTCGTCGCGGGTGCCTTCCAGCAGTTCACGGCGGTCGTCCAGGGGAATCGCTTCGCCGAGCGCCAGCAGGCTGTCGATGCTGCCACGCATGGAGGTCAACGGCGTGCGCAAGTCATGGGACACCGAGGCGAGCAAGGCACTGCGCAGTTGCTCGGTTTCGCCATGCAATCGTGCGGACTCAAGCTCCTGCGCCAACTGCGCGCGGGCCAGGGCCTGCGCCAGCGGTTGGCTCAAGGCCGTGAGCAACCGTCGACGCTGGCCGCTCAGTTCCAAACCCGGCTTGGCGCTCACACCGAGCAAGCCCAACGGGCCCTCTTCGCCCGACAGCGGCCACCACCACCAGCGCCCGAACGGCAAGGTGCCAGTGCCCCTGCCTGCCGGCTGGTCATGCTGCCAGGACCAGTCGGCGGCGGCGCGCTCGGCCTCGGTGAACGTCAACGGGCCGCCGGTTTCGACCGTCCAGCCGCCCTGCCCGTCGCGGTTGACCAGGCACAGGTCGAGGTCGCTCCAACCTTGCAGGTGCAGCGTCGCCGCGCTGATCACTGCCTGGCGATCGGTGGCGGCGGTCAGCTTGCGAGACAAGTCCAGCAGCTCGCTGGTTTCCTCCTGGGTATCGCGCAACGCTTGCAGTTGCTGGCGCTGCCGCGCGGCCAGGTTGCCGGTGAGCGCCGCCATCAGCAGGAAGAACAACAGAGTGAGCACGTCCTCTTCGCGCTGAATGGCGAAAGAAAAATTCGGCGGGATAAACAGAAAGTCGTAGGCCATGAACGAGAGCGCGGCACATACCAGCGACGGGCCGAGGCTGCTGCGCACTGCCACCAGCAACACGGCGGCAAGAAACACCAGCGAGATGTTCGGCAACGGCATCACACTGGACACCCCCCACGCCACGGCAGCCGCCACCAGTGTGGCCACCACCGCCAGGGCGTAATCGAACCAGCGCAGCCCCATCACCTGTGGCAAGCGCGGCGACGCGGGCAACTCGTCGCTGTCGAGCACGTTGATTTCAAGCCCCCGCGCCTGACGCAACAGGCGTGCAGCCAGACCGCCCCCCAGCAGCCGGCGGCGCCAGCGCATCCGCGACTGTCCCACCAGCAACAGGCTGGCTCGGCGTTCGGCGGCATGCTGGATCAACGTCCTGGCCACCTCGCCAGCGCGCAACAGCACCACTTCGCCACCCAGGCGCTCAGCCAGTTGCTGGGCGTTTTGCAGGCGCAGGCGCGATTGCTCATCCCGCGCCCGGCCGTTATCGATATGCACCAGGCTCCACGGCAAATGCCGGCGCTGGGCCACGCGACTGGCATGGCGCACCAGCCGCTCGGCCTGCGCATCGCCGTCCACCCCCACCAGCAAACGGCCACGCACCGCCGGCGCGGCCTGGCCGAGTTGGCGATAGCCCTGGGCGAGGTCATCGTCGACATGGGCGGCGGCGGTTTGCATCGCCAACTCGCGCAGGGCCATCAGGTTGGTCTGGGTAAAAAACGCATCGATGGCAGCGCGGGCCTGTTCCGGCACATAGACCTTGCCGTCGCGCAGGCGCTCGAGCAACTCACGGGACGGCAGGTCGATCAGCAGCAGTTCGTCGGCCTCCTGCAGCACCCAGTCCGGCAGGGTTTCACGCACATGCACGCCGGTGATACCGCGCACCTGATCATTAAGGCTTTCCAGGTGCTGGACGTTGACCGTGGTGAACACGTCGATACCGGCCGCCAGCAACTCCTGAATATCCTGCCAACGCTTTTCGTGGCGACTGCCGGGCGCATTGCTGTGGGCCAGTTCGTCCACCAGCACCAATCCGGGCCGGGCAGCGAGCAAGCCGTCGAGATCCATTTCTTCAAGCATCACGCCGCGGTATTCGCTGCGCAGCAACGGTTGTTGCGGCAGGCCGCCGAGCAAGGCTTCGGTCTCGGCGCGGCCGTGGGTTTCGACCACGCCGGCGATCAGCCGCACGCCCTGGCGCAATTGGGTATGAGCAGCCTGGAGCATCGCGTAGGTCTTGCCCACACCGGGCGCGGCGCCGAGGAAAACTTTGAGGCGGCCACGGCCATCCCGGGGCAGATCGGCTAACAGGGCGTCGGCGCGGCCGGAGTCGCTCATGCTTCAGGGTTCCTTCAGGTGTTTATGGAAGGGCTTTTATGGCGTCATCGCGGGCAAGCCCGCTCCCATAGGGGATTGCATTCCAATGTGGGAGCGGGCTTGCCCGCGATGACGGCGACGCGGCCTACAATTTTTCCAGGGCCATGTTCAGCGCCAGAACGTTTACCACCGGCGGGCCCACCAACGGGCTTTCGATGTGTTCATCCAGCAAGCGTTGCAAGGTCGCCACCGGCACATTTCGCGCCGCGGCCACCCGCGCCAGTTGATAGGCAATCGCCGGCGGTGGCAAGTGCGGATCCAGGCCGCTGCCGGAGGTGGTCAGCGAGGCCAGCGGCACCGGGCCCTGGCCTGGCACCTGCTGCCTGGTTGCATCGTCGAACACGCGAGTGGCCAGCGCCGGGTTGCTTGGCCCCAGGTTACTGGCGCTGCTGGATACGGTGGCGAACGCACCGGCCGAGGGCCGCGGGTGAAACCAGCCGTCGCCGGTAAAGTCCTGGGCGATCAGGCTGGAGCCGCGCACCTTGCCGCTGGCATCGCGCACCAGGCTGCCGTTGGCCTGGGCAGGGAATGCCACCTGGGCCACGCCGGTGACCACCAATGGATAGGCAACGCCAGTGATCAGGGTCATCAGAACCAGCAGGCTCAGGGCCGGGCGGATCATGTTAGTCATGGTCAAATCCTCACTAAGTCGGGAAAGCGAGCGTTACACCAGGAGCAGCGCCGTCAGCAGCATGTCGATCGCCTTGATGCCCACGAACGGCACCAACAGGCCACCCAGGCCGTAGATCAACAGGTTGCGCCGCAGCAACGCCGCCGCACTCGCCGCCTGCACACGCACACCGCGCAAAGCCAGGGGAATCAGCACCACGATGATCAGCGCGTTGAACACAATCGCCGAAAGGATCGCGCTCTGCGGGCTCTGCAGGTGCATCACGTTAAGCACGCCCAACTGCGGGTAGATCGCGGCGAACAGCGCGGGCAGGATGGCGAAGTACTTGGCCACGTCGTTGGCGATCGAGAACGTCGTCAGCGCGCCTCGGGTCACCAGCAATTCCTTGCCGATCTGCACCACGTCCAACAGCTTGGTGGGATCGCTGTCGAGGTCGACCATGTTGGCCGCTTCACGCGCGGCCTGGGTGCCATCGTTCATCGCCATGCCGACGTCAGCCTGGGCCAGCGCCGGGGCGTCGTTGGCGCCGTCGCCGCACATGGCAACCAGCCGACCGTCATTTTGCTCATGGCGAATGCGGGCGAGTTTTTTCTCCGGAGTGGCCTCGGCCAGTACGTCGTCCACGCCGGCTTCGGCGGCAATCGCGGCGGCGGTCAGCGGGTTGTCGCCGGTGACCATCACGGTGCGGATGCCCAGCTTGCGCAGTTCGGCAAAACGCTCGCGGATGCCGGGCTTGACCACGTCCTTGAGGTGGATCGCGCCGAGCAATTTGCCGTCGGCGCACACCAGCAACGGCGTGCCACCGCTTTGCGCGATCTTGTCGATTTCCCGCGACAGTGCCGGTAACAGATCACTGCGTTGCAAACCGATAAACGCCAGCAGCGAGTCCACCGCGCCTTTGCGAAATACGCGGCCCTGATAGTCGACACCGGACAGACGGGTTTCGGCACTGAACGGCACGGCAGTCAACTCATCCAGCGACGGCTCGGCCTGAGGATGCAAGGCGCGCAGGTACTCGACGATGGATTTGCCCTCCGCCGTGTCATCCGCCAGGGACGCGAACAAGGCACCTTCGGCCACCTCGCGACCACTGACACCTGGCGCGGCGACCACCGCCGAGCAACGGCGGTTGCCAAACGTGATGGTGCCGGTCTTGTCCAGCAACAACACGTGCACATCCCCCGCCGCTTCCACGGCGCGGCCGGACTTGGCGATCACATTGAGGCGCACCAGCCGGTCCATGCCGGCGATACCGATGGCCGACAACAAGCCGCCAATGGTGGTAGGAATCAGCGTCACCAACAGTGCGACAAGGAACACCAGGGGCAAGCTGCCATTGGCAAAGTGGGCGAACGGCTGCAGGGTGACCACCACCATCAGGAAGATCAGCGTCAGGCCGATCAGCAGGATGTCCAGCGCCACCTCGTTAGGGGTTTTCTGACGCTTGGCGCCTTCCACCAGCGCGATCATGCGGTCCAGGGTGGACTCGCCGGGGTTGGCGGTGATGCGCACCAGCAGCCAGTCGGACACCAGCCGCGTATTGCCGGTGACGGCCGAGCGATCGCCGCCGGATTCGCGAATGACCGGGGCGGATTCGCCCGTGATCGCCGCTTCGTTGACCGCCGCGATCCCTTCGATGACTTCGCCATCACCGGGGATCATTTCGCCGACGACCACGCGTACCACGTCGCCCTTGCGCAGGCTGGCGGCCGGAACCACCTTGAAGGTGCCGTCGGCCTCCTTGCGCCGTGCGCTGAGGCCTTCACTGCCCGCCTTGAGACTGTCGGCGCGGGCTTTGCCACGGCCTTCGGCCAGCGCTTCGGCGAAGTTGGCGAACAGCACGGTGAACCACAGCCACACGGCGATCTGCGCGGCCACAAAGGTGGGCACGGCGGTATCAGGGACGAAACACAGCACGGTGGTAAGGATGGCCGTCAACTCGACCACCAGCATCACCGGCGAGCGTTGCAACTGACGGGGGTCGAGCTTGACGAAGGCCTGGACCAGCGCCGGGCGCCACAGCGCGGAGATTGCGGTTTTGGCGGGTTCCTGGGGTTTGACCGGGGCCGCGTTGTTTACAGGCATATTCATTTTCATATCCCTCAGAAGCCCATGCTCAAGTGTTCAGCGATAGGGCCCAATGCCAGCGTCGGCAGGAACGTCAGGCCGCCTACCAGCAAAATGGTCACGGTCAACAGGGTCACGAACAGGGGGCCGTGGGTGGGAAAGCTGTTCTGGCCAATCGGCGCGGTCTTCTTCATCGCCAGGCTGCCGGCCAGGGCCAGGACCGGGAGGATGTAGCCGAAGCGACCGATCAACATGCCCAGGCTCAGCATCAGATTGTGGAACGTCGTATTGCCACTGAAGCCGCCGAACGCCGAGCCGTTGTTGGCACTGGCCGAGGTGTAGGCGTAGAGCAACTGGCTGAAACCATGGGGGCCGGGGTTGCTGATGGCGCCGGCCGGGCCTGGCAGGCTGGCGGCGATGGCGCCCAGCACCAGCACGCCAACCGGCATCACCAACAGGGTCACCACGAGCAGTTGCACTTCCTTGGCCTGGAGTTTCTTGCCCAGGTATTCAGGGGTGCGGCCGATCATCAGGCCGGCGAGGAACACCGCGATCAGCACGTTGAGCAGCATGCCGTACATACCGGCGCCAACGCCGCCGAAGATCACTTCGCCGACCATCATGTTGACCAGCGCCACCATGCCGCTCAGTGGATTGAGGCTGTCCTGCATGCCGTTGACCGAGCCGTTGGACGCCGCCGTGGTGGCCACCGACCAGAGCACGGTGCCGGTGGTGCCGAAGCGCGCTTCCTTGCCTTCCAGCGGTGCGGCCTGCTCCACGGCAGGGTTGTTCAGGGTCGGGTTGGGCTGGTATTCGGCCCACAGCGAGGTCGCGCCACCAATCAGGAACAACGCGAGCATGCAGCCCAGGATCGCGCGGCTCTGGCGCAGGTCCTTGACGTAGTGACCGAAGGTGAACACCAGCGCCACGGGGATCAGGATGATCGCCGCCAACTCGAACAGATTGGACCAGGCGGTCGGGTCCTCGAACGGATGCGCCGAGTTGACGCCGAAGAAACCGCCGCCGTTGGTGCCCAGTTGCTTGATCGCAATCTGGCTGGCCGCAGGACCGAGGGGGATCACTTGATCCACGCCCTGCAGCGTCACGGCATCGACGTAATGGGCAAAGGTTTGCGGCACGCCCTGCCACACCAGGAACAGCGCGAACACCAAGCACAACGGCAGCAAGCCGTAGAGGGTGGCGCGGGTCATGTCGACCCAGAAGTTACCCAATGTCGCGGCGGATTTGCGACCGATCCCACGGCACAGCGCGACCAGGACTGCGAGACCCGTGGCCGCACTGACAAAGTTCTGCACGGTCAGGCCGGCCATCTGGCTGAGGTAACTGAGGGACGCCTCCCCGCTGTAGGACTGCCAGTTGGTGTTGGTCATGAAACTGACGGCCGTGTTGAAAGCCAGCGTCCATTCCTGACCCGGCAGCTTCTGCGGATTGAGCGGCAGGTAGTTCTGGAACAGCAGGATCGCGAACAACAGCAGGAAACCCGCGAGGTTGAACGCGAGCAACGCCAGCGCGTATTTCTGCCAGCTCTGTTCCTGTTGTTCATCCACGCCGGACAGGCGATAGCAGGCTCTTTCCACCGGCCCCAGTACGGGGGTCAGCCAGGTGCGCTGGCCTTCCATCACCTTGTAATAAAAACGCCCGAGCAAGGGTGCAGGTACCAGCACCACGGCAAAGAAGGCAATGATCAGCCAATAGTCATAACTGTGCATGCCCAACTCCTAGTTCCGATCCGCGCGTAACAGCGCAACCAGCAGATAAATGAACAGCGCCACGGCCAATAGCAGTGACACCCCGTCCAGAACGCTCATGGAAGTCTCTCCGTTGTGCGGCGAGTGCCGCGTGTGGGGCAATTGTCCGCAGGAGTGGTGTAAAGGAACGAGAGCGAGGCCGTGGGTGGGGCGTAAAGACGGCGTAAAGAGTGGGTTTATGTAGGGTTTACACCGAAGGTTTGCATTGCTTGAACGGGCCCCATCGCCGGCAAGCCCGACTTCCACATTGGAATGCGGTTACCTGTGGGAGCCGGGCTTGCCCGCGATGGCGGCGGCCAGGAGCGCCACTGCACCTGCCTGGTGCAGTGGTGGGGATGTTCAGACACCAAACCGTCCCCGATACGACGGATGCGCCACTTTACGACCATGATTTTCATGCTGGCATGCCCGCTGCAACACCTTGAATCATTCCAAACCGTTCAAGGAGCGCAGCACAATGAGCACACACCTCAAACCCACTTTGGGCACCCTGCATTTATGGGGTATCGCCGTCGGGCTGGTGATCTCCGGGGAATACTTCGGCTGGAGCTATGGCTGGGGCGTGGCCGGCACCCTCGGGTTCCTGGTGACGTCATTGATGGTCGCCGCGATGTACACCTGCTTCATTTTCAGTTTCACCGAGCTCACTACCGCGATTCCTCACGCAGGGGGCCCCTTTGCCTACAGCCGCCGCGCCTTTGGTGAAAAAGGCGGCTTGATTGCCGGCCTCGCAACCCTGATCGAATTCGTGTTCGCCCCGCCCGCCATCGCACTGGCCATCGGCGCCTACCTGAATGTGCAGTTCCCGGCCCTCGATCCTAAACATGCGGCGGTTGGCGCCTACATCGTGTTCATGGGGCTGAATATTCTCGGCGTAAAACTTGCCGCCACCTTCGAACTGGTGGTGTGCGTACTCGCCGTCGCCGAGCTGCTGGTGTTCATGGGCGTGGTCGCACCCGCGTTCAGCTTCAGCCACTTCGCCCTCAATGGCTGGGCCGGGTCAGATACCTTTGGCGCGCCGGCGATTGCCGGGATGTTCGCAGCGATTCCCTTCGCCATCTGGTTCTTCCTCGCCATCGAGGGCGCGGCCATGGCGGCCGAAGAAGCGAAAGATCCCAAGCGCACCATTCCAAAAGCCTACATCAGCGGCATCCTCACCCTGGTGATTCTGGCCATGGGCGTGATGTTCTTCGCCGGCGGCGTAGGTGACTGGCGCACCCTGGCAAACATCAACGATCCGCTGCCCCAAGCCATGAAAACCGTGGTAGGCGACAACTCCGGCTGGTTGCACATGCTGGTGTGGATCGGCCTGTTCGGCCTGGTGGCAAGCTTCCACGGCATTATCCTCGGCTACTCGCGGCAGTTCTTCGCCCTGGCACGCGCCGGCTACCTGCCCTCCTTCCTCGCCAAACTGTCGCGTTTTCAAACACCGCACCGCGCAATCATCGCTGGCGGTGTCGTCGGCATCGCGGCCATCTACAGCGATGGCCTGATCAACCTCGGCGGCATGACCCTGACCGCCGCGATGATCACCATGGCCGTGTTTGGCGCCATCGTCATGTACATCATGAGCATGCTCAGCCTATTCAAACTGCGTAAAACCGAGCCGCTGCTGGAACGCACCTTCCGCGCGCCCGGCTATCCCCTCGTACCCGGCATCGCACTGGTACTGGCCGTGGTGTGCCTGGTGGCGATGGCCTGGTTCAACACCTTGATCGGGCTGATCTTCCTGGGTTTCATGGCCGTCGGCTTCGTGTACTTCCAATTGACCGCACAAGACCGCGCTGATGCGCCGGCGGATGCCATGCTGACCGGGCTATAAGACGTGCGAGGCAGAACGGGCCTACACTGAACTACTCAGAAAGCCCGTCACTCAAAGCAGTTATTACCGTGGGAAAATTCTCCCACGGCGATCTGCCTCAAGGAGAGCGTTATGCCGTGGTATGCGTGGTTGATTATGGTAGTAGCGATCGGGTCGATCGTCGGTGGCCTCATGATGCTGCGTGACAGCGCCAACAAGGTGGAACTCACCGACGAACAACGCAAACGCGTGGCCCAGCGCAATGCGCAAGCGGATGCCAAGGACGCGCAGGAGCGCTGAACCGGATTTACTTCACTTCTGCGCTGGCAATATGCAAACCGTGCTGGCCTTTATAGGCGGCACGCTGAGGCTGGCTCCAGCCGGTCAGCAGCTCATCCTCCAGCCTGTAGATCTCGACGCCTAACCGATGACACACCGTAAGTGGGTCGTGTGCCTGCGGGCCTCATATGGGCAACGACAAATCCCAACTAGGGAATCTCCGAACAAGTCTTCAACTGTGCTGAAATACGCCTGACAACCTGATCCGAGCTGCCCATGAGCCAGATGAGCTTTTCCGATTTCGAATACGCCGGAAAACGTAAGCAGACACGCCGCGAACGCTTCCTCGCCGAGATGGATCAAGTCGTGCCTTGGACAGACCTGCTGGGGCTGATCGAGCCGTTCTACCCCAAGGCCGGCGGTGGCAGAAAACCGTATCCGCTGGAAACCATGCTGCGCATCCATCTGTTGCAGAACTGGTTCTCCCTGAGCGATCCGGCCATGGAAGAAGCGCTCTACGAAATCACGCCCATGCGCCAATTCGCACGCCTGACGTTGAGCGCGCCGATCCCGAAAGACACTACGATCATGAACTTCCGGCACTTGCTGGAGAAGCATCAACTCGCACCTGCGATCCTCGCGGTCATCAGCGGTTATTTACAAGAAAAAGGCCTGTCGCTGCGTCAAGGCACTATCGTCGATGCCACCATTATTCATGCCCCCAGTTCCACCAAGAACGAGGAAGGCAAGCGCGATCCCGAGATGCATCAGACCAAGAAAGGTAATCAGTATTTCTTCGGGATGAAGGCCCATATTGGCGCCGATGCAGAGTCCGGATTGGTTCATCACGTCCATGGTACCGCCGCCAATGTGGCCGATGTCACACAGGTCGCCGAGCTACTGCATGGCGAAGAAAACGCGGTGTATGCGGACGCTGGATACACCGGTGTCGAGAAGCGTGAAGAGCATGAAAATCGTGAAGTGATCTGGCAAATCGCAGCGCGCCGCAGCACCTATTCCAAGTTGAATAAACGCAGCCTGCTGTACAAAGCCAAGCGCAAGATCGAGTACTGCAAAGCTCAGACACGAGCCAAGGTTGAGCATCCGTTTCGGGTGATCAAGCGGCAGTTTAGTTACGTTAAAGTGCGCTTTCGTGGACTGATGAAAAACACAGCTCAGTTGACCACGCTGTTCGCCCTGTCAAACCTGTGGATGGCTCGAAAACAGCTGATGGGTATGGGCGAGTTGCGTGCTTAACACGGAAGACCCGACGAAATAGCCCTCAATACACGAAGCATCGGTCGTTTTTTGGCAAATAGCGGTGCGTCCCGAGGAAATTTCGACTTGCCGCCGCCGTGCGGCAAGTTGATCGGAGCATCCCTAGGCACGTCGACGGCGCGCGCAGTTGCACGGGTCGATTTTAGGTGGAGGATGGAAAGAAGGCGCGTTGGTGTTATTCGGCCGTATTCAGGATCCCACTCTGGCGGATCGGCTTATGGAAGTTGCACTCGATAAATTCGAAGGCTAGATTTATGAGAAGGAAGAAGCCGATCAATGACCGGCCCTCCTTCTGTACTTCGCTTAGTTGATCACCAACCGTTCGCGGTTCTTCTCCAACAAAGCCTTGCCGATACCTTTGACCTCCAATAACTCATCAATCGCCGTGAAGGGACCATTGGTATCGCGGTAGGCGACGATTGCCTTAGCCTTTGCCGCGCCAATTCCGAAGAGGTCACGACGAAGAGTTTCGGCGTCGGCAGCATTGAGATTGACCTTGGCGGATTGTTCCGCTTTCATCATCTGGGCAGAGATTGGGGTTGGAGGCTCGGGTTTGATGGACGGGGCTGCGGTGGTCGCGGCCGAGAGGCTGGTGAGGAGAGCGAAGACTAGGGAGGAGATGTAAGTGTTTTTCATTGTTGACGCTCCATGACATCGGTTAGAGAGAAGCAGCTTTTCCGAAGCTGCTTTTCTAAGGTAGGCGATGTTTGGAGGGCGTCAAAAGTACTTGAGTTACAGGGTGTGAACGCTGAAAAAATGGCGCATAGGAAAGCATAGAAAAAGGCTCAGTTGAAAAGCCGGATTGAAACGCAGCCCCAGGTCACCGCTCAGAGTGCCTTGGGCAAAGCCATCAGTTACCTCGCAATTAACTGGAGCAAGTTGGAACGATACGTCGAGGAAGGTTACCTGCCGATCGACAACAACGCCTCTTCCAACGGCCGAGAGTCCTATGCGTGGATGCTACATGCCTGCCAACCTCGACGCCGTCAGCCTGGTCCACGCAACCCGTCGAGCTTAACTTGAACCAGCGCATGCGCAAAAAAATTGTCGCGATCGCCAATGACGGAGATAACGCGGTAATTGCCTTACGTGCGTGCTAAGCGTATGTCAGAGCAATCAAAATGACTCACCGATGGGGTGCTGAAAAGCCCTTTCGTTTAAAATGCAGAGCGAGTAAAAAAGATATCATGATAAGATTGAATGGTAAAAATACAATAGGGAATAAAAACAGTGGAAATAATCGGCGTACTTTTCGCCTTTTTGGCGATGCTTATAGCTTTGTTGTCGACGTATTTTATTTCTAGCAGACTATCTGTTTCGGATAATGCTCATCGATTTATTACTATTGATGGGCTAAGAGGCTATTTAGCTTTTTTTGTTTTTCTCCATCACTCTTGTATATGGTTTTTTTATTTGAAGACTGGCAGCTGGACCAATCCTCCAATTAGGGTTTTCGTAAATTTTGGACAGGTCGGAGTTTCGCTGTTTTTTATGATAACGGGATTTTTGTTTTTTTCTAAATTGCTTGACTCTCGTAACTCTGGAGTTGATTGGCTCAGGCTATATGTGTCTAGATTTTTAAGGCTAGTACCTCTTTATTTTTTTTCAATGGGGTTACTGTTTTTAGTTGTTTTTATAATTACCAGGAATAATCCGCCAGCTGAACTCAGTGAAATAATTTTGAGTATCTCAAAATGGCTGTTTTTTACCATTCAATATGGTTCCCCTGATATAAATGGCCTAGCGAACACAAATCTAATTAATGCTAGTGTTGCATGGAGCCTCCCATATGAGTGGACTTTTTACTTCGCACTCCCTTTAATATTTTTGGCCATTGGCGGCAAGTCATCAATCAAATATCTTTTATTGAGTGCGCTATGCATGTATGGGTTCGGCAGCCTGTATTTTGTAAATGGTTTGTATTGGTTGTTCGTCGGCGGTATGTTCGCGGCCATTGTTGTAAGATTAGAGCTCTTTAAGGCTTTCTCCAAATCTAAACGCTCTTCTATAATTATATTGTTATTGCTGATTTTGGTCTTTATAGGTTTTCCTTCAGTATATGAAAGCTCGCTGGCGAAAACGTTATTGGTAGCTGCTTTCTGTCTGATTGCAGGTGGCAACAGTGTTTTTGGCTTATTTAAAAGCAAAGTCTCGCGAACAATGGGAGAGCTGGCTTACAGCATGTATCTCCTGCACGGCATTCTATTGTATGTGATGTTTAAGTTAGTTTTTGAGAGCACAATAATTAGTCAGATAAGTGCACTTAAATACTGCTTTTTCATTCTGGCGCTCACCCCGATTTTGGTTTTTATATGTGGCCTAACGTTCTCCCTTATTGAGCGACCCACGATGAAAAAAGTTGCCGTTATCACAGATTGGCTTAGAGGGGAGAAATCAACTCAAGTAAAGCTCTAGGTGAAGCTGGGGAACAGCGAAAAAACGCTGGGCGAGTGTTTTGATCGAGTGCGTGCACCTTCAAGATTCCAGATTGCTCTCCAGCGGGGAACTCTATGAGGGAAGTCTCAAGAAAATGCTCATCGTACAGCGACGCGTCTGTTGGCCCGTTCAACGCAGCAGAGAGCGTCGTCGAAGCTATCGATAAAGACTATGAAGAAGAAGTCGTAGCCTCTGCCAAGCGCCGTGGTAAGCGCAAGCCTCTGCCCGCCGTTCTGCCGCGCATCGAAGTAATTCACGAACTGCCCGAGCATGAATTGACCTGCGCCTGCCGTTGCCGCAAACACGCCATTGGCGAGGAAATCAGCAAACAACTTGAAATCGTCCCGATGCAGATACGGGTGATCAAAGACGTTCGTAAAATCCACGGTTGCCGCGACTGCGAGAGTGCGCTGGTCACTGCGGACAAACCGGCTCAGGTGATTGAGAAAAACATGGCCAGCCCCAGCGTTCTGACAATGCTGCTGAATACTAAAATATGTGGACGGTTTCCCTGCACCGCTTTGAAAAAGTAATGGGTCGCCACGCACTCGAACACTTGCTAACGGAGACATCAATTGAAGATTACGAAGCCTTGCTACCGTGAAACTGCTTGCTCACGCCGTATAGCAGAGCGCGCAATCATTTAAGGTGGGCTTTATGGAGCGCATACCATATTCTTCGACAGCGCCATTGATAGTAATGATTTCTTATGTTTAAGGTTACTATCTGCTAATTCAAGAAAGGGAGTAACTAATCAGCCCCCTCTGTCCGTTTACCCGAACAAGAGACCCCATAATTAATGGGAGCTGTCAAGACCACTAGGAAATCTTAGAAACTTCACACATTGATATTTTAGAACACTCTGCAATGAATGGTTAGCCAGTCTTGTTTGTAACGTTGAGTTTGAGCAATGACCTTATGTTGAAAACGGATAAACAGGTGCCTGACACTGCCAGATTTCATCTGTAGAATTGCCAAACCTACGAGAGAATTCAGATGAATCATGAGGAACGGATATGAAAATTTACGCAATTGTAGGAGCAGGCGGTTTTGGGCGTGAGGTTATACCTCTGGTCAGCCAGATGCTAGGTACAACATCTCAGGAAAATCTCAAAATTATTTTCGTGGACGATAATGCTCAGGAAGACAGTCTCAACGGCTACCGCCTAGTAAATGTTGAGTCTTTTCTTAGGATGGAAGGAGAGAAATTTTTTAACATTACTATCGCCAATAGCAAGGTCAGACAGAAAATTTCTGAGCGCCTCATATCAGAAGGCGCATCATCGTTTACAGTTTCAGCGCTAAGTGCTGTCAACCTCAGCCATAATACAATTGGCGAGGGAGCTGTTTTTTGCGCATTCACGACGGTTACCGCAAACGCGAAAATCGGAAAATTTTTCCATGCGAACATTTATTCTTATGTAGCCCATGATTGCGTCATCGGCGATTTTGTGACCTTCGCTCCTAACGTTCAATGCAATGGCAGTGTAGTTATTGAAGACCATGCCTATATCGGTACCGGAGCAATGATTCGTCAGGGTACGCCGGAAAGGCCCATTGTAATTGGTGAGGGAGCGGTTGTTGGGATGGGTTCAGTCGTGACTAAAAGCGTAGCCCCCTATACTACGGTGTTTGGCAATCCCGCAAAGCCACTTCGTTCAGCTTCCCAGTAAGGACTAAACACTACATGAAAGAGATAAAAGTTGCCGTCATCGGCTCAGGAACCATGGGAAAAGGGATCGTTCAATTACTTGCGCAGAGCGAGGTAACCTCCTCTATCGTATGGATAGGTCGCTCCGAGACCGGTTGCAAAGCGGCTTACGAAAGCCTCAAGTTCAGCTGGGAGCGTATGGTTAACAAAAAAAGATTGTCTACTAAAGATGCAATATCTTTTTCAGAAAAAGTAATTGTCTCCAATGAGTATGAAGCAATCAAAAACACTGATTTAATTATTGAGGCAGTATCTGAAGATATGCTTATCAAGCATAAGATATTTCGCGATATAGCGTCCTATGCAAAAGATTCCTCAATAATAGCATCGAACACATCTTCACTATCCATCACTGAACTGGCAAGCCTCACAAAAAATCCAGAGAATGTAGTAGGCATGCACTTTTTTAATCCGGCCCCCGTGATGAAGCTGGTGGAAATCATTGTAGGTTTCTCGACCTCGAAACACACAGCCTCTTGGGCCTTCGACTTCGCCAAGACACTGCACAAAGAGCCGGTATTAGTGAATGAAGCCCCGGGCTTCATCGTCAATCGAATGTTGATTCCAATGATAAATGAAGCAATAGGAATCTTGGCTGAGGGTGTCGCGAGCGCGGAAGAAATAGACAGAGCGATGAAGTTTGGCGCCAATCATCCTATCGGGCCGCTAGCGCTGGCAGATTTGATCGGCAACGACGTCAATCTTTCAATCATGGAAACACTGCATAATGAGACCGGAGACCCGAAATATAGGGCTCATCCCTTGCTGAGAAAAATGGTAAGAGCTAATAAGCTAGGAAGAAAATCCGGCTCAGGTTTTTACAGCTACTAGGGAATCGGACTGCACAGTCCGATCATCCTCCCAGCCTTCAATAACCTGCTACGTGAACTGTAGGCCTAAGGTTCCAACCTGCGTTGCTGATAGATCCAGTCAACGATCTCACCGTCCGGCGTATAACCACTTACAGTGTCACGAAGCAGCTGCCGTACACGAGCATAGTCATCTCTCTTGACTGCGTCCAACAGCTCAGTCAACTTGGACTTCAGTACTTCCCATTCAATATGGTCCTCGTTCGCACTCATGATCATTGGGTGCTGTGTGGCAACCACATTGTCACCGATCAGAAGCTCCTCATACAGCTTCTCTCCAGGTCGAAGCCCTGTGAACTCAATAGCAATATCACCATGAGGATTTTTTTCGGAACGCAGACTGAGACCCGACAGATGAACCATTTTTTCAGCTAACTCGACTATCCGGACCGGCTCACCCATATCGAGCACAAATACATCGCCCCCCTGCCCCATAGACCCCGCCTGAATCACTAACTGAGCTGCTTCAGGGATGGTCATGAAATACCGGGTAATTTTCGGGTGTGTGACTGTTAATGGTCCCCCCAACTTGATTTGTTTATGAAACAAAGGAATCACAGAGCCCGACGACCCAAGCACATTGCCAAAACGAACCATGGTAAAACGAGTTTTGTTGACCTTGGGAGCATTAGACTCGTCTCCGAACAAAACCGGTGCGACCTCCAAACTGAGCGCTTGCAAAGTCAATTCCGCCAATCGCTTAGTACTACCCATGACATTGGTCGGACGCACAGCTTTATCAGTGGAAATCAGTACAAAGTTTGAAACTCCCGCCTGCAATGCAGCTTGCGCGGTATTCAAAGTTCCAATAACGTTATTTAAGACACCTTCAGCAATATTGTGCTCTACGATGGGTACATGCTTATAGGCCGCAGCATGATAAACGGTATCGACACGCCATGTCTTCATTACATCAATCAACTGTTCCTGATTGCGAACTGAGCCAAGGATGGGCAACACTCGAATCGGCAGCGACTCACGCACAATACGCTGCTCAATCTCTGACAAAATACAGTAAAGATTGAACTCACTGTGCTCAAACAATAGAAGAGTCTTGGGATGGAGGGCCAAGATCTGCCGACACAGCTCTGAGCCGATGGAGCCACCTGCTCCGGTCACTAAGACGTTCTGTTCAAGGATACAGCGTTCGAGCAGTTCGCCTTGGGCAGGTACCGAGTCGCGCCCTAATAGATCAGCGATATCCACCTCCTGGATATCGTCGACCTTGACGCGCCCACTTGCCAAGTCCATGAACCCCGGAATACTGCGCACGTGTAAAGGATAGCCCTCAAGAAAGCCAAGAATTTCACGGCGCCTTGCTCGATTGGCTGAGGGAATAGCCAAGAGAATCTCCTGAGCGCTTGTTGCATCAATCATCCGTTGGATATGTTTGGACTTATAAACCTGCAATCCTGCAATTACTCGATCAGAAATGCTGTCATCATCATCAATGAAGGCAACTGGCCGCATGACACGCCCCATGCGCAAAGCAGCAACTAACTGATTTCCAGCGGCGCCTGCACCATAGATAGCCACACGTGGCAAACCATCCTCACGGCTGGTGAATGGTACGTGTTGAGCCGCCGCGAACCAATCGCCAAGAAAATACTGCCTCATTGCGAGGCGCAAGCCGCCCAACATGATAAGGCTCAACCACCAGTAGTTGAATATAATGGATCGAGGGACTACATTTTGATGGTTGCTGTACCAGTATACGACCACACCAAGCACCAACGCTGAGAGACTCACCGCTTTAACAATTGCAATAAGAGCATCATTGCCGAAATACCGCATTACCGCCCTATACATACCAAATCGAATGAACAAGGGAACAGAAACTACCGGTGCGCAAATAAATAGCCATAAGTGCATCTTAACTGGATTGATCATTTCGTCCATTCCCAGACGAACTAAAAAAGCCAGCCACAGCGCAACCCAGACTAAAATAACGTCCGTAAGCACCTGCAGTATGCGTTTCTGTCGGCGAGGAAGGCTCAACAAATACGCACGTATACGATCTATAAATCCCTTGTACACTTTTTGCTCCCAGCCAAGCTTTTATTGCCAAATAACGCAGTATTATAACGAAGGAGCTACTAAACAGAAGCCTGTTGCATTACATCAGTCAGTACCTTACACGTCAGCTCAATCTCACTATTTTCTAAGGTCGGGTGCACTAAAAACATCATACTCGTTTCACCCAGCTCCCTGGCGTTCGGCAAGCGGAATGGCGGCCGTAAACCGGTATCATCAAACGCTTTCTCAAGATATACCTCCGAGCAAGAGCCGGAGAATGCAGGCACCCCGCGCGAGACTATTTCGCTGAGGATTCGATCACGGGACCATCCCTCCTTCAAGCATTCAGGCCGAACGAATACATAGCATTTATAAGCGGCGTGCACATCCCCTTTAGGGAAATCCGGCACCCTCAAGGCTGGCAAGAGACGGGCAGAATTCCATATAGCTTCAAGATTGTTCGCGCGGCTAGCTTGCCAGTCCTTCATTCTGGCCAATTGAATGCGACCAATGACAGCCTGAACCTCCATCATTCTCCAGTTGGTGCCGAAACTTTCGTGCAGCCAGCGAAAACCCGGAGGATGAGAGCTTTCATAAACAGCCTTCCAGCTCTTTCCATGGTCTTTATATGCCCACATGCGTGCCCAAAGCTCCTTGTCATTAGTCGTAACCATGCCACCCTCACCACCGGTAGTCATGATTTTGTCCTGGCAAAAGGACCAAGCCCCTATATGACCGATGGAGCCGACAGGCCTCCCTCTATAGTGAGCACCGTGAGCTTGTGCGCAGTCTTCGATTACTTTTAGACCCCGCTGCAGAGCAAGGTCCATGATTGGATCCATGTCGCAGGGCCAACCGGCTAGATGCACACAGATCAACGCCCGGGTACGAGGCGTCAAGACCGCTTCAATGGAATGAGCGGTGAAGTTCTGGGAGTCCAGATCTACGTCAGCGAATATTGGAATGGCGCCAGCGTTAACGATACTGGATACTGAAGCC
The DNA here is from genome assembly GCF_001439785.1 of Pseudomonas poae. GTDB lineage: Bacteria > Pseudomonadota > Gammaproteobacteria > Pseudomonadales > Pseudomonadaceae > Aquipseudomonas > Aquipseudomonas poae. Next base: position 201,271 of record NZ_JYLI01000009.1, on the reverse strand, counting down.
AGGAAGGTTCGAGACGTTACTATTACTTCATCGCCCTTGCCTATTCCCAGTGCCTTGAGCGCAAGATCTAAGGCGACCGTGCCATTGGCAAGCGCAACCGCGTATTTGGTACCAGCCCAGACCGCGAACTCAACCTCGAATTGGCGGGATTCTTGGCCGGTCCAATAATTTACCTTATTTGAAAGGATAACATCGCGAACAGCGTTGCCCTCTTCTTCACTGAAGGAAGGCCAAGCAGAAAATGTTGTACCCAACATACACAGAATCCTAATTTTTATGCCGAAAAGGACATATTACTATAAAGTTCAATCTCATAAAAATTCATCACTATTTATTCAGGCTCCTTTGAGCCCGTAAACCGCTGCATTGTTGCTTCACCACTTGCATTAATACCTTCCCTGGCCACGACTTTCTTCAGCGTCAAAAAAACCACTCTAATGTCAAGCCAAAGGTTCCGGTTGTCAACATACCATACGTCTAGTTTAAATTTCTCCTCCCAGCTCAAAGAGTTCCTGCCATTCACCTGAGCCCATCCCGTCACACCAGGCCTGACATGATGACGGCGATATTGCTCGGCGCTATAAAGAGGGAGGTACTCCATAAGAAGCGGCCTGGGTCCAACAAGGCTCATGTCCCCTTTGAGTACATTAAAGAGGCCAGGAAGTTCATCCATACTACTGGAGCGTAGAAAGGTGCCGAACCGAGTCATGCGCATTGAGTCGGGCAAAGGTTTGCCATCACTGCCAACCGCATCACGCATCGTCCGAAACTTTAGCATCGTGAATGGCTTCGCGTTCAGCCCCGGTCTGACTTGACTAAAAAGGACGGGCGAACCAAGCTTCCGCTTGACCAACCAAGCGATTACGACCATGACCGGGGCCAATAAAAGCAGAGCACACAACGAAACTAAAAAATCTAATGAACGCTTCAACATTATCCACCTGACATATATTATACAAGCAACAATTAAAATATATTTATGAACCAGACGCTTCTACTTTTTTAGAGAATAACGTGTAGCTGAAACGGGAAATCATAATTAAATCCCCATGCCTTGCAACATCGCTGCATTGACTTTTTTAACATCGTACTTAAGTTCTGCCAGCTCACGAGACTTCCTACCCAGCGTAGAAACAAGATGCGGGTTCTCAGCAAATTTCAACATGGCCGCAGTAAGCTTATCGACATTCTTGACCGGAATCAGGAACCCGTTCACACCATCAACCACAGTTTCCCGACATCCAGGAGCATCAGTTGTAATTACTGCCCGTCCCATGGCCATAGCCTCCAGAACAGTTCGAGGTGTACCCTCCCTATAAGAGGGCAGAACATAAACACTTGAGCTTGCAATGGCGGACCTTACATCTTTCAGCCGACCCAGATATTCAACTGTGCCCTCTGCAATCCACGCATCGAGTTCCTCGCGGAGAATAGCGTTAGGATTTTCATCAATCCATCCCACGATCCTGAACATCACATCTGCGCGTGTAGATTTCACCTCACGCGCTGCGCTGACAAACTCTCGGATACCCTTATCGCCCAGTAGTCGAGCAATCAGGAGAAAACTGAGATGCTCTGGAAAGGACGCAACGTTGAAATCGTTAACGTCGACACCCGAACCATTTACAATAGTCGATGGTGTATCAACCGAGATCAAGTGCAAATACCTGAAAAGAGCTTCGTCGTCCGGGTTCTGAAAGAAAACCCGTGTTGCGAAGCTCAGAGCAAGTGCGTACAGGCGTTGAACGAGTATCTTAAGCATTCCTCGAGAGCTAACAGCCTGGTTATCCTCTGACTGAAACGCATAACCCAAACCCGTAATCAGCGCGAAACGGCGCTTTATCTTCATGATCCGCGCGGCTAACAAACCATAGATAACCGGTTTGACTGTATAGGCTAATACCGAATCAGGCTTGATATCCCGCATCAGCTTACAAAGTGCAAAAAGAGTCATTAGATCGGAAAATGGGTTCATACCCACTCGTCTTAGAGGTATCTCGTGCACCACTACGCCCTTCTGCTCGAGGTGCACGCGAACATCTGAGCCAAAAGGCATATCCGGAGCGGCAACGTGAACCTCCTGTCCCTGTGCACGTAACGCATCAACTAAAGGACCACGAAAATTTATCAGTGAGTCAGCATAACTTGCGATTAAAAAAAATTTCATTTTATTGCTCAGCCAGCCATGCTTGAAACATTAGGATATCCCAGAGGTGGTGCTGCCAATTTTTTTTGCCACTCAAATGCTCCGCCCATTTATGCCTGATAGGCTCTGCATGAAAATATCCTTCGCTACGCAGCCGATCCTCGCTTAAAAGCTCCTCCGCCCAATCCCGTAGAGGCCCTCGAAGCCAGCTGTCCAGAGGAATGCCAAATCCTTGCTTCGGGCGTTCGATAAGTTCCTTGGGAACATGTCGATACAACACCTCACGCAGCAACCACTTGCCTTGCCCATTGCGAATTTTCAGATCAAGCGGCATACGCCAAGCCAGTTCGACGATTCTATGGTCAAGCAACGGCACACGCCCCTCGATGCTAGCCGCCATGGTTGCACGATCAAGCTTAACCATGATGTCATCCGACATATAGGTTTGCGCATCCATTGCCATCATCCAATGTTCAAAGCTATTGGTTTGCGGCCAGCGTGAAGAATCAGTGAAAATGGTTTTGGGCTCTTTACCATCGATCACGACGCTAGCAGGATCGGCCCAGTGACTGTTCAACCGGTGGTAGAACTCGTGACCGTCGGCGAGCTTAAGAACCTCAGACAATTTATGCGCCTTATCACCTGGCGTACTAAGATGTAAACGCCGAGGCAACAATGGCTTGAAGATATGGAACAGAGTATCCCAGCTAGAGGGCGAAAGTGACCGTAACAGCTCGGCGCTTAATTGACGGGCAAATGGCGGCAACTGCTGCATTTTCGACCAGACCTTCTTGGCGGTGAGGTACCGGTTATAACCGCCGAAGAGCTCGTCTCCCCCGTCACCACTTAATACAACCTTCAGATGCTTGCTGGCCATTTGGCTGACCAGAAACGTAGGAATCTGCGAGCTATCGCTGAACGGCTCGCAATACATCGAGGGTAGACGCGCAATCATCGCTAATGCGTCCTCAGGACGCACGTACAACTCTGTATGTTGCGTACCCAAGTGCCGGGCGACAGCCTTGGCATGTGTAGCTTCGTCATAACCGCCTTCGTCAAATCCTATAGTGAACGTAAGAACCGGCTGAGTACTTTGTGCCTGCATCATAGCTACGATTGTGCTGCTATCAACACCGCCGCTCAGAAACGCCCCCAAAGGCACATCTGCAAGCATTTGCTGGCCAATAGTGGAACGTAGTTGTGCCTCTAGTAAATCCGTCGCTTGTTCGGGGGTTCCCTGGAAGGGATTGGCGATGCCATTCGCAACTGCGTCATTGAAACGCCAATAAGCCTGAGGGACTGCGGCTTTCGCGGCAGGGAGATTGTTCAGTGCAAGCATTACGTAGTGACCAGGCTCAAGCTTCGCGATGCCTTTGTAAATACTGTAAGGCGCCGGAATGCAGTTGTGACGAAGCAACAACGCCAAAGCGTTGCGATCCACTTCCCAGATGAACTGCGGGAAAGCCTTGATAGCCTTAAGCTCTGAACCCAAAAGCAGAGTGTCGTCCTGCCAGCCATAATACAAAGGCTTTTCACCCATCCGGTCACGCGCAAGTGTCAATACTTGTTCTTGCCTATCCCACAGCGCGAAGGCAAACATCCCCACCGAAGCTTGTAAGGTCTTTTCGACTCCCCAGCGAGCAAGGCCTGTAACCAGTACCTCGGTATCAGAATTACCTCGCCATACCGGCGGCGACAACCCCTCAATGTCCAACTTCCGCCGGAGTTCGGCGTGGTTATAGATCTCGCCATTGAAAGCAATTACAAATCGTCCGCAACTGGAATACATAGGCTGGTGACCAGCCTCCGACAACTCGACAATTGCCAAGCGTCGATGCCCGAGGGCCAACCCCACATTATCGTCGACCCACACTCCACGATCGTCGGGGCCACGATGCGTAAGGGCATCGTTCATCCGGGTAATGACAGAGACCAAATCATCATTACCGGCTTGGAAAATCCCGCTAAAACCACACATCAATGAATGTCCTGATTTGAGTAAAGACTGTCATAGATTGCTTTAAATTTATGCTCTGCACATTTCATCGTGAAATTTTCAACGATCCGCTTATAGGCCCCCTGTCCCATCGCTGAGCGTTCGTCGGCAGTCAACACTGCAATCTTCGCCAAGGCCTCAGACAATGCCAGAGGGTCTTGTACTGGCACGACAAGTCCATTTTCACCCAGCAGAAAAGCAGCATCTCCGGCATCTGTCGTCACGCAAGGCAACGCCATACTCATGGCTTCGCCTAAAACATTGGGAAAGCCTTCGGTGAGAGAGTGCAGGCAAAATATATCCATCGCCTTAAAACATGCAGGGACATCACGACGCTCACCCAGAAGCACGAACCGATCAGCGTATCCAGTTGCCATAATTTCGGCCATTAGCGCCTCGTTGGCGCGATCCACGTCACGACCTACCATCAGGAACTTGACATGTGCAAATCGGGCGGCAACAAACCCGGCTGCCTTGACGAAACTGGAGTGGTCTTTAACTTTGTTATAACGTCCGAGACTACCAATAACCAAATCATCCTCATCGATACCGTGGGTCGATCGAATTGCTTCACGTTCTTGAGGTACAGCAACCAGGCGGTCCAGGTCAAACCCATTGGGAATGACAGTCATTCTGCCTGGGGAGTAGCCTACCGCGACATGCGACGCTCTCGACGCTTGCGCAGCACAGACGATGACGCTAGGCACTCTCGACGAAAACCACGCACAAAGTCTGCGAATAACGATTGTCGCCTTTCCTCCCCCTCTACTAACGTCCGTGGTTCTGATCCCCCAGATAACCGCCTTTATACCGACCCGACGTGCAGCGAGCCCGCCCAGCAAATCAGCGTGATACATCCAAGTTTGTACCACGTCAGGCTTAGTAGACCGTAAAAAACGCACAAGCTTGCTGAATGCGCTAAAAACGTCCCAGGCACCTCGCATGCCTAAGGTATCAACGGTAACACCCTGAGCACGCAACAATGAACCGACTTCGCCCAGATCCGTTAAAGAAATGACACTGTGTTCGTCATCGAAATTGGAGTTGAAAGACTCACAGAGTCGACGCAGCATTAACTCAGCGCCACCGATATTAAGACCAACAATAATATGGGTAACTTTCACCGGTCCTGCTCCTCCAGCCACGCCTGGAACATCAAAACGCTCCACAGCTTGCTTGAATAATCCGAACGTCCAGCAAGGTGCTGCGTCCAGATATACCGGATAGGCGCTGGGTGAAAATAACCTTCCTGACGTAGTCGGCTTTCGCTCAACAGATTTTCCGCCCACTCACGCAATGGTCCACGCAACCAAGAAGCGATAGGAATGGAAAATCCTTTTTTGGGACGTTCAATCAACTGCCGAGGAACATGCCGATAGAGCACTTCTCTTAATACCCACTTGCCTACACCCTGACGAATTTTCAAATGCAAGGGAATACGCCAAGCGAATTCGACAACACGATGATCTAAGAGTGGAACACGTGTTTCAAGACTATTGGCCATCGCGGCGCGATCAACCTTTACCAAGATATCGTCGACCATATAGGTTTGCGCATCCATCGCCATCATCCACTCTTCATACCTACACTTAACCAAGGGCCAGCTGGGGGGTGTATCCAACAGCGTTGCAGGCTCTTTCGCACCTCTTACCGCGATAAGGGGGTCCTTCCAGTGGCTGATCATCTGCCGATAAAAATCTTCTCGGGTAGAGGTGTGCATAATATCCACCAGCTTTTCGATCCTACCTTCCAACGGCAGAACTTTCAGGGATGACGCCGCCAACCGCCGTAAAGAGACCGGCAATTTACTGATGTAATTCCACGCCCGCGGTGTGAATTGATAAGGATTATAGCCGCCGAACAGCTCATCGCCAGCGTCACCGCTCAGAGCAACCGTGACTTGCTGTTTTGCAAGCTGGCTAACCAAAAACGTTGGAATCTGTGAGCTATCGGCAAATGGCTCACAATAAATTTCCGGCAAGTGAGGAATAACATCCAAAGCGTCTTTAGGCTGAATGTATATTTCCGTATGCTCGGTACCCAGGTGGCGGGAAACAGCCAAGGCATGTTCCGCCTCGTTAAAGCCAGCCTCACTGAAACCGATGGTGAAAGTTTTGACTGGCCGCTGACTTTGTTTCTGCATCAGCCCAACAATTAGGCTGCTGTCGACGCCGCCGCTTAAAAACGCGCCTAGTGGCACATCGGATAGCATTTGCATTCCGACACTTTCATCTAGCTGAAATTCAAGAGCGTTTACAATGGAAGTTTCGCTGCCAATCAGGGGCTGATCCAACCCCCTTACAACAGCTTCATTGTACGTCCAAAAATATGCTGGTTTAACCGACTTTCTGTTTTGGCCCAAGGCAATACTGACATATTGACCAGGCATGAGTTTTTCTATACCTTTATATATACTATAAGGGGCCGGTACATAATTATGGCGGAGGTATAAAGCTAACGCGTCCCTATCAATAGCTGCTTCGAAATCGGGATGTTGTTTAAGCGCTTTAAGCTCAGACCCGAAAACCAGAATATCACCCAACCACCCCCAATAAAGCGGCTTTTCACCCAGTCGGTCACGTGCAAGCACAAGCTTATTTTCTACACGATCCCACAAAGCGATAGCAAACATTCCCACTGTAGCTTGAAGCGTTTTCTCGACCCCCCAGCTGTTGAAGCATGCTAAAAGAGTCTCCGTGTCTGAGTGCCCGCGCCAAACAGGCGCCTCGGAATGGATTTCGAGTGATTTTCGGAGGGTCCGATGATTGTAAATTTCGCCGTTGAACGCGATCACATAACGGCCATTCGCGCTTTGCATCGGCTGATGGCCTGCGGGTGAGAGGTCCTGAATAGCCAGACGAGCATGACCTAATACAACCTGGGCATTATCAGTCCATGTTCCAGAACCGTCGGGGCCACGCTTATTTATGGCCTTAACCATCTGAACGACATGACGATCAGTTATATAGGACGGCTTCGAATGAAAGTAACCGGCTATTCCACACACTACGAAACCCTTCCCTAATTAATTTTTCAGGCAAACAGTATAAATTTACTTCTTCATTAGCGGCTTTTTTCAGCAGTCTCTCTGATCACTCTCTCCCATTCATTAAAAGCCTGATATTGGGAATATTTTTTTACAACGATATCTCTGGCATGCTGACCCGCAAGATCTCTGTCTAGCGGACTATTAATCAATGCGTTTAAAGAGCTATACCATTCAGCAGGCGTAATGGCTCCATAACCGACAAACCCATTTTTTAAAATTTCGCTATTCATACCAAAGTCAGATACAACGACCGGAACACCGCAAGCCATATAAAGTAACATCTTATAGCTGCACTTGCCTCGCGACCATTCAGTATCATCCAGTGGCATCAGCCCAATATCCATAGTGGCGATTGAGTTGACTTCATTCTCCACTGCCCACTGTACAAACTCAACCGACTCATCAGGTATTTTGTTGAAGCGCGGGTACTGATCAGAAACAATGCGCAACCTCCAACCTTGATTATCCTTAAGCACCTGAGCCAGGACATCTTCTATATCATATAAAAACTTGAAACCTCCGGACGTTCCAGACCATCCAATTATCTTGGCAACGCAATCTTTTTTTAAAGGAAAAAACCTATCAATATTAACCGGAGTGGCAATAACAGTTATTGGCTTGCCAAACCTACGAAAATAGTCGGCGATATAAGTATTTCCACAAACTATATGATCAACGTGTTTCGCAATCGCATTGGCCGCCCATCCATCTCGGCGTACCCAAATTGCGTCATCAACATCTAAAATTCGTGGTTTTTTGGTAAACCTCTCCAGAGTAGGTATCGTCGAAATCATCTCCCTCTGCAATATAACCACATCAAATTTGAAACTTTTGCAGACACCAAAAAGCCTGGACCAAAACTCTTTGATAGCCCAAAGCAATCTTTGCTTACGCTCACTGGGCGGATAAGCACTTTCATAAGCGTTAGAGATATTGATTTTTATTTTTTTTTCTTTTAATCCACATTTTAAATAGTCCACTCTAAACCGTGTACTTGGCACCTTTTCGCCCTGCGTGAATGCCATAACCGAAATTTCTTTTTTCATAAATTTAACCCTAGCCCTTGTGAAATTGGTTTTTTGAAAAAAATAACAAAACAAAAATCACAATCACAAAGACCTTAATAAAGAACCATAACGAAGGCAAAAAATTATCCGAAAACAATGACAGGACAATCGCCGAATATAAGTAAGCCGAAATAACCATGTAGAAAACGTGGCCTTGCTTAGCCTTCAAATAAGCATAGGTTGAAGCTGCGGAATATAGTGCTATGAAAAAAACTACACCCATAACACCAAATCCAGGAAAAATGGAGAAATACAAACTATAAACATTACCATCTAATCCATCACCGTACAAATTAAACTCGGCGTGCATGGCTGAAGGCGTGCATAACTGAAACATGGACAGTAAGTGACAAACCGATATAAAGGGGCTCCAATTTTCGAAGACTTGAACGGCACCATCAAAATACAGTGAAAACAGGATTGGCCCTTGCAGGGCATAACTTGCTACATGCTTTAGCATTATAAAAATAATTTCGCCCAAACTTTCATCTGAGCTAACATTAATTTTATTTGTTGCGATAGCGCCAACAAATAAAATTATCAAAAGCAACAACCCCAAGTACACCATTATCTTAACAGGAAGTTTTTTATTTACAACTCGATAAATAAATACCAAGCCTAACAACATCTGAACCAACCCAGCCCTGCCGCTACCAACTAAGATTAGAGCACACCATGGTAAAGCGATTACAAGATACTTCAGCCATCCTATTCTTCTCTGAGCCAAGGCTATTGTGAATAACGGAATTATTACCAGCCCTAGAAGCAGATAGTTTGCTGTTAGACGGCCAAATATTGACTCTCCAGCGACCGTCATTGCCCTTGCGTTATATGATATTTGCTCAAAGTCAGAACCGAGCGCAGATAAATCACTGTAAGCAACCGGTAAAACCAGAAGATGCGAAAAAGCAAAAAGGAAAAATAAACCATTAAAATTAAGTGTGCGATAAAAAAAACCTTCGTACACGAAATTCTTGGCAAAAAAGGTTATACAAATAGAGACCGCACTAAATATCATACCACCCAAAATAAAAATCAGCAGCGCCTCAGACTCAACGGCATAAAAACCTAATAAAGGAGTGAAGGCTATTAAGCATAATCCAACACCCCAAATAGCAGGAAATATAAAAGATGGATGGAACGCATCTTTTATAGTTACACGCGATATAGTTGCGACTATCAATAGAGTAAAGCCTGCTATAAAGCTATACATATCGCCTCAACCTCTGATAAACAGTCGACAAAACCCCACAACCTGACACCTACTTCTTCACTCGATAGGAATCAACAAGATAAAAAACAAAGCCCACGGGCAGCGCACAAATCATCAACAGCGAGGACTTATAACTTGGAAAAATTATTTCCACTTTTTTTGTCCTTAGGGCAAATCGAACGTAATTAATAGCCGACTTAAACCTATAAACGAGCCCCTTCAGCACCTTAAACTCTTCAAGGTACACCATGCTGGTGCCACGAGGATTGTTAACTCTGACTCGCACCGAGGACTGCGTAAGCCCGTCACTGCGATAAACCTTTACGCATAACTTTTCATTAACAAATCTAGCAGAATAGGCAAGTGATATTCTATTCCAAACGATGCTTTCCGCAATAAATCGCTCACCTTCGATGATTGGAAATTTATATTGCTTCAATATATCTGTGACATTAACGCCCCACTTATCTCCAGTGGAACGGTATTGCCGCTGCAGGTCAGGATCAGCAACATCACATATATAATTTGGATACTCGTGACCTAAAACATTATGATTATCGTCCATGCATAAAACTGAAAGCGTTGAGAACTGCTCTCTCTGCAATGGGCTAATATCCTCCCAATAAAACTTCAATCGTTCCAGAGCTGTGCTAACGCACCTATCATCAGAATCAAAAACCAAAAACAAATAGCCTTTTGCATTCTCGACCGCATTATTATGCGCCGCGTGCTTACCTTTGTTATTTTGATAAATGTAACGAATATTTAACTTTTTCTCTTGCATCCATTCTTCGACAAGTAATCGCGTTCCATCGGTGGAACCATCATCTATAATAAGCCACTCGAAATCTTGAAAGGTTTGAGCCTTAAGCGACTCATACACATGACTCAAAATATACGCTCTATTATATGTCGGCGTAAACACTGTAAAATATGGCAAAATCCCCCCTAACACTCAGTGATTATTTTTTTAAAAATACTGGAACATTGGCAATCAAATATCGCGCATTAAACACTAGTAACACAGCTATATAGGCCGCACCACCCAAAATGACCTTTAAGAAAAAGGAAAATAAAGAAAGCTCAAGATTAATGCTACTTACAATTACAGCCATAACGACCACAGCAAGTATGACTTGCGCCGCATTTTTATAGGGGAGGCGCGGCATGGCAAATACATGCAACCCTAGAATCCAGCTTAGTATCAAGGAAACAAGAAAAGCGATCACCGTCGAAATCGCTGCGCCTGTAGCACCATACGCAGCAATTAAGAAGTAGTTGAAGACAACATTCACGATCGCACTTACGAACACAATACCCATCTGCATTCGAGTAGATCCTGACAACTGAAATGCATAATCGAAGTAATATGATTTCATTGTACTTAAAAACATAGCCAACGCGATCCAAGGTATGATTACAGTAGCGCCCACTCTAAACTTATCTCCGAGTATAGAATATGCTATATCAGGGGCGGTCAACGCCATCCCTGCCGACAATGGTACAGCAACCGCAAAAACTAATGAAAAAGTCTGTCGTAGTTTTAAACCCGCCGCCAGCAAGCCTTCTTTAGCCAATGCATTTATCACCAATGGCAGGGCAGCCAAATGGACGACGGATGTCAGCATGCCGATTGAATACTGGCTCAGCTCATACGATGCTGAATATACGCCAACAGCCTCAACACCCACCATGCGCTCGATAAAAAACCTATCAGATGCATCAATGATAAATATCAGGAGGTAAGTAACCGTTAACGGAGCGCCGTAAGCGAATAATTTACCCAAGTAACCCCTGTCAATATAAAACCAAGGTAAGCCATTCCATATCTGCCTGCTGATTATGCAAGCCATCATTGAACCCACTATAATAGAGACCAATATACCTGCGACACCAAAGCCCAGGTAAGCTGCAAGCACAGATAAAAAAAAGCCAACCGCACTTTTTACAATGAGTACCTTCCCATAATCAAAAGGTTTTAATGACGTATTTAAAATTTTTAAGTTAAGTTCATGCCAACCTTGAACCGCAAATAAAAAACCGACAACCCAGAATATTATTGAAAATTTTGAAAACCCACCTAGGGCTGCGCAACCAAGTGACAAAACAATAACAACAACAAAAACAGTAAATGAAATCGATTTTGCAGTCGTTAGCAGCCTATTTTCATCCTCTTTGTCACCTGCGGCAGGAAGATACCTGCCGACGCCCAAGCTTAACCATTGTAGTAATACCGCATTACCGACACCAGCAACCAAGATAGTGAGCGAATAAACTCCGTACTCAGCAGGCGTCAAAATACGCGTAAAAATCACCAACGCCGAAAGAGACAATATTGCTGGTATCAACTTTACGACCAGATAAGCGGCCCCGTGTTTTGCTAGCAACTTGTTGCCCCCTATCTACCATTTATACGTACATATAGTCAAAAATAACTTTAACTCAAAAACTGTACGTACCATGGCATAGCTTTTTCAACACCCTCAACGATGTTAAAATGCGGCTCATACTGAAGTTTATTTTTTATTTTGCTGATATCTGCTTGCGAATGGCGAACGTCCCCCGCTCGAAAATCCCGATACACTGGTGGCTTATCATATTTAATCCCATTTTTCGCCAATGCGTCACGTAGAGAAGTAAACAGCATATTTAGATCTGTTCGACCGCTGACTGCAACGTTGTAAACCTGATTACGTGAGGTCGAATCTGTAGTGGTGGCAGCTAACAAGTTAGCTTGGACGGTATTTTCGATAAAACAAAAATCCCGACTCGTTTGGCCATCGCCATTGATAAAAACGTCTTCGTCATTGATCATGGAGGCAGCCCATTTGGGTATCACTGCTGCATATGCTCCCTCAGGGTCTTGACGCTTACCGAAAACATTAAAATACCGAAGACCAATAGTATCAAAGCCATAACACTTTGCGAAAACATCAGCGTAGAGCTCGTTGACATATTTGGTAACTGCGTATGGGGAGAGTGGTTTGCCAATAACGTCTTCCACTTTCGGCAAACCCGGGTGATCTCCGTAAGTAGAACTACTGGCAGCGTAAGTGAAACTTTTTACTTGCGCATCCCTGGCCGCCACCAACATGTTAAGGAAGCCATCAATATTGGTAGCATTTGTAGCGATTGGGTCATTGAGGGAACGTGGTACCGACCCAAGCGCCGCCTGGTGCAATACGTAATCCACCCCTCCACATGCGCGCTGACAGTCATCCAATACCTTGATATCACCTTCGATGAAGCTAAAACGAGCCCACTGCTGCGCAGCGACCGTACCTTTAACCTCATCGAGATTGCGCTGATGGCCCGTCGCAAAGTTGTCAAGGCCGACAACAACTTGATTCAGACCAAGCAAGGTCTCCAATAAATTGGAGCCAATAAATCCAGCCACCCCAGTGATCAACCACGTTTTAGGTGAGGTCTTGAGTGTTTCCAGGAGCGTTTCATAGCGGGACATAAATTGGCTCTTCGTTTATTGAAAAATAGAACACATAAATAAAATTACAAACGAATATCAGACTCTTCACGACTCAGCAGATATTTTAGATCGTAAAGAACATGCTCAGACTTACCAAACTTGCGAATTTTTTCAGCGCCCAGTGCCTTGAATTCATTATGTGCAACGGCCAGCACAATACCGTCATAGACATCAGTGCCCGGTTCGGCAATAGGCGTTATGCCATATTCACGGTTGGCCTCTTCAGGGCTGACCCATGGATCATAAATATCCACTGCAATATTGTACTCTTTCAACTCATTGACAATATCCACGATTCGCGTGTTACGCAGGTCCGGGCAGTTCTCCTTGAACGCCAGGCCCATAATCAGTACACGAGCGCCATCGACATGAATACGGCGCTTAACCATCGTTTTTACCAACTGGGAGACCACATACGCGCCCATTCCGTCATTGAGACGACGACCCGCGAGAATGATTTCGGGGTGATAGCCGATGGACTGAGCCTTGTGAGTCAAGTAGTAGGGGTCGACGCCGATGCAGTGACCGCCCACCAAGCCAGGCCGAAATGGCAGGAAATTCCATTTCGTACCCGCAGCCTGGAGCACTGACTCCGTATCAATACCCATTTTATTGAAAATAATGGCCAATTCATTGATTAGAGCGATGTTTAAGTCGCGCTGTGTGTTTTCAATAACCTTTGCAGCTTCGGCAACTTTAATGCTGCTTGCCTTGTGCGTGCCCGCAATAATGATCTGGTTGTAAAGAGCATCCACTAGGTCAGCGATCTCAGGTGTAGATCCGGAAGTCACCTTCTTGATCGTAGTGACACGATGCTCCTTGTCTCCCGGATTAATACGCTCAGGGCTGTATCCGGCAAAAAAATCGACGTTGAATTTTAATCCTGAAAACTTCTCAAGTATGGGCACACAGTCTTCTTCGGTTGCGCCGGGATAGACGGTCGACTCATAAATAACCAAGTCGCCTTTCTTCAGTACCTTACCGATACTTTCTGACGCTTTGATCAGTGGAGTAAGGTCTGGCTGGTTGTACTCATCAATCGGCGTAGGCACTGTCACGACGAACGTATTGCAGCTGGACAATTCGTCCAGATTAAAACTGAAGCTGAGCTTACCGGCCTGCTTCAACTCCTCATCGCTCACTTCCAACGTGGCGTCGTGCCCTGCTCTCAGGGCCTCGATACGCGGCTGGTTGATGTCAAACCCAACCACCGTCCGATGCTTGCCAAACTCCACCGCAAGGGGCAAGCCAACATATCCAAGACCTATAATGGCGAGCTTAATATCTTCCAGTTTTTGCATAATCAAAGCCTAATAAAAAATAAAATTTCACTGAACCATCTTCAGCACTGAATACTTCAACATCCTGTGAATCAAGACCTCTGACAACAGGCTTCGCAGGCCTATCTCACCCATCGGCGAGAAATTCCCAACGACTTGCTGACACTCTTTGCGCGCCAGCTGGGCGTCACGGCAACATCGTGAACGCCACAGCTAATATCACTATGCCATGCCCGCACCCGGACGGTTTCGTCGAGTTTAGCCTTTCAAGTGCAATTCGCTGCAAAAAACTTCGTAATTGCTCCATACGCCAGAGCGAAGACGCGTGGCAAGCATACTACGAGATGACTCACCAAATAAGCGTTGGCGCTACATTAACTTCACCATATGAATCCGCCAAAGCCAGATCTGCTACCAGCGGCCCGAATGCGTGATCGTTTTGGTCTCAGATCAGCAAGTCAACGCCTTGAGCCAGAGCGCGTGATAGCCCTGATGCCAGCTCACCGCTCAATTTTTGCTGGCTCTGCGATCACGGCATGCTGTGAGTGCGCCGCTCTATCAACTGCGGCATTGCGCCTAATTAACAGCAGTGAACGCGCCAGGGCGATCAAAACACCGAGGACTCCACCCAAAATCAGACCGGACAGCAGAATAAGAACTTTTTTCGGTTTAATCGGCTTAATCGGCTCGAGCGCCAGCTTATCTATGACGACCAATTTCAACTGCGCCATATCAAGATTCAGACTACGGAGCCGGGCCTGCTCACCCCGAAGAGGCGCAACATTACTTAAAAACAGATCTTCGTTCTTACGATTATTCAGCAACTCAATCTCGCGATTAGACTGCAGCAATTGAAGGTCCTTGGCGATTTGCGCGATACGGACATCGGTAAAGTCATCACTCTTGCGCTGTAGCAGAGCGCTACGCTCTGCCTCCAGCGCCTCGACCCCCATGAAGTACAGAGGGACTTGCTGATTATTGATTTCGGTACGAATCACGTTGGATGACCGATTATTGGTTTTATCACCTAATGACGAAAGCGTAGATGGTTTTTGTATTCCAAGTGATTTAGCAATTGCAATGGACTCACCCAACAAAGCCAGTCGATCGCTACGAACGGCCGTTAGCTGAGCGCGCAACGCCTTGAGCTCATCTTGCAATTGAGCACGATGAAGCACATCTTTCTCGGCCAACTTTGCAATCTTGGCCTCTTTATCCATTTCGTAACTTGAGCGAGCCGCGCTTAACTTTCCTTCAATTTCCGTTAATCGATTTTTAACAATCACACTCAAGTCAGCAGCAATCTGTTGCCGCTCCGCATTAATTGCGTATTCGATAAACCCATTGAGAATAGAGACCCCGTCTACTCCCTTGGGATAGGTCATTTCAAGCTTAATGTAGTTGCTTAGTGCGTCCGCTTTCTTGGGATCCGGAACTTCAAGATTTATTGAATTTTTGTTGAATTCCTCAAAACTCTGCTCCAATGTTCTCCCTGGGCGCGAGAAAGCCTTGAACAGATTTTGATGCGAGCGAAAGAAACCAAGACGAATATCGTAAGACTCAAGCGCCTCCCCCACTTTAATCAACGCTTGCGCCGGTGGAAGCGTATAAACTTCAGACCTATTCAAAGCGTCCAACTCGTTAATTGCGGCAGGGCGCAGCATGCTGGTCACTTGATACTCTGGCGTAACTAAAAAGGCGTAAACGGCCGACAGAGCGCCGACAAGCACAACGACAGCAAAAATTAGAACCTTATTTTGCCACAGCCCCTGAAAAAGCATTTCAAGGCCAAATTTTCCCGCAAGATGCACCGGGGTGACGCGAAGACTACTACTCACAACAAAAACCTGCCTTCAAGAAGAAACTGCGGGCTCGTTATGCAGACAAAATGTGTTTTTTCTAATTGGATGATCGCCTGAACCGAGCGTCTCTGCCAAATTCCGAGCGCACAAACTGCCTGTTATCGAGAACAGATTTCATTTTGCCATCTCTTTGGTTTATTACAAGCCTTGACATGTCTGTAGGTCTTTACTTACAAAGCCGGGCAAATCTCTATCAGTTATGCTGAGCGACAAGGAGGCGTAGGGAAAATTTCAGATCTGAAGATGGCAACCAATGATTTAACGGAATGCCAGCCATTGAAGCACTCTCAATTAGAAAAAAGACTGAGCACTTGAGCATTTCCACGAGCGACATTTTCTGACAGACGGTCCTAAAATCCTTTACTCAGACCAGCCCAAAGAAGCGAGAGTACGCTTCAGCTTCGCCTCTCTGCGACAGAGACACGATCACGACGACCTACCACAACACCCAGCAACGGCCCTACCAACATCCCTACAATTAACGCCACCACCACAAACACCGAAACAGGCAGCTCCCTGGTAGCCTGCCCCAGGAACGAAAGTGATACGCCCTGCTGATTTTCCAATACAAACCCAAGCATCACCAAAGCAACAATCAGCACCGCAAATACCGCAACAACGCGCTTAACCCCACGCATAACTTTCTCCTACTCCAAAAACACTCAGACGCCCTCTTCCTCTTCTTCGTTCACCCGGTCGCGCAACTCTTTGCCCGGCTTGAAATGAGGGACGAATTTACCGTCAAGGCTGACGGATTGGCCTGTCTTTGGATTGCGGCCAACGCGGGGGGCACGGTAGTGCAGGGAGAAACTGCCGAAGCCACGGATCTCGATGCGATCTCCGGTAGCCAGGCACTGGGACATTTGCTCAAGCATGGTCTTGATAGCCAGCTCAACATCCTTGGATGAGAGCAGCCCCTGATGGGTGACAATTCGTTCGATCAACTCCGACTTCGTCATATTTTTCCCTTCTTTTTCAAGCAGCTAGGAAAAGCGCTTCGAAGGTTTTAGCATGACTTGATGAATTTGAACAGCCTATACAATAACTTATGTGCAGGTTAATCCGAGACCACACGCGAGCTTATTTACAGATCACCAGCATGGTTCGAGTGACTGCACCGGCAGGATTCCAACCGAACAAGTAATCGCCCTCCTCATCCTTCGCATCGCTGGACCGCGTGATCACCTTATAGCCCTGCATCTTGCATTCGCGAGCAGCGCGCTTCTCGCACTTCTCCCAATTACCGCCAAGGCCAGAGCAGTCGATCTCTATCCCACTCACGCCGCGCTTGACGTGCGTTTTTGCGCTGGTGACTGAACATCCTGACAGCACCACCAATACGAGCACCACAATAAGCTTGTTCATTCAAATCCTTACTGAAACAAAACGCCGAGAGCGCTTTTACAATGACTATAGCCAGTTCTGACAACGACCTGTAGACCAGAGCCCTCCAAGGATGATTCAACGAATTTCAGGCACAAAAAAGGGCGACCGAAGTCGCCCCTTTTCTATGGTCTGACAGAACTTAGTTCTGTTTTTCCATTTGTGCACGCAACAGGTCGCCCAGAGTGGTAGGACCAGCAGCGATGCTATCCGAAGGCTTGTCTTTCAAGCTCTGGATGGCTTCTTTCTCTTCAGCATCGTCTTTCGACTTGATGGAGAGCTGGATTACACGGCTCTTGCGGTCAACGCTGATGATCTTGGCTTCTACTTCCTGGCCTTCTTTCAGAACGTTGCGCGCGTCTTCAACGCGGTCACGGCTGATTTCGGAGGCTTTCAGAGTCGCTTCGATATCGTCGGCCAACGTGATGATGGCGCCTTTAGCGTCAACTTCTTTCACGATGCCTTTAACGATGGCGCCTTTGTCGTTGTCCTGAACGAATTCAGAGAACGGATCGCTTTCCAGTTGCTTGATACCCAGGGAGATGCGCTCGCGCTCTGGGTCAACCGACAGGATAACGGTGTCCAGCTCGTCGCCCTTCTTGAAACGACGAACAGCTTCTTCGCCGACTTCGTTCCAGGAGATGTCGGACAGGTGAACAAGGCCGTCGATGCCGCCGTCCAGACCAATGAAGATACCGAAATCGGTGATCGACTTGATGGTGCCGGAGATTTTATCGCCCTTGTTGAACTGGCCGGAGAAATCTTCCCATGGGTTGGATTTGCACTGCTTGATACCCAGGGAGATACGACGACGCTCTTCGTCGATGTCCAGAACCATAACTTCCACTTCGTCGCCGACTTGTACGACTTTCGAAGGGTGGATGTTCTTGTTGGTCCAGTCCATTTCGGAAACGTGTACCAGGCCTTCCACGCCTTCTTCCAGCTCAGCGAAGCAGCCGTAGTCGGTCAGGTTGGTTACACGCGCGGTAACGCGAGTGCTTTCCGGGTAACGAGCTTTGATAGCAACCCATGGATCTTCACCCAGTTGCTTCAGGCCCAGGGAAACACGGTTGCGTTCGCGATCGTATTTCAGAACCTTGACATCGATCTCGTCGCCAACGTTGACGATTTCGGAAGGATGCTTGATACGCTTCCAGGCCATGTCGGTAATGTGCAGCAAGCCATCGACGCCACCCAGATCGACGAATGCGCCGTAATCGGTGAGGTTTTTGACGATACCTTTGACTTGTTGGCCTTCCTGCAGGGATTCCAGCAGAGCTTCACGCTCGGCGGAGTTCTCTGCTTCCAGGACGCTGCGGCGGGAAACGACAACGTTGTTGCGCTTCTGATCGAGCTTGATGACCTTGAATTCGAGTTCCTTGCCTTCCAGGTGCGTGGTGTCGCGCACTGGACGGACGTCGACCAAAGAACCTGGCAGGAACGCACGGATGCCGTTAACGTCGACAGTGAAGCCGCCTTTAACCTTACCGTTGATAACGCCCTTGACCACTTCTTCAGCTGCGAAGGCTGCTTCGAGAACAATCCAGCATTCAGCGCGCTTGGCTTTTTCACGGGACAGCTTGGTTTCACCGAAACCGTCTTCAACCGAGTCCAGAGCAACGTGAACTTCGTCACCGACGTTGATGTTCAGCTCGCCAGCATCGTTGTAGAACTGTTCCAGCGGGATCAGAGCTTCAGACTTCAGACCAGCGTGAACGGTTACCCAACGAGCTTGGTAATCGATATCAACGATAACACCGGTGATGATGGAGCCTGCCTGAAGGTTCAGGGTTTTTAGGCTTTCTTCAAAGAGTTCCGCAAAGCTTTCGCTCATTTTAATTCCTGTTGATAAGGGCGAAGAATACGCCCATCTCCACACCCCAGACAGTGTGGGTCAGTTTCATTTAGAAGAAGCACCGCAGGACTTTGACTGGTCCCCTGCAGCCTTCTTGGTCATCCGGCAATATCGCGAATGGCGATTTCACTCATGATGCGTTCCAGCACCTGCTCGATGGAAAGCTCCGTTGAATCCAGCTGTATGGCGTCAGCCGCCGGCTTGAGCGGGGCTACCGCACGCTGGGTATCACGCTCATCGCGTGCACGGATCTCATCTAGCAGACTCGACAGACTAACACCATCGACTTTGCCCTTCAACTGCAAGTAACGGCGGCGCGCTCGCTCCTCGGCACTGGCTGTCAGAAAAATCTTCAGCGGCGCTTCAGGAAACACAACGGTGCCCATGTCGCGGCCATCCGCCACCAGGCCTGGCGGCTCCTGAAAAGCACGCTGGCGCTGCAGCAAGGCATCACGCACCGCCGGCAGCGCGGCGACCTGGGACGCCCACGAACCCACCTGCTCGTTACGCAGGTCGTCGGTCACATCATCGCCTTCGAGGATGATGCGCTGCGGATGACCTTCGGTTGCGCCGACGAACTGCACATCCAGATGCGCCGCCAGCAGCGTCAGGGACTCTTCGTTGGTGAGGTCGACGCCATGGTTGCGTGCGGCAAACGCCAGCAGGCGATACAGCGCGCCGGAGTCCAGCAGGCACCAGCCCAGGCGCTTGGCCAGGATGCCGGCAATCGTGCCTTTGCCCGAGCCGCTTGGTCCGTCGATGGTAATCACCGGTGCTTTGATATTCACAATTGAGCCTCTTGGGCAACGCGCATGCCGACGTGGGCACACAGGGTAAGAAAATTCGGAAAAGACGTCGCTACATTGGCACAGTCATGGATACGAATCGGCGCAGCAGCCCGCAGACCAGCCACGCTGAACGCCATGGCAATCCGGTGGTCGCCATGGGCCTGCACCTGACCGCCGCTTAACGCACCGCCGTCGATAATAATCCCATCGGGGGTCGGTTCACACTTCACCCCAAGCACCAGCAGACCATCGGCCATGACCTGAATGCGGTCGGATTCCTTCACGCGCAGCTCCTGAGCACCGCGCAGCACCGTTCTACCCTCAGCACAGGCGGCAGCCACGAATAGCACCGGAAACTCATCAATCGCCAACGGCACCAGTGCCTCAGGAATTTCAATCCCCTTCAACGCAGCCGAACGCACCCGCAGATCCGCGACAGGCTCACCGCCCACCTCACGCTGGTTTTCAAGGCCTATATCAGCCCCCATCAACCGCAGGATATCAATCACGCCAGTGCGCGTCGGGTTGATGCCGACATGCTCCAGCAGCAGCTCGGAGCCGTCGGCAATCGAAGCCGCCACCAGGAAAAACGCCGCCGAGGAAATGTCCCCGGGCACTTCTATATGCGCTGCACTCAGCCCATGACCCGACTCCACCGAAGCTGTCGCGCCCTCCACCGCCACCGGGCAACCAAAACCGCGCAACATGCGCTCGGTATGGTCGCGGGTCGGCGCCGGCTCGGTCACGGCCGTTTTACCCTCGGCGTACAACCCCGCCAACAGCAGACTGGATTTCACTTGGGCGCTGGCCATCGGCAGCGTGTAATTCAACCCTTTCATCGATTGCCCGCCACGGATACTCAACGGCGGACGCCCTTCAGGCCCTGTCTCGATCACCGCGCCCATCTCCCGCAGCGGCTGGGCCACGCGGTTCATCGGGCGCCGGGACAGCGAGGCGTCGCCGGTCAGTACGCTGTCAAAGCGCTGCGCCGCGAGCAACCCGGCGAGCAGGCGCATCGAGGTGCCGGAGTTGCCGAGGTAGATCGGACCCGGTGGCGCCTTCAGCCCCTGCAGGCCAACGCCATGAATTGTCACGCGCCCGTGATGCGGCCCCTCGATCACAACGCCCATGTCGCGAAAAGCCTGCAAGGTCGCCAGGGCATCTTCGCCCTCTAGAAAGCCTTCAACTTCGGTGACCCCTTCGGCCAACGAGCCCAGCATGATCGAGCGATGGGAGATCGACTTGTCGCCCGGCACACGGATGCGCCCGCTCAAGCGGCCACCCGGGCTGGCCACGAAGACCAACGCTTCAGCGCTCACAGCGGTTTCCATATAGGCCCGGCGCGCCAGGATCTTGCTGAAATGCTCGCGCGCCACCCGCGCACGGGTGAACACGCCCAACAACTGATGACCATCTCCGGCATCGACCGCGTCGCGCAAGGCGTCGAGATCACTGCGAAAGGTATCCAGGGTGCGCAACACCGCTTCGCGATTGGCGAGAAAGATGTCGTGCCACATCACCGGGTCGCTGCCGGCAATCCGTGTGAAATCACGAAAGCCGCCAGCGGCGTAGCGGAAGATCTCCAGGTTTTCATTGCGCTTGGCGAGAGAATCCACCAGACCAAACGCCAACAAATGCGGCAGGTGGCTGGTCGCCGCCAGCACTTCGTCGTGACGTTCGACCTGCATGTGCTCCACATCCGCCCCCAGCTCGCGCCACAAACGATCAACCACCGCCAGCGCGGCCGGATCGGTTTGCGCCAGCGGCGTCAGAATCACTTTATGCCGACGAAACAACTGTGCATTGGAGGCTTCCACCCCGCTCTGCTCGGAGCCGGCAATCGGGTGGCCCGGCACAAAGCGCGCCGGCATGCCGCCAAACGCCTGCTGCGCCGCGCGCACCACATTGCCCTTGGCACTGCCGACGTCGGTGAGAATCGCGTGGCCCAGGTCCATGCCGGCCAATACCCCAAGCAGTTTTTCCATGGCGAGGATCGGCACCGCCAGCTGGATCACATCCGCGCCCTGGCAAGCCACTGCCAGGTCCGCTTCACAGCGGTCCACCACGCCCAGCTCGACCGCCAGCCTGCGCGATTGCGGATCCAGATCCACACCGACCACTTCGCCGCACAGCCCGCTTTCACGCAGGCCTTTGGCAAAGGAGCCGCCGATCAACCCCAGGCCGACCACCACCAGGCGACCGATCATAGGCACCGCAGGTTGCAATGCAGTGACATCAACCACGGGCCAGAACCTTGGCCAGCGCCTCAAGGAAGCGACCGTTCTCGGCCGGCAGGCCGATGGTGATACGCAGGTGGTTCGGCATGCCGTAGTTGGCAACCGGGCGCACGATCACGCCTTCGCGCAGCAGGCCCTGGAATACCGGTGCCGCAACCTGGCCGAGATCGACACAGATGAAATTGCCCCTGGACGGAATCCAGTCCAGGCCCAGCTCACGGAAACCGTCCTGCAGTTGCAGCATGCCGCGCTCATTGATGCGACGGCCTTCTTCCAGGTACTCAGTGTCCTTCACCGCGGCGCAGGCTGCCGCCAGGGCGAGGCTGTTGACGTTGAAGGGCTGGCGCACGCGGTTCAGCACATCCGCAACCACCGCCGTGGACAAACCGTAGCCAACGCGCAGCGACGCCAGGCCATAAGCCTTGGAGAAGGTGCGCGACACCAACAGGTTCGGGTAGGCGGCCAGAAAGTCGAGGCCGTTTGGCAGCTCGCCGCCTTCGGCGTACTCGATATAGGCTTCGTCGAGCACCACCAGCACGTGTTCGGGCACGTCTTGCAGGAAGTCGTTCAACGCCTTCGCATCGAACCAGGTGCCAGTCGGGTTGTTCGGGTTGGCGATAAACACCACGCGCGTCTGCGCATCGATGGCCGCCAGCATTGCCGGCAGGTCATGGCCCCAATCCCTGGCCGGAATGATCCGCGCATCGGCACCAACGGCCTGGGTCACGATGGGGTAGACCGCAAATGCATGCTCGCTGAACACCGCATTCAGGCCGGGCGCCAGGTAGGCACGGCCGACCAGCTCAAGAATGTCGTTGGAGCCGTTGCCCAAGGTCACCTGGTCGAGCGCCACACCGCAGTTTTGCGCCAGCAGCGACTTCAGCGCAAAACCGTTGCCATCCGGGTAACGGGTCAGCTCGGTCAGTTCTTCACGAATCGCCGCCAGCACCTTGGGGCTCGGGCCCAGCGGGTTCTCGTTGCTCGCCAGTTTGACGATCTTCGAGGGGTCCAGATTCAACTCTCGCGCCAGTTCGTCCACAGGCTTGCCCGGCACATAAGGCGAGAGTTGTTGCACGCCCGGCTGCGCCAGGGCGAGGAAGTTGCCACTCATGTCAAAGCCTCACAAAACCGCTTTCGGGTAAGAGCCGAGCACCTTGAGTGCCACGGCTTCCTGACTGATCTGCTCGAGCACGCCCTTGACCAGTGGGTCGCGGTGGTGGCCGATGAAGTCGATAAAGAACACGTAGGTCCATTTACCGCTGCGCGAAGGACGCGTCTCGATGCGCGTCAGGTCAATCCCGTTGTCGTGGAACGGCACCAGCAGTTCATGCAGGGCGCCTGGCTTGTTGCTCATGGACACGATGATCGAGGTCTTGTCGTCGCCGGTCGGCGGTACTTCCTGACTGCCGATCATCAGGAACCGCGTGGAGTTGTCCGGGCGGTCTTCGATCTTTTCGGCCAGGCGCGTCAGCCCGTACAGGCCTGCCGCCATGTCACCGGCAATCGCCGCCGAATTCCACTCACCCTTGACCCGCTTGGCCGCCTCGGCGTTGCTGGACACCGCCACGCGCTCGACATTCGGGTAATGGGCGTCCAGCCACTTGCGGCACTGGGCCAGGGACTGGGCGTGAGAGTAGATACGGCTGATGCTGTCGGTCTTGGTGTTTTCGCCCACCAGCAGGTGATGGTGGATGCGCAGCTCGACTTCACCGCAGATCACCATGTCGTGCTCAAGGAAGCTGTCGAGGGTGTGGTTGACCGCGCCTTCGGTGGAGTTTTCCACCGGTACCACGCCAAAGTTCACCGCGCCGGCCGCCACTTCACGAAACACTTCGTCGATGGCCGCCATCGGCTTGCTGATCACGGCGTGGCCGAAGTGTTTCATGGCCGCCGCCTGGGTAAAGGTGCCTTCGGGGCCGAGGTAAGCCACTTTCAGCGGCTGCTCGAGGGCCAGGCATGAGGACATGATTTCGCGAAACAACCGCGCCATTTCTTCGTTGCCCAGTGGGCCCCTGTTGCGCTCCATCACACGCTTGAGCACCGCCGCTTCACGCTCGGGCCGATAGAACACCGGCACCTCGCCTTCGGCCAGGTTCGCCATCTTCACCCGCGCCACTTCCTGGGCGCAGCGCGCGCGCTCACTGATCAGCTCCAGGACTTTTTCGTCCAGGCTGTCGATGCGGACCCGCAGGGCCTTGAGTTCTTGCTCAGACATTAGCCGTGTTCCTTTTCGAACTCTGCCATGTAGGCAACCAGCGCGTTGATCGCGTGGATGTCGACAGCGTTGTAGATGGAGGCGCGCATGCCACCCACCGAGCGGTGACCCTTGAGGTTCAGCAGCCCGCGTGCATCGGCACCGGCCAGGAATGGTTTGTCCAGGCGGTCGTCAGCCAGGCGGAACGGCACGTTCATCCACGAGCGGTTGCTGAGGTTGATCGGGTTGCTGTACAGGCCGCTGGCGTCGATGAAGTCGTACAGGACGCGCTTTTTCTCTTCGTTGAGCTTGCCCATGGCGGCGACACCGCCCTGCTCTTTGAGCCATTCGAACACCAGCCCCGAGAGGTACCAGGCGAACGCCGGCGGCGTGTTGTACATTGAGCCGTTGTCGGCCGCGACCTTGTAGTTGAGCATGGTCGGACACAGGGCACGGGTGCGGCCCAGCAGGTCTTCGCGGATGATGTTGACCAGGATGCCGCTCGGGCCGATGTTCTTCTGCGCACCGGCGTAGATCATGCCGTAGCGCGATACATCGATCGGACGCGAAAGAATGTCCGAGGACATGTCGCACACCAGCGGGACGTCGCCCACGTCAGGCACCCAGTCGAACTGCAGGCCACCGATGGTTTCGTTGGCCACGTAATGCACGTAGGCCGCGTCTTTCGACAATTTCCATTCGTTCTGACCTGGAATGGCGAAGTAATCGTAGGGCTTGGCGGTGCCGGCCACATTCACGTTGCCGTAGCGGGAGGCCTCTTCAATGGCCTTCTGCCCCCAGATACCGGTATCGATGTAGTCGGCCGTACCGCCCTCGGGCAGCAGGTTCAGCGGGATCTGGGCAAACTGCTGGCTGGCGCCGCCCTGCAGGAACAGCACCTTGTAATTTGAAGGGATGTTCAGCAGGTCGCGCAGGTCCTGCTCGGCCTTGGTGGCGATGGAGACGAACTCATCGCTGCGATGGCTCATTTCCATCACGGAGAGGCCTTTTCCATGCCAGTCGAGGAGTTCACCCTGCGCGCGCTGCAGGACTGCTTCAGGAAGCGCCGCGGGACCGGCACAGAAGTTATAGGCTCTCTTGCTCACATCCAATCTCACTCTGATCTGGTTGGGGCTGCAATCATGTTCGGCAACGGCCTTGAGCTGGAGCGAGCCCTTGTGGGAGCTGGCTTGCCTGCGATACAGGCACCGCGGTAGCTGCAGTGATACCGAGGTGATGCTATCGCAGGCAAGCCAGCTCCCACAGGGATCGAAGCCAGACCAAGGACATGTATTTCAAAGGGGACACAAACAACAAGGGGGCGAATCTTCATCCGCCCCCTGTATGTCCGCTTATTCCTGCGGTTCTTCTTCGTCTGCGGCAGCATCAAGGGTTGGCTCGTCGATGTTGTCATCGCCGGTTGCGATCACCTCACCGTCAAACTCTTCTCCTTCCAGCTCTTCGCCTTCAATTTCCGACGGTTCCTGCACGCGCTCAAGACCTACCAGCTTCTCGTCCTTGGCCAGCTTGATCAAGGTTACGCCCTGAGTGTTACGGCCCAGGCTCGAGACTTCGGCCACACGAGTCCGCACCAGTGTGCCCTGGTCGGAAATCAGCATGATTTCCTCGCCGTCGAGCACCTGCACCGCGCCAACCAGACGGCCGTTGCGGTCGTTGCTGACCATGGCGATCACGCCCTGGCCGCCACGCTTGTACTCGGGGAACTCGCTGATGGCCGTGCGCTTGCCGTAACCACGCGCGGATGCGGTGAGGATCTGGCTGCCTTCTTCCGGGATCAGCATCGAAATCAGCTTCTGCCCTTCCGGCAGACGCATGCCACGCACACCACGGGCGGTACGGCCCATGGCACGCACGTCGGATTCCTTGAAGCGCGTCACCTTGCCGCCATCGGAGAACAGCATCACTTCACGCGCGCCATCAGTAATGGCAGCGGAGATCAGTACGTCACCTTCATCCAGCTCCAGGGCGATCAGGCCGACGCTGCGCTGACGGCTGAAGGATTCCAGCGGGGTCTTCTTGACGGTGCCTTTGGCGGTCGCCATGAAGATGAAGTGACCTTCGGTATAGTCGTCGACCGGCAACATGGTGGTGATGTATTCATCACTGTCCAGCGGCAGCAGGTTGACCAGCGGACGACCACGGGCAGCGCGGGAGGCTTCCGGGATTTCGTAGGTTTTGAGCCAGTACACCTTGCCCTTGCTGGAGAACAGCAGCAGCGTGGTGTGGCTGTTGGCGACCAGCAGGTGAGCGATGTAGTCCTCATCCTTCACGCCAGTAGCCGATTTGCCTTTACCGCCACGACGCTGGGCCTGGTAAGCCGCCAGCGGCTGGGTCTTGGCATAGCCGCCGTGGGAGATGGTCACCACGCGGTCTTCTTCCGGAATCATGTCGCCCAGGGTCAGGTCGAGGCGGGCATCGAGGATTTCGGTGCGGCGCACATCGCCGTATTCGGCGCGGATCACTTCCAGCTCTTCGCGGATCACTTCCATCAGGCGCACGGCGCTGTTGAGGATGCGGATCAGCTCGCCGATCTGGTTGAGGATCTCCTGGTACTCGGCCAGCAGCTTCTCGTGCTCGAGGCCGGTGAGGCGGTGCAGGCGCAACTCGAGGATGGCCTGGGCCTGCTCCGGCGACAGGAAGTACTTGCCGTCACGCAGACCGTATTGCGGGTCGAGGGTCTCGGGACGGCAGGAGTCGGCGCCAGCGCGTTCAACCATCGCCACAACGGCGCTGGATTCCCACGGCATCTTGATCAGCGCTTCCTTGGCTTCCGACGGGGTCGGCGAAGCCTTGATCAGCGCGATCACCGGGTCGATGTTCGACAGCGCAACCGCCTGGCCTTCCAGGATATGGCCGCGCTCGCGGGCCTTGCGCAATTCGAACACGGTACGGCGGGTGACCACTTCGCGGCGGTGGCGCACGAAGGCTTCCAGCAGGTCCTTGAGGTTAAGGATGCGTGGACGGCCATCGATCAGCGCAACCACGTTGATACCAAACACGCTTTGCAGCTGAGTCTGGGCATAGAGGTTGTTGAGGATCACCTCGGGCACTTCGCCACGACGCAGCTCGATCACCACGCGCATGCCGTCTTTGTCGGACTCGTCGCGCAGCTCGGTGATGCCTTCCAGCTTCTTCTCTTTAA
Organism: Pseudomonas poae; assembly: GCF_001439785.1. Taxonomy (GTDB): domain Bacteria; phylum Pseudomonadota; class Gammaproteobacteria; order Pseudomonadales; family Pseudomonadaceae; genus Aquipseudomonas; species Aquipseudomonas poae. The sequence continues at coordinate 173,554 of NZ_JYLI01000009.1, read as the reverse complement.
CCAGCTCGGCGATCTTCTCGATCAGACGCGCCTTGTTCAGCTGGTAAGGCAGCTCGGTGATGACGATCTGCTGGCGACCACCGACCTTGTCGATGTCTTCGATGATCGAGCGGGCGCGCATGTAAATGCGGCCGCGGCCGGTGCGGTAGGCTTCGATGATGCCGGCGCGACCGTTGATGATCGCGGCGGTCGGGAAGTCCGGACCGGGGATGTATTGCATCAGTTCATCGACGGTCAGCTCGGGGTTGTCGATGAGGGCCAGGCAACCGTCGATGACTTCACCGAGGTTGTGCGGCGGGATGTTGGTGGCCATGCCCACGGCGATACCGCTGGAGCCATTGACCAACAGGTTGGGAATACGGGTGGGCATGACGGCCGGGATCATTTCGGTGCCGTCGTAGTTCGGCACCCAGTCCACGGTTTCCTTGTGCAGGTCGGCCAGCAGCTCGTGCGCCAGCTTGGTCATGCGCACTTCGGTGTATCGCATGGCCGCGGCGTTGTCGCCGTCGACCGAACCGAAGTTGCCCTGGCCGTCTACCAGCAGGTAGCGCAGGGAAAATGGCTGGGCCATTCGAACGATGGTGTCGTACACCGCGGTGTCGCCGTGAGGGTGATACTTACCGATCACGTCACCGACAACACGGGCAGATTTCTTGTACGGCTTGTTCCAGTCGTTACCCAGCTCGCTCATCGCGAACAGCACACGCCGGTGCACGGGCTTCAAGCCATCGCGCGCATCAGGCAGTGCCCGACCCACGATTACGCTCATTGCGTAGTCGAGGTAGGACTGTTTCAGCTCGTCTTCGATATTGACCGGGAGGATTTCTTTGGCCAGTTCGCCCATGAGAAGCCTGATTCCTTTTTCGGGTGAAACCTCGTCACATCCATTCGGGATGAACGAAGCTCGCCGCTGCCGGCAGGGTGCCTGGCAACGACTTACGACAAATCAACGAGTTATGACACGGATCTGCACGTTACAGGCAACCCCTTTGGGCGGCCCTGGAAACCGCCGGATGTTATCACAATCGCCGCCACGCACCTATCCCCCTGATGCGCATGGAGGCTAGTAATTTGACGGATGACAGGCTTGAGGGGGACGACAGGGGCTCAGACGCGAAGGCCAGGCATATTCACCGGCGATAAATCGACATTCCAGCCGATAAAATAGCCGCTACCCGTCGTCGTACCTCAAGGACCGAACGTCACGTATCCCGACGCGCCGCTCAGGGCATGCCCGACGCAAAATTAAGCCGAACATCAGACAATCTGCCGTCCGCCCCTCTTGCCTTGGGAATCGTGATGCCGACCGGCCAATCAGGGCCGACAGTGCGAATCCGCACACCGAGCGTCCCCGTCAACTCGGCCAGACCGGCGACCCCCTCCGTCGTATTCATATGGGCCGCGCCCACCAGCGCCACCCACTTCCCGCCATCTTTGGGGTGATGCCGCTCGATTTGCCTGAACGCAAAATAGTTCATCTCCTTGAGTCGCTTGGAAAGATCCACGATTCCAGTGCCCTTTTTTGGATTCAGGTGGTAGGTCAATAGATCGTCGTCCAGACCTCGAACCTTGAGATCGAGTGCCTGCGCAGCCTCCATCACCTGATGAACCGGTTCTTTGCTTGCAGCCCGTACGCGCCTCAAGGGCGTGTCTGCTGCATTGAGTCCCTCGACGTAAATCGTGCGAACTCCCTGATTTTTCAATACCTGCATTTTCTCCTTGAGAAACAGCTTGCTGGCCAACTCATTGTGCGCCTCCCCCAGCACGAGGCCATTTGACTGCTTAAGCACTTTCTCAATCAACTCATCCACTGTCGTATTACTGTCGATCAAAACCGGCGTTGGCCTGGGCGGCAGTGCCAGGCGCTTGAAGAAGCGAGACTTGTCCCGATTGAACCACTGCTGGTAGAAACGCCTTTCAAACGACGAAAGCATCGCCAACTGGTGCTCCCGGCGATGGAACGCCGGGGTTTGGAGAAATTCATAATCGGGCAAGCCACTCAATGACGAACTGGCCCCTCCCCCACCTTTGAGCGCTTGCGGCTTCCAACCGCCACGATAGCCACGCACCAACGCCCCAACTTCAATACCGCTGCGCGCGTCAACGACCTGAACGACGAGATCCTCGCGCCCATAGAGTTTGAAATCGCCCTTGATTCTGTAAACCCGTGAATGTCCCAGCGCACTTTCAGGGCGTATCAGGTACTCCCCGGCGGAGGTACGGTAGATTCCACGACTATTGGGCTCAAGCCCCCTGATCAACGTCTTGGCTTCAAGGGCCGGCACCGCCGAAACTTCCCATGCCGGAGGAATAAATGAGCTGACTCTTGTTGAAGGAGAGACGTGCAGGGCAAATTCAGAGGCGGTGGTGACTTGCCGGGATTTCAAAACCTGAGTAGCCAATGGCTTGACTCCCAATGCGGTACCTTTAGGCGCGGCACCGGACGCCATTTCCACTGTCAGTATCCTGCCGACAGCGCCATCGCGCACGATCAAGCCAGGGACATTGTGCCCGCGCGTACCAAAGGTTCGCACGGCTGTTTTGGACAGGCGCGCCCATCGCGTCAGCGTGCGAGACAACCAGTGCTCAGCCCACGGCATCATGTCCAGCAAATGCCCCGCCACCTCAATGCCAAACAGCACTTTGTTGATCGTGGAGCGACGGTCCAGTTGCGCGTTGCTTACCGCGCCTCGCTCTACGTGCAGACTCATGCGGGCGACCATCAAGCGGTACATTTCCGGCAGTATCGGCGTTTCGCAGGGCACCAGCCGTATGACCATCCGCTGGGGCAACGGCAGCACGCGCTTGATGACCAGAGGATCATTGGTCGCCAGTTGTTTCCCGAGATACTGTTGCCATTGCGGCTTCACCAATAGCTTGCGCAACTGAGCCTGATTGAGAATCTCGCGAATATCACGTCCATCGGGCGCACCTGACGCATAAAGAACCATCTCCGCCCGCCCCTGCACCCCAACGATGAAGACACCCTGCACCAACTGACTGCCACCCTCCAGAGGCGGCACGCCCAACTTGCCCAACGCCAGGTGGCTGACGCCGACCGTGTCGCCATCCACCTTTGCCCTGCGGGCTGGGTCAGGTGTGTCCAGTACGGCTGACAGCCATTGCGCGCCGCGTTTCTTGCCAGCATCGCTGGTCGACGGCGTCCTGTACGCAATAGGACTCAACGCCGCCTGCTGCGCTTCGTGCTTCAGCGTTGCCGCCTGGGCCTCCAACCAGACTTCCCTTAAATGGCGGGCCTGCCCCGGGCTGTCCGACAGATCGAATGCCGGCTGGAAAACGTCCTTTTTGTAGCGTTGGCCGATATCCAGCGCCTTGACCCATTGCTCCAGCACCTCCCGCGTGAGCTTGACGGTCTGCCCCTCACTGTCGATCACTTGCCGACCATCCGCGTAAGTCAGCGTGGCGTCGAGGCTGTCCCTTGAAACCCATGAGAGCGACTTCTCCCAAGGGGTGAGGTTTTTCAGGGCCAGCTCGGTCAGGCTGTACACGACGGTTCTGGTTCTTTCCTGAACAGGCGTCAGCCCCGGAGCCGGCACGTAATTGATTCTGACCCACTCACTTTTAACAACGTTGACGGTGTCTGGATCAATATCGGCCTGCGAAACGCTGTACAAGCGTTTATCGTCCAGAAACTCACGCAATTTGCCACGCAGCTTGTCCTTCATATAACTGCGGAGGGTGGGAATGGCCTCAAGCAGCGACCCCAACAGTTGATTCTTCTCCTGGGCAATTTCCTCAAGCGCCTGCAACTGCCCGCGGTCCACAGCGCTCAACGCGTTAATCCAGTCAGGTGTGTTCAAACGCTCCAACTGCCGGTTACGCGCCATGAACGCATGGGCAACGTCCAGTTGCGCCGCCAGGTCTGTCGCCTGCGCCAGTGCCTGGGCGTCCAATGCCTTGTCACTGCCAAGCACGGCAGACAGATCTCGCTGTTGCTTGGCCAGCAACTCACTCACCCCCTCGAACACAAAATCATCGCTGACCGCGTGCACTGTCAGTTCACGCTGCCCAGCCCACATTCCTGCTTGCTGCTCCACGACAGCACTGGGCAGGCTTGCGGCCAGTAAACGGCCGGGCTGCGCGCCTGCGTCAAGCCGCGCCGTCAACGCAGCAAGCAGTTCGGCCAGACGGGAAAACACCTCGAACCCCTCACCCTGGGTGTAAAGCACCCAGGAACCCGTGGCATCGCTCACGCTGTCGGGGCCTACGACAAACACGCCGGCCAATGGCGTACCGTCTGCCATGGACAACCTATAAACCTGGGGACAAGGCTCGGCGGGAAACGCCAACGCGCGCGCCGCCCTGGTCGGGTAGCGCAGCACAATGTCAATGGCCGCACGGCTGGAAGCCTGCAACGTACCATCCACACTGCCCAACGCCGCCAAGGTGGCCATGACGCTCTTGCGCAGTCGAACCAGTAACTCACGCTGCGGACCTTGGCCTGCCTGTATCGAGCTCCAGAATGCCTGGACCTCGCCGGCGAACGTTTTTTTCACGGCGTGCGCCAAGTCATTCGCAGAACCGACGTGCGGCAGCTGCCACTCTTCGTTCAGCGTGAGGGCCTCGCGGAAAAACGCCCAGGCAAGTGGTGCGCCATCCTGCTCATTGCCTGGCTCAGTGGACGCCAGCAATGCCAGCAGTACCGAGCCCAATGCCTTGGACGACACCAATTGCTTGCGCCCGGTCTCATCGACACGGTAATGGGTGAGGTAAATACCGTCGGGATCGATCGGCGTATTGAGCGAGGGGAACATCAGCGCCAGCCGCCGCTGGAAAAACCCGTTGAATTCAGGCATTGCCCTGAGCAGGTTGGCGGTCAACGCATTGAGCGCGTCGAGCTTTTCCATGAGGTAAATCTGCTGATCACCCAGAGCCAGGTCCGCAGGCGGCACAACCGGCAGAGTATCGGCACGCAGAGGCCGGGCAACGAGGTCGGCAGGCAACCCGCCGGCAAGCGCCAGGACCTCGGGCACGCGGTCGAGAATCCCCGCCCTGAACGGTAAAAATGCGCTGTAGAGGTTAGCCCTCTGCAACACCAGTTGCTCGTCCAGCACCCGGCCCAGCAAAGATCCACCAGCATCAGCAAGTAACTGAGCAGTCACCCATCGCCCGCGCCCTGCCTTGAGCAACTGCGCCACCGCCTCACGGTCGGCGACAGGCACGTTAAGCAAAATTTCATCGCAGTCACCGTTCGCACCGCGCAAACCCAGCGCATCGAGCAACGCCGAATAGCCCGAGAACGCTTCAAGACCTCGCTGCGGCGTATAGAGCAGCACGGGCTGAACGCTGCCCAAACCACCCTCCGGCGCTATCGCGAAGGCTCCGGCAAGTCCCACATCGCGATCCTTGACGGTCACGCTCAAACGGTACAGAACTGGCACCACCGGGGCGGCGATTGCCGCACCGATCACACCCAGCACCAGCGCAAGCCCTTGTTCACCGATCCCTTGTGTCGGATCTATCACATTGTCAGCCCGGCGCAGGTTGGCCTCTGCCGCCAATTGATTGCGGCGAAAGTGGAGCATCGCATCGCGTGCAATTAAATTGCCGGTAAATGGCCCCGGGCTGTTCCAAAAGCGCGTCAAGGCCCGTTCGTAATGCCCGAAAAGCAACTGTGCGTGACGTAGCACCACTTGCACGAAGGCTTGCGCAGTCATGTCCACGCGTCGCGCACCGCCCCCCGCACTGGAACTGCGAAAAAATCCGTGTATTGGCGGATCGACAGTGACTCGTCCGCTGGACAGCATGTCCTGCATCACCGATGTCAAAGACCGCACTGATGCCCCGGCAGCGTCTGCGTGGATGAATATCTGGTCAGGGTCCAGGTCAATGCCCTTGAATTGCTGCTCAAGCGCCTGCCGGAAGACGTCTTTGCTGACCTGCGCCGCATCGGGTTGATAACCCAGAAAGCGCTGAGCCAGGACCGCGACGTCCTGCAGATTCTTGAGCAACGATGCCTGACTGACAGGTGCAAGCCCGCCGACCAGGTCGGGACTGGCCGTGGATGATGAGGTCACAGAAACCATGTAGAGATCCCCTGAAGATGGTCGCTCTGCCATGAAATCCGGCGCACGAGCGCCGATTGCAGGAGCGATAGAGGCTCAACTCTGCAAAATGACGTCGTTCACATGGCAGTACATATAGCGAATCAAGGGTTACATCGGAGGCGCTTGAACCTCAGTGCAGGCGCTTGCGGCACATCAACCTGGCCAGCTTGGCGGTATCGGGTCGCTCTACCACGCCTTTCTCAGTGACGATCACATCAATCAGGTCGGCGGGCGTCACATCGAACGCCGGATTCAACGCCTGCACTTCCAGGCGCTGACCGCCAATCTCCAGCAACTCCTCCACATCGCGCTGTTCCAGCGTCACGTCTTCACCGGTGGCCATCATCAAGTCGACCGTCGAACTCGGCGCCACCACCATGAAGCGCACGCCATGGTGCATGGCGCACACAGCCAACTGATAAGTGCCGATAGTGCCGATCACATCACCATTGGCCGCAATACAGTCGGCGCCGACGACCACCCAGGTCACGCCTTTGGTCTTGAGGATATGCGCGCCGGCAGAATCGGCATTCACCGTGACCGGCACCCCATCGCCTGCCAGCTCCCAGGCGGTCAGTCGCGAGCCCTGCAGCCAGGGCCGGGTCTCGTTGGCATACACCTGCTCGACCAGGCCCTCCAGGAAGGCCGCGCGAATCACCCCCAGTGCAGTGCCGACGCCGCCCGTCGCCAGGGCGCCTGCGTTGCCGTGGGTGAGGATCGCCTGGAGGTTGCCCTGATGCTTGCGAATCCGCTCCATGCCCAATTGGGCCATGACGACATTGGCTTCACGGTCGCTCTCATGGATCGTGATCGCTTCAGCTTCCAGCGCGGCCAGGGGCTCGGCGTGCTGCTTGAGGCGGTCCAGGCGGTCACGCATGCGCTTGAGCGCCCAGAACAGGTTGGCGGCAGTCGGACGGGTTTCGGCCAGCAGCGCGTAGTCTTCCTCCCACTTCGCCTGCCAGTCACCGCCTTCGGCGATACGCGTGCGGGCGGCCAGCACCAGGCCGTAGGCGGCGCTGATGCCGATGGCGGACGCCCCACGCACCGCCCTTGCGCGAATGGCCGTGGCCACTTCCTCTACCGTCGAGCAGACCACCCAGCTTTGCCGGGCCGGCAAGATACGCTGATCGAGCAGGAACAGTGCGCCATCACGCCACTCGATGGCCTTCACTTTCTCTGCAGCCAACAGTCGGTCGCGCATGCCTAACCCCGCACTCATGAACAAAAGCCGCCGATTATAGCGATCCGCCAGCCAGGACGCTCGGGTATACTTCGCCCTTCTTTTATAGCTGCCAGGGAACAAGCCTGCGATGACCGCTACCGCCGCCCCGCTCGACTTATTGCTGCTGCCGACCTGGCTGGTACCTGTCGAACCCGCCGGCGTGGTGCTCAAGGAGCACGCACTGGGCATTCGCGATGGCTGCATTGCGTTTATCGGGCCACGGGCGGCCGCGCTGAAGCTTTCGGCCAACGAAGTACGCGAGCTGCCGGGCATGCTGCTCAGCCCGGGCCTGATCAACGCCCACGGGCACGCGGCGATGAGCCTGTTTCGCGGCCTCGCCGACGACCTGCCGCTGATGACCTGGCTGGAAAAACACATCTGGCCCGCCGAAGCCAAGTGGGTCGACGAGGCCTTCGTACGCGACGGCACCGACCTGGCCATCGCCGAGCAACTCATGGGCGGCATCACCTGCTTTGCCGACATGTACTTCCACCCCAAGGTCGCCAGCGACTGCGTACACAACAGCGGCATGCGCGCGCAGATCGCGATCCCGATCCTCGACTTCCCGATCCCCGGCGCCAGCACCGCCGATGAGGCGATCCGCCAGGGCATCGAACTGTTCGGCGACCTCAAGCACCACCCGCGCATCAAGATCGCCTTCGGCCCGCACGCCCCCTACACGGTGTGCGACGCCAACCTGGAAAAGGTCCGGGTCATCGCCGAAGAGCTGGACGCCGCGATCCAGATGCATGTGCATGAAACGGCGTCGGAGGTGCAGCTGGCCGTCGAGCAGACCGGCGAGCGCCCCCTGGCGCGCCTGGGCCGCCTCGGTTTGCTCGGCCCGCGCTTCCAGGCCGTACACATGACGCAGATCAGCGAGGACGACCTGGCCTTGCTGGTTGAAAGCAACACCAGCCTCATCCATTGCCCCGAATCCAACCTGAAACTGGCCAGCGGCTTTTGTCCGGTGGAGCGCCTGTGGCAGGCCGGGGTCAATGTGGCCATCGGTACCGACGGCGCCGCCAGTAATAATGACCTCGACCTGCTCGGCGAAACCCGCACCGCCGCGCTGCTGGCCAAGGCCGTAGCTGGCTCGGCCACCGCGCTGGATGCCCACCGCGCCTTGCGCATGGCCACCCTCAACGGCGCGCGGGCCATGGGCCTGGAAAACCAGATCGGCTCGCTGGAAGTGGGCAAGGCCGCTGACATGGTCGCCTTCGATCTTTCAGGCCTGGCGCAACAACCGATCTATGATCCGGTCTCACAACTTATCTATGCCACCGGGCGCGAGTGCGTGAAACATCTGTGGGTCGCCGGCAAGCAGTTGCTCGACGACCGGCGACTGACCCGCATGGATGAACAACAGTTGACCGCCAGGGCCATCGCCTGGGGCCAACGCATCAGCGGGCATAACGAATAACGAAGGGGCCGGACCACACGTTCAGCACCGACACACCGATTATCAGATTCAGAGGATTGACCATGAGCAACGTCGACCACGCCGAAATCGCCAAATTCGAAGCCCTGGCCCATCGCTGGTGGGACCGCGAGAGCGAATTCAAACCCCTGCACGACATCAATCCGCTGCGGGTCAACTGGATTGATGAACGCGTCAACCTGGCCGGCAAGAAGGTGCTGGACGTGGGCTGCGGCGGCGGCATCCTCAGTGAAGCCATGGCCCTGCGCGGCGCCACCGTGACCGGCATCGACATGGGCGAGGCGCCGCTGGCCGTGGCCCAACTGCACCAGCTGGAATCGGGCGTGAGCGTCGAATACCGCCAGATCACCGCCGAAGCCCTGGCCGAAGAGCTGCCCGAGCAATTCGACGTGGTCACCTGCCTTGAAATGCTGGAGCACGTGCCGGACCCGTCTTCGGTGATCCGCGCCTGTTTCCGCATGGTCAAGCCCGGCGGCCAGGTGTTCTTCTCCACCATCAACCGCAACCCCAAGGCCTACCTGTTCGCGATCATCGGCGCCGAATACATCATGAAGCTGCTGCCGCGCGGCACCCATGACTTCAAGAAATTCATCCGCCCGAGCGAGCTGGGTGCCTGGAGCCGCCAGGCCGGCCTGACCGTCAAGGACATCATCGGCCTGACCTACAATCCGCTGACCAAGCACTACAAGCTGGCCAACGATGTTGACGTCAACTACATGATGCAGACCCTGCGCGAGGAGTGAGCCTGTGAAGCTGCGAGCAGTTCTCTTCGATATGGACGGTACCCTGCTGGACACCGCGCCGGACTTTATCGCCATCTGCCAGGCCATGCGCGCCGACCGAGGCCTGGCGCCGATCAACCCCGACCATGTGCGCGATGAAATTTCCGGCGGCGCACGGGCGATGGTCGCGGTGACCTTCTCCATGGACCCGGAGTCACCAGGCTTTGAAGACCTGCGCCAGGAATTCCTCGAACGCTACCTCAAGGGCTGCGCCATCCACAGCACATTGTTCGATGGCATGGAGCAACTGCTGCAGGACATCGAGAAGTCCAAGCTGATCTGGGGCGTGGTCACCAACAAGCCGCTGCGCTTCGCCGAGCCGATCATGCAGCAACTGGGCCTGGCCGAGCGCTCGGCCTTGCTGATCTGCCCGGACCACGTGAAAAACAGCAAACCGGACCCGGAGCCGCTGATCCTGGCGTGCAAGATGCTCGACCTCGACCCGGCCAGCGTGCTGTTCGTGGGCGATGACCTGCGCGATATCGAATCCGGCCGTGATGCTGGCACGCGTACGGCTGCGGTCACCTATGGCTATATCCACCCGGACGACAACCCGCGTCACTGGGGCGCGGATGTGGTGGTGGACCACCCGCTGGAGCTGCGCAAGGTGCTGGATAACGCACTGTGCAGTTGCTGAGCGTTGCAAGGTCTTGTTATCCCATGAACATCCCCTCCCACAAGGGATCGTCAGTGTTTTTCAACGTCGAGGTTGTTTATGTTTGATTACTCCGCACGCCCGGAACTGCTCAAAGGCCGGGTGATTCTGGTGACCGGTGCCGGTCGGGGGATTGGCGCTGCGGCGGCGAAAACCTATGCCGCCCATGGCGCCACCGTCCTGTTGCTGGGCAAGACCGAAGCCAACCTGGGCGAGGTGTATGACCACATCGAGGCCGCCGGCCAGCCACAACCGGTGGTGATCCCGTTCAACCTGGAGACCGCCCTGCCCCATCAGTACGATGAGCTGGCCGTGATGATCGAAAAAGCCTTCGGCCGCCTCGACGGCCTGTTGCACAACGCGTCCATCATCGGCCCGCGCACGCCGCTCGAGCAATTGTCCGGCGAGCAGTTCATGCAGGTGATGCAGGTGAACGTCAACGCGATGTTCATGCTGACTCGCGCCATGTTGCCACTGCTCAAGCTGTCCCAGGACGCGTCGGTGGTGTTCACCTCCAGCAGCGTCGGACGCAAGGGCCGGGCCCATTGGGGCGCCTATGGGGTATCGAAGTTCGCCACCGAAGGCTTGATGCAAACCCTGGCCGATGAGCTGGAAGACGTGGCGGCGGTGCGCGCCAACAGCATCAACCCGGGCGGCACCCGCACCAGCATGCGCGCCCAGGCGTACCCGGGGGAAAACCCGATGGACAGGCCGGCACCGGAAGACATCATGCCGGTGTATCTGTACCTGATGGGTCCGGACAGTGCCGGGGTGAGCGGGCAGGCATTCGACGCGCAGTAATCCAGTTTGGAAAGGGCTTTGTGGCGAGCGGGCTTGTCCTAATGCCGTTCAGTTAAGCGCAGATTCCCTGTGGCGAGCAGGCTTGTCCTGCGTTGGGCTGCGTAGCAGCCCCAAAACCAGGCGCTTAGCCGTATCAGGCACACCGCGGTTTGCTGGATTGGCGGCGCTTCGCACCCCAACGCGGGGCAAGCCCGCTCGCCACAATAAGCCCACACATTTTCCTTAACTGAACGGCATTAGGGCTTGCCCGCTCGCCACAGGTACCCTGTTACATCGGGTTTGCAAGGTCAGTTCTTCACCACTTCTTCGAGGGTGAAGCGGCCCAGCGGGTTCTGCAGGAAGTTGCTCACATTCTTGCGCGAGATATTGATGTACGGGCTGTAGTACAGGTCGATCCAGTTCACGTCCTGCTTGGCCAACTTCTGCAACTCCACATACATCTGCTCGCGCTTGACCGGGTCAGCTTCGATCCGCGCGGCGGCCACCAGCTCCCTGACCTTGTCGTTCTTGTAGCGGGTCATGTAGTTCTGGTTGGTATCGTGGCCCAGCACGAAGGTGGTCTTCTGGTCCGGGTCGAGGATGTCGTTGGTCCAGTACATCACCGAAATATCGTACTCACCGTCCACCAGCATCTGCCAGCTCTGGGTCGGGTCAACCTTCTGCAGGTTGGCGGTGACGCCGACCTTGGCCAACTGGTCCTTGATGATCACCGCAATCTGCTCGTCGGCTTCGTTGCCGGCGTTGACCACATAGTTGAGCTTCAAGTCCTTGGCACCGGCCGCTTCCAGCAGCTTTTTCGCGGCGGTCGGGTCGTACGGGCGTTGCAGGTTGTCGGCGTAGTGGTACAGCGAACCTTTCGGAATGTAGGAATAGGCCACAGTGCCCTGACCGTAGGTGGCGGCCTTCACCAGCGATTGTTTGTCGATGGCCATGTCCAGCGCTTCACGTACTTGCTGTTTGGCCAGCAGGCCGTGGGCGTGGTTGATCAACAGGTGATCCTCACGGGTGGAGGGGTCGGCGTGGATCACGACATTCTTGTCTTTCTTCAGCTCTTCAACCCGTGAAAACGGGACGAAGATCGCCGTATCCAACTCGTTGTTCTGCACCATGCGCATGCGCGTGTTGTCATCGGTCACCGACACCCATTCCACGCCATCGAGGCTGACGTTTTTGGCCTGCCAGAAGTTCGGGTTCTTTTTCAGGATCACACGGTCGCCCTTGCGCCATTCATCCACAGTGAACGCACCGGAGGTCACCGGGTTTTCCGAGTAGGCGTCTTCGCCCATTTCGGTCATGGCTTTTTCCGACAGGATCGAGACGGTTGGCGACGCCAGTTGCGAGAGGAAGGCCACGGCCGGGGTCTTCAAGGTGACAACCAGGGTCTTCGCGTCGGCGGCCTTGGCAGTGTTGATCAGGTTGAACGGGTCAGCCCACAGCGAGGCTTTGTTGTCACGGATGCGCAGCAGGCTGAAGGCCGCATCGGCGGCGGTGATTGCCGAGCCGTCGGAGAATTTCGCATCACGCAACTTGAAGGTGTAGGTCAGGCCGTCCTTGGAAATCTCCCAGCTTTCGGCCAGGCCAGGTTCCATTTTGGTGCCCAGGTTATCCACGCGCACCAGGGTGTCGTAGACGTTGGCGAACACCCAGGTGTCGCGGTTCTGCGCGCTCTTGATCGGGTCGAACGTGGTGCTGTCCTCGCGACAGCCGATGGTCAGCACCCCTGCGGCCTGGACCAGCCCGGCGGTGAGGGACCAGGCGGTCAATGTGGCGGCGGCAAGCAACTTCAAGTGGCGTGATGGCATGTCATAACTCCTTGTCTATGAATGGCAGGGGGGGTCAAAGCAAAGGTTCTTCAAGCACGCAACTGTATCGATGCTCGTGCAGGAAATGGGTAGGCGGCAACACCACGGAACACATGGTCCGCGCATGCCGGCAACGCGGGTGAAACGCGCAGCCTTCGGGCAGGTTCAGCGGGCTTGGCGGCTCGCCTGGCAGCGGCTCGGCAGGTAACGGCCGGTGAGGATCGATCTCCGGGATCGCCTGGATCAGCGCCGCCGTGTACGGATGACGGGGCGCGGTGAACACAGCTTCCACCGGCCCTTCTTCGACGATCTTGCCCAGGTACATCACTGCCACGCGGTCGCACAGGCGGCGCACGATGGCGAGGTCGTGGGCGATAAACAGAATCGCCAGGTTCATGCGTTCTTGCAGTTCCAGCAGCAGGTTGATGATCTGGCCCTGGATCGACACATCCAGCGCCGCCACGCATTCATCGGCGATGATCAGGCGCGGCTCCACCGCCAGCGCACGGGCGATGCCGACGCGCTGGCACTGCCCGCCACTGAGGGCGCCAGGCTTGCGCGACGCCAACTCGGGGCGCAGGCCGACCAGATCGAGCAATTGATTCACGCGCGCCGGGATCTGCGGCGGCGCAACTTTGCGCTGCACCCGCAACACTTCGGCAATGGTTTCGCCGATGGTGTGGCGCGGGTTCAACGCCGCGTACGGGTCCTGGAAGATCATTGCGGTTTCATGGCGCAGGCGGGCGATGTCGATGGCGCTGCCGTGGGCCATGTCGATGCCATCGAACAGCACCTGACCGGCACTGATGGGGCTCAGGTGCAGGATCGCGCGGCCGAGGGTGCTTTTGCCGCTGCCGGACTCGCCCACCAACCCAAGGGTTTGCCCCGCCGCCAGGTTCAGCGACACTCCGTTCACCGCCCTCACCCACTGTTTATTCAAGCCGAACACGCCCGTGCCGGACGCGGCAAACTTCACCTCCAGATCCTTGATCTGCAGCAGGCTCATGGGCGTTCTCCCAACGGATAGTGGCACGCCACCCGCGCGCCCTCGGGCAGCACCTCGGTGCACAACGCGCCCACCTGCGGGCAGCGGGGATTGAAACGGCAACCGGGCGGCAGCGCATCCAGCAATGGCGGCTGGCCGGCAATGGTGCGCAGCAAGGCGTGGCCACTGCTGTGGGCAGGCTGGCAGTCGATCAGGCCGGCGGTGTACGGATGCTGCGGATTAGCCAGCAGCGCGTATTTGCTGCCGTGCTCGCACAGGCGCCCGGCGTACATCACCGCGATGGAATCACAGGTTTGCGCCACCACGCCGAGGTCGTGGGTGATCATGATGATCGACAGGCCGCGCGTGTCACGCAGCTCCAGCAACAGGCGCAGGATCTGCGCCTGCACCGTCACGTCCAGCGCCGTGGTCGGCTCGTCGGCGATCAGCACCTGCGGGTTGCAGCCCAGGGCCACGGCGATCATCGCGCGCTGGCGCATGCCGCCGGAAAACTCATGGGGATAATTATCGACCCGCGCCTGCGGGTCAGGGATGCCCACTTGGCGCAACACCTCGATGGCCTGCTGGCGCGCCTCCTTTTTCGAAGCGCCTTGATGCAGGCGGATGCCTTCGGCGATCTGCTCGCCGATGCGCATCAACGGGTCAAGGTGACTGCTTGGATTCTGGAAGATCATGCCCAACTGCCCACCACGTACCGCACGCATGCCGGCCTCATCAAGCGCCAGCAAGTCCTGGCCGGCCAGCCGCACGGCGCCGCCCTGCACCCGCAGGTTCGGCGACGGCAGCAAACGTATCAGGCCACGACAGGCCATGGTCTTGCCCGAGCCGCTCTCGCCCACCAAGCCGAGGATTTCGCCTTCGGCCAGGTCGAAGGACACGCGGTCGACCAGCGTGATATCGCGCCCGGCGTTGTTGGCGATCACGCTCAGGTCACGCACCTGCAGCAGGCTCATGTGCGGTCCCCCAATACCTGCGCCACGCCATCGGCCAGCAGGCTGAAGCCCATGGCCAGGGTCACGATGGCCAGCCCTGGAAAGGTGCAGATCCACCAGGCCGTGGTGATGAATGCCTGCCCCTCCGCCACCATGGTGCCCCACTCGGCTGTCGGTGGCTGCACACCCAGGCCCAGGTAACTCACGGCGGCGCCGTTGAGCAGCACCAGCACCGCATCCGACATGGAAAACACAATCGAGCCAAACATCGCGTTGGGCAGCAAATGGCGGAACAGGATGCGCCCATGACCAAAGCCCAGGCTCTTGGCGGCCAGGGCGAACTCGCTTTCCTTGAGCACCAGAATCTGCGAGCGGATCAGCCGCGCGTAAGACACCCAGCCCACCAGCGCCATGGCGATATAAAAGCTCTTCAGGCCAGGGCCGAGGATGGCCATGATCGCCAGCATCAGCACCAGGAACGGGAACGCCAGGATCACGTCGATCACCCGCATGCACACGCTGTCGAAGCGCCCGCCGATATAACCGGACACCGCGCCGACGAAGGTGCCGATCATGAACGGAAAGATCACCCCAATAATGGCCAGCTGCAGGTCAATTCGCGCGCCCCAGATCACTCGGGACAGGATGTCGCGCCCATAGTTGTCGGTGCCGAACGGGTGCGCCAGGCTCGGCGCCAGCAGACTGAACTCGGTGTTCTGCGCAATCGGGTCATAGGGCGCGATCCAGGGCGCAAACAGCGCCAGGGCCAGCCACACCAGAAGCATCAGCAGCCCCCACGCAGCGGTCAGCCGGCCATTACGAAAACCCAGACGCAGGCGCAGGCGCCATGGCGCAATCATCGGGCGGCTGGTCATTGCATCTTCACCCGTGGGTCGAGGGTCACGGTCACTATGTCCGCGATGAAGTTGACCAGCACCGTCGCACACGCCAGCACCATCGCCACGCCCTGCACCACCATGTAGTCGCGGGTAAAAATGCCGCGTACCAACAGTTGGCCGATACCGGGAATGGCGAACAGGCTTTCAATGACCACTGTGCCGCTGATCAACCAGCCGATATTCACCGCCAGCAGGTTGACCGCCGGCACCAGGGAATTGGGCAGCACATGCCGACGAAACACCGCCGCTTCCGACAGCCCACGGGCACGGGCGGCGGTGACATGGTCGGCCTGCAACTCCATTAGCATGCTCGCCCGCAGGTTGCGCACCAGCACCGCCGAGAGCGCCAGGGCAATGGTCAGGCACGGCAGCACCATGTGGTGCGCCTTGTCCTGCCAGGTCCGACCGTAACCGGACACCGGGAACAGGCCCCATTGCACGCTCAGCACAAGAATCAGCATCAGGCCCAGCCAGAACGCCGGCATGCCCAGGCCGAGGGTGGTGAACACGCGGATCAGGTTATCCGCCCAGCCACCTTTGCGGCGTGCCGCCACCGTGGCCAGCGGCACCGCGATCAGCAGCGCCAGCAGCACGCTGCCGAGCACCAGCACCAGGGTCGGCTCGATGCGGGTCACGATCAGCTTCAGGGCGTCAACCTTGTACAGCAGCGACTGGCCGAGGTCGCCCTTGAGCAGGTTCTTCAGGAAGTAGAAATATTGCAGCCACAGCGGCTGGTCGAGGCCGAATTGCGCGCGAATCTTCAGCAACGCATCCGGCGTGCTGCGCGAACCGAGCAAGGCCCGCGCCGGGTCGCCGGGAATCGAGCGCACCAGCACAAAGGTGATCAGGCTGATGCCAAACAGCACCGGCAGCAATTGCAGCGGCCGGGACAGCACGAAACGGTAGCGCGCAAGGTTCATTCGTCAGCCTCGATGACGCGCGAGAAAGTCCAGCAGCACCGGAAAATACGCCTGGGGTTCTTCGTAGAACGGCATATGGCTGCTGTTGGGGAACACATGCAACTCGGCATGCCGGGCTGCCAGTTTCATGCGCAGTGCGCAGGCCGGCGTGAGTTCGTCGTGCTGGCCGGTGGTGATCAGAATCGGCATGCTGAACGCGGCCATCTCCTCAAGACGGTTCCAGTCCTTGAGGTTGCCGATGTAGAGGAATTCGTTGGGGCCCTGCATGGTTTCGTAGGGCCCCATGTTCCAGTCGCCGAGGGAGCGTTTGACCGGCTCCGGCCACTCGTCCAGGCGACACACATGGCGATAGTTGAGCAAGGTGATTGCGGCCTGGTATTGCGGATGGTCCAGGGTGCCCATGGCTTCGTGGCGCTGCATCATCGCCACAGTCTCACTGCCCAGGGCGCCACGCAGGCGTTGCAGCTCCTGGGACAGGTGCGGGATGTCGCCGACGGTATTTTCCAGGATCAGGCTTTTCAGCGCGTGCGGGTAATGAATGGCGTATTCGATGCCGAGCCAGCCGCCCCAGGAATGGCCGAGCATATGCACGCGGCCCAGGCCCAGGGCTTGGCGTACGGTTTCAACTTCTTCGACATAACGGCCGATTTCCCACAAGGAGACGTCGGTGGGTCTGGCAGAAGCGCCCGTACCAAGCTGGTCGAATGCAACCACTCGCAGGTTATGGTCCTTGAGCCAGCCATGGGCGTCGCGCAAGTAGTCACATGGCAGGCCCGGGCCGCCGTTGAGGCACAGCAACACCTCATCGCCTTCGCCAAAGCTGTAGACCACGAGGTTGTGGCCGTCGACTTGCACGTTGTACTGCTGGTCGGGGGCAATTTCACGCCACATGCGTACATTCCTTGTGTGGTATCGGCCTGGCTGGCAGTGGCCGCTGATCAGGCCAACACTACCGAGGATGCCGCGTGTCCATAACCTAGTATTTCTTATAGGTTTGGTCTGGCAGTCCTTCGCCGGGGCGTGGCATTCTACTTGCCGCAAGTCGAGATTCAAATGAATTCGGGAGCAGAACGGATGCTGGCCAAGCTAACTGCCTTCAACAATCGTCTGATGCCGGGCAGGAGCCTGGATGAGCAGATGGACAATACGTTTGTTCTTGCCCAGCAATTGGGTTTCGATGCGCTGGTGTACGACTACACCCCGGTGCCGATCGATCACGACGGCAGCCTGATCACTCCCTCGGTGCTGGAGCTGCGCAACACACCGCCCGACTGGCATGCCTTGTGGTGCGGCGAAGGGTTTTACCAGATCGATCCAGTGCAACACCTGGCCTTGCGCACGGTGTCGCCGTTTGTCTGGTCCTACGAAGCCAAGGCCGAAACCGCACTGCAAACCATCATCGATCCCTGCCACGCCCCGGTATCCTCCTACCTGCACGACCAGCAACTGACCTGCGGCGTCAGCGTGCCCATCCACTTGCCGCGCGGCGGCTTTGCTTCGCTGACCGGCCTGCGCACCGGCAAGGCCGGCGCGGTGCTGCAGGATGCCCGGCAGACGCTGCCGGACTTCAGCCTCATTACCCACGCCTTGCAGGAAGCGGCCTACCCGCTGTTCAGCAAAGAACTGCGCACCTACCCGCATATTCACCTGACCAAACGCGAACGCGAGTGCCTCAAATGGGCCGCCGAGGGCATGACCGCCGCCGAAATCGCTGCGCAATTGAGCCGCTCGCTGGCGGTGGTCACCCTGCACCTGGCCTCGGCGATGCACAAGCTGGGGGCCAGGAACCGCGTGCAGGCGGTGGTGCGTGCCAGCCATTACCGGCTACTGGAAGACTGAAACTCGGCAAAACCTAGCTGTTTTGCTAGTTACCTGAATCGCCCAGGCCAATTATCGTAGCCCTGATCCTTTTTTTTCAGAGCAGGGTACGAAATGGAATTCATCGACAAAATCCGCGAAGGCTACGCGGCCTTCGGCGCCTACCAGACCTGGTACCGCGTCACCGGCGACCTGAGCACCGGGCGCACGCCGCTGGTCATCATTCACGGCGGTCCCGGCTGCACCCATGATTACGTCGACGCGTTCAAGGACGTCGCCGCCAGCGGCCACGCCGTCATCCACTACGACCAGCTGGGCAACGGCCGCTCCACCCACCTGCCCGACAAACCCGCCGCCTTCTGGACCGTCGGCCTGTTCCTCGACGAGTTGAACAACCTGCTGGACCACCTGCAAATCAGCAATGACTACGCAATCCTCGGGCAATCCTGGGGCGGTATGCTCGGCAGCGAACACGCCATTGCGCAACCCAAGGGCCTGCGCGCCTTCATCCCGGCCAACTCGCCCACCTGCATGCGCACCTGGGTCAGCGAAGCCAACCGCCTGCGCAAATTATTGCCCGAAGGCGTCGATGAAACCCTGCTCAAGCACGAAGCAGCCGGCACCTATCAGGACCCGGAATACCTCGCCGCTTCACGAATTTTCTATGACCAGCATGTGTGTCGGGTCAACCCGTGGCCCGAAGAAGTGGCACGCACCTTCGCCCAGGTCGACGCCGATCCAACGGTGTACCACGCCATGAGCGGCCCGACCGAGTTCCATGTGATCGGCAGCTTGAAGGACTGGAACGTGATCGGTCGGCTGTCGGCGATCAACGTGCCGACGCTGGTGATCTCCGGGCGGCACGATGAGGCCACACCGCTGGTGGTCAAGCCGTTCCTGGATGAGATCGCCGATGTGCGCTGGGCACTGTTTGAAGACTCCAGCCACATGCCCCATGTAGAAGAACGCCAGGCGTGCATGGGCACGGTGGTGAAGTTTCTGGATGAGGTGTGTTCGGCGCGGCACGGTGAACTCAAGGCCGGTTGAACAGGTGGTGCGAGAGGGGCTGTCCCCCTCTCACATTCAGACCTCAGTGACTTCAGGTTTCGCTGTTTTCCCTGGAATGTCGGCCAACAACGGAACCTCCTTCCCCTCGGCATCAAACAGCTTGCCGCCGCGAAAATAATCGCCATCACGCAACGCCGCCACATCGTGAAAGCACAGCCTGCGCTCGGTGCCGGCCACGAACACTGACTGCTGGTCCGAGTTGCCGACGGTGAAGTGATTGAACGCCAGGTTCAGCACGATCGCCATGATCGCCGACGAGCTTATCCCTGAATGGAAAATGGTTGCGAACCAGCCGGGAAACTGGTCGTAGAAACTCGGCGCGGCAATCGGAATCATGCCAAAACCGATGGAAGTGGCGACGATGATCAGGTTCATGTTGTTGCGGTAATCCACCTTCGACAACGTGCGAATACCGCTGGCCGCCACGGTGCCGAACAACACGATGCCCGCGCCGCCCAGCACCGACGTGGGCACGGCGGCAATCACCCGGCCCATGAACGGCAGCAGGCCAAGAATCACCAGGAACGCCCCACCCGTGGCCACCACAAACCGGCTCTTCACTCCGGTGACGGCCACCAGCCCGACATTCTGGGCGAACGCGCTTTGGGTGAACGAGCCAAAGATCGGCGCGAACAGGCTTGACAGCATATCGGCGCGCAACCCATTACCCAGGCGTTTTGAGTCGACCCGGGTGTCGATGATCTCACCCACCGCCAGGATGTCCGCCGACGTTTCCACCAGCGTCACCATCACCACGATGCACATGGAAATGATCGCGGCCACCTGAAAAGTGGGCATGCCGAAGTGCAAGGGGGCGGGAAAACCGAACATCGGCCCCTGGGTAACGCCGGAAAAGTCCGCCATGCCGAGCACCACTGCGATCACGGTACCGATCACCATTGCCAGCAGGATCGACAACCGTGAGAGGGCCGCGCTGCCGATCTTGCTAAGCAGCAGCACCAATACCAGCGTGAGCGCGGCCAGTCCGATATTCGACACGCTGCCAAAGTCCGCCGCATGACTGTTGCCGCCCATGGCCCAGCGCGCAGCCACGGGCATCAAGGTCAGGCCGATGGTGGTGATCACGATGCCGGTCACCAGCGGCGGGAAAAAACGGGTGATCCGCGAGAATACGGGGGTGATCAGCAGGCCGATAAATGACGCGGCCATCACCGCCCCGAGAACTGCCGGCAGCCCCGCCGCACCGTCGTCGCCGACAATCGCCACCATGGTTGCCACGCCCGCGAACGACACGCCCTGCACCAGTGGCAACTGGCAGCCGAAAAACGGCACGCCAAGGGTCTGCAACAGGGTCGCCAAGCCACCGGCAAACAGAGATGCGGCGATCAGCAGGCCGATCTGTGCCGGCGCCAAACCGGCCGCCTGGCCGACGATCAGAGGCACGGCAACGATGCCGCCATACATGGTCAACACATGCTGCAGGCCGTAAGCCAGGTTGGCGGCAACGCCCAGATTCTCATCTTCTGGCCGCTGCGGTGATGCCTTCGGGGTAGTCATGGTGAGAAGGTCTCTGTTTTTGTTGTGAGACCACTGTATGCAATGTAAAGGTTATATGTCCATAGAGTTGTATACAATCAATCGGACATCTCACTCGCCAGCGTGCCGCACTCAGCCCTCGGCCGCGCCAGCCAATAACCCAACACCGCCACCGGTGCGGTTGCCAGCATCACGCCTACGGTGATCATGAGCGGCTGGTCGAGCCTCGACGACACCAGCAGGCTGCCGAGAAAGCACAACCCCAGCTGCAACGTGTTTTGCAGCGCTGCTGCTTTGCCGGAGTTCTCCGCGAACGGCATCAGCGCATTCGCCACTACGATGGGGTAGCTCGCACCGTTGACCAACGCCATGAGGCAAAAGGGAATCAGCAAGGTGGTGAGGGTCGGGGCGGTAAAGGTGGCAACCAGGTACAGCGCCATCATGCTGATGCAGTACGCCACCAGCAGCCACGGCAGCAACGCCTTGCCCTCAACATGCCGCAGGGCACTGCGGCAACTGTAGCCGCCGATCAGGAAGGCCAGCGTCGGCACCACATAGCTCAGGCCAATATCGCTGGGGCTGTAGCCCATGCCCCCGAGGATGAACGGCGAAGCGGTGAGCCAGGCGAAGAAGCTCGCAGAGCACGCGGCAAAAATCATCACATTGCCGGTGAACACTCGCGAGGTGAGCAACTGCCCGTAGCTGAGGCGTGCTGCCGGTTTGTCTGCAGGGGGGTTCGGCAAGCTGCGCAGGAACAAGGTGGGCAGCAGCAGCAACAGCGACACCCCGAGCAACACGGCGAAAATCGCCTGCCAGCCGAAGTGGTTCAACACCATCGCCCCCAACAGCGGCGCGAGGGCCGGCGACAGCGACATCAGCGGCATGATGCTGGCGAACACACGATGGGCCTTGGCGGCCGGGTAGCGGTCGATCACCAGCGCCTGCCAGCTCACGGCCGCTGCACACACGCCAATCGCCTGAATGAAACGCAAGGCCAGCAACTGCGGCGCAGTTTCGACCCAGAACATCCCGGCACAACCCAGCACGAACAGGCTCAGGCCTGCCAGCAGGATCGGCTTGCGCCCCAGGCGGTCCGACAGCGGCCCCCACAGCAACTGGCCCACGGCAAAACCTGCGAGAAAAACACTCAGGCTGGCGCCCACTGCGCCCGCGCCGATCTGCAGCTGCTCGCCCATGGCGCCAAACGCCGGCAAGTACATGTCCATGGCGAGATAACCGAGCATGCTCAGCCCCGCCAAATAGCCGATAAAACCAAACGAATTTTTCATTGAAGCCTTTTTAACCTTGCCATCAAACTATTTGCTGGATGGCGCCCATTATGAAGCTGACAAATCCTGTGTGAAGCGAGAATAATTGGAAACTCCTATCAACTATTTTGAAGGCAGTCACTCATGTGGTCCGAATATTCGCTGGATGTGGTGGATGCCGTGGCGCGCCATGGCAGTTTCAGTGCCGCTGCCCAGGAGCTGCACCGTGTGCCATCGGCTATCAGCTACACCGTGCGCCAGCTTGAAGAATGGCTGGCGGTGCCGCTGTTCATCCGCCGCCACCGGGATGTGGAGCTGACTCCCGCGGGCCGTCTGTTTATCGATGAAGCCCGTGGCGTGATGAAAAAAATGCTCGGCACCCGGCGCCTGTGCCAGCAGGTGGCCAATGGCTGGAGCGGTCAGTTGAAGGTGGCGGTGGACTCCATCGTCAAACCGCAGCGCTGTCGGCAGTTGGTCGTGGATTTCTACCGGCAGTTTCCCGAGGTGGAGTTGCTGCTGGAATACGAGGTGTACAACGGCGTGTGGGACGCCCTCGCCGATGAGCGCACCGATCTTGTGATCGGCGCGACCAGCGCGGTGCCGGTGGCCAGCCATTTCACCTTTCGTGACATGGGCCTCATGAACTGGCTGTGCGTGGTCAGTGCCAGGCATCCGTTGGCGGCAGTGGAGGGTTTGCTCAGCGACGACCAATTGCGCCCGTTCGCCTCCCTGTGCATGACCGACACCTCTCGCAACCTGCCCAAGCGCGACACATGGACCCTGGACAACCAACGGCGGCTGGTGGTGCCCAACTGGGCCTCGGCCATCGACTGCCTGCGCGACGGTCTGTGCGTGGGCATGGCACCGGCGCATCAGGTGTTGCCGTGGATCGAGCGTGGCGAGTTGATGGCGCTGCACCTGCACCGGCCCTTCCCCGCCAGCCCGTCGTGCGTGGCCTGGGCGCAGAACAGAGTGTCGCCGGCCATGACGTGGTTGCTGGAGTACCTGGGAGACACCGACACGCTGAATCAGGAGTGGCTCAATGGCGCCGACCTTTGAGCGTCACGCTGCTCCCCTGTGGGAGGGGAATTGCTGCCTCCCACAGTGAGACTGCATTTTTTCAGTTCAGCAGTCGGGTGATGGCCCGCACGATCATTTCCACTTCCTTGCCGTCCAGGGTCAACGGAGGCAACAGACGGATGATCTTGCCCCGGGTCACGTTGATTAGCAGCCCATGTTCATGAGCGGCGCGCCGGGCCAGGTCACGATAGGGACTGGCCAGTTCGATACCGATCATCAAGCCTTTACCGCGAATTGCCACCACCTGCGGGCACTCGTCCAACTCCATACGTAACCGCGCCAGCAGGTGTTCGCCCTGGCGCGCCGCGTTGTGCAGCAGACCTTGCTCTTCGATGATGTCCAGCACCGTGCAACCCACACGGCAAGCCAGCGGGTTGCCACCAAAGGTGCTGCCGTGACTGCCCGGCGTGAACAATTGAGCGACCGAGGCCTTGGCCAGGCAGGCGCCGATGGGCACGCCATTGCCGAGGCCCTTGGCCAGAGTCATCACGTCCGGCACGATGCCTTCATGCTCAAAGGCAAACCAGGTGCCGGTGCGGCCGATGCCGGTCTGGATCTCGTCGAGCATCATCAGCCAGCCGTGGCGTGTGCAGTGGTCGCGCAGGGCTTTCAGATAACCCGGCGGCGCTATCAGCACACCGCTTTCGCCCTGGATCGGTTCCAGCAAAACCGCCGCGATGCGCGTGCCCCATTGCACGGTGATCGCATCCAGGGCGTGCAGGTCACCAAAGCCGACCTTGATGAAATCTCCCGGCAGACGCTGAAACCCCAGGCGCACGGAAGGCCCGTCACTGGCCGCCATGGTGCCGAGGGTGCGGCCGTGAAAGGCGTTTTCCATCACCACCACCAACGGCTGCTCGATGCCTTTTTTCCAGCCATGCAGGCGGGCAAGCTTGAGTGCCGTCTCGTTGGCCTCGGCACCGGAGTTGTTGAAAAACGCCCGGTCCAAACCGGACAACTGCGTCAGCCGCAGGGCCAAACGCTGTTGCCAGTCGATGCTGTAGAGGTTGGAGGTGTGCAACAACAGCCCTGCCTGTTCGCTGATGGCGCTCACCAGTTTGGGGTGGGAGTGCCCGACATTGGTCACCGCCACGCCCGCCACTGCGTCCAGGTATTCACGGCCCTGCTGATCCCACAGGCGTGTGCCAAGGCCACGGGTGAAGCTCAGGGCCAGGGGTTGATAAGTGCTCATCAGGCAGGCGGCGGTCATGGTAGCGGGCTCCAGTGTCTTGTTGGGGTGGCTTGAAGTATCGTTAGCCACCTCAGCTGGATAAACTCCGCTTTTGTGCAATGACTTTAAAGCAAGGCTTGATAATGGATGTGTTCCAGGCAATGTCGGTGTACGTGAAGGTGGTCGAAAGCGGCAGCATGACCGCCGCCGCCCAGGCGTGCGGCCTGTCGACCACCATGGTCGGCAACCACCTGCGCGCGTTGGAACAGCGCCTGGGCGTGAGCCTGCTCAAGCGCACCACGCGCAAGCAAAGCCTCACGGAGTTCGGCGGCCAGTATTACCAGCGCTGCCTGGAAGTGCTGGGGCTGGTGGCCGACTCCGAGCACCTGGCCGAACAGGCCCACAGCGAGACTCCCAAGGGCACCTTGCGCATCACCGCACCGCCGGCCTTCGGCACCGAGCGCCTCGCGCCGGCGCTGAGTGAGTTCTCCCGCCGCTACCCGCTGATCAAGCTGTATGTGGTGCTCAGCAATGAGCGTATGGACCTGATCGACAGCGGCTTCGACGTCGCCATCCGCCTGGGTGAACTGGAAACACCCGGCCTCATCGCTCGCCCATTGCAGGACTACACCATCACCCTGTGCGCATCACCGGATTACCTGGCACGCCAGGGCACCCCGCAGACACCCGAAGACCTGCGGCAACACGACTGCCTCGCCTTCGCCTACCCCGCCGCTGACGATTGGCGCAACGCCGACAAACTCTGGCGCATGACCGGCGCCGAAGGGGAAATCGAGGTCGAGGTGTCCGGCTCGCTGACCCTCAACAGCTCACAAGGCCTGCGTCAGGCGGCCGTACACGGCATGGGGATCGTCATGTTGCCCGATGCGCTGGTGCGGCCGGACCTGGAAGCCGGCAAGCTGGTGGCCTTGCTGCCCACCTACCAACTGCCCAGCCGCCCCATGCACCTGGTGTATCGCCAGGACCGCTACCGCTTGCCAAAGCTGCGCGCCTTCGTCGACTTCGTAATGGAACAGTTCGCCCGCTAAAAGCCCACACCCAACCCACGCAACTGTGCGGCAGTGCGCTCGGCTGACACATGATGAATACCCTGCCAGCCCAGCGCGATGGCGGCCTCGACATTGCCTGCCACGTCATCGATAAACACCACTTCCCCTGCCTGGATATCCGGCAAATGGGCGCGCACCTGGTCAAGGCTGGCGTGATAGATCGCGGGATCGGGCTTGATCAGCTTCAACTCGCCGGACACGACAATATCGCGCAGACATTGCAGGAACGGGTAGTTGGCGCGGGCGTAGGGGAAGGTTTCAGCGGACCAGTTGGTAAGCCCGAACAGCGGCATATTGACGGCGTGCAAGGCCTTGAGAATCGCCACACCTTCGGGCAATGGGCCACGCAGCATTTCGTGCCAGCGGTCGTAGTAAGCGCGGATCAGGGTTTCATGGTGCGGGTATTGGTCAACCAGTGTGCGGGTGGCCTCGGCCAGGGGGCGGCCAGCGTCCTGCTCGGTGTTCCAGGCCTGGGTGCAGATGGTGTCCAGGAACCACTGGCGCTCATGGTCGTCGGCAATCAGCTTGCGGTACAGGTGCAGCGGGCTCCAGTCGAACAGGACACCGCCGAAATCGAAAACTACTGCACGAATCGTCATCAGATCCTCCGTTGGCATGGCGTGATAGCCCAAGGAGTCTGGCAGAGTTTGTCAGGCGGGAGCTGCGCGTCGGCACGTAGGATGTTTCTGAAAAACACCCGCAACGCAAATGAAGAGGGGGCTTGCTCCGATGGCGGAGTGTCAGTCAATTTATCTTTGGTTGACACATCGCTATCGGGAGCAAGCCCCCTCCCACATTGTTTTAAACCGTGTCTCAGGCCTGGATCAGGCCGTTGATCTTCACGGTCGGGTTCACGTCGGCATCGTAGTCCACGCCATCGACTTCAAAACCGAACAAGCGCAGGAACTCAGCCTTGTAGCCAGCAAAATCGCTGATCTCGTTGACGTTGTCGTCGGTCACCTGGTTCCACAGTGCGGCCACGGCGTCCTGGACCTTGGGTTCCAGCTCGGCCAGGTCGGCGCGCAGACGGCCGTCGGCATCCAGCTTAGGCTCGCTGCCGTACAGGCTGTCCTTGAACAGGCCATAGACCTGCTCGATGCAGCCTTCGTGGGTGCCCTGCTCTTTCATCACCTTGAACAGCAGCGACAGGTACAGCGGCATGATCGGGATCGCCGAGCTGGCCTGGGTGACCACGGCCTTGAGCACCGACACACGGGCGTCGCCCTTGAGTGCCGCGAGGTTGTCGCGCAAGGTCAGCACTTTTTTATCGAGGTCTTTCTTGGCTTCACCGATGGAACCGTTCCAGTAGATGTCCTGGGTCAGTTTCTCGCCGAGGTAGGTGAACGCGGTGGTCTTGGCGCCTTCGGCCAGTACGTCGGCGTCGCGCAGGGCGTCGATCCACAGCTGCCAGTCTTCGCCGCCCATGACTTTCACGGTGCCGTCGATTTCTTCCTGGGTGGCCGGCTCAAGGGTGGTGTCGACCACGACGCCCTTGTCGGTGTTGATGCCGCGCAGGGTCACGGCCTTGCCGATCGGCTTGAGGGTGGAGGTGTGCACCACGCCCTGCGGATCGGTACGGCGCGGCGCGGCCAGGCTGTAGACCACGAGGTCGATCTTGCCCAGGTCTTTTTTGATGGTGTCGATGGTCAGGCGCTTGATCTCGTCGGAGAATGCGTCGCCGTTGATGCTCTTGGCGTACAGGCCTTTCTCGACGGCAAACTTCTCGAACGCAGCGCTGTTGTACCAACCGGCGGAACTGAGTTTGCCCTCTTCGCCTTCTTTCTCAAAAAACACGCCCAGGGTGTCGGCGCCACAGCCAAACGCAGCACTGATGCGCGCGGCCAGGCCGTAGCCCGTGGAAGCGCCGAGTACCAGCACCTTCTTGGCACCGCCCTCGATGACGCCGTGTTGAGTCACGTAGTCGATCTGCTCTTTGACGTTCGCTTCACAGCCAACAGGGTGAGCGGTCACACAGATAAAGCCACGAACCCGCGGTTTGATGATCATAAAAATTCTGCCTCTTCCAAGGTGCCGAAGGCCAATGGTGGCCATTCAGCTTAATCGTACCGGTCTATGACGCCCAAAAAACCGAAGCGTCACGATAGTCGCAAATCTTCCGTTTACAAAATCCAATCCGCACGGCCTGCCAAGTACGGCTAGGGTTAAATCCTGAACGGGATCTTCACAATTCCCCTCTATTTAAAACGCCCGTAATCGGTAGAACGCCTTTATCATGAACGGATTGTTTCAATATGTTTCAAAATCCACCACTCGCAGCCAGGGATCCGGACCTGTCGAATGGCGTCCAGCTGGAGCTGAGTTTGATGAGCAAGTCCGTTTTACGTAAAAGAGCCGTGTCGCTCGCCTGGGTGGCAGGCGTGCTGCTGATCATTGGTCTGTTCCCGCTGACCTCGGCGGTGTTCCTTGGGCTGGTGCTGGTGTGCGGTGTGTATGACTTCCTGCGCAACGGCCTGTACGACCGCGACACCATCAAGAAATATTTCATCGGAAACGGACGCAACACCTGGGTGCTGGCACCGTTCAACACCCTGCTCGACCTGCTGAGCCGCCGCAATCGCCATGTTTATACGATGCATGACCTGCCGCCGGCGTGGCGCGATGACCTGCAACAGGTGATCGACGACGCCATGGCCCACAAGGATGAAATCATCGGCTACCTGGATACGCGCATGGCCGAGAAAAAGCGCGGCATGCTGTTTTTCCAGTGGTACGGCCGCCCGATCGAAACCACGCTGGATATTCCGCAACTGCGCAAGAAGCTGCCGTTCGTGAAAACCATCGGCGTATCGGTGTTCAACGAAAACCGCTCCACCTCGTTTCACTTCGGCCCGCTGCGCATGATGTTTCGCGTGCTCTACAACATGGCGCCGGCACCGCACCACGAAGGCGTGTACATCCAGGTCGGCAAACACAAACACTATTGGCACGACGACCCACTGTTCATTTTCGATGACACGCTGATGCACGCCTCCTTCAACAAGAACGACGCAAAGCGTTACTGCCTGTTTATCGACATTGTGCGACCGACCTTGCTGCCTTCGGTGCTTAACGCCGTGATCGCCGGTTTTGCCGGCCTCGTCTTTACCCTGCGTCGGGTTTTCTACAAAAACTGGAAGCTGATTCAGTAGGTTCTGCGGCATGATGGGGGCGGACGGTATTTGCGCTT
This sequence comes from Pseudomonas poae, assembly GCF_001439785.1. Lineage (GTDB taxonomy): Bacteria > Pseudomonadota > Gammaproteobacteria > Pseudomonadales > Pseudomonadaceae > Aquipseudomonas > Aquipseudomonas poae. The sequence goes on along the minus strand of NZ_JYLI01000009.1, from coordinate 144,870 downwards.
GGCCTTGCGCCTGAGGTAAATATTCGGCTCGCGCGCCGTCAACGGCGCCCACCCTTCTCAAGCCATCGCTTCGCACAGGATGCGGTGGCTGTGCTTTCAAGGAATCAGAATGCCCCAACGTCACGTCATCAACGCCTCCGTCAGCCCCAAGGGCAGCCTCGAAACCCTCTCCCAACGTGAAGTCCAGCAACTGAGCGCCGCCGGAACCGGCAGCATCTACACCCTGTTCCGCCAGTGCGCCCTGGCCATCCTCAACACCGGCGCGCACATCGACAACGCCAAGACCATTCTTGACGCGTACAAAGACTTTGAAGTGCGTATCCATCAGCAGGACCGCGGCGTGCGCCTCGAATTGTTGAACGCGCCTGCGGATGCATTCGTCGACGGCGAAATGATCGCCAGCACCCGCGAGATGCTGTTCAGCGCCTTGCGCGACATCGTCTACACCGAGAACGAACTCGACAGCCAGCGCATCGACCTGAGCGACTCCCAAGGCATCACCGACTACGTGTTCCACCTGCTGCGCAACGCCCGTACGCTGCGCCCGGGCGTCGAGCCGAAAATCGTGGTGTGCTGGGGCGGGCACTCGATCAACACCGAAGAATACAAATACACCAAGAAAGTCGGCCACGAACTGGGCCTGCGCAGCCTCGACGTATGCACCGGCTGCGGCCCCGGCGTAATGAAAGGGCCGATGAAGGGCGCGACCATTTCCCACGCCAAACAACGCATCACCGGCGGGCGCTACCTGGGCTTGACGGAGCCTGGCATCATCGCCGCCGAGGCACCCAACCCCATCGTCAACGAACTGGTGATCCTGCCGGACATCGAAAAGCGCCTGGAAGCCTTCGTCCGCGTGGGCCACGGCATCATCATCTTCCCGGGCGGCGCGGGCACGGCCGAAGAGTTCCTGTACCTGCTGGGCATTCTGATGCACCCGGACAACCGTGACGTGCCGTTCCCGGTAGTACTGACCGGGCCCAAACACGCGGCGCCTTATCTGGAACAACTGCATGCGTTCGTCGGCGCCACCCTGGGTGAAGCGGCGCAACAGCACTACCAGATCATCATCGACGATCCGGCCGAAGTGGCGCGCCAGATGACCGCCGGCCTCAAGGCGGTGAAGCAGTTCCGTCGCGAGCGCAACGATGCATTTCACTTCAACTGGCTGCTCAAGATTGACGAGGGGTTCCAGCGTCCGTTCGATCCCACCCACGAAAACATGGCCAGCCTGCAGTTGAGCCATGCGCTGGCTCCCCATGAGTTGGCGGCCAACCTGCGTCGTGCGTTCTCGGGGATCGTGGCGGGCAACGTGAAGGACAAGGGCATTCGCCTGATCGAGGAAAACGGTCCTTACGAAATTCATGGCGACCCGGCGATCATGAAACCGCTGGATGAGCTGTTGAAGGCATTCGTGGCCCAGCACCGGATGAAACTGCCGGGCGGCGCAGCCTATGTGCCGTGTTATCGCGTGGTGCAATAAATCCCGGGGGGGCGGTTGGTCATAGTTTGTAGCGCTTTGGTGCATGGGCGAGCGTGTGAGGATCGTGCGTTCGGACTAGGGTTTTCCTATTCCAACTCACTTTTGCGAGCATTCTATGGACCAACGGGTCTTGTCCTTCAACACTCCTTACCCTAGGGTAAGGAGCATTATGTTGGAGGTATTAACCATGGCAACCGCCACACTTACGTCGAAAGGGCAAATCACCATTCCTGTCCAGGTCAGGACGGCTCTGGGCCTGGAAACGGGCGACCGGGTGGAATTCGTCGAACTGGAGGACGGCAAGTTTTCCATGATTGCCGCGAGCAAAACCGTCAAGGACCTCAAGGGATTGATCCGCAAGCCTGCCAGAGCGGTGTCCATCGAGGACATGAACCAGGCCATCGCGGACCGGGGAGCAAAAGCGCGATGATCGGTCTGGATACCAATGTGCTGGTGCGCTACGTCACCCAGGACGATGCGGTTCAATCGGCCAGGGCATCGCACCTGATCGAATCGCTGACTGCTGCGTCGCCGGGTTTTGTCAGCGTGGTGTCCATCGTCGAATTGGTGTGGGTCCTGCAGTCCTGCTACCAATCGGCCAAGGCTGACGTGGTGCTGGTGCTGGAAACCCTGCTGCACACCCGTGAACTGACCATCGAACACGCCGATATCGTATGGAAGGCACTGCGCAAGTTCATCGCCAGCAAGGCCGACTTCGCGGACTGCCTGATCGAGCGTTGCGCCCACGCAGCCGGCTGCGAATACACCGCCACCTTCGACCTCGACGCCGCCAAAACGACGGGCATGAAACGACTGGGCTGAGCCACGGCGTTGCGGCTGACGGCAAAGCTTTGGTAAAAATCGACTGCCCTTTTGATCAAGAGAACACCGAACGTGCGCACATTTTTGCTCACAGCCATGACCCTACTGCCTGCACTCGCCTTGGGTGATGCCATCGCTTGGCCCGACCTGCCGCAGAGCTGCTTCGTCAGCGGCCGCCCGGCCACCAGTGAGGATGTGGACAGTGGGTGCGCGGCGTTCCTGATCAACGTGAAGGGCAAGGCGGCAGGTACGCCGATAGAGCTGAAAATTCCGCAGTACGCGATGCATGTGGACGAAGCATCGGGCAAGGAAACACCGGTGATCATCATCCAGGCGGAGGAAAACGGCGAGGTCAAGGCGGTGGGGTATCGGGAATTGGGCACCGATCAACTCGGTGCGGCTTTGCTGCGAGAGATTCGGCTCCTGGGCACCCAAAAGCCGATTTAACCAGGCTCAGCGTACCCAGCCACCCACTTGCCAATGGAAACCATCGCTGTGCTGCACCCAATGGGGATGCACATAGCGATAACCCTCGCGAACCGGCTCCCAATGGCCGTGCACCGCGACATACCGCCCGCCCGCCCAACGCCAGTAACCGCGCGACCATACATAGCCATAACGTGGCGCCGGCTCGACCTCGATCACCTGCACCGGCGGCGGTTGTGGCGCGACCACTTCAACGTAGTCCCGCTGCATCGGAACACGCTCATGCACCACGCGCTCCTGCACACATCCAGACGCCGCGACGACCACTGCCGCCAATGCCGCATAACGTAACAACATACGAAACCCTCGGGCGCTTGCACCCTGCAATGGTAAAAATCCCCCTTTGCTGCAACCACGCTCCTGCATGGCCCTGGGTATTTTTTAACAGGATGTGTCTGTCAGCTTGCTGAACCCGCGCGCCTTACGAGGTGCATGCGACTGCCGGTCGTTTCACACGCACCAGCAGTAAACCCGCGACGACCACGGCCATACCCGCATAGGTCGCCCCATGGATCACGTCGCCGAACATCAATGCCGCCCACACCAGCGTCACCGGTGGTTCCAGATAGACCAGCGCCGCTACCCGGGTTGCGGTCATCACACGCAACAGCATCCACAAGCTCAGGTAAGCGACAAAGGTGGAGAACACGGTCAGCCAGACAATCGAAATCAGCACATTCGGGTCGCGGGGAATGCTCAGGGTGTCTGTGTAGAGCACCGCGCCAGTGAAACCGATCAAGGTCAGCAGCGATTGGATAAACAGCGGCAACACCAGGCCCGCGTCGTTTTTTTGCAGCGAGCGGCGCTCATAGAGTGTGGCCAGTGTCAGCCCCAGTGCCGCCGCCAATGGCAACAGATACATGACCAGGCCAACGCCTTGCCCACTCTGGCCGTACTGCCCGGCGATCACGATCGCCACGCCGACAAAACTGATCAACAGCCCAAGCCACTGCCAGCCGCCACTGCGCTCGACAGCGCTGCCAGTGGACAGCGCCGCCGTCATCAGCGGCTGCAGCGCGGCGATGATGGCCGCAATGCCGGGGGGCAAGCCATTCTGGATCGCCACGTAGAGGCAGCTCAGGTAAGCAAACTGGGAAAGGAAACCGATCACCGCGTAATGGCGAATCTGCGCCCAGGAAACGCTCATCAACCTGACATTCAGAAACAACCCCAGGCACACCGACACCAACAAGAAGCGCCAGAACAGCAGGTTGAACGCCCCGCCGCCCTGCGTGCCCAGCTTGGCGCCGATGTAGCCTGAGCTCCACGACAGGACAAACGCGCCTTGTAACAACAGCAGGCCCAAGGGTGAGCACTTCATATAGCCTCCAGCATCTGTGCATTGACGCCAAGGCTATGAGCAACCAATGATTGTGTATATTGAAATTAACCGCACAACTAATCCGTAAAAGACGAATTATGCCCAGACAATTGAACATCGAGCTGTTGCGCACCTTTCACGCTGTGGCCCGTTTTCGTCGCTTCAACGAGGCGGCCGAACATGTGCACCGCAGTGCCTCAACCGTGACCACACAGATTCAGAAGCTGGAGGACCAGGTGGGCCAACGCCTGTTCAGTCGCAATAATCAGGGCGTGGAACTGACGCTGTACGGCACAAAACTGCTGGGCGACACCACCGAGTTTCTCAAGAGCCATGACCGCCTGTTGATCTCGCTGATGCCACAGCGCATGCAGGGCAAGATCCGTCTTGGCGTGCCGGACACCTATGCCAGCGCATTCATCCAGGCATTCCTGCCGCGCTTGATCGCCGACAACCCTTTGCTCGAACTGGAGATCGAGGCTCGCACCAGCGGCGAACTGCTGAATCTGTTCATGGCCAATCAGCTGGACCTGGCGATCACCGTCAGCGCTCAGCCCCTGGCCCAGGGTGAACGCCTGGGCGAGGTTCAGCCATTGTGGGTTGCCGCTCAGCACTTCAATTGCCCGCCCAACGCGCCGCTGCCCGTGACCGTTCCCATCGCCGGCTGCCCTTATCGCGCGGCCGCCTTGCAGGCGCTGAAGGACCACGGAATTTACCATCGACTTCTGCTGGAAAGCCCCAATTCATCGGCGGTCGAGGCCTGTATACGCAGTGGCGTGGCCGTGGGCCTGATGGAGGCCAGTCGCATGGGCGATGGGCTGATGCAGATGACGGACCTGCCCGTCCTTGCACTGCAGCATCTTTACCTGCTGTGCGACACCAGCAATGCACTGGCCTTGCACGTGCATGAGCAGGTCAGGCATTTCAAGGTGTGAACGTCACCCACAAAAAAGCCCGCTGACCGTCACCGGTTCAGCGGGCTTTTTCTTCAGCGGTGCGTGTGGCTGAGCAGCTTAAAGCGCCAGGTCAGACGCTGGCTTGCTCGGCTCGGCCGCAGGCTTGGCAGCCTCGGTGGCCTTTGGCGCCGCCAGTTGCGGAATCGCTGGCGGTGGCGTCAGTTGCAGGACACCGGCGGTGTAGGCCCATTCCTTGGCAACCGCTTCAGGGCTGTCGTTCAGCTTGGTGCCGTAGCTCGGTACGATCTGGTGCAGTTTGGCCTGCCACTCAGGAGTGGCCACCTTGTCCTTGAACACTTTTTGCAGCACGGTCAGCATGATCGGAGCCGCGGTGGACGCGCCTGGCGATGCACCCAACAGGCCTGCGATGGTGTTGTCGGCGGAGCTGACCACTTCGGTGCCGAGTTTCAGGACGCCGCCCTGCTCTTCGTCACGCTTGATGATCTGCACGCGCTGACCGGCTTGCCACAGGCGCCAGTCGGACTGCTTGGCGTTCGGGAAGTATTCCTGCAGCGCCTTGAAGCGGTCGTCGTCCGACAGCATCAGTTGGCCGGCAAGGTACTCGACCAGCGGGTATTCACGAATACCGACTTTGGTCATTGGCCAGATGTTGTGGGTGGTGGTGCTGGTCAGCAGGTCCAGGTACGAGCCTTCCTTCAGGAACTTGGTGGAGAAGGTCGCGAATGGGCCAAACAGGATCACGCGCTTGCCGTCCAGCACGCGGGTGTCCAGGTGCGGAACCGACATCGGCGGTGCGCCAACCGAAGCTTTACCGTAGGCCTTGGCCATGTGCTGTTCAGCGATGGCCGGGTTATCGGTCACCAGGAACGAGCCGCCAACCGGGAAGCCTGCGTATTCCTTGGCTTCAGGTATGCCAGACTTCTGCAGCAGGTGCAGTGCACCGCCGCCCGCGCCGATGAACACGAACTTGGCGTCGGTTTCGGTCTTGGTGCCGTCTTTCAGGTTTTTGTAGCTCACACGCCACGAGCCGTCGGCGTTCTTGGTGATGTCCTGCACTTCGCTCGACAGTTTCAGGTCGAACTTCGGCGTGGTTTGCAGGTGGGCAACGAACTGGCGGGTGATCTCGCCAAAGTTCACGTCGGTGCCGATCGGAGTCCAGGTGGCCGCGATTTTCTGACTCGGGTCACGCCCTTGCATCATCAGCGGAACCCACTTGGCGATCTGCGCCGGGTCTTCGGAGTACTGCATGCCGGCAAACAGCGGGCTCGCCTTCAGGGCTTCGTAGCGTTTTTTCAGGAACTTGATGTTGTCATCGCCCCACACAAAGCTCATGTGCGGAGTGGAATTGATAAACGAGCGCGGGTTCTTCAGCACGCCCTGCTGGACCTGCCAGGACCAGAACTGACGGGAGATCTGGAACGCTTCGTTGATCTCGACCGCTTTCGGGATCTCAACGTTGCCGTTCTTGTCTTCCGGGGTGTAGTTCAGCTCGGCCAGGGCCGAGTGACCGGTGCCGGCGTTGTTCCAGCCGTTGGAGCTTTCTTCGGCCACGCCATCGAGGCGCTCGACCATCTCCATCGACCAGTCCGGCTGCAGCTCGTTGAGCCACACACCCAGGGTCGCACTCATGATGCCGCCGCCGATCAGCAGCACATCGACTTTCTTTGCCTCTTCCGCGTGAACGGACGTGATCCCCATCGACAAAGCCAGCCCCAGCAGGGCAGTGTTTACTTTCTTAAACATCAGTAGCACCTATGATAAAACGCCATCCGCCCTACCGCCCTGACTCTTCAGATCTTCAGACCGTAGGGTGGGCACACAAGGCCGACGTATCGACCTCACTTTTGTCCCTTCTGCGCTGACTTTTTATCATTATTGGCTTCAGCTATCTGGGCGACAGCCCACCGCCGGGACGTATACGGATGTACGACCAGGGTGAGACCTGTCCAGAACGGCGCGCAGAATATCACGCCAAACAGCGTTTATGGGTCGTTTGGCCAATTGACAGCATCAAATCGCGGCTTTTATTGCCCAGGTGTCAAGGCTGGCAGGCGCGACCTGAAGTCACAGGCCTGGAACTCTCGGACAAGCGGCTGTTCTAGACACCTTCACGGTCGCATGCGTAGCATCGGCGACTGTCTTTCGTGCACCCATTCAAGCAGAGCCATCCATGTCTATCCAGCAAACACCCGGGCACCTGCTGCCCGCGCGCAGTGCCGCCAAAATGGAAGCGGCCATGGCCGTGGGCGCTTTCGCAATCGGCACTGGCGAGTTCGCCATCATGGGCCTAATGCCCGACATCGCCCAAAACCTCAACCTGAGCGAGCCCCAGGTTGGCCACGCCATCAGCGCCTACGCTCTGGGCGTGATGGTAGGCGCCCCGCTGCTGGCGATCCTCGGCGCCAAACTGCTGCGTAAACACATGCTGCTGCTATTGATGGCGCTCTACGCCCTGGGCAACCTCGCCACCGCCTTCACCCCGAGCTTCAGTTCACTGGTGGCTTTCCGCTTCATCAGCGGCCTGCCCCATGGTGCTTATTTCGGCATCGCCGCCGTGGTCGCCTCGAGCATGGTGCCCTCGGATAAACGCGCCGGCGCCGTAGCCCGCGTAATGATGGGCCTGACCCTCGCCATGCTGCTGGGCAACCCGATTGCCACCTTTCTCGGCCAACACCTGGGCTGGCGCTCGGCCTTCGCCCTGGTCAGCGTGATCGCCCTATGCACCATCGCGCTGGTGTGGCAATTCGTCCCCCACCGCCATGACGAAGAACGCAGCGACCCGCGCAAGGAAATGCGTGCCTTCACCAAACCCCAGGTGTGGATGGCCCTGTCCATCGGCGCGATTGGCTTTGCCGGGATGTTCTGCGTATTCAGCTACCTGGCGCCGACCATGCTGGAAGTGACCAAAGTGTCGCCACAGTGGATTCCCTTTGGCCTCGCGGCGTTTGGTGTCGGCGGGATCATCGGCAACATCGCAGGCGGCAAACTGTTTGATCGTATGCAATTTCGCGCTGTGGGGCTGATATTGGTGTGGTCGATAGCCGTGCTGCTGTTCTTTCCGTTCGCGGCATCGTCGCTGTGGGGCGTGCTGCTGAGCATGGGGCTGGTCGGCACCATGGTGTCGCTGGCGGCGCCGTTGCAGATCCGCCTGATGGATATCGCCCACGAAGCCCCGAGCCTGGCGGCCGCGTCCAACCACGCGGCGTTCAACCTGGCGAACGCGCTGGGCCCGTGGTTTGGCGGGATGGCGATTACCGCCGGATTTGGTTGGACAAGCACCGGTTACATCGGCGCCGCGACAGCACTGCTTGGCCTGGGCCTTTACCTCATCGCCCGACGCATGAAAGGCGGGCACTAACCCGCCAACCTGCGCAGCTCGGGCTTGCTCCCGATAGCAATGGGTCAGTCACCACAAAACTGGCTGGCCCAGTGCCGCATCAATCATCATGCAACAACCCCGAACCATACTCTCCATAACTGCTACCCAGCCCGCTGCCGCCAAAACTCATTTTGGCGGCTTTACTCGGGCTATGGTCGCCAAACGCCTGGCATCCGCCCGAGAAGCATGGGTCGCTGCTGACGCTCCCGCCCGAGGAGCAGGCGCTCAATAGCAATGTGCCGCTGATCAGCAAAAGTTTGATGAGGTTTGAGGTCATTTCCTGGGTTCTCTGCAGGCTGAGGCGTTGGGCCTCTCTTGCAGAGAATCGTAAACCTCAACACTGCAGAGAATGATGAAATGTTGCTTGGGACAGGCTGTATCCAGAGCGCCGACTTGGAAAACGCCTACATCCGCTGTAACACGTAGCTGTTCTCAAAACCATGCACGCTCCCCAGCACGTTGAAGTCTTTGAAGAGCCCCGTAGCCCTGAGCAGATCGACCGCTGGCCCCACCTCAGGCGAGTGTTTAAAGTCGCGATAATCGTCCAGCACGATAAAACCGCCCGGCACCACGCTCGGCGAATACAGCAGGAAATCCAGCAACACGTTGCGCATGGTGTGGCCGCCATCGATATGCAACAGCGCAACTCTGGGCGCCAGATTGTAGAAACGCTCGGCACTGAGTTCCGAGAAGCCGCGAATCACCACCGCATCAGGCAGCATCAACGCCTGATAGTGACTGAACTCCTCAAACTGGTTCGGCAACTCAAACGGGTCAATACCGATGACACGCCGCTCGCCATTGCACACCTCGTTCATCAGCATCAACGACTTGCCCTTCCACACGCCGATTTCCACCACGTCACCCGGCAGCTCGGCCACCAAAAGCGACAGGTAGCCCAGCAGGCGTACGTGATCATGGAACGACAACTCACGACGCTCCATCGCCTGCCCGGGCGGCAAGCTGGCCTGGGCCTGCTCGAAATGCTGGCCGATCAATTCCCAGACCTGGGCGATGCTGCCAGTCAATTCCGGGTTGCTGGTGAATTCGTTGAGTTCCTGGATAGTTATCATTGTTTTCTGATCACTCCAAACGGCTAGAGGGGCATGCGCTGAAAAACACGCCTTTCAACAGTCTGGATCGTCTCCTGCAAGTTCACAAGGCCATCGGCCAGCGCGCCAGACCGTAACTCCGCCTTTGAATTCTCACAGCAGCCTCACAGGATCACTTCCAGATATATCTCTCACGACGACCTGTCGATTCGACCCAGCAATCCAGGGTGTAAGGCGGCCAAAAATTGTCCACCATCAAGGTTGCCATGACTGGGCTACTTCTAGACCTGACGAAAGATCTGTCCAACTCTCTTGCCGCACTGGCCAAACCAACGGCCAAACGGCGAGCTATCTGGCAATGGACGTTCTTCGTGAATACGTAGAGCAGGAAAAAATGCTGAGAGCCCAAATCAAGCGCGCAGTCAGAGAGGCCGATCAGGGCAATTTCGCCACCGATGACCAGGGCAGCGATAGCTGACCCTACATTTTCCGCACGGACTTCTCCCTGAAAAAAGCTCGTTATAGGTCTTTGAACTCTTCCTTTAATAGTTCTGAAAACTTATCCTTTGCACGATGAAACTCAATATGCTTATTCCATATAAAATAATTCCGCACGGGAACCAAATCACTAAACACATGCCCACAGATGCCTCCGATCAGTCTAAACTGTTCAAAGACGCCCTTGGGAACTAACGAAACTCCCGCCCCTGAACTCACGCAGCCAAGAATAGTGCCATAACTTGCTATACTGATTATAGAACTCGATACCTTATGAAGATCCAACCAATTCACCAACGACTTTCTGTAAGGGCATCCTTCAGGCCACATGAAAATGTCCAAGCCTCCAAGATCCTGCGGATCACGTATCACTGCCGCAGCTGGAGAGGCTATCAGTACTAATTCTTCCTTGTAAATTTCAGCACACTCAATATCTTCATGCTTAATTTCAACAGCAACAATCGCCCCGTCCAATTCATGACTGACCACACCCTTTAATAACTGCGACCACTCTCCAGTACTAAACTGCATGTGCACAGAGGGATAAAGACAGTGGTATTTTGACAGTAGTTTGGGCAACCTGCCTGTAGCGGACGACTCTATGGCACCGATCTTTAAGGTCCCCGATGGCGCAGCGGTAGGATCGAGAGCTCTTTTTGATTCTTGGCATAAAGACAAGATCTTGTTAGCGTAACTGAGAAACCTCTTCCCAGACGGACTGATAACCAGCCCACGCCCCTTCCTTACAAACAACGAAACACCTAACTCTTTTTCCAATATTTTAATTCTGTTCGTTATATTTGATGGAACACAATGCAACAGTTCAGCAGCGCGAACAATACTACCTTGATCGGCAACCGCTTTGAACATAGCCAGCTGTGAGAGCTCCATTCCATTACTCACTAAAAGTGAACGACAAACTCACTATAAGTCACTTGTCACAAGCGATCAAGTCGTTTACGTTTTGGACTCTAACTTCGCATAAAAGCTATAAATCGGAACCATTCCACCGACTCATCAAGAAGAGAGACACTTTATGAGCTCAGCATCGCCGAAATTTTTTTTCGAAACCTTTGAAAAAACATCAATGCAGGAGTTTGGTGAAACTTTTATTGAAGCGCTACCGAAGCATATACGAAGTTTAAAAATTCCCGGGCGAATTATATTTGAAAACCACCGCAGAGAGCCCGTATCAGCGCAACTTCTGAAAATACCCGAAACACAGAATGCTTTGCTCGAAGTCCTTCGCCATCCAATCACGCAAGAAGCTCAGTTTCACACAGAGGGTGCTTTCAGGATCTTCCTTAAAAAACAAACTGTAGATTCTGCTGTTCTTAAGTTCTTCAATGGCTGGAATGAAACCCATAAAACAACTAGCCTGGTCTCAGCTAAAATCATCATGCGCCTATCAGCGGATGCGATATCGGTACCGGCCGAACAACGAATTAGCTACCACAACGTCATGGCGCACATGCATGAAGTGGCTAAAGATGATTTTGGACTTGGCCACCCAGGGCATGATGGTATGTATAGTTATATGACCACAGCCTTTGGCGCGACGGATTGGGTTGGGGACCAATACACACTGAAAGAATGCACCGAGTTCTCCCAGTTCTTATACAATACCGGCGTAGCGCAGCATAAGTCAGCCTTGAACTCAGCCGACCATAAAAACTCAATCATGGATGCCATGATGGTTGCTATCGCATCAGAGCTATGGAATGGTCGTGAATACAACTTCATCGCTCAGTTCATAGAGGATAAATTGATTGCAATCGATCCCTCACTGAAGGCAAACGCTCAAAAATTACGTAGCGCCAAAGGTTATATAACAGCCCATTCCGGCGACGTTGAAAACAAGCATGGATTACATGCTTTAGCTGCCGCGCAATCATATGGTCGAACGGTAGATACAAGCTTCAAGCTGGGGCGACTGAAGGGAATTATGCTTAACTACAATGAGCGAGTAGGAAAAGCTTTTGCGGCGATGCACAGAGCCCTAAGCTCATAAAAGCAAGGCTCAACACTGTTTAGAGCATATGAAGGGATCCCCTGTATGAATTTTGACCACGCTCTCATCGTCTTGGGCTTTTTCGCCTTTTGCGGCGGATTGATAGACGCGGCGGTAGGCGGTGGTGGGCTTGTACAAATTCCAGCACTTTTACATGCCCTGCCTCAGCAATCACTTGCTACTGTTTTTGGCACTAACAAATTAGCTGTCTTGGCGGGAAACCTATCCTCAATATTTAGATACCTAAAAAGGATTAAAATAGTTTGGAGACTGATGCTACCCACCATGCTTTCAGCATTCTTATTTGCATTTCTTGGCGCCGCATCAGTATCCATCGTGCCAAAACAGATGATGGAATTTGTTGTTTTTTTTATCCTTATAGCAATGGCCATTTATACTTTTACGGAAAAAAACCTGGGTTTATTCAGTCACGCCATACACTGCGGAACAAAGCAGATTATATTAGGCATTTTTTTTGGCGGCCTCATTGGTTTTTATGATGGCGTTTTTGGACCGGGCAGCGGAAGCCTTCTGCTTTTTGTTTTTGTCAAATTTTTTGGTTTCGACTTTTTAAACGCATCAGCCTCTGCAAAGCTCGTTAATTTGGGAACATTTAGTGCGGCCCTTATCTTTTTTGTCCCATCTGGCAATGTCTTATGGACAGTAGGCGGCGTGGTAGCGGCTTGCAATATCGTAGGCTCACTCACTGGGGTTTTCTTAGCGCTGCGCTATGGAAGCGGCTTCATCAGGATATTTTTCCTGATTTTGCTCGTATTTTTAATAGGGAGAATGGGACTGACGATATCTAGTAACTACCTAATTAATTAACTAAGACGGAGTACTTGTTAATAGAAATTGAGTTTTGGCTTTGATCAGACGCGGCGGATCCTTTCGCACTCATCCAGGTACCGCTCAATCACCTTCTTGATCGTCCAACCGTCAAATTCGACCGTTCATAAGCCAGTTCCGTCCCCCGACGCTGATCCAGGCTTGGGCGACCTGCTTACGGTCGAAGGTTTGGCTTTCCTGATAAACTGTCTTGCCATCCCGATTGATCCGTATCTGCGCCGTGTAGGCTGTCGAGTTGTCCTCGCGCTTATGTGCTGTGATCGTGCCCATTTTCAGTTGCTACGTTGCCGAATTCGATCGCTACAACGTAGCAACCGATTTCAGAAAAAAGGGGAAACGGGTAAAAACCGCTGTATTAAAGATCAGTATCAATGAATTCCGAAAAAGTCTCAGCACCAGTAAAATCAAGCCTTTCACGGTCCGAGCCCTCCCGCCGCTTCTCCGTCGCCCCCATGATGGATTGGATCTACTAATAACGTAGGCCACGTATTCTGAGCGCTACAGAGCCGCCCTGAAGACTGCGTACCACTTTTGTACCAACATCACCGCAACCCATGGGGCCTTGCCACTCACAACGGGCGGCAATCGGCCATAGCAGCCTGGCTCCTCCCCGATCAGATCTGAAGGCAAAGGCACGTCGAACAGCTCAGCGGGGGCCCCCTCCCTGTAAGCTCGACCTGCAATTTCATTTTTAGCAATTGACGAGTTTCCGCAAGCCATTCATCCTCCAACCGCTAGGTGGTGGTGCCTTCAGGAAGTGGGTCAAATTTCACTGATATCGAAAAAAGCCAACTTAGTTAAATGCAAGACTATAAGGGAGTGCAGCGCTTGCAAATTAAATCTATATCGGTAGTTGGGTTGTTCGGAAAGCCAGGAGTTCGCAGCTATACGCTTAATCCGGACCTCAATATCCTTACAGGGCGTAACGGCTCGGGGAAGACCACAGCCATGAAATTGGCTTGGTTCGTGATGAGCGGAAATATTTTAAATGCTCTCCGCGAGATAAACTTCAAGTCTTTCACCATCGCCACGACTGAATACATTTGTACGGTAATTAGGCTAGGCGACGTGCAGTGCAAAGTTGAAATGGAGATTGATGGCGATCGTTACCTCATAGAAGATGAACAGGATGAAGACAATCCGTTTGCGGATGCGGCCGAAGAGAAAGCGAACGCGATCTTGGTTACAAGAGGTAGCTCTATTTTCTTTCCTACCTTCAGACGAATAGAGGGTGGATTTACGATGTCCTCCTCAGGCCCCGTGAGGACGAGGGCGTCTGCAAGAGGAGAATCTGAAATAGATGAAGCGTTGAGTTCTCTATCTAGAAAACTGAGCAATAACGAGCATCTGTTTGTTTCGGCGATCTCAACTCAAGATGTAATCACTTTGCTGCTTAAACGGTATGCTTCTTTCTCGGAAGAAGTAAACGCGTATCAAGAAAAAGTTTCGAGAAGCGTTATTCAAAAAATTCGACAGTACGAAAACACGCAAAGTGCTCAACAAGCTGCGGACGCATTACTCTCCGAAACACGCGCGGAAATCGAAAAGATTGAAGAATTTAGATCTAAGACAATGCAGCCACTAGATGCAATGAGAGCTCTCGTCGAGAAGCTCTTTAATCATTCTGGCATCTCTTTCGGTAAGCGACTAAATTTCGGTGATGCGGCGGCTGCAGTAAACAGCGATGTACTGTCCGCAGGCGAAAAACAGATGTTAAGCTTCATCTGTTATAACGCATTTTACAAAAATGCCGTCATATTTATTGATGAGCCGGAATTAAGTCTGCATGTTGATTGGCAGCGACAACTATATCAAATTCTTCAATCACAGGGGTCTAGCAACCAGTTCATCTTCGCAACGCATTCGCCCTTTATATACGCAAAATATCCTGACAAGGAAGTCGCTATTGGATGGGACAAGGGAGAATAACTATGAGCTCTGAAAAACCTAGGCCGACAGTCGAGGAACTTTTCGAGACTCTGAAAAGGACTTCGCTGCCCACTGTTCTTGTTGAAGGCAAGGACGACATAATATTCTACCGGTACGTGGAAGACAACCTCAAAGACTTGGGTGTGGACATGCTCCCTGCTGGTGATAAAGGCATAGTTCTAAGCCTTTATGAAAAAATACAAGCCAACCCCATATCAGCAACGGTCTTGTTCGTAGTTGATAAAGATCTTTGGGTTCATGCTCCTCCTGAAGAGGGGCGGTATGGAACTAAGCTTATCACCACCAATGGATATTCTATTGAAAATGATCTTTATTTGGACGGTGCGCTGGAGGGGATTCTAACTGTTGAAGAACGAGCCCGATTTGAATCAGGGCTAGATCGTTTTATTAGATGGTATGCGTTAGCTGTGTTCCGACATTTTGAGGGGGGCGTAGGAAGGTTTCGGACTCATCCTCAACAGGTGTTAGGTGAACCTGGTTTCTACGAAGCGGACTTGGAGTTGAAGGAAGGAGAAAAATATCCTGAAGATTTTTACGTTAGAACGCGTGCTGAATATGCCAAGCTCGTTCGGGGGAAATCTCTGTTTGCTTTATTGTTACGAGAGCTCTCTGCGAAAAAAAGACCTGTAAAGTTTAGTGGTAAACAGCTGATGGTATTTGGTGCTTCTAGGGCTGGACCTAATTTTCTACGCATTCAGTCAGCCATAAGAGATGAGTTGATCAAGCGCGTCTCAATTTAGGTTTTTATCGCACTGCTTTCATTTAGGTCAGAGTGAACCCGCCACTCAATGTGCCGGATCTCTTTGTTTCTACCGAAATGAGGATTGTTACTGTGTTACTGGTAAAAATTTTGACGACAATCACATGGTTATTACGATTAACTGCTCTCAGCAAACATCGCTTCAAGTCGATTGTTGCCAGTCTCGCGCAAAACCACCAGCGTTATCCGTGATGGATTGGAAAATGCTATGCTTCAAGCTTTAGGAACCAGGGCGATATTGATGGCGAGCGAATACTCACTAGCGGATGTGCTGGAAAGGATGTATGAGAACCAACTGGCGTTAGAGGCGGCGTTAATGGAGCTGGTGTTATGGACAGAAGAGCGTGGCGAATTGACGACTGGTGGAAACGTCCGTGGCGCCCTTCAAACGCTTGGTGAGAATGCAGGCCACATCAAACAAGGCTTAGCCAAGCTGAAGAAGCAGGATCGCCCATAAATTAATTTACGCCAATTCAGCCAGTTTGATAAGGCGTCTCCGGAGTCCATGATGCCGAGTTCCCCAACAGCCCCGCACCAAGCGGTGCCGGCCGCAGAATCAAAAATTGAGTCCTTCTATGAACAAGATGAGCCTTCCTCCTCTAGTCGGTGAAACCCGCGATGGCAAAATCACTTGGCAGCGCCTCGATAACTTGAACTACGAGTTAATTGGTTATTTTTTGTCCTGCCACCTCATCATTGAGCACTACCTTGATGAGTACCTGAAATCCCAATACCCCAAGCTGGACTGGGATTCCTCTAGGCAGTCGTTTGGGCAGAAAGTGTCGCTTCTTGCTACAGATGGTTATCCGGAGAAGTACAACTCCATTCCCGCTATCAAGCATATGAACAACCTTCGGAATAAGCTCAGTCACAATATCGACTTCAAAATAGGTAGTGTGGAGTTGCTTCCGCTCTCTCAATACCTGAAGAAAGCCTGCGGCCCGGAGTACGCGGAATCAACCCAGCCTAAAGAAATACTAGAGATCTTCACTTCACTGGTATGCGTTTGGTTTGCCTCTAGAATCAGCTTTAATGCCAATCACACGCAGTGAGCTAGGGGCTGAGTTCAATTTTTGTACGGCTAGCTTTCATTACTGGGTGGATGCCTCATCCATTGCCCCTTACGCGTCTTATAACACCGCCCGCTTCGGTCGATTGTGGCATTTGCTGACGGGTGAATAGAACGCGCCCTATGTTCAATGGCCCCCCACATCAAGGCCCGCTCCGACGGGCTTTTTTGCGCTTGGCGGAAACCAGACCCCAGGAGCCTGGTCTACCATTACCCTTGATAATGGCTGAGCATGATCGCTAAGGACGAGAGACGTGTCGCTCCCCATCACCGCACGGCAGATGAATGCGCTCAGGGCGCTGCAACGCAAGGACCGGGATCTGGGTGAGCTAGCCACTGCCATCGCGCTGGCCTTCGATGCGACGAGGGTCGAGAACCCGCAAATGGCGCGATTGATTCTGGAAAAGACCTGCCGTCGCATGATCGCCCGGCAACCCGGCAGTCATGAAGCAATGGTTCAGCACCTGGAGACCTTCGGGAAGTTGAATTGCCTGACACGGGCGCAGGTGAGCGACTTTATCGTTCGAGTCAGAAGGCACGCTTGATGTTGCGCCATGGTACTGATCGCCAATGCCTATCGCCCCGATTCCAACATCCCATGTAAACGTAAATATCTGACGCTGTGTGAGCGCGAGTGTGGGCGCGTGAACGCAAAGGTCGTGAGTACTGCGCAATCCCGCACACAGCTTCAAAAGCAGCCCGCCCTAGGCACCTCTCGCGTTTTCATGTTGACCCACGGGAAAGAGGTTAGGAGGGTTAGTTTTTTTCAGAGCGCCTTGAAAGCCTTGTTTGTTATGGCTTTTCGAATGGTTGGCAAGGTTAGCTTTTTGGTTAGGTCTGGTTATTTCCTAACCTTTATTAGCGTTAAATATTCAATATATTAATTCCTTTAAAAACAACAGCTTACGAATTAATAACCTTTGACCTAACCCAACCTAACCCATCAAAGTTAGGTCTCAAGCCCAACAAACACGGGCCTTCCAAGTCACAACACCCCCCTCAATAAAAAACTAACCTTTTTCCCGAGGCACCTACTGAATTCAGCTGTGTGCGCGTGCTTATGAGCGTTGCTAAAAACATCCACCTTCGCAGGATTCCGCAGGTTTTCTGCCCTCTCTAAAACGCCAAGCAAGCCCCCAGCCTACGCTGTCGAGAGTGGTACGCAGGTGCGCAGAAAAAACGACCCATTTAGCCCGCAGGCGAGGTGGGGGGACGACGGCGCGCGCCAGGGCAAGCAGGCCGGTTCGACGTGTAGCACGTCACTGGCACGATTCAACGCACCAAAATAGGGCTACCTGCTCTGATGTTCTTAGGGAGGGCTTTGCGGATGGGCATTCGGCGGTGACTTCAATGACAGCTTCGACGGGCGCTTCGGCTTGCACTTCGTCGTGTTTGCTTGCATTTACTTGTGTAAATAGCAGTCTTTTGTTAGCTTGATCGAACAGAAAAACCTTCATTTTTCGTTGGTAGCTATGCCTAAGCTAATCGTTCAACACACCGAGATTCGTAAAACGTTCGCACATCTGATGCGGTCGGTCGAAAACTCGCATCTATACGATTTGCTTACGAATGCTGAACGCACCACCGATATCAGCGCAGACGCTCAGTGTATTCTGGCGCCTGGCTATCGCCTGCTCCGGGTGGATCATCGTGTACGGCCGTCTAGCGATGAGTTCGAGATTGCCTTGATCAACGACGTGGTCAAGGCCGTGGTTTACTACAACCGCGTAGCCATTTCCAACATTGTCGATCTGAATTGCCGACCGGCAACACAGAATCTTGTCTGGCGCTCACCTGACGCTCAGCATGCGGCAGTTCTGAGAGACGTAGCTCAGAAGGTATTCTTCAATTACATCCTTGATCGATACGATGTGATTTTGTCAGACAATCAGCAAACGGGTGAAGGTAAGTTCTTCTGGCAGCGTCAGATGTCCAATGCTTTAGCTCTTGGTTTGCATGTTTACTACTATCAAATGCTCACAGCGGATCTTGAAGCTATCAAGACCCAAGAGGAATTAAACAACCTTGAGGACCGGCTTTGGGCTGAGGATGATGCGCAAGAGTACCATTTGGCGCTGATCTCAAAAGTAGCCTTGCCTGCCGAGCTGCTCGTCTCCGTTGAGTTAGAAGTAGAAGCTGACTGACACGACCATACAAACGCATCAAAGAAAAAAGCCGCTGAAAAGCGGCTTTTTGCTGTGCTGAGTTTGCGTCTGTGGATATCAAGCGGGGGCTTTCTCTCCCACCACAATCTCAAACTGTTTGAACCTCACCACCTCCTCACCGATCCAATCATTCAGCAGGGCCAGCCGCGTCTGGATAGGCTCCAGTTCCAGGGTAGCCCAGACCTCCCCCGCTTCCTTCGGCGAGCCGAAGCCCCCCGCATTTTTCGGCACGATGCCCATCAGTTGGGGATAAACCCGCAACGCAGCCAGCACATCGCCCTCAGTCTGATCCTTGATCGAGTTGAACTCGTCTTTAGCCGACACCTCGCTCACCGGGATCAGTTGGATGCCTTCCTTCTTCCCGTTCGGCGCGTACACGAACAAGTTGCGAAAATTGCCTGGGCCTTTGGAGTTTTTCAGCGCGACGCGTAAGTCCTCGATGTCGGACTCGTTTTGCGCCGCGTCCGTCATGTACAGGATGAAACCAGCGTGACTACCGTTCTCGTAATACTTGCGGCGAAATAACGTCGCTGACTGATTCAACAACGCCGACTGCAGCGCGCAGAGCCATTCCGGCAACCCGTAAATTTCTTGGTGTAGATCCAGCTCACGCAAATGAAAAATGCTGCCCTGGTCAAATTCGTGTTCATGCTTCCAGCCATGCACTTGAAAAAATCGCTCGTCCTTGCCTACCCGCATGTACTTCGCCAGCGAGGGCTTGAGAGCCACAGGCGTGCCCAGCAATGATCGCCGCGCCTCGATATAACCATTGCCGAGTGCCAAGTAGTCCTGTGCGTACTGGTCAAACGCCTGCCGGCTCAGCAGCTTGTGCGGTATGAACGTGCGGGTCAGTTGGTTGCGCTTGAACCGCAACCCCGAGTCGAGATGAACGCTGGCCTTAACCGACCGGGCCAGTCCATCCAGCGACAACGGCGGCTCATACCAACGCCCGTTAAACCAACACTCCAACGAGTCGAATATCTCCCTGGCCGATAACACCGACTCCGGCTCGCCGAACGTGAACGCCACCGACTTGTGCTCACTCACGGCCTGTTCCGTGGCAACAGCCACCTCATTGTTTGTACTCATCAAAAAAGCTCCATCCGCCCGGTATTGGCAGCGGTCTGCCCTTCGAGCGGTTCGTGGTGTAGTGCATGGAAAAGTGCCCAGGCCAGGTCGGCGTGGCCGGTTGATTCGCTACGTCCAGCGGTATAGGTAAACTGCCGGCCGCTGGCGGTGATGGTTTTACGGATCGCCATCAGTGATTGCGCGAAGTCCGTCCAGCCGGCGTCGAACTCCAGTCGACCTTTGTTGATCACGTCATAGGCTTTCATAACCAGGCGCGACTTCACCTCTGGCGAATAGCTGAACGTCGTCAGTCCGGGGAAGAACTGCCGCACCAGCTGCGCCACGCCCGAACCCATGCCTGTTACGTCGATGCCGATATAGGTCACCCAATAGCGCTGGGTCACCATGCGGATGGACTCAGCCTGCGCCGCGAAATCCATGCCCCGGAACTGGTGCCGCTCAATGACCCGGAACTTACCGCCCGGCACCATCGGCGGCGCTACGACCACCAGACCAGAGCTGTCGCCCGTTTCGGCCGGGTCATAGCCCAACCACACCTGGCGGTCTGCAAGCGGGCGCGGCGCCAATGGTTTGTAGTCCTCGGCCCAGTTAACCCAGCTGTCCACCATGCACGACTGCAACATCGACAGAGGAAAGATGCTCGCCCCGTCGTCCACAAACTGGCACATCAGCAGGTTCTGGAAGGCCTCGGCGTCATACTCCTGGCGCAGTTCTTCAAGGTCGAACAGATCACAGCCGCGCTGCTCAGCGTCCAGAATCGTGACGATCTGCCGCCACACCTTGTCCTCGCACAACCGCCCCTGGTGCAGGGCATCGTGGGAAACATCGACTGAAATACGGTTGGCAGCGGGTTTGCCCTTGTTGAATCGCTCACCCGTCCAGAACGTATATGCCTCGTGAGCCATGCTCGACGGCGTGCTGAAGTAGGTACGGCGGTATTGCTTTTGCATCGCCATACCCGAGGCGACTTTGTTCAGTTCCTTGAACTTGAACGTCCAGAAAAATTCGTCGAAGTAGAAATTGCCGTGGTAGCCCTGGGCGGTGCGAGCATTGGTGCCCAGGAAGTGCAGCTCGGCGCCATTCGCCAGCGTGATGGGATCGCCAGTCAGCTCAACGCCGACGACTTCCCTGGCAAAAGACTGAATATACGACTTGAAAATGTGAGCCTGATTCTTCGACGCCGACAGGAAAATCTGGTTACGGCCCGTGGTCAGGGCATCAATCAACGCCTCCCGAGCGAAGTAGAAAGTCGCCCCGATCTGCCGGCTTTTCAGGATTGCCCTGGTGCGCTGATTACCCGCCTTGTACCAATCCAACTGATAGCCGAAGCACCCATCGACAAACGCCTGAGTGAGCAGCTCGATATGCTCCTCGCTGAACTCATTGCGGCTCGGCTTTTTCTTCGGCCCGCTGTTGCGGTCATTCAGTTTCGGGTTTAGCTCCGACTCGGTACCGCCGCCTTGGAACCGCTCAATACGGGCCTGGCGCTCCAACTGCCGGTGGAGCAGGTCAATTTCTTTGAAGTCGCCGCTGGTCTTGCCGTCCTTCAGGATCAACTGCACCAACCGCGCTTCCAACGCTCCGCCGATACGCTCGACGTTATCTGCCCTATCCCAATCGTCACGGGCCTTCCAGCTGTGGACGGTCTTCTCTTTTTCATCCAGATAGTCGGCAATTTCAGTGATGCGCCAACCGGTCCAGTACAAAAACTTTGCCTGGCGACGGTTATCACGGACGGGAATTTCAGCGAGAGCATTCATGGCGCAGATGCTGCCTCCCGCGCGCGTGGTACACCCGCTCCGCTCCCTGTAGGGGCTCGCTCTACAAGTGCGGCTCGTTGCCCGCGAGGCCGCAGCTACCGACCATGCCCACATCGCAACGGCAGTTCGCCGCCATCGCACTGAGGACTCCCCATGGCTAGCAGCACCAAACAGAAATTCCGCTCCAAGTGGACTCGCATTGCCGTTGAAGGCGCGACCACCGATGGCCGCATTATCGAAAAGAGCTGGATTGCCGATATGGCCTCCCAGTACAGCACCAATACCTATGGCGCTCGCATCAACTGCGAGCACATCAAGGGCTACTGGCCCGGCGGCGAGTTCGGCGCGTATGGCGACGTCGTGGCGCTCAAGGCGGAAGAGGTCGAAATCGCCGGCATCAAGAAACTGGCTCTATTCGCCCAACTTGAACCCAACGACGCATTACTGGCCCTGAACAAGAAAGGCCAGAAGGTTTACACCTCGGTCGAGATCCAGCCGAAGTTTGCCGACAGCGGCAAGGCCTACCTGGTCGGCCTCGCCATCACCGACACCCCGGCCAGCCTGGGCACGGAAGCTCTGAGTTTCAGTGCCATCCACGGCACCTTGGCCGGTCGCAAACAGGACAAAGACAACCTGTTCAGCGCCGCTGAAGAAGCCGAACTTGAATTCGAAGAAGTCACCGACCAGCCCAGTGCTTTTGCAGCGATCAAGGCCAAGCTCGGTGAGTTCATCAAACTGAGCAAGGACAAGGAAGGCAAGGACGCCAACACTTTCTCCGATATCGGTGAAGCGTTGGAAAGCCTGGTAACCCTCGCCACCCAGCAGGCTGAGCAAGCCGAAGCCTCAAGTACAGCGCTGGCGGACCTTAAAAAGCAGTTCACCGGACTGGATACCGAGCTGAAAACGCTCAAAACCAAGCTCGGCCAAACCGCTGACCTCAGCCAACAACAGCGACCACTCAGCACTGGCGGCGACGGCACCGTACTGACTGCTTACTGATCCACGGCCAACACCGACAAGCCTATTCACCGGAGAACACCCCCATGCGTAAAGAAACACGCTTCGCCTTCGCCGCCCTGGCCGTGCAGATCGCCCTGCTCAATGGCGTAGCCAGTGCCCACGAAAAATTCAGCGTTGACCCGAGCATCCAGCAAAAACTGGAAGTTGCGGTGCAGGAGTCTGATGGTTTCCTGAAACAGATCAACATCATTGGCGTCGACGAGCAGTCAGGCGAGGCCCTGCTGCTGGGGGTCAATGGTCCGGTTGCAAGCCGCACTGATACTTCCGGTGGCACCCGCCGCAGCCCGCTGAGCCGTAGCACGCTGAGCAAAGACAGCTACGTCTGCAAGCAGACGAACTTCGACAGCGCGTTTCCCTATGCCCTGCTGGATGCCTGGGCTAAGTTCCCTGACTTCCAAGTCAAGCTGAGCAACGCGATCATCCTGCGCCAGGCCCTGGACCGCATCATGATCGGTTTCAACGGCACCAGCGCCGCTGCGACCACCAACCGTGCGGCCAACCCTCTGTTGCAAGACGTCAACATCGGTTGGCTGGAAAAGATCCGCGTGAGCGCAGGTGACCGCGTGCTTGACGCTGCCACCATCGGCCCACGCAAAGTCATCAAGGTTGCGGGCGTCGACACTGTATTCGAGGGTGATTACGCCAACCTCGACGGTCTGGTGTTCGACGCCATCCAGATGCTCGACCCATGGCACCGCAACCGCCCGGACCTGCGCGTTATGGTTTCCCGCAACCTAATGCACAGCAAATTGCTCGCAGCCGTGGAAAAGGGGGCGGACTCCAACCAGGAAGAGAACGCGGCTCAAGAGATCGTCAGCCGAGCCCGCTTGGGTGGCCTGCCAGTGGTCGACGCTCCGTTCTTCCCGGACAACACCGTGCTGATCACCACCCTCAGCAACCTGTCGATTTACTACCAAAACGGTGCCCGTCGCCGTCACCTGAAAGACGAACCCGAGCTGGATCGCATCGCCGACTACCAGTCGTCGAACGAAGCCTACGTCATCGAAGACTTCGGCCTGGTCGCCCTTGTGGAGGGCATCACAGCCGTCAGCTACCCAGTACCGACAGAGGCTCCAGAGCCAGTTGGGTCTCCAGAACAGACTGAGGCTCCAGAGCCAGCTGGGTCTCCAGAACAGACTGAGGCTTAAGAGGCGCGCCATGCACCAGACACCAGCCCAACGCAACCAGCTGCGCAAACGCGCAGCCATTGAGGCCGCTGCAACTGCGCCGGCCACTTCAATGGAAGGCGCCACTGCGTACGAGCATCAACTTGCCCAACTGGCCCAACACCGCGCACGTCTCAAGCAGGTGCAGTCCAACCAGGGCAAAGCCGAACTCAAGGCGTTGCTGATCCCCGAGTACGAGCCCTATGTGCAAGGCGTGCTGGACGCCGGCAACGGTGCCCAAGATGAAGTACTCACCACCATCATGCTCTGGTGCATAGATGCCGGCGGGTATCCCGGTGCACTGCAAATCGCCGAATACGTCATCAAGCACGGTTTGAAAATGCCGGACCGCTTCGAACGCACAACGGGCACCTTGATCGCCGAGGAAATCGCCGAGGCCGCGCTCAAAGCGCAGAAAGCTGGCGAAGGCTTCCCGTTGTGGATTCTAGAACAAGCCGCCCGTATCACCGCCGAACAAGACATGCCCGACCAAGCCCGCGCCAAGCTGCACCTGGCAATCGGTAAGGAAAACGCTGCAAAGGTTCCAAACGAAAACCTCACGCAAACAGACGTTGGTTTTCTGGTACTGGCAAAGGCTCATCTGAGCAAAGCCATCGACCTGCACAGCAACTGCGGCGGCAAAAAGGATTTGGAGCGCGTCGAGCGTCTCCTCAAAAAATACGCTGCTCCAGCAGCTAACTGAGCGTCCCCACGCACCCCGCCGGCTCGGGGCGGATTGGCCAGGCCGCTCCTCCTGAACGTGAAGCCCCGACCACCGGCGATCTATTTTCGAGTGCAGTCATGAGCGCATTTGTAGCCAGCGGCCCAGTTATCGGTGGGCATATCAACACCGACCCGTTCTGGCCGTCGATTGACCTGGACAACCTGCGCGCCACCCTGCGCATCGACGCCAGCGTCACCCCGGCCCGCTTGGAAACCGCCGTGATCTCTGCCGCCATCGACCTCAATCGCGAGTTAAGTGACTGGCGAGCGACTCAGCAAGCCGCTGGCTACGCGACGCTGGCCGACGTCCCTGGTGATCGCATCAAAGGTGTGTCGGTACAGGCTCATCTCTACCGTCGCGCCATCGAAGCCGCTACCGGTGCCGAGGTGTGCGAGCGTTACCGCGACTACAGCGCCACCAACTCCGGCAATGCCAAGACCGAAGAGACTGCACCCACCATCGACGACTACCGCCGCGACCTGCGCTGGGCAGTCCGTGATTTTCTCGGAAAAAACCGCACCACCGTGGAGCTGATCTGATGCCCGCCACCATCCGCGCCAATCAAAACGAAACCGTCGACGCGCTGTGTTGGCGGTATTACGGCCGAACCGCGGGCGTCACCGAAGCGGTGCTACAGGCGAATCCCGGCTTGGCTGATCACGGCCCCATCTTGCCGCACGGCCTCCCCGTCAACATGCCCGAAGCCCAAACCAGCGCGCCCCAGCGGCAGATGGTGAACCTATGGGACTGACTCCCTGCAACCAAGGAAACCCACACCATGGCTGATCCGACTTCCAGCGCCGTGACCGGCCTGCTTATGGGCCTGGGCCTGGCAACCGTGACGCCGATTATCGACGGCGAGGCGCTGTTTGGCGCAATCCTCGGCGCATGGCTGGTGACCAGCACCAAGCATGACCTCAAGGTCTGGCAGCGGCTGGGCTCGCTGTTTCTGTCGGCCGGCGTGGGCTATCTGTTCGCGCCGATGGCCCTGCAAGCCCTCCCGTTCATCACCAGCGGCGGCGGTGCATTTGTCTGCGCCTTGGTGGTCATCCCGATCAGCATCAAGCTGATGGTGTGGGTGGAAAAAGCGGACATCTGGGACATCTGGCGTCGTATCCGAGGGGGCAGCTGACATGCCAAACATCGAACTGGCCGTGCAACTGATCACGGCAATCGCCTACTTGCTGAGCGCCTTCCGGTTGGCCTGCTACACCCGAGGCGCATCCCGGTACCGGCGCAGCATCTCACTACTCGCCAGCCTGTTCGGCTCCGCGCTGTGCATCTGCGGTCTGGAAATTCTGCTGTACCGCCAGCCCACCAGCCTCTGGCAAGCCGTCTCCATCGTATTGCTCTGCACCCTGATTTTCCGTTCACGCGGCAACGTCGCCGCCCTGCTGAGGCCCAGCGCATGACCACCACCCTTCGCCATGGCGACCGCTCGCAGGCGGTGCTTATCCTGCAAAAGAACCTCAACAGAAACGGCGCCAAACTGGTGCCCGACGGCCACTATGGTGACGCTACAGAGACGGCCGTCCGTGCGTACCAGGTGAAAGTTGGTCTGGTAGCCGATGGCGTCGCCGGCACCAAGACCCAGGCCAGCCTGGCCGGCGGTGACTGCGCCCAGTTGCTTCGCAACAGCGACCTCGTCGTCGCAGCCGAACGCCTGGACGTGCCGCTGGCAAGCATCTACGCGGTCAACGAGGTCGAGTCCAAGGGCAAAGGCTTCCTCGACAATGGCAAGCCGGTCATCCTGTTCGAACGGCACGTTATGTACCGCCAGCTTGCCAAGGTTCGACACACGGGCGATGACCCCGCAGAGATCAAGCGCCATGCCGACGAACTCGCCGCGACCAACCCCGCCCTGGTCAACCCGAAGGCCGGTGGTTATATCGGCGGTACCGCCGAGCACCAACGCCTGGCCATGGCCCGCCTGATCGACGACACAGCCGCACTTGAATCCGCATCCTGGGGCGCTTTCCAGATCATGGGATGTCACTGGGAGCGCCTTGGCTACGCGAGCGTGCACGACTTCGTGGCAGCAATGAGTGCCGGCGAATCGCAGCAGTTCGACGCTTTCACGCGCTTCATTGAAACCGACCCGGTGCTGCACAAGGCGCTGAAAGCCCGCAAATGGGCCGAGTTTGCCCGGATCTACAACGGGCCGGATTACCTGCGGAATCTTTACGACACCAAGCTGCAGCGCGCCTATGAACGGCACGCTGGCTGTGAGTGCGGACAAGGGGTGGCGGCATGATTGACTTCGAAGCAGTGAAGAAACTCCGCGTGCGGGACGGGGATCTGCTGGTGGTCCCGGAATCGACCGAACAAGACGACATGCTTCGGCTGGCCGAATGCATCCAGCTGATGAACAACGCCAGGGCCGTGATCGTACGCGGCCCGATCAAGCAGCTCGATGCCGCAGCTATGAACAAACTCGGCTGGTACCGCGCGTGAGCACCCTGCGCCAGGCCCTGTACGGCATTGCCCTGCTCGGTGCCCTGGCGCTGCTGATCTGGGGCCAGCAACAGCGCATTAACACCGCCCAAAGCCAAGCAGACCTGGCAAAGAGTGCAGCCAAGACGGCCCGCGACGACGCCGACCGCAATCTGGCGACCGCCACCACGCTAACCGCCACCCTGAAGCAAGAGCGCGAAAGCCAGTCCGCTCTGCGCGCCCAGCAGGACCAACTGCGCCAGGCCCTGGCAAAGCGCGCACGAACCATAGAGGAACTGAAACTTGAAAACGCCGAACTACGCAACTGGGCTATTCAGCCTCTGCCTGACGCTGCTCGCCGGCTGCGCGAGCGCCCCGCCCTCACCGGCGCCGCAGCTTACCGTGACTGGCTGTCCGGCCGTGGTGCCGTGCCAGCTGCCGGCGACAAGCCCAGCCAATAACGGCGACCTACTCACCGACGAAGACCGCGCCGAAGCCGCCTGGGCCGCTTGCGCCGCCCAGGTCGACATGGTTTACAAACACCAGCGGGCCAACCCATGAACAAACCTGAGAGCCTCCGCGCTCACCTGCTGGCCACCGTTGCCGAGCTGCAGCACAACCCCGACCTGTTGCTGATCTTCATCGACAACGGCAAGGTCCGCTGCACCGCTGCGGCAACCCTTTCTTTTGAGTACAGCTACGATCTGCAGATCATCTTTACCGCCTTCGCGGGGCACCCTGACAGCGTGATGCTGCCCGTGCTGGGGTGGATCAGCATCAACCAACCGGAGCTGCTCGAAAACTACGAAAAAATGCAAACCGGTATTCAGTTCGAAGCCGACATTCTTGATAAAGACAAGGTAGATCTCGGCCTCACATTGCGCCTGACAGAGCGGGTGGTGGTAGGCACCGATGCTCAAGGCAACACGACCGTGAAGCATGCCGGCGAGCCGCAGCGAGTGGCGGGTTACCTCGATCCGAATTGGGTGCCAGGTTCCCAAGGCAACGCCAGCGAATGGATAGTTCCAGATGACAAATAAGCTTGAAGCGCTGGAGACCTGGGCGTCTGGGCTGCTGGACCAACTGCAGCCAGCAGCCCGCAATCAACTTGCCCGCTCCATCGGCCAGGAACTGCGGCGCAGCCAGCAAAAGCGGGTACTGACACAGCACAACCCGGATGGCAGCAAGTTCGCACCACGGAAAAAGCGGGACTTGCGCGGCAAGCAAGGCCGCATCCGGCGCAAGGTTGAGATGTTCAAAAAGCTGCGTACCGCGACGTACATGAAAGCCCGAGGCGATAGCAATGCCGTGACAGTTGGTTTCACTGGGCGGATCTCCCACATCGCCAGGGTTCACCAGTTCGGATTGAAAGACCGCGCGGAGCGTGGCGCGCCCGAAGTTCGCTACGAACAACGTGAATTATTGGGTTTTACAGCCACGGACTTGGATCAAATTCGAGACGCTGTGCTTGAGCACTTCATCCATTCAACGTAGCTGGTATAGCTCGGTACCATTTACATTGAGGTTGAGGAGCGAGTAAAAGGTTAGGCAAAATTTTGCTGATTAAAAGCTAGCCTTCTACTAGGAGAAATAACGGGCATGGATAAAACGTTCAAAGCTCACTGCCCGCGGTGTAAGGGAGATAGGGTCTGTGTCGTTCACGGCCAACTGGATCGACCTTGGGACTGGTCAGACGGAATGCATGAGCAATGGGGACATACTGTTTACCGGTTGGCTGAGTGCCGCGGTTGCGAAGAAGTCTTCTTCCACCAGTCAAGCTGGCACTCTGAGGATTTTGACTATGTCTATGACAAAGAATCAAAGCAAGACGTTATGTGCTACCCGACTACAAACATAACCTTCCCTGCACCAGAAAAAGAAACTGAGAAGCCCGACTGGGTTTGGAACATCGCAACAATCGACCCTCAGCTATTTTCTATTCTTAATGAAATGTATCAGGCGTATGAACATTCTTCATTTATCCTCGCTTCAGTTGGTCTAAGAACAGCATTTGATCGCAGTACAGAAATCCTAAAAATTGACCCCTCACTTTCTTTGGAGGCAAAGGTCAAACATCTTTTCAATGAAGGTTTTATCGGTGAAACAGAGTCCAAAAATTTGGAGGTAGTTACTGATGCAGGAAGTGCAGCAGCTCATCGCGCTTGGTCTCCAAACCGAGATGAGTTCAAGACATTACTGACAACTCTGGAACAGTTCATTCACCGAACAGTGATCAGTGGTAAGGCTACACAATCTATAGCGGACAAAATTCCTCCGCGGCCGGCTCGATCACCGAAAATAAAACCACCGACTCAGAACACCTGATTTGAGCTTGTAACTCCCTCCGATACAACTCTCCAGAGCTGCAGTCGTGCACGCGTGGCGCCACCATCGGCGCCATGAACGACTTAGCCGCCCTCGCCCGCCTGCTCGAAAACCTCATTCGCTTCGGCGTCATCGCCGCCGTGCAGATGGTGCCCCCGCGCGTGCAGGTGACAACCGGAAAACTGACCACGGCCTGGCTTCCCTGGCTCGCATTGCGCGCCGGAGCCGACCGCGACTGGGACCCGCCCACTGTCGGCGAACAAGTGATCCTGCTCAGCCCATCGGGCCAGCTCGCCAACGGCATCGTCGTGACAGGCGTGTTCAGCGACCACATCCCGGCCAACGGTAACCGCGCCGGCCTGCACCGTCGCACCTACTCGGACGGCACGGTGATCGAATACGACAGCGTTGCCCACCACCTCAACGCCACGCTGGTCGACGGCGGCACCACCAACCTGATCAGCACTGGCGGCATCAACCTGGTCGGCGACATCACGCACAAAGGCGACTACAACCAAACCGGCAATCAGACCGTCACCGGTCGGGTTGACGTGTCGATTGACGTGGTTGCAGCCGGCGTCAGCTTGGTCAAACACCCGCACACCGGCGTCAGGGCTGGCGGCGATCAATCCGGGGCGCCCATCCCATCATGAATCGACATACCGGCGGCGCCATCAGCGAGCGCGAGCACATCAGTCAGGCGATCACCGACATTCTCACCACGCGCATTGGCACGCGTGTAATGCGCCGCGAATACGGCAGCCTGGTGCCAGAGCTGGTGGATCACCCCTTCAACGACGTCAACCGTCTGCGCGTTTACGCGGCCACCGTCATGGCCCTTATGCGCTGGGAAACCCGCATCAGCCTGAGCCGTATGCAGTTCGCGGGAGCGAACATGCAGGGCCAGGCCTCGATCGCTCTAGAGGGCACTGTGGTGGATACCAATGAGCCGCTGAGCCTCAGCGTGCCGCTGCAGCTGGGAGGCAGTGTATGAACAGTTTCGCCGCCATCGACCTCAGCCAGCTGCCGCCGCCTCAGATCGTCGAGCAGATCGACTTCGAACAGATCCTGGCCGAGCGAAAGGCGTACATGATCAGCCTCTGGCCGGCCGAAGAGCAGGCCCAGATCGCGGCACGCCTGGAGATAGAGTCGGAGCCGCTCACCAAGCTGCTGCAGGAAAACACCTACCGCGAGACCGTATGGCGTCAGCGAGTCAACGAAGCATCGCTTGCCAACCTGCTCGCCACCGCGCGTGGCACTGACCTGGAACAGCTGGCCGGCAACTTCAACGTCAAGCGGCTGGTGATTCAGCAAGGCAAGGCCAATGCCGTGCCGCCGATCCCTACTTTGATGGAAAGCGACGACAGCCTGCGCGAGCGTGCGCAAATGGCCTGGGAAGGATTGAGCACTGCCGGCCCGCGCAACAGCTACATCTTCCACGCCCGGGCCGCGGATGGTCGCGTGGCCGACGCCACCGCCGAAAGCCCCTCGCCTGCCGTCGCCGTGGTCACGGTTCAATCATTGTTGGGCGATGGCACGGCGCCCCCCGAGCTGCTTGCCGTCGTCAACGCTTACCTGAGCGACGATGACCGCCGGCCGGTGGCCGACCGTCTCACCGTTCAAGGCGCGCAAATTCTGAATTACCAGGTCAAGGCCAAGCTCTATTTGCTGTCAAGCGGCCCGGAATCGGAACCTATCCTGGCTGCTGCTGAGCAACGTTTGCTGGCCTACGTACATCAACGGCGCCGCTTGGGCATGGAGGTCTCGGAATCGGCCCTACATGCCGCGCTCCACGTCGAAGGCGTGCGCAAGGTCGAGCTTGAGGGCTGGGCGGACATCGTTGCAACCAAGGCTCAGGCGCCGTATTGCACCGGTATCACATTGAGCCGAGGCGTTGAGTGATGAGTGCGCAGCAGCTGTTACCGGGAAACGCTACGCCGATTGAGCGCCAGGCGGCACAGGCGCTCGCGCAGATCCAACGCGTCCCCATTCCTTTGCGACAGCTCTGCAACCCGGACACCTGTCCCGTCGACCTGCTGCCCTATCTGGCTTGGGCTTTCTCGGTTGATCGCTGGGACAGTAGGTGGACGGAGGCCGCGAAACGCGCTGCCATCCGGTCATCCCACTACATCCACTCGCGCAAAGGCACCATCGGTGCGCTACGCCGCGTCGTGGAGCCGCTCGGTTACTTGATCGAGGTGCTGGAGTGGTGGCAAACCACACCGAACGGCGTACCGGGTACGTTTGCCATCAAGGTGGGCGTACTGGAAACCGGCATCACTGAGGAAATGTACGAGGAGC
This sequence comes from Pseudomonas poae, assembly GCF_001439785.1. Lineage (GTDB taxonomy): Bacteria > Pseudomonadota > Gammaproteobacteria > Pseudomonadales > Pseudomonadaceae > Aquipseudomonas > Aquipseudomonas poae. The sequence continues at coordinate 113,290 of NZ_JYLI01000009.1, read as the reverse complement.
TGACCTGGCTCATTGACGACGCCAGGCCCGTCACGCGCCACCTGACCGGCCTGGCCATTAGCCTCGAAACCACCGGCGGCATAAACATTTTCGCCAGCACATATGACGGCGATGAAATCGACGTATATCCGCCGGTCCTCCGCGACATCGTTACCACGGGCGTAATCGGCGCACCTGGGCGCGAACACACCATCGACACCCTCGATATCTATCCGCCAGTACCAGGGGTTATCAACCTCACGTGCTACATCGGCGCCGCTGGCCGGGAACATTCCATCGACACACTGGACATCTACCCATGATTGATCCCAACTCACAGTTCTTTGCGATTCTCACCGCTGTCGGTGAAGCTAAACAGGCCAACGCGGACGCGCTGGGCATTCCCTGGAAACTCACCGAAATGGGCGTGGGTGATGCGAACGGTACCGATCCAATTCCTGATCGCAGCCAGAAGAAGCTGATCAATGAGCGCCGCCGCCGCCCGTTGAATAAGCTCTCGATTGACCCCGCCAATTCCAACATCCTTATCGCCGAGCAGATCATTCCGGCCGACGAAGGCGGATGGTGGATTCGTGAGATTGGGTTGTACGACGGTGACGGCGACCTGGTCGCGGTGGCGAACTGCGCGCCCAGCTACAAGCCGCTGATGTCTCAGGGCTCCGGCCGGACGCAAGTGGTGCGCATGAACTTCATCGTCTCCAGCGCGGCAAACGTGGTGCTGATGATCGATCCAGCGGTGGTGCTCGCCACCCGTAAGTTCGTTACGGACTCCATCACTGATGCGATCAATCAGCAGGACGTGAAACAGTCGGTACTGGTCGCGACTACCGGTCCTATCGTGCTGGCGGGTGCGCAAACAATCGACGGCGTAGCAGTGCCGGTGGGCTCGCGGGTGTTGGTGAAAGATCAGGTCCAGGGTAAAGACAATGGCTTTTACCTCACCACCGCCGAAATCTGGACCCGTACTGCGGATGCTGATATCGGTAGCGAGGTGACACCAGGTCTGCTGGTCCACGTAGAACGTGGTGTTACCAATGGCGACACGCTCTGGCACCTAACCACTGACGGGCCAATCATCCTGGGCACCACGACACTAACCTTTCAGTGGGCAGGTGGGCAGAATGTGCCTACGCCCGCAGTTGATGACCGCTCTAAGAAGGTTACCAACACTGAATCAGTCAGGGCGCAAATCGAAAGTCAGAATCAACAATTCCCAAGCCAGGTATATCGCAAGAATCTGCTGATCAATGGCAATCTGGATATTTGGCAGCGTGGTAGTAGCGGTGCGGTTACTGTCGCTAACGCCCTTTATACGGCTGATCGTTGGATGGTTTTCGTACCTGCGGGCGTTACCGCGCAATGGGATAAGACACCGTTCACATTAGGTAAGGGCTTTAATGGCGCGAAATGGGCGCTGAGTGCCAGCTTTACAGCCGGGTCGGCCGGCTCAAATATTCGACAACGAATTGAAGGTGTTGAGACCGGCGCCGGTCAGACATTGACGGCGTCTTTCTATCTGAACTCCACAGTCGAACAAACGTGCACAATTATTCTGCGTCAAACATTTGGTACAGGTGGTAACGTATCGCTCGATGTTGATCACTTCCAAGATATAGAAGTAACTCGGGACTACAAAAAACATACAGTAACTTTCAATGTTAGCTCCATACTTGGAAAGACCAAGGGTTACAATAACAATGATTACATCGAGCTAATTATTGTTTCTAAGGTATCTGCTGCACACACCATTGTGCTGGCCTCTGCGCAGTTAGAAGCAGGCTCAGTTGCTACCGAATTTGAAAAGCGTCCCCTCCAGCAAGAGCTGGCAATGTGTCAGCGATACTTTGAAAAAACGTTTTCACAAAACATTACCCCTATCGATGGGGTTGATGTATCAGGGGCATTAATCAGCGTTGTTTATCAAGGACAGACGAACTCGTCTAGTCAGCCGGTGGCTGCGTGGCAATTCAAGGTTGAAAAGCGCGCTGTTCCAAGCGTGCGCCTCTATCGGCCGATGGGGGATGGCACTAACGGTCAATGGCGATCAGGCAGCAATGCAATTTCAAGCGCTAATGCAAGGGCACTGATCATTGGAACACGGACCGTATCTGTCGATAACAGCGATGTTGGAGTTCCTGCTCAAACCTATTACATCCATGCAACAGCTGACGCTGAACTTTAGGAGTCGACATGGCGTACCAACTCACCAATGATCCCAATACTGTGCTCCGGCTATCAGATGGCGCAACGGTTCCAAAGGGCCACCGATATTGGCTTGACTTTGAAGAGTGGTTGGCTGATGGCGGAAAGCCTGAGCCCGCTTTCACGGTTGATCCAGCGATCCCGGAGAGGGCATGGCGTGAAGCCGAAATCGAAAGCGTGAAATGGTTGCGTGAGCGTCACCGTGATGAGGTGGACTCGGCACGTCCCACAACACTGACTACAGAACAATCCGGCGAGCTGTTGGACTATGTCCAGGCGTTGCGCGATTGGCCGGCCATAAAGCTTTTTCCAGACAAAGAGGCTCGACCAGTTCCCCCAGTCTGGATCGCCGACCAAATCCGCTAACCATTTTCCGCCCCTGTAAGCGCCCTCCCTACAAGGTGCCGCGCTCGCCCAGCCGGCGCGCGCGCGGCAACCTCTGCACTGTCATTCCATCACAGCGCAGGCATAACCCATGGCCGATTATCTCCACGGCGTGCGGGTCATCGAACTCAACGACGGCACCCGCCCCATTCGCACTATTCCCACCGCAGTTATCGGCATGGTTTGCACGGCTGAAGATGCGGACCCTCTCGTTTTCCCCCTGGACACGCCCGTCCTGCTCACCAACGTGCAGACCGCCGTGGGCAAAGCCGGCGTAAAGGGCACCCTGGCCGCGAGCCTGCAAGGTATCGCCGACCAGACCAAACCCTACGTCATCGTGGTGCGAGTCAAGGAAGGCGCCGACGAAGCGGCCACCACTAGTGCCCTGATCGGGGGCACCACACCCAACGGCCAATACACCGGTATGAAAGCGCTGCTCGCCGCCAAGTCCCGCGTGGGTATGGCGCCACGCATTCTCGGCGTGCCTGGCCTGGACAATTTGCAGGTGGCCACCGCCCTCGGAGCCATTGCCAAAGACCTTCGCGCCTTTGCTTACGTCAGCGCCTGGGGCTGCAAAACCAAGGAAGAGGTGGTCGCTTACCGCGCGAACTTCGGCGCCCGCGAAATGATGGTGATTTGGCCGGACTTCCAGAACTGGGACACCGTCGCCAACAAGACCACCACCGCCTCGGCAGTGGCCCGTGCGCTGGGCCTGCGCGCCAAGATCGATCAGGAGACAGGTTGGCACAAAACCCTGTCCAACGTGGCCGTAAGCGGCGTCACCGGCATCAGCGCTGACGTGTTCTGGGATCTGCAGAACCCGGCCACCGACGCCAACTACCTCAACAGCAACGACGTCACCACCCTGATCAACGCCAACGGCTTCCGCTTCTGGGGTAGCCGCACCTGCAGCGATGATCCGTTGTTCGCCTTCGAAAACTACACCCGCACCGCGCAGATCCTCGCGGACACCATGGCCGAAGCGCACATGTGGGCCATCGACCGCCCGATGCACGCCTCCCTGGTACGCGACCTAGTCGAAGGCGTGAACGCCAAGATGCGCGAGTTGAAGTCCCAGGGCTACCTGATCGGCGGCAGCTGCTGGTACCCGGACGACATCAACACCAAAGACACCCTCAAGGCCGGCAAGCTCTGGGTGGATTACGACTACACCCCCGTGCCACCCCTCGAAGACCTCACCTTCCGCCAGCGAATCACCGACCGTTACCTGATCGACTTCGCCAAGGGCATCAACAGCTAAACCGGGCCTCCCCGCGAGGGGAGTTCACCCTGAACACGTATCCCGGAGAACACCGCCATGGCAATGCCTCGCAAGCTCAAAAACCTCAACCTGTTCAATGACGGCAACAGCTACCTCGGCTTGGTGAAGTCCCTCACCCTGCCCTCCCTCGGCCGCAAGATGGAAGCCTATCGCGGCGGCGGCATGAATGGCCCGGTCAAAGCTGACCTGGGCATGTCCGACGACGGCATCCAGTTCGAATGGAAGACCGGTGGCCTCGATCTGATCTCTCTGCGCCAGTTCGGCGCGGTCAACGCCTCCAGCGTGGCCCTGCGGTTCTCTGGCCCTTACCAGCAAGACGACACGGGCGAAGTCAGCAACGTGGAAGTCGTCGTGCGCGGTCGCCACGAGACCATCGAGATGGGTGATGCCCTGCCTGGTGAGGACACCGAGCACTCCATGACCACCACCTGCAGCTACTACAAGCTGACCGTGGATGGCGAAGAAATCATCGAAATCGACCTGCTCAACTTCGTCGAGAAGGTCAATGGCGTGGACATGCTGGAGAAGCACCGCACCGGCATGGGCATCTGATCCCGCACGCTCGATCAGGACTCACACTTTAATCACCAGGAGCAACTCCCATGAAGAACGAAACCACCGAACAGCCCGACGTGCAGCAGCTGGCCGACGACAACACCGTCACCCTCGACACGCCGATCCGTCGTGGCACCACCAGCATCGAGAGCATCACCCTGCGTAAGCCAAACTCCGGCGAATTGCGCGGCGTGAGCCTGGTGGAGCTGCTGCAGATGGACGTCGGCAGTTTGATCAAGGTACTGCCGCGCATCAGCTCTCCGAGCCTTACCGCCATCGAAGTCGCCGGCATGGACCCGGCCGACCTGTTGGCCCTGAGCAGCAAAATCTCTGGTTTTTTGTTGCAGAAGTCGGCGAAGACGGATGCATCCCTCGTCGCATAGAAGACGCCATGGCCGATCTGGCCGTGGTTTTCCACTGGGCACCTGCTGATATGGATCAGTTGGGCCTGCAAGACCTGATGGACTGGCGCGAGCGCGCCAGGGTGCGGAGTTCCAACGATGGCGAATGATCTGAGACTTCAGGTGCTGCTCAGCGCCATCGACAAAGCCACAGGTCCGCTGAACAAAATCACGGGCGGTAGCAAGGAAACCGCCCGCGCCCTTAAGGCTGCTCGTGACCGCCTGAAAGAACTCAACACCCAGCAACGCGACGTAGGCGCATGGCGTGAACTGCAGGCCGCAACCCGCACGACATCCGAGGCGCTCGCCGCCAACAACACCAAGGTAGGCGAACTCGCCCGCGAGACGGCCAAAGTCCGGCAGCAGCTCGCGCCGACCCAGGCGCTGTTCGACAAGTCCAGGCAGAAGGTTGACGCGCTCAAAACCAGTCAGACCGACCTTAAGCGCGAACTCACCGGGACACGCAATGCCCTGGGGCTGATGGGCGACGAACACCGCCAATCCGCCAGCCAGATCGCCGTGCTCAATGCCGTGATGCAGAAGGGCAATGCCCTGACCCGAGCGCAGCATGACGAATACACGCGCCTCACAGCCGCCCAGCGGGAGCGCAAAACGCAACTGGACCAGCTCGCAGCCAAGGAAAAGACCCTGGCTGACCGGTTCACCCTGAACAACGCGCAGTTGCGCACCAGTCGTGCAGGCCATGCCAGTCTGCGCGACGAGATCCGCCGCCTGGAAACCCCGTTCAAGGACCAGCTCGCGCTACTGAAACAGCACACCGCCGAGTCGAAACGCTTGGGCGAGCAGTACGGCCAGCAGCAAGTAAAACTCGGCAACCTCGGCGTGCAGCTTAAAAACGCCGGCATCAGCACCAATGCCCTGGGCGCACACGAGTTGAAGCTCAAGCGCGATATCGACACCGCCACCCAGGCCATGAAATTGCAGATGGACCACCTGGATGCGTTGAAGCGCAAGCAGGACAGCCTGGCGAAGGCCCGAGCTACCTACGATAAAACTCAGGGTTTGGCCGGTAGTGTTGCTGTATCTGGTGCCGCCGGGCTTGGCGTGGGGTACGCCGCCAGCCGGCCCGTGGTGTCGGCAATCAAAGCCTTTGCACCGAATGAGGACTCTGCCACGCAGCTCAAGGTGTCGATGATGGACGACACCGGCAAGGTTTCCGCCGACTTCCAGAAGATCACGGACCTGGCCACCAAGCTCGGCGACCGGCTGCCAGGTACCACGGCCGACTTCCAGAACATGATGACGATGCTTCGACGGCAGGGCATCAGTGCCCAAAGCATCCTGGGCGGCACCGGGGAGGCAGCAGCATATCTCGGCGTGCAAATGAAGATGGAAGCCACTCAGGCGGCTGAGTTTGCAGCCAAAATGCAGGACGCCACGCGGACCACTGAAAAAGACATGATGGGGCTCATGGACACCATCCAGCGCGGCTTCTATGCAGGTATGGATCCAAGCAACATGATTCAGGGCTTCAGCAAAATCTCACCTGTCATGGATGTCATCAAGAAGTCGGGCATTGATGCAGCTAAAGAACTCGCACCACTGCTCATCATGATGGACCAGGCCAGCATGGACGGCAGCTCAGCAGGTAACGCTTTTCGTAAAATTTTCCAGGCAGGTTTGAATCAAGACAAAGTCGATAAAGCCAACAGCATCGCAGCAGGCGCGAACAAGGGCGTCTCTCTCAAATTCACGGATGACAAAGGCAACTTTGCTGGCCTGGAGAACCTGTACGCGCAAGTCGAAAAGCTGAAGGTTCTGAACGATACCGACCGTACAGCCGTCATCAGTAAGCTCTTTGGCGACGACGCTGAAACAATGACCACCTTGAACACCATGATGAACAAGGGGCTGGCCGGCTATCAGGAAATTCAGGAAAAGCTGAGAGTCCAGGCCGATCTGCGCACCCGCGTTAACGAACAGCTCGGCACCCTCACCAACGTCATGGACGCCGCTGAGGGTAGCTTCACCAACGCCATGGCTGAATTCGGTGCAGCAGTTGCCGCCGACTTGAAAGACCTGATCAATACAGCCGGTGAAATCGCAAACAGGGTAGGCACCTGGGCACGGGAAAATCCGAAGCTGGCCGCGGGCTTGGTCAAAGTTGTCGCCGCCGTAGCAGCGGCGGCTCTGGTGTTCGGTACTTTGGCGTTGACCATGGCAAGCATGCTCGGCCCCTTCGCAGTACTGCGGTATGGCATGGCGCTGTTTGGCATTCGCTTGGGCAGCTTCAAAGCTCAGTTGATCGGCACCCGTATTGCTGCCGCCGGCGCCGGTACCGAGGTCGGCCGAATGGGCCGAATCTGGAAGACGGTCACAGCCAGTCGTGCCGCTGGCGGCATGATGAGCGTTATCCCTACGCTAGTCAGCTCCGCACGGATTGCTGCGGTCAGCGTATTGCCAATGCTCGGCGGCGCAATTAGCGCGGTAGGCGCAGCCATACTTGCTACACCGGTCGGGTGGCTGATCGCCGCTGTCGCTGGCCTATTCGCCATTGCAGCGCTGATTTACAAATACTGGAAGCCGATTAAAGGATTCTTCCTCGGCTTCTGGCAGGGACTCACTGAAGCCCTGCTGCCGGTCCTTGCCGGGTTTGGTAAGTTCGGCGGGCTGCTGATCAGCCTGGCGAAAGCCGCCTACTCCATCCCGATTATCGGTTTCGCGTTGCGCCTGCTTGGCAGCATTGTCCGCCCGTTGTTCAGCATGATCTCCTCCGGCATCAGTGGAGTGATCGGTTGGTTCACCGACCTGCTGAAACCGGTCGAAGACGTCGGCGGTGCAGCACAGTCGATGGGCCAGCGATTTGGCGCGGCCATCGGCAACATGATCATGACCCTGCTGCAAAGCATCGGCTCTATCGCAACCGGCGCAGTCAACGTGTGGACCACCATCAAAGCCAGCTTTGACCGGGGCCTCGCCGGCATCCTGCAATTGATCACCAACTTTAGTCCGCTTGGCTTGTTCTACCAGGCGTTCGCCGGGGTGATGAATTACTTCGGCGTAGATCTGCCGGGGAAATTCACCGAGTTCGGCGGCATGATCGTCAACGGTCTGGTCAATGGCCTGACCGCAGGGCTCGGCGCTGTGAAGGGCGCTATCAGCTCAATCGGTGACTCCAGCATCGGTTGGTTCAAGGAAAAGCTAGGCATCCACAGCCCGTCCCGCGTGTTCGCGGAACTGGGCGGTTTCACCATGGAAGGGCTGACAAAAGGCCTAGAGGGTGGACAGAAAGGGCCGCTCAACGCCTTGTCGAGCATGAGCAAACAACTGACAGCCGCCGGTACTCTGGCGCTAAGCGCAACAGCCATGCCGGCGTTGGCTGTCGATGATCGCCCACCGATCAGCAGCGCGGGCACATCGACGGTTTACGACAGTCACGACACCTACCAGATCACTATCGCTGCTGCGCCTGGCATGGACATGCAAGCCATGGAGAAAAGCCTGCGCGGCATGCTCAACAAGATTGAAAACGAGAAACGCGCCCGTCAGCGCAGCAAGTTATCGGACCGGGATTAATCACCATGATGCTCAGCCTCGGCATGTTCGTGTTCAGCCTATCGACCCTCGCTTACCAAGAGCTGCAGCGCCAAACCAATTGGCGCCATGCCAGCAACAGTCGCGTCGGTGCACCACCCGCGCTGCAATTTGTCGGCCGTGGCGACGACACCATTACCCTCCCCGGCATCATCCTCCCGGAGCTGGCCGGCAGCGTGCTTAGCCTGGATGCTTTGCGGTTGATGGCGAACACCGGCAAGGCCTGGCCGATGGTCGAGGGCACCGGTCGGATTTACGGGTTGTGGGTGATCGAGAGCCTGAGCGAGACCAAAACCGTGTTCTTCAGAGACGGCACGCCACGGCGTATTGAGTTCACCCTCACGCTCAAGCGTACCGATGATGACCGTATCGACCTGCTCGGTGCCGCTACCAGCACCGGGCTCAACATTCTGCGGGGGCTGCTGTGATAGAGGCCGCGCTGTCCAAAGTCACCGGTTACCTCGTGGATACGGCGGAACGCTTCGTCCGGGATGCCGCCTATCCTGTGCCGGCCTTCCGTCTCACGGTGGACGGCAACGATATCGCCATGAAGGTCAGTCCGCGGCTGATGAGCTTGGATCTAACCGACAACCGTGGCGTCGAGGCCGACCAGCTCACGATCACATTGAGCGACCATGACGGCATGCTGTCGATACCGCCCAAGGGCGCAGTACTTCGCTTGTGGTTGGGCTGGAGCGACACCGGCCTGGTGGACAAGGGCACCTACACCGTCGACGAGACAGAGCACAGCGGCGCGCCGGATGTACTCAGCATCCGCGCTCGGTCAGCAGATTTTCGCAAAGGGCTGAAGACCAAGCGCGAGCGCAGCTGGAGCAACACTACGTTGGGCAAAGTCATCGGCGATATTGCCATGGGAAACAACCTCACCTCCACCGTGGCTGGCGCGCTCGGTGCGTTGCCGATCCTGCAGCTTGACCAAGCCAACGAATCGGACGCCAACCTGATCACCCGCCTAGGCGAAGAATTCGACGCGGTAGCCAGCGTCAAGGCCGGGTGCCTGCTGTGCATCCCTGCAGGCGGCGGCAAGACCGCCAGTGGGCTTCCCCTGCCCCACATTACCCTCACACGCGCCGACGGCGATCAGCACCGCTACCTGCAGGCGGATCGCGACAGCTACGACGGTGTGCGCGCCTATTTCTACGACGTACACAGCGCCAAGAAACAGGAAGCGATTGCCGGCGGTGGCGAGAACCTTAAAGACCTGCGCCATACCTACAGCGACCAGCAATCTGCGCTGAGGGCTGCAAGGGCCGAGTTTCGACGCCTGCAACGCGGCAGTGCCACGCTCAGCTACACGCTCGCGATGGGCCGGCCGGATCTGATCCCCGAACTGACCTATACGCTCCAGGGCGTTAAAGCGGAAATCGACGAGATCATCTGGTACGGGGGCAACGTGCAACACAATCTGAGCCCGGATGGCGGCTACACCGTCAGCCTGGAGCTGGAGAGCAAGTTGCCGGAGGACAACGTTGAAGATCTGGCGGAAGAGAACCAGGGTGATTACACGGGGATAATCGCTTACTACCGCGATCAGAAAACCGGGAAGGAAAAGACAGTTACAGCGGGGGATCAGACGAAGCCGAGGCGGTTGCGGTGGTTATATGCAAGTGAAAAAACTGCAAAGCGCGCAACCGAAAGAGAATATAAGCGACTGACAAAATCGTAAGACCGCTAGACGACTTACTTTGCCTTACTATTCCTAGCACTCTTATCCGTCGGTTTGTAGTAGAGCGAAACTGCAATATGCCTAATCTTGTAATCTATCCCAGTGGCATGATGAGTATGCTTGGTACGAGATGATAAAGTTTCCTGACACCTTTCCACGCATTCCACCGGAACTTCATAATTCCCAGAGACATGGGCAAGCCAATTATCCATCAAGACTGTCTTATTTTGTTTTTGCGTGTAAATTAACAAACCACCTCTACTACTCGTAGGATTTCCGTCAGTATAACGATCGGACAACTGCCGAAAGCCCTCCATTAAATAAGCAGGCCCGTTATCTAGTTTTGCCTCACCCATCCATTCATAACGACCATTCTTAACAAGCAAATCCACATGCCCATTTCTAAACGTATCATGATCCGCATCTAAACCTGAGATCTTTAAAGAAATAACGAAAATCCCGGTAAGCTGATCCTCACCCATCTCATGATACAAAGGCTTATTGCGCTCTAGCTCAAGCGCGACATCCAAAACCCTATTTTCTACAAGGTCACAAAAAGAATCATAGTTTGTAACTACATCCTGAAGAAAAGATGTCTTAACAGAACTGTTGTCTGGCAACTGTAAAATATCACTTACATTCATAACTGAAGCACCGTTTTATCGGCGACGTATAGAACATAAACACGCTCACGAAAATCACGATCTTGAAATCCGTTTTCTGGATGACACAAAGCGTCATCTAATATCGCAGCCTGCAAAGCTTCTCGACTTATATCGTAGGGCACGCCCTCAATATCCATATATTGGTATTGCTGCACAAACAGGTTTATGGGAGAAGATTTTAAATAATTTATTGCACGCTGCAAACTTTCAATATCACACCCACCAACAGCATCGGTAAGTGCCGCATATGTGTATGCAGGGTGATTAGTTGGAGAACTCAAAACCAAATCAACCAATTTATAGCAAAAACCATCCAACCCGAGAGGTGACGTCTCGGCTCGAATTTTTTCGTATAAATGGTTGATATTAATCATTTCTCGAAAGACGCCATTTTTTTCAACACAAAATTTGTGTCGCAATTTGATCGTATGCCTTTGAGTATAGCAAAATCACAACGGGGCTCAAGTGAAACTGAATTCATATGCGTGCCAGGAACATACAATTCAGGCTTTGAATTGACGCTATCTATATCAATACGGTGCCATATAATTGCCACTTCATACAAAGTCATTTCATGGTTAATCGCCTTGGCACCATTTAAGTGAAACGGCTCCTGCCTTAAATCCACTCCACCCTTCATAGTCTCGGTCTTAATAGATCCCGTGACGGTCGAAAAGCCTAGCTTTTTAATAGCTCCAGATGGATCTGTATATATTTTCTTTATCAGAGGAAATAGGTTTCTTGGTGCACCTATCACCTTCTCTTTCAAGCTATTCAGCAAAAACAACTGAGTTAGGTTTCGCAGATCCGTACATGATTTCTCTTGCTGCTTAACAGTTTGCAGAAGACTGTCACTTCTGGTGATATCGGCGCGCAACTCTAAAACACTATACTCATAATTAAGATAGACAACATCAAACGTCTGATGATAATAATTTTTTATCGCAATGATCTTATCATGATTAGGAAACTGCTCCAGCATGGAGTCAGTAAACTTTTCATGACTGTATTCTTCGGAGATGCTAAATACACGCTTTCGCGAAAAAATCACCCCCACACCAAAATCATCTGAAAATGAGTGTATAGCTTTCAGGACACCATCATCATTCTGCAACTCTTCAACTGGGATAGACAGAGGAAATGCCTTTGAAAAGCTTGTATCTTCAATTTTAGCCGCGAGCAATGCTTCCTTAACTGCTAGCTTTTTTTCAGGTTCAATTGAAAAATAGGATGTAGCCTTCATATCACAGACTAGCTGAACTCTCAGGGCTGCGACGAGGGCATCATATATAGCGGGGTTTTTATTTATAGCTTGAATAATAATCGCCTCAAGCTCTGTCCAACTTCTCGCCGTTGGCAACTTAGCCGCTCTTAATATTGCCTGAGCGATATTTATGCCAGCCCTGGACTTTAAATCCTTTATAAGAAGCTCCGCTTTGGCCACAATGTTCTCCCCGAACAAAACCACAAGTACAAAAAACGTTTTTTATTGGATTGATAAATCCCATAAAGCATGAGCGCTAAGTTGGAAGCTGAAGATATTTAATGTCGAAGCGAGTTTTGATATGCAAACTGACCGTTCAGATAAACCAATACTGGTTATATGATTATTCAAGCTAAGCATTGGACACTCTCCTTGTGGTCAGATTGGCAGCGCTGATGGCTGCCCTCTTGCAACATCATCTCCGCAGCTACCTCAAGACCGAACCTTCTACCTTCCTGCCTGGTCGATCCGTTCTTAATGGGTACAGATTATGCTGGCCGTTTGGTATCGGCAAGGGCTTCAGTCAAATCCTTGAGGCGCTGCTCGACATCCATTAAGCGTTTCTTTTCCTCAGCAGCGCTCTGTATCTCCCGCTTACCTGCCTCTCCAAGCGACCGGAAGAGCTCAAGGATGGCCTCCTCCTGCTGATTAACGGTCCGCGCATCCGATGATTCGGCCGAAACACCCAGACACATAGAGCCTTCGCCTGTCAGCAACCAATCCAGGCTTATACCCAAATGAGTGCGAATGGCAGCCATGGCCTTCGCGTTGGGCTCCCGCTCACCCAGAAGGTAGTTTTGGAGCGTCCTGTATGGGATCCCCACTACCTCTGAGGCCTCCTTAATAGACATGCCTCTGTCGTCGATAACGCTGCGCAGGCGAGCGGCTATACTCATTTTTTCATGAATTCCAATTGACGCACCCGTTTTGGTGCGTATACTGCGAACAAACAGGTACATCTTAACCAACTAGGAACACTCGAACCATGAGCCAAGCCATGGAAAAACGCCAGATCCAAGCACGACTGATCGAGCGTGGCAGTAACTTCCGTCAGTTCGCCCTAAGCCATGGCTATGAGGTGCGCACAGTGACGCAAGTGGTTCAGCGTTGGGCGGGAAACAACAAGCTGCCCCGTGGCAGGTTGACGTTCCAAATCCTACGAGACCTGTCTCGGATGATCGGCAAAGAAATATTGCCGGGAATCCTCGCGGAAAGCGCCGAGCAAAACTCAGCACCGGCTGTATGAAACGACTGTAGGGGCGATGACTCCAGGGAGAAACCAGAAGATGAAACGCCCAGTTCTAGCGACCAAGCGCCAGGTAATGAGCGCAGTGATCAACGACTACGAAGGTGGCCGGGAATGCGCTGCAGCCCGCCTTGGATACGAACTCAAGAAGTTCGATAACCACATCTACGAAAACGCCGGCAGTCGCCCCCTGAGCGATGAACAGATACATCTGTTGGAGCAGGACATGGGCACCACCTACCTGCCGGAATACATCGCAGCGATGTACGGCGGCATGTTCGTCCCCCTTGCCAAGCCTGAAACACTGGACAACGTGGACCTCTACAACCGTTCAGTGCGTGCAGCAGCCAAGCGCGGTGTGGTCGACCAGATCATTGCGAAGGCACTGGACGACGGCGTCATCGAGCGGGACGAAGCCGAGGCGATCTTGCGCGCTCACAGCCATTACATGGCGGCTCGTCACTCCGAAGTCCTGGCAACGATTCTGCTGCACAGCCGGGGGCCAAAGCATTGAGCACCTACAAGCTGGTCTGTCCCTGCTGCGGCAGCTCGATGCGCATACGTACCTCCGAGGGGCAGACGCCTTGCTTCCGCTCAATGTATTCGGAATGCACCAACCTGCTGTGCGGCGCCACGTTTTCCGGCTCTTTGGTTTGGGAGTACCAGTTGAGCCCATCAGGCATCGAGCGCCCCCTTACCGTTCTGCCCATGGCGCCCACCAAAGTGCGCCTCCTTGCTCGACAGAACCTCACGGCAAAGACCGATCAACCCGATTTGCTGGATCAACTGGAAATGGAGGCCGCACCTATATGAACGCCATCACCCTGACTACCAACCCCGCCAGTGACTACCGTGCCGCGATGCAACAAGCGGCCGTGGCCTATCTGTACCGTCACCGTTGCGAGCATCTTGCCGGCGACAGCCAGCTTTTAGAGAACTGCACACGGTACTTGACCAAGTCGCTTGAAGTGCCCACGCACCTGGTGCAGCGGATCGCTGAACTGGCGGTGGCCGAGTTCGAAAGCATGACCTGCAAGCGTGTGGCCTGGTTGGGTATCCATCCCACCAGCGGCCCTTTCCGCCCGGTGATCTTGCTGCTCGACAACTGCACCCAACAGCGACATCCCGTTTCAGCACGCTTGCTCCCCACACGCCTGCTGCTGACTCGCAACCTCCCGCACTAATCCAAAACCCTCCCTGTTTGATGCCCGCACCACGTGGGTAGGGGTAATTTGCAACTTACTGGTGGCCGAAATGAGCAAAATCACCATAAAACTGGAGCTGGACGAACAACAGGCGCAGCACTACCTGTTGTGGTTGACCAGTCAGTACGAAGTCACCATGGCTGATATTTGGTACTCCGACCGCTACCGGAATGTGCCAAGTGGTCAGCGAGCGCCGAAGGTGCTTGAGGACTTGCCCTACCTGGCAGGCATCTGCAAGACGCGCAGCGAGCTGAAAAAACAGCTCGTTGTTACGGCTGCGGAGCATGTGCAGTGATTCGCAAGCCCATGGAAGACAAGATCCGCGCTGACGTGCTTCAGCGCCTGGAGTCTGATTACGGCCTTCAGCACATGAAAGGCACGCATTACATGCGTAAGGGCACCTGCCCGCAGTGCAATCAGAAACGTTTGTTTTCGCGCCACGATGAACCCTGGTTCATCCGCTGTGGCCGCGAGAAAAATTGCCGGTACATGGCTCCCACCAAAGAGCTTTACCCGGACCTGTTCGACGATTGGAGCAAGCGTGCACCGGCCACCCGAGACGAGCCTGCCGCCAGCGCAAAGGCCTACCTGACATTTGCCCGAGGTTTCCGCGTTGAGCTGATAGAGGGCTGGTACACCCAGGAAAGCTACTTTGATCGCGATCTGAATATTGGCTCTGCCACCGTGCGCTTCCCCCTGGAACACGGCGGGTACTGGGAGCGCTTGATTGACCAACCATCACGGTTCGGTAAGAAGAAGGCCCGCTTCCAACCCCTCAAGAGCTACAGGGGGCACTGGTGGTGCCCGCCGTGCGTGGATCTGCTGGAAGTAAATGAGCTGTGGATCGTTGAAGGCATCTTTGACGCCATAGCGCTCGCTCAAAACGGTATCTCTGCGGTTGCGGCGCTGTCCTCAAACGCCTTTCCAGAGGAATCACTCAAGGCCCTGATCACCGCTCGCGGCGGTAAAACCCCGAAGCTGGTTTGGGCTCTGGATAACGAGCCAGGCGCTCACAAGTACACCCGTATGTGGGTCAACCGTGCCCGCGAACTCGGTTTTACCTGCGAGGCTGCTCAGGTGTCACAGCCTGACGCCCGCAAGGTTGACTGGAACGATCTGCATCAACGTTGGGCATTTATCGACGACGAAAAAGCCCGCGCTGATCGCATCGAAAAGGACTTGAAAAAAGCGCGCCACCAGGGCGCCCTGCTGATTGCAGAAAGTGCCAGCGACAAGGCATTGCTCATGTACCAGTGGCGTGAACGGGAGGAATTCCACTTCTGTTTCGACTCCCGCCTGTACTGGTGGAAATTGGACTTGGCGAAATACAACAGCGCCAAGCAGGCCCTCGAAAAGGGCGATGGCCACGAAGCCCAGACACTCAATGAAAAGCAACTTCGGGAGAAGGCACTGAACGTCGCCGGCTGCGTCGTCGAGATCGCCAACTGCTACCCCAAAGCCCTCTATTTCCAGCGCAACGAAATTACCGACGAGTCCTGGTACTTCTTCCGCGTCGACTTCCCGCACGACGGCGGTTCAGTGAAAAACACTTTCACGGGTGGTCAGGTCGCCGCTGCCAGCGAATTCAAGAAAAGACTTCTCGGCATGGGTGCCGGAGCCGTGTTCACCGGCAGTGGACAGCAATTGGACAAACTCATGAAAGACCAGCTTTTCGGCATCAAGACCGTTCAGACCATCGACTACGTGGGCTACAGCAAGGAATACCACTGCTACGTGTTCAACGACGTCGCCATCCGCGAAGGCCAGGTGATCCACATCAACGAGGAAGAGTTTTTTGAGATGGGCAAGTTGAAACTCAAGACTCTGCAAAAGGGTGTGAAGATCGATCTTGAAAAGGATGGCAAAAAATACGATGACCAGTGGCTAGGGCTTCTTTGGCAGTGCTTTGGTGCCCAGGGCATCGTGGCGTTGACCTTCTGGTTTGGCTCGCTGTTCGCCGAACAGATCCGCGGCCGGTATCAGTCGTTTCCCTTCCTTGAGGCCACTGGCGAGGCCGGCGCCGGCAAGACCACGTTGCTCACGCTGCTATGGAAACTCGCGGGCCGCGACGGATACGAAGGGTTTGACCCATCCAAATCCACCAAGGCCGGCCGCAGCCGCTTGATGGGCCAGGTATCCGGCATGCCCATCGTGTTGCTGGAATCAGACCGCAGCGGCGACGACAAGGCCCACGCCAAAACCTTCGAATGGGACGAACTGAAGGATTACTACGGCGGCGGCACCTTGGCGACCAAGGGCGTGAAAACCGCTGGTAACGAAACCTACGAACCACCATTTCGCGGCACCATCGCCATCAGCCAGAACGCACCCGTAGTGGCTTCCGAGGCGATCATGACCCGGATCGTCAAACTGCACTTTGTACGACCGAACGTCACCGCTGAAAGCCGTGCGGCGGCAGATCGGCTCAATGCGCTGGAAGGTTCGACACTCAGCAACTTTGTGTTGCAGGCCGTGCGCAAAGAGTTGGAGGTGATGGAGCTGTTCGGCCAGCGGGTTGCGGGCTACGAAGCGAAGTTGCGCAACCTGCATTCCCACTGCTTTGCCTGCGACACCCCATTCAAAGACGAGCACAGCGAATGTAGCCATTGCGGCAACAAGCTGCGCGGCTACATCCGCGTGGAGCGGATCAACAAGAACCACGCCCAAATGCTCGCCCTGCTGGACTGCCTGTGCATGGTGGTACCGCTCACCGACGCACAGGTCGAGCATACCCGCTCGCAGATCATCCGCATGGCAATTGAGCGCCAGGCCTCGATCAGCTCCGACCATCCGGTGGTTGCTGAATTCTGGGAGGTTTACGAATACCTGGAAGGCCTGGACGCCGAAGGCCCGGTGGTCAACCACAGTAAGAAAGACCACATCATCGCCATCAACCTCAACGACTTCGTGAAATGCGCCGCAGAAAACCGGCAAAAAATCGCTGACGTCAGCGAGCTGCGCGAACGCCTGAAAGACTCCCGCTCGCGGAAGCTGCTCGACGTCAACAAGGCGACCGACAGCGCGGTACGGGCTCACCAGGCCAGCAAGACCAACGCCGTCGTCACGAAGCAACCCATCGTGAAGTGCTGGCACTTCCAGGCCTGATTCATCAGCGGCAATACCCGCCAGGCGCTGCAACGTCTGACACCACCCAAAGGAGAAGCACCATGCACGTACAAGTCATCGCAAGCGGCGGCCAAAACGGCGCAACGAACCGTCACAGACATATCGAAGAACTGAGGGATTGGTTTGGGGAAAGCTCAAAAGTCATTCACGCCGAGGCCTATGCGCCTGACGACCTGGTCAAAATTCTAGAAGTTAGCGCGGCAACCGATTTTGAAATTCTGGTGCTGGAGTGCAGCCCCGAGCAAATCGTGGCCGTCCTGCTGTGGCAGACAGAAAGCGAAGAGGTTGCCGAACTTGAAAATGTGCTTGTGCACCTGGTGCGCAAGCAAAAAACAACCGGCGAAAGCCAGTAAGAAGGTGGTGCCGAGGGGCTGCAACCCCTCGACACCGACCACCCAAAGGAGAAGCACCATGCAAGTGAATCAACCCCAAGGCGGCATCGCAGAGGCTACCACAACCCCGCTCGCTGTCGGCGACACGGTCAGCTACGTCGCAATGAGCGGCGGTGGTCGAGAATACCGCCTCAGCGCTCGTACAGGTGTGATTGAAGGAGTTTATGAAAACGTCGCCACACTACGCACTGCCAACGGCCGGAGTGTTACTCAACCCCTGGACAAGCTGACACCCGACGGCCAACCCAATGCACTCACAAGAATGTTTATGAGGGGCCAGCCATGAGTTCAAGCACTCGCACCCGCCCGCCGTTAGCCGGTTACCGGCTGGACTTGCCCAGCCGCTGCGATATCTGCGGCAGAGCCCGCTCAAAGGGAAAGCACGAGGCATGTAGTCGAATTCGCCAGCAGAGCAAGACGGCGGAATGGGCCGCATTTATGGCAGAGCGTGAAGCAGCCAAGCAGAAAAAACGGTGTCGATACGCGCATCTATGAGGATAGTCATGAACACAGCATTTATCCTGATGGCTCAGTACGACGGCCAAGCGATTATCTCTCTGGAGGTGGTGTGCCGGGATTACTTCACGCACCTGACGCCGGACATGTTCCAGCGCAAGGTGATGAGTGGTCAGATCAAGTTGCCCATCACCCGCCTGGAGCCCAGCCAGAAGTCGGCCAGGGGCGTCCATCTCACCGATCTGGCCGCGTACCTGGACCTGCAACGCGCAGCAGCAGTTAAAGAGCACAGCCAGATTAACGGGTTAAAACACGTCGTTTGAGCCACTTCTGCGATGCGGCGCCCAGTTGGACGGGCGCCCTCAGAATCTTTTCGTGCCACTCCCAGCCCACATAGCGGTCGCCCCGACCGCGAAGGTGGGTGTAACGCCTCATTGAATTCCAATCCCTGTGGCCGGAAACACTCGCCACACGCGGAATATCCCAGTCCATTTCGAACAGGCGGCTGACACCTTCATGCCGGAGGTCGTGAAAGTGCAGATCCGCGATAGTCAAAAACTTGCAGGCTTTCGCCCAGGACGTGGAGATCGACTCTGGGCTGTAGGGGAAGATATCTTCGCCGGCCTTCGGCATCGTCTGGAGGATGTGCCACGCCTCGTCCGGCAGGTAACACCAAACATCGTTGCCGATCTTCTGCCCTGGGTTTTTCATGTCGCGCACCAGCACCCGCTGGCCGGCTTCGTCTACATCTGCCCAGCGAATTCGGGTTATTTCATCGAGCCGACGCGTGGAGAACAGGGCGAAGCCCACGACCTTCAGCATATTTATGACCGTCGGGCGCCTCACCTGCATGGCCTGGTAGTGCGTCAGCACCCGTCCCAGCTCATCCAATGTCGGTCGGCGGTCACGCTCACGGCTTTTCAAGTTGTAGCCCAGCTTGCGTAACACACGCCGTGCACCGCCCATGGCGAGCGGATCGACCTGGTAGCCCCATGCGTCTTTGGCAATTGCCAGCACTGCGCCCAGGTGCGCCAGGTCATTGCCAGCGGTTTGTGGCTGAACGCCACCTCCCTCCCCGCTCATTCGCCAAAGTGCATAATCGACCAGGCACTGGGTGTTGATATCCGTATCGGTCAACTTGCCCAGGTAAGTTTCGCCAATTGCATTGAGTGTGGCGCGCTTGGTCTTGCCCAGCGGCTTGGCTTTCTCAACTTCGACCAGGTAGCGATCGGTCATATCTTTCAGCGTGGCGCCCTTGCGGTTTGCGCGCTCGATCGCACCAGGCTCATCCAGCTCCGACCCGCGTTTGCGTGCCCAAGCCTGAGCAGCCTGTTTTCGGGCGAAGGTCTGGCTCTCTTGGTAGACTTGCACTCCGTCGCGCTTGATGCGGATCTGTGCCGTGTAGCTCACAGTCCCATCCGCCAGTTTTCTTGCCCTGATAGTCGCCATATTGAAAGTGGTACGCGTCAGTTTTGAAGTGGTACATCGTACCACCGAGACTTTAAAAACGCTTGAAAACGCCCGAAAACACGCCCAGAACACGTTGAGTAAAATGCTAGATAAACAGAGCTTTAGCCCCGTAAACGCAAGGCCTACGCTGTCTCGGCGCTTTAGTGTTGCCCCCATGATGGATTGGACCGATCGCCACTGCCGCTACTTCCTGCGGCTGCTCTCCAAACACGCCCTGCTCTACACCGAGATGGTCACCACCGGGGCGATTATCCATGGTGATCACGAGCGCTTCCTGCGCCACAGCGAAGCCGAGCACCCTCTGGCGCTCCAGCTGGGTGGCAGCGTTCCCGCCGACCTGGCCGCGTGTGCTCGCATGGCCGAGGCTGCCGGTTACGATGAGGTGAACCTGAACGTCGGTTGCCCCAGTGATCGGGTGCAAAACAACATGATCGGGGCGATTCTGATGGCGCATCCTGCGCTGGTGGCCGATTGTGTGAAGGCGATGCGTGATGCGGTGTCGATTCCGGTGACCGTCAAGCACCGTATCGGCATCAATGGCCGGGACAGTTACGCTCAGCTGTGTGATTTCGTCGGGCAGGTAAAGGATGCGGGCTGCACGAGCTTTACCGTGCATGCGCGGATCGCGATTCTGGAGGGGTTGTCGCCCAAGGAGAATCGTGACATTCCGCCGTTGCGCTATGACGTGGCGGCACAGTTGAAGCAGGACTTTCCCGAGCTGGAGATTGTTCTCAACGGCGGGATCAAGACACTGGAACAGTGCGAGAAACATTTGCAGACGTTTGATGGGGTAATGCTCGGCCGCGAGGCGTATCACAATCCCTATGTGCTGGCCGAGGTGGATCAGCGCTTGTTTGGAAGTGAGGCGCCGGTGATCAGTCGGGCACAGGTGTTGGTGCTGTTGCGGCCTTATATTGCCGAGCATCTGGCGAGTGGTGGGACGATGCATCACATTACTCGGCATGTGCTGGGATTGGGCACTGGCTTTCCGGGGGCTCGCAAGTTTCGGCAATTGTTGTCGGTGGATATCCATAAAGCCGCGGATCCGTTGGCGTTGCTGGATCAGGCAGGGGAGCTGCTGGAAGGTCGTTGATCGTTAATGTGCGGTGGCTGGGTTGGCGCTATCGGGAGCAAGCCCCCTCTCACATTTTGATCGGGGGTGGCATCTGATAATCGGGTTGAACCTGACATGGATTACGGCCTCCAAACCTCTAGCAGGACCCGCCATTCAAACGGCGGTTTTCAGGTTGTTGCCCTCGCAAACGATCGAACGCATTTGCGCCCTTGAGCGCCTGCAGGCGCTCGGGTAATGTCATCAGACCCATAGGACAGAGCACGCTCATGACTTCCAAGCTGGAACAACTCAAGCAATTCACCACCGTGGTAGCCGATACCGGCGATTTCTCCACCCTCGCCAAGCTCAAGCCGCAAGACGCCACCACCAACCCTTCCCTGCTGCTCAAGGCCGCGTCGATCCCTGGCTACGCCAAGCTGCTGGACGAATGTGTGCAGGACTGCAACGGCGATGTCGGCCTGGCAAGTGACCGTTTTGCGGTAGCGGTGGGTCAAGAGATTCTCAAAGTGGTGCCGGGCCGTATTTCCACCGAGGTGGACGCCCGTCTATCATTTGACACTGATGCCGTGCTCAAGCGCGCGCACCGTATCATCGATCTGTACGACAAAGCCGGCGTTGGACGCGACCGTGTGCTGATCAAGATTGCCTCTACCTGGGAAGGCATTCGCGCCGCCGAGCAGTTGGAAAAAGAAGGCATCCAGACCAACCTGACGCTGCTGTTCTCGTTTGCTCAAGCCGTGGCCTGCGCCGAGGCCGGGGTGTTCCTGATTTCGCCGTTCGTGGGTCGTATCTACGATTGGTACAAGAAGGCCAACGGCAACGACTACACCGGCTCCGATGACCCGGGCGTGCAGTCGGTCACGCGCATCTACAACTACTACAAGGCCAATGGCTACAAGACCGTAGTGATGGGCGCAAGCTTCCGTAATCTGAGCCAGATCGAAGAGCTGGCAGGGTGTGATCGCCTGACCATCAGCCCGGACCTGCTGGAGAAGCTGGCGGCCGATGAAGGCAAGCTTGAGCGTAAGCTGTCGCCAGGGCACGCCGGGGAAGCGCGGGTGCACATGACTGAAGCGCAGTTCCGTTGGGAGTCCAACGAAGATGCGATGGCGACTGAGAAGCTGGCGGAGGGGATTCGTCAGTTTGCTCGCGACCAGGAGAAGCTGGAAGCGTTGTTGACGGCCAAGCTGTAAAAACGGGCGTCAGCAAAAAGGGCGGCACCTGTGAGGGTGCCGCCCTTTTTTGTGATCGCTGATTCCAAGCCGAACTGCCACCGTTGGATTGGGTTTCAGCGCTGGGGCTTAGTGGCGTTCCAGCGCGTTGACCAGGTCGTGGAAGGCTTCGCGGTTGGACTCGTTGAGCCCCATCAGGATCTTGTGCGCTTCCAGCACTTTGATCCGCACGATCTCTTCGGACTGGTCCTGGGACGGCAGATCGGTGAGGCATTCCGGGCAAGGGATGGGGCGGTCGACGATATTGAACACCTGGTCGAAGCCCATGGACTGCAGCAGCCGGGTGATATCGTCGTGGGTAGTGACGACAGTGGGCAACAGGCCAACCTTCTGCCGCGACAGAATGGACAGCTTGGCCAACAGCCCTAGCGTAGTGCTGTCGATGCTGCGGGTTTCGGTCAGATCGATCACGATCGCCGAGAAGTTCAGCGCAGTGAAGATCCGCTCAATCGTCGCATCCAGCGCTGAACACAAGGTCAGGCGCACTTCACCGACAAATTTGAGGACGAAGGTTCCGTCCTGCTCGGCGAATTGGATTCTTCCGGTACTCATCAAAGATTCCTGCTCAACACCAGTAGGGCGATATCATCCGGCATCTCCCCCAGCGTGGCCAATCCAAAAACCTGCCGCAGGCCATCCAGGCTGCCGCCCGCTGACTTGACCTTCTGGGGCAAGGCAGCTTCTTTCTCTTTGAGTGTAGGCTCTGGAAGAAGATCCAGGATGCCGTCGGACATCAGCGTGAGGCTGAATGTCGGCGGCAGTTCCAGGATGTGGTCTTCGTAGGTGGCTTCATTGAACAAGCCCACCGGCAGACCACGGCCTTCCAGGTAACGCACACTGTCTGGAGTGTATAGAACAGGCATCGGCAGGTGACCGCCAATACTGTAGGTCAAAAGACCGGTTTCTTCATCGATCACGCCGCCCACCATCGTCACGTGCTTGCCCAGCTTGCAGCTGATCAGGCCCCGATTGATGTGACCCAACACCTGCGAAGGGGTGAACTCCGGCAGCGTGCCATTGCGCTTGGACTCGAACAACAGCCGTGTAGTCATGAACTTCAACAACACGGTGACAAACGCAGAGGAAGCCCCGTGGCCGGAAACGTCGGCCAGGTAGAACGCCACACGCCGCTCATCTACACGAAAATAGTCGACGAAATCCCCCGACAGGTACAGCGAAGGGATGATCTGGTGGGCGAACTGAAAGTCGTCGATGGTCCAGGGGCTCACCGGCAGCATGTTCATCTGCACCTGGCGACCGGCGTTCTGATCTTCCTGGAGCAGGTTCAGGCTGGCTTCGAGTTCGCGGTTGGCGGTTTCGAGCTTTTCGCGGTAGCGCAGGTTTTCCTGCAGCAGGCGCGCACGGTCGAGGGCGCGGCGCACCGAGTGCTCCAGCACGGCCAGATCTTCCAGGGGCTTGATCAGGTAATCAGCGGCACCCAGCCGCAAGGCCTCGACGGCGTCGTTCATCACACCGGCGCCGGATACTACGATCACTGGCGTCTGCGGCGCGCGCTCGGACACCTGGCGAATCAGCTCGAGGCCGCCCATCTGGGGCATGCGCAGGTCGCAGATCACGAGGTCGGGCTGGTCGCGCTCGAACACCTGGAGACCCTGTTGGCCATTGCTGGCCTGCAGGACGCTGAAGCCACTGTCTTCCAAATAGGCCGCGAGGCTCGCGCGCACTACTTCGTCGTCATCGATTATCAGCAGCGTGGCACTGGTTTTTTGCATGTGGGCAAACGGCGCCAGAATTAGGTTGGCGTAGGCAGCGCGACAATGGCCGGGCTCACACTACTGGATTCGCTTTCTAGCCTCTCTGTCCTACAAAGCACGGGCGTTTTGCCCACGCACAACTGTAAAGCAGAGGTGCCCTTCTAAGGCGCAGACGGTACTCCCATCCGTCAGGGGTTTCAAGCTCACGCCGATGGTCGCCGAGCCTCTTTACACCGCAAATCACCGGGAGTTATAAGAACAGCTACCACCACAACACAAAGTAAGGATGGAAGCTGTGAGCGAACACGAGCGCGACTACGCTGAAAAACGCGATTTCATCCGCATGCGAGTGGATGCCGATGTGTCGTTGATCCACGCCGGGCAGGAAATTGCCGGGGTTTGCGTGGACCTCTCCAGTTCCGGCATGCAGGTGCAGGCACCTCCCCAGTTCAATGTCGGTGACCAACTGACCGTACGCATCGACTCGGAGCACGCCGCCCTCAAGGGCCTGGAGGCCGATACCGAAGTGGTATGGGCCAAGACGGAAGGCGAGGAACAGCAACTGGGGCTCAAGATCCTGAAGATGCGCTAAACCGTTGCGCACAAAAAAGGCGACCATCTGGTCGCCTTTTTCGTTTCAAAACGTCTCGACTTAGAAGTCGTCGACCACCTTGCCGTCCTTGACCTTAAACTCGCGGTTCTGCAGGTAAGCGTTACGAATAAAGGTGTATTTGTCGCCGGTGATCAGCTTTTCGCTGTCGAGCAGGCTGGCGCGGGTATCGACCAGGTTCAAGCCAAAGACGCTGTTGCGCCAGTCGATGTCATTCATGTAGCGGTACGGCGAGGTGTAGCTGTCGACGTATTTGGACGGCGCATCACGCAAGGTGCTCGGGCCGAGCAGTGGCAGCATCACGTAAGGACCGCTGCCCACGCCCCAGTAACCGAGGGTCTGGCCGAAGTCTTCATCGCTGCGCTGAAGGCCCATTTTGGTGCCGACGTCGACGAAGCCCAGCACGCCGAAGGTGGTGTTGACCAGCAACCGGGCGGTGTCCACGCCGGCGTTGTGCGGCTTGAGCTGCAGCACGTTGTTGGCGAGGTTGCCAACATCGCCGATGTTGCGGAAGAAGTTGTGCACGCCGTCCTGCACGAATTGTGGAGTGATGAACTGATAGCCTTGGGCGATTGGCCTGAGGGCGTAGGTATCAACGGTGTCGTTGAAGGTGAAGATGGGGCGGTTGACGCTTTCCCATGGATCATCTTCCGATGCAGCCTGTGCAGCAAACGGTACGAATAGTACGGTGGCACACACCGACAGCTGAGCGAAGTACTGGCTCCAGCGCATAGCTTTTGCTCCTTGAATGATCTGTCATGGGCGCTATGCCCTGAATTTGGCCGTCAGTATATGACGGAAGTGCCGATTTAGGCAGCTACATGGAAACGTCTTACAAAAAATGCGTAAATTTCTCACAATCAGCCTCGGTGTCATTTACTTGTCATGCCGACTCGATAGCGTCAGAGCTATTTCAGGGATGTTCTGATGCCACATGCCGAGATTGCCGTCGCCGCCGCCCCGTCATTGACTGCCGTGCTATTTGGTCTGAGTGGGTGCCTGGTGGACTTCGGTTCCCAGGCGCGCAGCGACGCGCCGGCTTCCGATTCCCAAGCCACCCCCGGCGCACTGAACAGTCTGCGCAGCCTGAAGGAACAAGGCGTGCCCTGCGCCTGGCTGGATGAACTGCCACCCGCAGTGACCGCTCCCCTGGCGGCCACGCTGCCCGCCTGGCTGAAGGCCACATCGCCCTCCTCCATTCGCTGGCCCGCGCCCCATGCGTGCTGGCAAGCCTTGATGGAGCTGAACATCGAACGCCTGGAAGGCTGCGTGCTGGTCAGCGGCGAGCCGCGCCTGCTGCAATCGGGCCTCAACGCTGGCCTGTGGACCATCGGGCTGGCCTCCTGTGGCTCACTGTGCGGCCTGGCGCCCGCGCAGTGGCAGGCACTCACCGAGCAGCAACGCGAACAAAAGCGCGGCAAGGCCACCATCGCCCTGTATGGGCTGGGTGTGCACTCGGTAATCGACCACCTCGGTGAACTCGGCACCTGCCTGGCGGACATCAGCCTGCGCCGGCTCAAAGGCGAGAAGCCCTGATCGAGAGCATGCACGGCGGGCCGCAGTGGATTAATCTACCGATCAGCCCGTAGACCTTTCGCGGCGCGCCGCGGTCTATGCCAGTGCCTATCGATAAAAGGAAGAACACCATGCCTGCCCGCGAAAAACTGCAAGAACAGGTCAACATTCTGCGCGAGCAACTGGAACAGGATCCGCCACTGTCGGCCGAAAAGCGTGAAGCGCTGGAAGCCCTGCTTGCCAAGTTTGAAACGCAACTTGGACTTGACCCGGCCACTCAGACGCCGAGCATTTCCGACGACGTGAATCAGGCGGCCATCGAGTTCGACGCCGATCACCCGGTTATTTCCGGGACCCTGCGCAACATCATGATCACCCTGGGCAACATCGGCATCTGACTCAGACACAACACCCTCTGTGAGAGGGGCTTGCCCCCTCCCACATTTGACTCTACTGACGCGCCAGGCGCACGTTCTGGAACGCCACCTCCTCAGTGCTGCGATACGGGTTGATATCCAGCCCGCCACGGCGCACATAGCGCGCATACACCGTCAACCTCTCAGGCTTGAGCAAGCGCTGCAGGTCCAGGAAAATCCGCTCCACGCACTGCTCATGAAAGTCCGAATGCTGGCGAAAGCTCACCAGGTATTCCAGCAGACTGGCGTGATCGAGCGCCGCACCGCGATAGTCCACCACCACGCTGCCCCAGTCCGGCTGGCTTGTAACCGGGCAATTGGATTTGAGCAGGTGGCTGTGCACGCTCTCCTCCACCACGCGCGAATCGTCGCAGCGCAGCAGTTCCGGGCGCGGATGCTCGTAGCTGCTGACGCTGATATCCAGCGCGTCGATGCACACGCCCGGCAACGCCATTACACCTTCGGCCTCGACCTCGGCCAGGCTGCGGATCCGCACGCTCACCGGTTTGCCGGCGGCAAAGCTCAGGTCGTTGTGCAGCGTGGCTTGCAGGTCCTGGGTGTCGGCGAATGCGGTCTGGTTCAACGAGTTGAGGTACAGCTTGAAGGATTTGGATTCGATGATGTTCGGCGAGTCGGCCGGGATGCTGAATTCGCCGATGGCCACCACTGGCTTGCCCGACGGCAACAACCAGGACAGTTCGAAACAGTTCCAGAAGTCCACGCCCTTGTACGGCAGCGTCTCGGCGCTCAGGCCCAGCTCGGCCCACTTGGCGGCGCGCGGAATCGGAAACAGCAATGAAGGGGTGTAGGTGCTGATGTATTCACTGGACTTGCCCAGCGGTGAGTGTTCGGCGGCGGGATGCATGACGGAAACCTGGCTAAATAAACCGCGCCAGTCTACCAGCCTTTGCGCCCGCCCTTAATCATCGCCTCACTCAACGGTCAGCTGGCCGACCATGCCCGCCTGATAGTGACCCGGCAGGTTGCAGGCGAACTCAAGGCCGGTGGCCTTGGCGAAGGTCCAGGTCAGCTCGGCGGTTTTACCCGGCTCCACCAGCACGCTGTTGGGGTCATCGTGTTTCATCGCGCCATGGCCCATGGCAGCATGATCCATCTTGGCCATACCCGTGGACGTGAGCATGCCGCTGGCCAGCATCTGCAACATTTCCTTCTGATGCTCGGCATGCATCGCCGCGTCGCCCAGGTTGAATTCGTGGAGCAACTGGCCTTTGTTGACCAGCACAAAGCGCACGGTCTCACCGGCCTTCACATTCAGGGACTTGGGCGCGAAGGCAATGTCCTGCAGGGTCACTTCGACACTGCGCGTGGCTTTATCTGCCGCAGCCGGATGACCAAAGGCGTAGCCGTGCGCCGCATCGGCCAGCGCTTCGACACTCAACGCCATCAGGCAGCCCGCCAATAACAAGGATGTACGCAAGCTCATTTCAACGCTCCCATCATGATCGAATCAGGAATATCTCAAGGCATGCGCCGGCTCGATTTTCGCCGCTCGGTACGCCGGGTACAGCGTCGCCAAAAAGCTCAACACAAACCCCGCCGTGCAAATCAGCAGCACGTCCCCACCTTGCAGCTCCGAGGGCAGGTTGCTGACAAAATACACATCAGAACTGAAGATATGCTGCCCGCTCACTCGCTCCAGCCAGCCCACCAGCGCGCTCACATTGAGCGCGGCAATCACCCCCAACACGCCGCCGATCAGGGTGCCGACAATTCCGATCACCGTGCCCTGCACCATGAAGATCGCCATGATCTGCCGTGGCGTGGCGCCGATGGTGCGCAAAATCGCAATATCCGCGCCCTTGTCGTTCACTACCATGATCAGGGTGGCAATGATATTGAACGCCGCCACGGCGACGATCATCAGCAACAACAGGCCGATCATGGTCTTTTCCATCTTCATCGCGCTGAACAGGCTGCCCTGGGTGTGGGTCCAGTCATCCGGCTTGTAGCCCGAGCCGAGGCTGGCGGCGATATCGGCCGAGACGTTGGGCGCTGCGTAAAGATCCTTCACTGCCAGGCGCACGCTCTGCACCTGATTGGGTTGCCAATGCTGGATCTCGGCGGCGTCGGCCATATGGATCAACGCCATGGAGCCATCCAGCTCGGCGCCGACCTTGAAGATACCCACCACGTTCAAGCGTTGCATGCGCGGGGTGATGCCGCCGGGGGCGGTGCTTATTTCAGGCACGATCAGGGTCAGTTTGTCGCCCACGTTCAAGCGAAAGCGCCGCGCGGTGATGTCGCCGATCACCACGCCGAACTCGCCGGCCTTCAAGTCGTCCAGCTTGCCGCGCACGATGTGCTGGGCCACGATCGACACCTTGCCTTCCTGCGCCGGGTCGACGCCGCTGATCTCGATCGGCTGCATGGCGCCCTTGTAGGAAAACATGCCGTCCATCTGGGTGAAGGGTACGGCAGCGGTCACTTCAGGGTTCTTCATCGCCGCCGCCGCCACCGGCCGCCAATCGTCCATCGGCTTCACGCCGACGATGGTAGCGTGGGGCACCATGCCGAGGATGCGTGAACTCATTTCACGCTGGAAACCATTCATCACCGAGAGCACCACGATCATTGCCAGCACACCCAGGGCGAGGCCGATCATCGAGGTCATCGAGATAAACGAGACAAAACGATTGCGGCGCTTGGCGCGGGTATAGCGCGTGCCGATGAAAATCGATAACGGTCTGAACATTAGCGGGCACCGTCTGAAAAAATGAAAAAGCCCGGTACGTGAAGCACCGGGCCTGAAACAGGTCAGATGGCGACCAGATGACCTTCCTGCAGGTGCAGCACGCGGTCCATCTGACGGGCCATGCTCATGTCATGGGTCACCACCAGGAATGCGGTGCGCATCTGGGTGCTCAGTTCCAGCATCAGGTCCTTGATGCCCTGGGCGGTGTGGGAGTCGAGGTTGCCGGTAGGCTCGTCGAGCATCACCAGGCCCGGGTTGTTTACCAGCGCGCGGGCAATCGCCACACGCTGGCGCTCGCCGCCGGACAGCTCGGCAGGCTTGTGCTCCAGGCGATGGCCGAGGCCGACGCGCTCAAGCAACGCCTTGGCGCGCTGGCGTGCTTCGGGAATCGCGGTCTTGCCGATCAGCAGCGGCATGCACACGTTCTCCAGCGCGGTGAATTCCGGCAGCAGGTGGTGGAACTGGTACACAAAGCCCAGCGAGCGGTTGCGCAACTGGCCACGGGCCTTTTCGCCGAGGGCCGACAGTTCTTCACCCGCCAGCCAAACGCTGCCTTTGGACGGCGTATCGAGGCCGCCCAGCAGGTTGAGCAAGGTACTTTTGCCGGAGCCGGAACTGCCGACGATCGCCACGCGCTCGCCCGGGTGCAGTTCAAGCTGCAGGTTGGACAGCACCACCACCGACTCCGGGCCTTCCTCGTAGGATTTGCCCAGGTTGCGGCAGCTCAGGATTGCTTTTTCACTCATGCCCGATTCACTCATAACGTAAGGCCTGTGCTGGCTGGGTACGTGCCGCGCGCCAGGCTGGATACAGGGTGGCAAGGAAACTCAGGACCAACGCGGCGCCGCCCACCATCAACACGTCCTGGGCCTGAACCTGCGACGGCAGGTAGTCGATAAAGTAGACGTCGGCGTTGAGGAACTTGTGACCGAGCACTTTTTCCAGCGCGGCAATCGCGGCGCTGACATTGAGTGCGGCCAGGATCCCGACCGCCGTGCCGATCAGGGTGCCAACGACGCCGATCACGGTGCCCTGCACCATGAAGATCGCCATGATCTGCCCCGGCGTGGCGCCGAGCGTACGCAGGATCGCAATATCGCCCTTCTTGTCGTTCACCACCATCACCAGGGTGGAGATGATATTGAACGCGGCCACGGCGACGATCAGCAGCAACAGCAGGCCGATCATGGCTTTTTCCATGCGGATGGCCTGGTACAGGTTGCCGTGGGTGCGAGTCCAGTCGCGGGCGTAGTACTCGGACTCACCCAGGTGCTGGGCGATTTCCCAGGCGCCGCGCGGTGCGTCGAACAGGTCGTTGAACTTGAGGCGCAGGCCTTGTACCTGATCCGGCTGCCAGCGATGCAGGCGCGCAAGATCGGTGAGGTTGGTGAGGCCCAGGTAACCGTCAATCTCGCCGGCGCCGACGTGGAAGGTGCCGATCACGGTAAAGCGCTTCATGCGCGGGAACATGCCGGCCGGGGTCACGGTCACTTCCGGCGCGACGAAGGTCAGCTTGTCACCGACACCCACACCGAGCTTGGCCGCAGCCTTGTCGCCGATCACGATGCCGAAACTGCCGGGGGCCAGGTCGTCAAGTTTGCCCTGCAACATGAACTTGTCGATGATCGACACGTTGCGTTCCTGGGCAGGGTCGACGCCATTGAGCAGGATTTTCTGCACCTTGCCGTCATGGGTCAGCAAGCCCTGCATCTGCGTAAAGGGCGCTACGGCCAGCACCTTGGGGTTCTGCTTGACCTTGGCGGCCAGGCTTTGCCAGTCGCTGATCGGCGCATCGCCCTCGATGGTGGCGTGGGGCACCATGCCCAGCACGCGGGTGCGCATCTCATGATCGAAGCCGTTCATGACCGACAACACCACGATCATCACGACCACGCCCAGGGCGAGACCGATCATCGAGGTCAGGGAAATGAACGACACAAAATGATTGCGACGCTTTGCACGGGTATAACGCGTGCCGATAAATACGAAGAGAGGTCTGAACATGTCGGGGCTTGTTCGGAGGAAAAGAAGACGTCCCGGTGGCGGGGGCTGGTCAGCAGCTTTACACTCAGACCATTGCCGCTAACTGGGGTTCGCCATGTCGACATTAGATGAAGAAGAGCGCCGCGAATACTACCGTATCGACGACATGATCGCACTTCAAATCAAAACCTTGTCGGCCCCCGAAGCGGCGGGCAAGGAAGTGTTGCTGGATGATTCACCGCTGTTCAACCTGCTCAGCGAACTGCACCTCAGCGAATTCGAAGCCCAGCACCTGCTGCGTCAGCTGAGCGAGAAGGATCGCACCCTCGCCGCCTTCCTGCGCGTGCAGAACAAACGCCTGGACCTGCTCAGCCAGATCATGGCGCGCGGCCTGCTCGATGAAGTCGGCGCGCCGCAGCCGGTAATCATCTCCGAAGGCGGCATCGACTTCCATCACCCTGCCCCCCTGACAACCGATTCGCACCTGGCGGTCAAGCTGGTGCTGATGCCCCAGGCGCTCGGCCTGCTGCTGCGTGCGCGGGTCACCCACTGTACGCCACAGGGCGACGGCTTTGAGGTGGTCACGGAATTCGAATCCATGACCGATGCCCAACGCCAACTGCTGGCGCGCTACATCCTGCAGAAACAGGCCCAGGAACGCCGCCTGGCGCGAGAACAAAGCGACGACTTCTGAATGCGTATTCACACCGTCAGCAACGCTGGCGCAAAGGAGCAACTGTGACCCTGATTTACGGCCATCGCGGTGCCAAAGGCGAAGCACCGGAAAACACCCTGACCAGCTTTCAGGAATGCCTCAAGCACGGCGTACGTCGCTGCGAACTGGACCTGCACCTGTCCATGGACGGCGAGCTGATGGTCATCCACGACCCGACGCTCAAGCGCACCACCGACCGGCGCGGCAAGGTGGTCGAGTATTCAGCGGCGGATCTCATGAAAATGGACGCGCGCAAAGGCGGACCCGGCTGGGTGAAGCCATGCCCGATCCCGCGCCTGGAGCAATTGTTCGAACAGTGCGACTTCGATCACTGGCAACTGGAAGTCAAAAGCGCCTCGCGCACCCGCGCCGCGACTACGGTACTGGCAATCCGCGAGATGGCGGTACGTTTCGGCTTGATGGACAAGGTCACTGTCACCTCAAGCTCGCGGGAGGTGTTGAAAGCAGCAGTGGACCTCACCCCGGACCTGTCACGCGGGCTGGTGGCCGAGTACGCCTGGCTCGACCCGTTGAAGGTCGCGCACAACTACGGTTGTGAGTACCTGGCCTTGAACTGGACGCTGTGCACCCCCGAGCGGCTGGAAAAAGCCCAGCGCCAGGGTTTGCACGTGTCGGTGTGGACGGTCAACGAACCTGCGCTGATGCGCAGGCTCGCCGACTTCGGCGTAGATAGCCTGATTACAGACTTTCCCGGTTTGGCCACTGCCACCCTCGGGAATTACTGAAATCGGTCTCCCCGGCCGGCTCAGGCCACCGGCCGGAGCCGCTCAAAAAAGCCGGTTGAGGCCGTCGTAGGCCGCTACGCGATAGGCTTCAGCCATGGTCGGGTAGTTGAACGTGGTGTTCACGAAATACTTGAGGGTATTTTGCTCACCCGGCTGACTCATGATGGCCTGGCCGATGTGCACGATCTCCGAGGCCTGGTAGCCGAAGCAATGCACGCCGAGCACTTCCAGCGTCTCGCGATGAAACAAAATCTTCAGCATGCCCTGAGGCTCACCGGCAATCTGCGCCCGCGCCATGCTCTTGAAGAACGCCTTGCCCACTTCGTAAGGCACCTTGGCCTTGGTCAACTCGTGCTCGTTCTTGCCGATCGAGCTGATCTCGGGAATCGTGTAGATCCCGGTCGGCACGTCGTTCACATAGCGCCAGCTGCCGTTGTCGATAATGCTGCCGGCGGCCGAACGACCCTGGTCGTGCGCCGCACTGGCCAGGCTCGGCCAACCGATCACGTCACCGGCGCCGTAGATGTTGGGCACGCAGGTGCGGTAGTTCTCATCCACTTCGATCTGGCCACGGCTGTTGACCTTGACCCCGATGTTTTCCATGCCCAGCTTGTCGGTGTTGCCGGTACGGCCGTTGCACCACAGCAAGGCGTCGGCCTTGATCTTCTTGCCGGACTTGAGGTGCAGGATCACCCCATTGTCCAGGCCTTCGACCCGCTCGTACTCTTCGTTGTGACGCACGGTGATGTTGTTGTTGCTGAAGTGGTAGCTCAACGCCTGGGAGATTTCCGAGTCGAGGAAGCTGAGCAACTGGTCACGGTTGTCCACCAACTCGACCAGCACACCCAGGCCGCTGAAGATCGAGGCGTATTCACAGCCGATCACGCCGGCGCCATAGATGATCAGCTTGCGCGGGGTATGGCCCAGGCTCAGGATGGTGTCGCTATCGTAGATACGCGGGTGGTGGAAATCGATGTCCGCCGGGCGATACGGGCGCGAACCGGTGGCGATGATGATGTGCTTGGCCACCAGTTTTTCGACCACGCCATTGGCGCAGACCACTTCGACGGTCTGCTCGTCGGCGAAGCTGCCGGTGCCGAAGAACAGGTCGACGCGGTTACGCGCATAGAAGCCGGTACGCGAGGCCACTTGTTTGGCAATGACTTTTTCGGCGCTTTTCAACACGTCCGGAAAAGAGAACCAGCGCGGTTCGCCAATCGCCCGGAACATCGGGTTGGTGTTGAACTGCATGATCTGGCGGACCGAGTGACGCAAGGCCTTGGACGGGATGGTGCCCAGGTGGGTGCAGTTGCCGCCGACCTGGCGACGGCTGTCGACCATCGCCACCTTGCGCCCCGCTTTCGCGGCGTTCATTGCCGCGCCTTCTCCAGCCGGGCCGGAACCCAGTACCACCACGTCGTAGTTGTAGACAGCCATGCGTACTCCTCAGAACAGGCCAGGCGTACGATTGGACGCCTGGCTAAATCATGCCGCGGCCAGCGGTCATGAAGGACAATTTGGCTCAAGTGTGTGAACCGGGGCACAGTCTATAGAAGGCTCACCGCCGCGCACATTAACCCTTGGTCGCGTCGTAGGCCAGTCTTGCCATACTACAGCACCCACATCAGCGCTGAATTCAGGAAAGGCCATTATGCGACAACTCTTTATCTGCTTGATGCTCATGCTGTCGATCACCGCGCACGCCAACGACGCCGACCGGCTCAGGCAAGCGGCTTTCCCGCCGCAGGTCGAGGGGCTGGCGCTGAAAAACCAGGCGGTGCTCAATTATCTCTGGGCAGACGTGTATGCGGCGGCGCTGTATGCCTCACCGGACTCAAGCGCCAGACAAGCCTGGGACCAGCAGAAAGCGCTGCGCCTGGAGCTGTATTACTTTCGCGACATTGACCGCAATGATGTGATCAAGGCAGCCACGGCTACGCTGGAGCGCCAGCAGGCCAGCACCCGGTTAAAACCGGAGCTTGATAAGTTGCACGCCAGTTTTCGGAATATTCGCAGCGGTGATCGCTATGCACTGGACGTTCGACCGGGACGGGGATTGAACCTGGAGATCAACGGCAAGGTGGTGTTCAGCAGTCGCGATGAGGCGTTGGCGAAGGCCTACCTGGGCATCTGGCTGGGGCCCAAGGGGTTGTCCGACAGTCTGCGTAGCAAGCTGCTGAATTGAAGGCCTCATCGCAGGCAAGCCAGCTCCCACACTTGAATGCATTCACCCATCAATAGGTGGGAAGAGGCTTGCTCCCGATGAGACCCTCACAGGCAACACAAAACCCACAGCCATAAAAAAGCCCCGAACCAGTCGGGGCTTTTTCATCTACTGCTAATGCTTAACGCGGAAACGCCGGCGGGTTAACCCCAGCCATGTCTTCCATCACGCGCACCACCTGGCAGCTGTAGCCAAACTCGTTGTCGTACCACACGTACAGCACAACGCGGTTGTCCTGACTGATGGTCGCCTCGGCATCCACCACACCGGCGTGGCGCGAGCCGACGAAGTCGGTGGACACCACTTCCTGGGAGTTGACGTAGTCGATCTGCTTGTGAAGATCGGAGTGCAGCGCCATGTAGCGCAGGTACTCGTTCATTTCTTCACGGCTGGCGGCAGTCTCAAGGTTGAGGTTGAGAATGGCCATCGACACGTTCGGCGTCGGCACGCGGATCGCGTTGCCGGTCAGCTTGCCGGCCAGCTCAGGCAGGGCCTTGGCCGCAGCGGTGGCGGCGCCGGTTTCGGTGATGACCATGTTCAGCGCCGCGCTGCGGCCACGGCGGTCGCCCTTGTGGAAGTTGTCGATCAGGTTCTGGTCGTTGGTGTACGAGTGAACGGTTTCAACGTGGCCGTTAACGATACCGAACTTGTCATTCACAGCCTTCAGCACCGGCACGATGGCGTTGGTGGTGCAGGACGCAGCGGAGACAATCTTGTCGTCAGCAGTGATCTCACCATGGTTGATGCCGTGCACGATGTTCTTCAGCTTGCCCTTGCCGGGCGCCGTCAACACGACGCGGTCAACACCCGGGCAGGCCAGATGCTGGCCCAGGCCTTCGGCATCACGCCATACGCCGGTGTTGTCCACCAGCAGGGCGTCCTTGATGCCGTACTGGGTGTAATCCACCTCGGACGGGTTCTTCGCGTAGATCACCTGGATCAGGTTACCGTTGGCGGTGATGGTGCTGTTTTCTTCGTCGATGACGATGGTGCCGTTGAACGGACCGTGTACCGAATCGCGACGCAGCAGGCTGGCGCGCTTGGTCAGGTCGTTGTCGGCACCTTTGCGCACCACGATGGCCCGCAGGCGCAGGCCGTCGCCGCCGCCGGTTTTTTCGATGAGGATGCGCGCCAGCAGGCGGCCGATCCGACCGAAACCGTACAACACCACATCGGTGCCCTTGCGGGCGGCAGCGCTTTGCTGGCCGACCACGTCGGCCATTTCTTCACGCACGAACTGCTCGGCGCTGCGGCCGGCGCCTTCCTTGCGGAATTTGTAGGCCAGTTTGCCCAGGTCAACCGAGGCGGCGCCGAGCTTGAGCTCGCTCATGGCCTTGAGCAGCGGGAATGTTTCGTGGACGGAGAGTTCGCTGTCGTCGGCGGAACGGTGACGCGCAAAGCGGTGGGCTTTGAGAATCGCGATGACAGACTGGTTGATCAGGCTGCGGCCATAGATCGAGCTCACCACATTGTTATTGCGGTACAGCTGACCGATAAGCGGGATCATCGCTTCTGCGAGTGCTTCACGGTCGATCCATTCACCAAGACACTGGTCGGGCTTCTGAGTCACGGGAACCTTCCACATGTAGGGGCTGAAAAAAGGGGCTACATTATGTCGTCCGAGTGCGCGATGAGCAATGCGCCAGGGCGAACAAAAATCCCTTGCAAAAAACCATCGCCCCGCTACAGCCCTTGAAATACGCGGGCTTCAGAAGGCCACCAGTCGCGCATCAGCGCTGACTTGTCCGTAACTCTCCGAAATATCCTTGGTTTTCGGCACTACATATTGAGTCAAAACCGAGCATTGTTTGTCTTAGCCACTACATTTCCCGAAAACCGCATCAGGCACAGTCAGCAACTGACAGGCGGCACCTCTGGCCGTTACAATTACCGACTTTGTCGCAACGCTTGGAGCTCAACCTTCCGTGCCCGTCCTGCGTCTACCGCTCCTCCCTGCCGCGGCAGGTAAACAGCACTGGGGCAACCTGCCCGGTGCCGCCCTGAGCCTGGCCATTGCCGAGGCTGCCAGCGCAGCCAAGCGCTTTACCTTGCTGCTCACCGCCGACAGCCAAAGCGCCGAACGGCTGGAGCAGGAGCTGAGCTTCTTCGCGCCGGATTTGCCGGTGCTGCATTTTCCCGACTGGGAAACCCTGCCCTACGATTTGTTTTCGCCGCACCAGGACATCATTTCCCAGCGCATCGCCAGCCTGTACCGCCTGCCGGAGCTAGCCCACGGCGTGTTGGTGGTGCCGATCACCACCGCCCTGCACCGCCTGGCGCCGACCAAGTTTCTGTTGGGCAGCAGCCTGGTGCTGGACATCGGCCAGAAGCTCGACGTGGAACAGATGCGCACGCGCCTGGAAGCCAGCGGCTATCGTTGCGTCGACACGGTATACGAGCACGGTGAATTCGCCGTGCGCGGCGCACTGATCGACCTGTTCCCCATGGGCAGCAAGTTGCCGTACCGCATCGACCTGTTCGATGACGAAATCGAGACCCTGCGCACCTTCGATCCGGAAAACCAGCGCTCCATCGATAAGGTCGACTCGGTCAAACTGTTGCCGGCCCGGGAATTTCCGCTGCAAAAAGACGCGGTCACGCGCTTCAAGGCGCGCTTTCGCGAACGCTTCGACGTCGATTTCCGCCGCTGCCCGATCTTCCAGGACCTGAGCAGCGGGATTACCCCGGCCGGTATCGAGTACTACCTGCCGCTGTTCTTCGACGAAACCTCCACACTGTTTGACTACCTGCCCCAGGACACCCAGGTGTTCTCGCTGCCGGGTATCGAGCAGGCGGCAGAAAACTTCTGGAACGACGTGCGCAACCGCTATGAGGAGCGCCGCGTCGACCCGTCCCGCCCGCTATTGCCGCCCGCCGAGCTGTTCCTGCCGGTGGAAGACTGCTTCGCCCGCCTGAAAAACTGGCCGCGCGTAGTCGCCAGCCAACAGGACGTGGACGCCGGCAGCGGCCGCGAGCGTTTCCCGGCCGCGACCCTGCCGGACCTGTCCATCCAGGCCAAGGCCACGCAACCTTTGGAAGCGCTGTCCAACTTCCTCGGCGACTTCCCGGGCCGCGTGCTGTTTACCGCCGAGTCCGCCGGGCGCCGCGAAGTGCTGCTGGAGCTGCTGGAGCGCCTAAAGCTGCGGCCGAAAACCGTCGACAGCTGGCCGGACTTCGTCAACAGCCAGGAACGCCTGGCGATCACCATTGCGCCGCTGGATGAAGGCTTGCTGCTGGACGACCCGGCGCTGGCGCTGATCGCCGAAAGCCCGCTGTTCGGCCAGCGCGTGATGCAGCGTCGCCGCCGCGAAAAACGCGCCGATCACAACAACGACGCGGTGATCAAGAACCTCACCGAGTTGCGCGAAGGCGCGCCGGTGGTGCATATCGACCACGGCGTGGGCCGCTACCTCGGCCTGCAGACCCTGGAGATCGATAACCAGGCCGCCGAATTCCTCACAATGGAATACGCCGAAGGCGCCAAGCTCTATGTGCCGGTGGCCAGCCTGCACTTGATCGCCCGCTACACCGGCAGCGACGACGCGCTGGCGCCGCTGCACCGCCTCGGCTCCGAGACCTGGCAGAAAGCCAAGCGCAAGGCCGCCGAACAAGTGCGCGACGTGGCCGCCGAACTGCTCGATATCTATGCCCGGCGGGCCGCGCGCGAGGGCTATGCGTTCGCCGATCCCAAGGCCGACTACGCCACCTTCAGCGCAGGCTTCGCCTTCGAAGAAACCCCGGACCAGCAAACCACCATCGAAGCCGTGCGCGCCGACATGCTCGCGCCCAAGCCGATGGACCGGCTGGTGTGCGGCGACGTGGGCTTCGGCAAGACCGAAGTGGCAATGCGCGCAGCCTTCATTGCCGTGCACGGCGGTCGTCAGGTGGCCATCCTGGTGCCGACCACCCTGCTCGCCCAGCAGCACTACAACAGCTTTCGCGACCGCTTTGCCGACTGGCCGGTGAGCGTGGAAGTGATGAGCCGCTTCAAGTCGGCCAAGGAAGTCAACGCCGCCATCGCCGACCTGGCCGAGGGCAAAATCGATATCGTCATCGGTACGCACAAGCTGCTGTCGGACGACGTGAAGATCAAGAACCTTGGCCTGGTAATCATCGACGAAGAACACCGCTTCGGCGTGCGTCAGAAAGAACAGCTCAAGGCCCTGCGCAGTGAAGTCGACATTCTCACCCTCACCGCCACGCCGATTCCGCGCACGTTGAACATGGCGGTGTCGGGCATGCGCGATCTATCGATCATCGCCACGCCGCCGGCGCGCCGGCTGTCGGTGCGCACCTTCGTGATGGAGCAGAACAAAAGCACGGTGAAAGAAGCGCTGCTGCGTGAACTGCTGCGCGGCGGGCAGGTGTACTACCTGCACAACGACGTGAAGACCATCGAGAAATGCGCCGCCGATCTCGCCGAACTGGTGCCGGAAGCGCGCATCGCCATCGGCCACGGGCAGATGCGCGAACGCGAACTCGAACAGGTGATGAGCGACTTCTATCACAAGCGCTTCAACGTGCTGATCGCCTCCACCATCATCGAGACCGGCATCGATGTGCCGAGCGCCAACACCATCATCATCGAGCGCGCCGATAAATTCGGCCTGGCGCAGTTGCACCAGTTGCGTGGCCGTGTCGGCCGCAGTCACCACCAGGCCTACGCCTACCTGCTCACGCCGCCACGCCAGCAGATCACCTCCGACGCCGAAAAGCGCCTGGAAGCCATCGCCAACACTCAGGACCTGGGCGCAGGCTTTGTGCTGGCCACCAACGACCTCGAAATCCGAGGCGCCGGCGAGTTGCTGGGGGACGGCCAGAGCGGGCAGATCCAGGCCGTGGGCTTCACCCTCTATATGGAGATGCTGGAGCGCGCGGTCAAAGCCATCCGCAAGGGCGAGCAACCCAACCTCGATCAACCGTTGGGCGGCGGTCCGGAGATCAACCTGCGCCTGCCGGCATTGATTCCCGAAGACTACCTGCCGGATGTGCACGCGCGGCTGATCCTGTACAAGCGCATCGCCTCGGCCACCGACGAAGAAGGCCTCAAGGACCTGCAGGTAGAGATGATCGACCGCTTCGGCCTGCTGCCCGATCCGACCAAGAACCTGGTGCGTCTGACGCTGCTCAAATTGCAGGCCGAACAGTTGGGCATCAAGAAGGTCGACGCCGGGCCGCAGGGTGGGCGCATCGAGTTTGAAGCGCAGACGCCGGTGGACCCGCTGGTGCTGATCAAACTGATCCAGGGCCAGCCCAATCGTTACAAGTTCGAAGGGGCTACGCTGTTCAAATTCATGGTGCCGATGGAACGCCCGGAAGAACGCTTCAATACCCTGGAGGCGCTGTTTGAGCGCCTCATTCCGAAATCCGCTTGAAGGACGCCCCCATGCGCCTGTTCCGCTTCTTGAGCCTGTTGCTGGTAGTCGTGGCGCCTGCGGCATTTGCCGACAGCCCCTACCAGGTGGAAATGATCCTGGTGCGCCAGAACGCGGAACCGGTGATCAACAGCCGCCCCGCCCCGGAAGACTGGGATGCCGGCGCACCACGCCTGGGCGAGCGGATGAGCCCGCCGCGCCTGGGCACTGTCGTCGACAAGCTGCGCGCCGATTCAAGCTACACGGTGCTGGCGCACAAGGCCTGGGAGCAGAACCTCGGTGAACAGCCGGTAAACATTGCGATCACTGACGGCGCCGAACAGTTCGGCCAGTTCCCCCTCCAGGGCGTGTTGCGCTTGCAACTGGGGCGCTTTACCGATATCGATGCGGACTTCTGGATCAACCAGTTCGACGCCAACGGCAGCGTGATCGCCAGCGAACACTTGGCCCAGAAAGACGTGCGCACCAAGAACAACCAGCTCAACTACCTGGACGGCGGCCATCTGGCGCTGCTGATCAAGATCACTTCGCTGACCGCCAAGCCTCCCAGTGCACCGCCGCCGGGCCTTCAGGACTAATCCTGCGCCATGTCCCTGACGCCGTCTTTGACCAAACCCCTGGCCCCGTCTTGGGCCAACCGCTTCAAGGAGCAAAGCCTGGAGCGCGGGCGGCGGTATGCACTGGAAAACCGCGTGCGCATCGTCGAATCCGGCGACAGCACCATCATCGCCAGTTGCGAGGGCTCGGGCAGCAACGTCTATCGCCAGACCATCTCGTTGCGCGAGTCGGCCAAGGGCATGCTGATCCTGGTGGACAGCCGCTGCACCTGCCCGGTCCACACCAACTGCAAACACATCGCCGCGGTGCTGCTCAAGGTCCAGGAAACCCTGGCCTACCCGGCGGCGGCGCAGGATGCCGAGCTGTTGGGCAAATTGCAGGCCGTACTCGACAACCGCGTGGTGCTGCCACAGGTGGTGATGGAGGATGTGCTGCCGGTGCCGCGCCTGTGGCTGGCCAGTGTCGAGTTCAGCGCGTTCGAACCGCGCAATGGCAAGATGCAGCGCTATATCCAGCACCGTGCGGCGTTGTCGTTCAACTACCTGGGCAACTATGTGAGTGGGCAGAAGAACGCCGACATCATCGTGCGCCAGGAAACCCAGAGCCTGCGCATCAAACGCCACCCCGAGCTTGAGCAACCGTATCGCGAGCACTTGCGCCTGCTCGGTTTCAAGATCGCCACGCGCCAGAGCAAGGCGCTGCCGGAGAGCGCCGGCGAGCTGTTCGAGATGGTCAACGACAGCGCCTGGCTGAACTTCACCCTCAATGCATCGCCAAGCCTGCGCGCCGAGGGCTGGGAGCTGCAGATCGATGAGGATTTCGGCTTCGACCTGAGCCCGGTGGATGACTGGTACGCCAACGTCGACGAAGCGCCCGAGCGCGATTGGTTTGACCTGGAGCTGGGCATCATCGTCAACGGCGAACGCCTGAGCCTGTTACCGATTCTGCTGAACCTGATGCGCTCCCACACCGAAATTCTCAACCCGGAGAAACTGGCCCGGCGCCGCGATGAAGAGCTGATCCTGGTGAATATCCCCGGCCTGCCCAACGGCCACGGCCCGCTGCAGGTGGCGCTGCCGTACGGTCGGCTCAAACCGGTACTGGCCACCCTCGGCGAATTCTATTTGCAGGAGCCGGGCACCACCACGCTGCGCCTGGCCAAGGCCGACGCGATTCGCTTGAACCCACTGCAGGACCTGCCGCTGCAATGGGAGGGCGGCGAAAAGATTCGCAACTTTGCCCAGCGCCTGCGTGACATCAAAGACTTCACCTGCGTCGCACCCCAGGGCTTGAATGCGACGCTGCGCCCGTACCAGCTCGAAGGCCTGAGCTGGATGCAGTCGCTGCGCCAGCTGGACGTGGGCGGGATTCTGGCGGATGACATGGGTCTGGGCAAAACCCTGCAAACACTGGCGCACATCCTCACGGAGAAAGCCGCCGGGCGCCTGGACCGGCCCTGCATGGTGGTGATGCCGACCAGCCTGATTCCCAACTGGCTC
Organism: Pseudomonas poae; assembly: GCF_001439785.1. Taxonomy (GTDB): domain Bacteria; phylum Pseudomonadota; class Gammaproteobacteria; order Pseudomonadales; family Pseudomonadaceae; genus Aquipseudomonas; species Aquipseudomonas poae. Next base: position 71,024 of record NZ_JYLI01000009.1, on the reverse strand, counting down.
GACGAAGCGGCGCATTTCACGCCGCAACTCAAGGTGCTGGCGCTTTACGGCGCCGGGCGCAAGAAACACTTTGCGCCCTCGAAGGATCAGAGCCTGCAGGACTACGACCTGCTGCTGACCACTTACGCGCTGCTGCCCAAGGATATCGAACAGCTCGCCGCCCTGCCCTTGCACGTGCTGATCCTCGATGAGGCGCAATACATCAAGAACCCCAACAGCAAGGCGGCCCAGGCGGCACGCGAGTTGAATGCGCGCCAGCGCCTGTGCCTGAGCGGTACGCCGCTGGAAAATCACCTGGGCGAGTTGTGGTCGTTGTTCCACTTCCTGCTGCCGGGCTGGCTGGGGGACGTCAAAAGCTTCAACCGCGACTACCGTGTGCCGATCGAAAAACGTGCCAGTGAGGTGCGATTGCAGCACCTCAACGGACGGATCAAACCCTTCCTGTTGCGACGCACCAAGGAACAGGTGGCCACCGAATTACCGCCCAAGACCGAGATCATTCATTGGGTCGACCTCAACGAGGCGCAGCGTGACGTGTACGAAACCATGCGCCTGGCCATGGACAAGAAAGTCCGTGACGAGATCACCCGCAAGGGCGTGGCGCGCAGCCAGATCATCATCCTTGAAGCCCTGCTGAAGTTGCGCCAGGTGTGCTGCGACCTGCGGTTGGTCAACGACGCCAGCCTGCCCGCCCATGGCAGCAGCTCGGGCAAGCTCGACAGCCTGATGCAGATGCTGGATGAGTTGTTTGCCGAGGGGCGCCGGGTGCTGCTGTTCTCGCAATTCACCTCGATGCTCAGCCTGATCGAAGTGGAGCTGCAACAACGCGGGATTGCCTACGCCTTGCTCACCGGCCAGACGCGGGACCGGCGTACGCCGGTCAAGGACTTCCAGAGCGGCAAGCTGAAGATATTTTTGATCAGCCTCAAGGCCGGCGGCGTGGGTTTGAACCTGACCGAGGCCGACACGGTGATCCATTACGACCCATGGTGGAACCCGGCCACTGAAAACCAGGCCACCGACCGCGCGTACCGCATCGGGCAAGAGAAGCCGGTGTTCGTCTACAAGATGATTGCGCGAGGCACGGTGGAGGAGAAAATCCAGCACCTGCAGAAGGAAAAATCGGATCTGGCAGCGGGCGTGCTGGACGGTCGCACCACCGGCGATTGGCAGTTGGGCAATGAGGATATTGAGGCGTTGTTTGCGCCGTTGCCCAATAAGCAGGAAAAGCGCTGACCGGATAGAGAGGTTCTGTGGCGAGCGGGCAAGCCCTAATAATGCAGTTCAGTTAAGCGCAGATGCCCTGTGGCGAGCAGGCTTGTCCTGCGTTGGGCTGCGCAGCAGCCCCAAACCCAGGCGCTGAGCCGTATCAGGTACACCGCGTTTGGCTGGATTGGGGGCGCTTCGCACCCCAACGCGGGGCAAGCCCGCTCGCCACAATAAGCGGGCTTGCCCCAGAGGTATTCGGTGCTCAACCTGGCAGGGGCGCAAACAGCGCCTTGATGCCTACCATTAAGTGAGATGCTTCCTACAGCTGAAGCCATGGCCAAACACTTTTGTCACTCGATCAACTGCGCGTCCCGCAGCGCGCCCATCGCCATCATCCAACGCGGATCCTGCTTGTAATCCGTCGAGGCAATCGCCTGGCCGCGCATCCGTGCGATGCGCGCAGAGGGTGTGACCTTCATCCGTTGCGCGGCGGTGAGTGCAAGCTCGGCGGCCGCGCGATCGTTGCACACCAGCCCCATGTCGCAGCCGGCGCTCAGCGCTGCTTCGATACGACTGGCGGCGTCGCCGACCACATGGGCGCCGGCCATGGACAAGTCATCGCTGAAAATCACGCCGTCAAATTGCAACTCGCCGCGCAGGATGTCCTGCAACCAACGACGCGAGAAGCCGGCCGGCTGGGCGTCAACCTGCGGGTAGATAACGTGCGCCGGCATCACCGCCGCCAATTGCCGACTCAGGCGCGCGAAAGGCACCAGGTCGTTGGCGCGAATCTGCTCCAGACTGCGTTCGTCATTGGGAATGGCGACGTGGGAGTCCGCCTCGGCCCAACCGTGGCCGGGGAAGTGCTTGCCGGTGGCGGCCATGCCTGCACTGTTCATGCCGCGAATAAAGGCCCCCGCGAGTACGGCGGCGCGTTCGGGGTCGCCTTCGAAGGCACGGGTGCCCACCACGGCGCTGCGCTGGTAATCCAGGTCCAGCACCGGGGCGAAGCTCAGGTCCAGGCCAACCGCCAGCACTTCGGTGGCCATGATCCAGCCGCACTGCTCGGCCAGGTATTCGGCGTTGGGGTTGTCCGCCAGCGCACGCATGGCCGGCAGGCGCACAAACCCCTGGCGCAGGCGCTGTACGCGGCCGCCTTCCTGATCAACCGCCAAAAGCAGGTCCGGGCGCACCGCGCGTATCGCCGCGCTCAGCTCGCGCACCTGACGTGGGTGCTCGATATTGCGCGCAAAAATGATCAGACCGCCCACCTCAGGCTGGCGCAACACGTGGCGATCCTCGGCCGTCAGCCATGTGCCGGCAACGTCGACCATCAAAGAACCCTGCAGGGCAGCAGTCATAAACCTTCCTTTAATAACGCACACAACCCGTCGCCCTCACCCGTGACAGTGAGCACAACAGGTCGTGAATAAATAGCTGAAATCGGCATGGCGGCTACTTTAGCGGATGCAAGCGGCCACGCACACCCACAGCGGTCAAACCTTGGCGGGCACTGGCGCCGTTTTGCTGCGTGGGCGCAACTGGGCATCAGCCATGGCAGGGTCGGTGACGCCGGTCTCGGCGCGCATGCCGGCGGCCAGGAACGGCACCATCAGGCGCATCACTTGCTCGATGGAGGTGTTGACGCCGAAATCGGTCTCGGCAATTGCGCGCAGCGCCTTGATGCCGGACATGCTGAACGCAGCCGCGCCCAGCATGAAATGCACGCGCCAGAACAGTTCGATGGGCGGAATGCGCGGAGCGGCTTCGTTGACCAGCAACATGTAGCGACGGAACACCTTGCCGTACATGTCTTCCAGGTAACGACGCAGGTGGCCCTGGCTCTGGCTGAACGCCAAGCCCAGCAAACGCATGAAGATCGACAGATCGTTTCCGCTGCGCGGTTGAACCACCAACGCCTGCTCGACGAGCATCTCCAGCAGGTCTTCCAGGCTCGGCTTATGGTCGGCCTTGGTCTGGCGGCGCTCAAGCTCGCGGTCGAGGCTGGCGCAGAACGGACCCAGAAAGCGCGAAAAAACCGCCTGGATCAAGGCTTTTTTCGAGCCGAAATGGTAGTTCACCGCAGCCAGGTTGACCCCGGCCTTACTGGTGATCAGGCGCAATGAAGTTTCGGCGAATCCTTTCTCCGCGAACAATTGCTCGGCGGCATCGAGAATGCGTTCAACGGTTTCCGACTGGGCCATGGCTACTCCGCCTGACAAACACTTGTTTGAAACATACGTTTCAAGGTGTGTCTTGTCAAGCCTGAGAGTTCGTTTTCCGGCCGGGCAGTCACCTTTCTCATCGGTATTTAATCACATCTCTGACGGGGCGTAGGCAGCGCTGTCTCTCGCTTATGGGAAGCCTGCGGAATGACCGTCCAGCGGAGGCGTGGAAAAGGATGATTGCCAAGCGCAGTTCACTGTATATAATCCCAGTCACTGTATAAAAAGACAGAGCGATCAACATGCTAAAACTGACGCCACGCCAAGCTGAGATTCTGGCTTTTATCAAGCGCTGCCTCGATGACAACGGCTACCCGCCGACCCGAGCGGAAATTGCGCTGGAGCTGGGATTCAAATCCCCCAATGCCGCTGAAGAACACCTCAAGGCCCTCGCCCGCAAAGGCGCCATCGAGATGACCCCAGGCGCTTCACGGGGTATTCGCATCCCCGGCTTTGAAGCCAAGGCGGACGAGTCGACCCTGCCAATCATTGGCCGAGTCGCTGCCGGTGCGCCGATCCTTGCGCAACAGCACGTCGAAGAATCCTGCAACATCAATCCGACGTTCTTTCACCCTCGCGCCGACTACCTGCTGCGGGTACATGGCATGAGCATGAAGGACGTGGGCATCTTCGACGGCGACCTGCTGGCCGTTCACACCACCCGCGAAGCGCGTAACGGTCAGATCGTCGTTGCCCGTATCGGCGATGAGGTGACGGTCAAGCGCTTCAAGCGTGAAGGCAGCAAAGTCTGGCTGCTGGCCGAGAACCCTGAGTTCGCCCCGATTGAAGTGAACCTGAAAGATCAGGACCTGGTGATCGAAGGCTTGAGTGTCGGCGTCATACGCCGTTAGGAGGCATCATGCAGTTCATGCACACACCACAACAGGCACAACTGTCGCTCTTTGAGGCCTTCATGGCTCAGCCACTTGCGCCGCTGCTCAAGGAAACGGTCGAGGCCCCGTGGGAGTCCGAAGCCGAGGCGTTCAGTGAATTGTCGTTGCGTGGTGCTGCCGGGAACTGCCTGAACCTGCTGGCGCCTATTCTTCGGGAATTAAGCGACGAGCAGGACGCGCGCTGGTTGACGTTGATCGCCCCGCCCGCCAGCCTTACCCAGGCTTGGCTGCGGGACGCCGGCCTTAACCGCGAGCGTATCCTGTTACTGCAGCCACGCGGCCTGCAAAGCGCACAGCAGTTAACCTGCGAAGCGTTACGCCTGGGCCGTAGCCATACGGTGGTGAGCTGGTTGAATCCTTTGAACGCGACGGCCAAGCAGCAACTGATCAGTGCTGCTCGCACGGGAGATGCGCAGAGTTTGAATATTCGACTGGGATAAACAGGGCTCTGTGGCAAGCGGGATTGTCACAACAAATCCCTTAACCTTGGCAATGATTCAGTGAAGCACCTTCGGGCCATCGTCTTTCTCCGGCTCGCCTTCAGCCAGGCGACCGGCCATCTGCACACCTACGCTCAACATGGCTTTCGCCACTTCCACGTGCTGACCTTGCAGGAACGCCTTGGCGTCCTCGGAAAAGTCCAGAATAACCAGAGAACCCTCGTCCTCAGCCCGGCGCAGCTCAATGCGGCCGTCAGGCAGTTCAACAATTTCCAGAAAGGACGTCGGCATAAAAGTTTGTTCTCCACGAAAGGCCGCGATTATATCAGTCATCCACTCGACGTCGCTGTGGATCTGAAGAGGTTTCTTTACGGCTTGATGAATGGCGCTTTAGTGCAAAAGCATGAGCTATTTCAGGCAACTACACACCTGTGGCGAGCGGGCTTGCCCCGCGCTGGGCTGCGCAGCAGCCCCAAAACCAGGTGCTGAGCCGTATCAGGTACACCGCGTTTTGCTGGAGTGGGGGCGCTTCGCACCCCAACGCGGGGCAAGCCCGCTCGCCACAAAAAGCCCGATAGACACAAAAAAACCCCTAGCCACAGAGACTCCAGTTTGCTGCGCGACGGCGCTGGAATCTCCCACGGCTTTGATCTGTAAGCATCAGTGACGCCGTTTCAGCACTCGTTCAACCCTTCGCGAAAGCGCAACGCCAGCTCCTTCAACTCCTGGCGCCAGCTTTCCAACTCCTCGCGGCTCAACGGCTTGGGCTCATCGTCTTCCAGCGAAACCGCCACAATCAAAGGCTGTGTCACATCCCCCTTGGGCACGTGAGGCACACGCGGCGGCTGGAACATATCGGCATGGGCCTTGAGCAAGCGTGCTATCCAGCTGTCCGGGCTCTGGGCCATTTCCACCAGCTCGGCCAGCTCGGGAATAGCCATGCTCTCCAGCACTTCTCGGGTCATGATCAGTTCAGCACGGGGCGCACCGGCCTGTGGCAGGCGGTAGTACCCGGCTATTTCATGGCACAGCCCCAGCAAAGCACCATACAGATGAAACAAGGCGGCTTCCCGCCCCGCCTGGACCAGCGCGATAGCATTCATCTCCTTGCCTTGCTCGGCACGGCCGAGGGCCTCCAGAGACAAACCCGCGAAGTAAATTTTCTGGTTGGTACGGGTATAGAGTTCGTTGGCCATGACGGCAATCTCCACAACGAATAGGCCTGACGCTGACAGTGCGGGAGCAAACGCGCTCCTACAAAAAGCAAAAGCCGTCTATACAGACGGCTTTCAACCTTAACAGACTAGCGAATCAAGCGCCCTGGCGCTTGTCTTCCACCTTCCACTTGCCGCCGTCGTAGAAGGCTTTCCAGCCAGTCGGCTTGCCGTCCACTTCGGTCTGCACGTACTGTTCCTTGGTTTTGCGGCTGTAGCGGATCACGGCTGGGCGACCATCCGGGTCCTTCTTCGGCGCTTCACACAGGAAGTGGTACTTGGGATCGATTTCGTCCTTGTGCGGCACGATTTCCAGCACCAGCGGTGCACGGGTCTCGCGGTTTTTCGGGAACTGGCTCGCAGCCAGGAACAGCCCCGAGGCACCGTCGCGCAGAATGTAGGTGTCGTTGACCTTCTCGCACTTGAGCTCGGGCATCTTCACCGGGTCCATCTTCGGTGGCGCGGCATCACCGCTCTTGAGCAGCTTGCGGGTGTTCTTGCAGGTTGGGTTGGTGCAACCGAAGAACTTGCCGAAACGGCCGGTCTTGAGCTGCATTTCACTGCCGCACTTGTCGCATTCCAGGCTTGGCCCTTCGTAGCCTTTGATGCGGTAAGTACCCTCTTCGATCTCGTAACCGTTGCAGTCCGGGTTGTTACCGCAGATGTGCAACTTGTGCTTCTCATCCAGCAGGTAAGCGTCCATTGCGGTGCTGCAAATCGGGCAGCGATGCTTGCCACGCAGTACCAGCGACTCGGATTCACCCTCGTCATCGGCGGCGATTTCATCGCCCGGCACCAGGTTGACGGTGGCCTTGCAGCGCTCTTTGGGCGGCAGGCTGTAGCCCGAGCAGCCAAGGAACACGCCAGTGGACGCCGTACGAATCTGCATCGGCCGGCCGCAGGTCAGGCACGGAATATCGGTCATCACTGGCTGATTGGCGCGCATGCCGGTGTCTGGGCTTTCGGCCACCTCGAGCTTCTTCTTGAAGTCGCCGTAGAACTCGTCCAGCACGTTCTTCCAGTCGCGCTCGCCCTGGGCCACGTCATCGAGGTTCTCTTCCATGCCGGCGGTGAAGCCGTAGTCCATGAGGTTGGAGAAGCTCTCGGACAGACGCTCGGTGACGATGTCGCCCATCTTTTCCGAATAGAAACGACGGTTGTGCAGCGCCACGTAACCACGGTCCTGGATGGTGGAGATGATTGCCGCGTAGGTCGAAGGACGACCGATGCCACGTTTTTCCATCTCCTTGACCAGGCTGGCTTCCGAATAACGGGCCGGTGGCTTGGTGAAGTGCTGGGACGGGTCGAGCTTGATCAGCTTCAGCGTATCGCCCTGAGCCATGTCCGGCAGTACATCGTCATCGCCGGGCTTGGCGATTTGCGGCATCACGCGGGTGTAGCCGTCAAACTTGAGGATACGGCCCTTGGCACGCAGCTCGAAGTCGCCAGCACCCACGCTCACCGTGGTGGACAGGTACTGCGCCGGCAGCATCTGGCACGCCAGGAACTGACGCCAGATCAGCTCGTACAGACGCTCGGCATCGCGTTCCATGCCGCTCAGCTTGCTTGGCTCAGTGTTGGCGTCGGAAGGACGAATCGCTTCGTGAGCCTCCTGGGCGCCTTCCTTGCTGCTGTAGACGTTCGGTTTCTCCGGCAGGTACTTCTTGCCGAATTCGCTCTCGATATAAGTACGTGCCATTGCCACCGCGTCCTGGGACAGGTTGGTGGAGTCGGTACGCATGTAGGTGATGTAGCCGGCTTCGTACAAACGCTGGGCCATCATCATGGTTTTCTTCACACCGAAGCCCAGGCGGTTGCTGGCGGCCTGCTGCAGGGTGGAAGTGATGAACGGCGCGGACGGCTTGCTGCTGGTCGGCTTGTCTTCACGTTTGACGATGCTGTAGCTGGAAGCCTTGAGCTTCTCCAGCGCGGCCATGGCCTGGGCTTCGTTCAGCGGCTTGAACGCCTCGCCTTTTTCACGGGCGACTTCAAAGCGCACATTGTTGCCCTTGGCGGTGCCGAGGTCCGCGTGGACTTCCCAGTACTCTTCGGGGTTGAACGCACGAATCTCGCGCTCACGCTCCACCACCAGTTTGACCGCTACCGATTGCACCCGGCCGGCGGACAGACCACGGGCAATCTTCGCCCACAGCAGCGGCGAAACCATGTAACCCACCACACGATCAAGGAAACGACGCGCCTGCTGTGCGTTGACGCGGTCAATGTCCAGCTCGCCCGGCCTGGAAAACGCTTCCTGGATGGCTTTCTTGGTGATTTCGTTGAACACCACTCGCTTGTAGCGGCTGTCGTCACCGCCGATGGCTTCGCGCAGGTGCCAGGCAATGGCTTCCCCTTCGCGGTCCAAGTCCGTCGCGAGATAGATGGTGTCAGCATCCTTGGCGAGCCGGCGCAGCTCTTCGATGACCTTTTCCTTGCCCGGAAGGATTTCGTACTTGGCCTTCCAGCCATGATCCGGGTCCACACCCATGCGCGAGACCAGCTGCTTGCGCGCTTTCTCTTTTGGCGTGAGTACCGGACCTTCGCCCGCGGCGGCCTTGCCGCGCTTGGCGGCAGGCTCCTTGCTGGCGCTAGCCGAACCGCTGGTGGGCAGGTCTCGGATATGGCCGATACTCGACTTCACCACGTACTCGTTGCCCAAGTACTTGTTGATGGTCTTGGCCTTAGCCGGGGATTCCACAATGACCAGCGATTTGCCCATGGATCGGAAAATTCCTGAATTCGAGAAGTGAAAGGCAGTTGGCGCCTGACGCGGCAACGCTATATATAGTGGCGACAAGGTGAGGTCAAGCGCAGCATTCTGCGCGACCTGCCGTTATTGCCCTGAAAAAAGACTGGGTTCGGCCTGCACCAAAGCAAAGCGCGGGACCTGCTCGCCGTCAACCTCGACGGACTCCAGGAACATGCTCAAGGGACGCACCCAAAAGCCGTAATCGCCATACAGTGCTTGGTAAAACACCACTTGTTCTTCGGTTTCAGAGTGGCACGCCACGCTGAAAACCCGGTATTGCGGACCTTTATAATGCTGGTAGAGCCCTGGCTCGACTTTCATGCTGCGGCCCCCTCACAAAATTCGTTAAAAAAAATATTACAAAACGCCAAAAAACAAAAACCGGGGCACTGGGCCCCGGCGTTCCGCCAAGCAACGCTTAGACGCGTTCGAAGACGGTGGAGATGCCTTGGCCAAGACCAATGCACATGGTTGCAACGCCCAGGTTGCCGCCATTCTGCTTCATCACGTTAAGCAAAGTACCGGAGATACGTGCACCGGAGCAACCAAACGGGTGACCCAGGGCAATTGCGCCGCCGTGCAGGTTAACCTTCTCGTTCATCTTGTCGAGTACTTTCAAATCTTTCAGCACCGGCAGGGCCTGTGCGGCGAAAGCTTCGTTGAGCTCGAAGAAGTCGATATCGGCGATGGTCAGGCCTGCACGCTTCAAGGCTTTTTGCGTGGCCGGAACCGGACCATAGCCCATGATCGCAGGGTCCACACCCGCTACAGCCATCGAGCGAATAACCGCCATCGGCTGAATACCCAGGTCCTGGGCACGCTGCGCGGACATCACGATCATGCACGAAGCACCATCGGTGATTTGCGACGAGGTACCGGCCGTCACGGTGCCGCCCTTGGGATTGAACGCCGGCTTCAAGGCCGCCAGGCTTTCCAGGGTGGTATCCGGACGGATGGTTTCGTCGTAGTCGAACAGTTTGAGGAAACCGTTCTCGTCGTAGCCGTTCATCGGGATGATTTCATCCTTGAACTTGCCTTCCACGGTCGCCTTGTGGGCGAGTTGGTGGGAACGCAGGCCGAACGCATCCTGGGCTTCGCGAGTGATGCCGTGCATCTTGCCGAGCATTTCTGCGGTGAGGCCCATCATGCCCGATGCTTTTGCCGCGTACAGCGACATGTGCGGGTTGGGATCGACGCCGTGCATCATGCTCACGTGGCCCATGTGCTCCACGCCGCCGACCACGAACACATCACCGTTGCCGGTCATGATCGCCTGCGCGGCGGTGTGCAGCGCGCTCATCGACGAACCGCACAGGCGGCTCACGGTCTGGCCCGCTGCAGTGTGCGGGATCTGGGTCATCAACGAGGCCATGCGCGCGATGTTCCAGCCCTGCTCCAGGGTCTGGTTGACGCAGCCCCAGATCACGTCTTCGACTTCGTTCGGATCAACCTTGACGTTGCGTTCCAGCAATTTGCTGATCAAGTGCGCCGACATGTCCTCGGCGCGGGTGTTGCGGTGCATGCCGCCCTTGGAGCGGCCCATCGGGGTGCGACCGAAGTCGACAATCACGACGTCTCTTGGATTCAAGCTCATAAATAGTCTCGCTCTAGTGTCCGGGGCGCTTAACCGAAGAAGCTCTGGCCATTTTTGGCCATCTCACGCAGCTTCGCGGTCGGGTGGTACAGCGGGCCCAGCTCAGCGTATTTGTCAGCCAGGGCAACGAACTCGGCCACACCGATCGAGTCGATGTAACGCAACGCACCGCCACGGAACGGAGGGAAACCAATGCCGTACACCAGGCCCATGTCGGCTTCGGCGGCGGTTTCGACGATGCCGTCTTCCAGGCAACGCACGGTTTCCAGGCACAGGGCGATCATCATCCAGTTGACGATGTCCTCGTCGGACACCTCACGCTGCTCGTAGATGACCGGCGCCAGCACTTCGTGCACCGACGGGTCGGCCACTTTCTTCTGCTTGCCCTTCTTGTCGGCCTCGTAGGCGTAGAAGCCCTTGCCGTTCTTCTGGCCCAGGCGCTTGGCCTCGTAGAGCGCGTCGATCGCCGAACGGCGGTCGTCTTTCATGCGGTCCGGGAAGCCTTCAGCCATCACGTCGCGACCGTGGTGGCCGGTGTCGATGCCGACCACGTCCATCAGGTACGCCGGGCCCATGGGCCAGCCGAATTTTTCCATCACTTTGTCGATGCGCACAAAGTCCACGCCAGCGCTGACCAGCTTGGCGAAACCACCGAAGTACGGGAACAGCACGCGGTTGACCAGGAAGCCCGGGCAGTCATTGACCACAATCGGATTCTTGCCCATTTTCTTGGCATAGGCCACGGTGGTGGCAACCGCCAGCTCGCTGGACTTCTCGCCACGAATCACTTCCACCAGCGGCATCATGTGCACCGGGTTGAAGAAGTGCATGCCGACGAAGTTTTCCGGACGCTTGAGGGCCTGAGCCAGTAGCGAGATGGAAATGGTCGAGGTGTTGGAGGCCAGGATCGTGTCGTCCTTGACCTGAGCTTCCACTTCGGCCAGTACGGCCTGCTTGACCTTTGGATTTTCAACGACGGCTTCGACCACCAGATCGACGTGACCGAAGTCACCGTAGGACAGCGTGGGACGAATGCCGTTAAGCACTTCAGCCATTTTCGCGGCGGTCATGCGACCTTTGTCCACGCGGCCGACCAGCAGCTTGGCGGCTTCCGCCAGGCCTTGCTCGATACCGTGTTCGTTGATGTCTTTCATCAGGATCGGCGTGCCCTTGGACGCCGACTGATAGGCGATACCGCCGCCCATGATCCCGGCGCCGAGCACAGCGGCCTGTTTCACGTCCTTGGCGATCTCGTCGTAGGCCTTGGCCTTTTTCTTCAGCTCCTGATCGTTCAGGAACAGGCCGATCAGGCTCTGGGCCGCCGAGGTCTTCGCCAGTTTGACGAAGCCAGCCGCTTCCACTTCCAGAGCTTTGTCGCGACCGAAGTTCGCGGCTTTCTGGATGGTCTTGATCGCTTCAACCGGTGCCGGGTAGTTCGGGCCGGCCTGACCTGCCACGAAACCTTTGGCGGTTTCGAACGACATCATTTGCTCGATGGCGTTGAGCTTGAGTTTTTCCAGCTTCGGCTGACGCTTGGCCTTGTAGTCAAATTCGCCGCTGATGGCGCCCTTGATCAGGTTCAGTGCAGCTTCAGCCAGCTTGTCCGGGGCAACCACGGCATCGACGGCACCGACTTTCAGGGCGTCTTCAGCGTTGTTTTCCTTGCCGGCGGCGATCCACTCGATGGCGTTGTCGGCACCGATCAGGCGCGGCAGGCGCACGGTGCCACCGAAGCCTGGGTAGATGCCCAGCTTGACTTCGGGCAGGCCGACTTTGGCGGTGGCCGACATCACGCGAAAATCTGCCGCCAGGCACATTTCCAGGCCGCCGCCCAGCGCGATGCCATTAATCGCGGCAACGGTGGGTACGTTGAGGTCTTCAAAATCGCTGAAAATCTTGTTGGCTTCGAGGTTGCCGGCCACAAGCTCCGCATCGGGCAGCTTGAAGTTGTCGACGAATTCGGTGATGTCAGCGCCGACGATAAACACGTCCTTGCCGCTGGAGACGATCACGCCCTTGACCGAAGCATCCGCTTTGAGGGTGTCTACGGCCTGACGCAGTTCATTCAGGGTTAGACGGTTGAACTTGTTGACGGACTCACCCTTGAGGTCGAATTTCAATTCGACGATGCCACTTTCAAGAGCCTTAACCGTGATGGCTTTACCTTCGTAAATCATCAACTGATCTCCACGATATGGAAGCTGAACAGTACACACTGGACGCTGGCCTAGGGTTGGACATTGAGGCTTTGCTCAATGTTCACGCCCATCCGCCAGGCACACCCGCCAATGCGATAGTCGGGGTTATGTATGAAGCATCTGACAGACAAACACTCAATTCATACGCCCGTTTGATTTGGGTACGCCACCTTCATCCAATTCCGGGCAATTGTCAATCGCTCCAAAGGCTAGGAAAAACGCGACTTTCCAGTCATTTCAGAACCACAACCCTAGCCCTGCTCAGAGGGAATATTCAATTATTCACTGAATCAATAAGACAGAGATTACGGGAAAGGGCTGTACAGAATCAGATAGCCCGCTAGGCTAGCGAGTACCTTACTGCGTCAGGATGAATATCCGACGCGACAAACGGAATTACCGGCCTGCCTGGCCAACTCCAGCCCGATGATGACTGTCGGGCTTTTTATTGCGAGGGTTTCAGGCCAGCGCCTTGAGCAGTGCGTCAATGTCCTTGAGTACGCTCGCCTCGCCCTTCTCGCCCCAGTAAACGGCGATCATCTGCTTGTCGGCCTCGACCTTGTAGACATTGGCCGGCAGCTTTGCAAAGTGCGCCAGCAAGGCCTCATCCCCGCAGACCTCGCGCCATTGGTTGACCCACACGCCGGGCTCGAGCTGCCAGTAGCTCCACGCCGCCTGCGCACCGGCGCGTCGTGGCCGGCAATATTGTGCGCAAGGGCTTGGCGGCTCGTGCTTGAGCCAGTGCGGCCACGCCTGCGGCGCCAGTTGCATGGCCAGGCCGATGCGTCGCGCCTCCATGCGCAGGGCCATGCGCCCGCTCTGCTGACGCGACGGGCGCAGCCATGCCAGGGGGCTAAGAACCACCAGAAGGATTGACACCACTATCCAGACCGTCATATGAAGTACCCCCGAATTTCCAGATGAGCGGATTTGACCTGACGCAACCGCATCCGCTTGAAAGCAGCCATACTGAACTTATCGCAGTCCCCTGGAGGAACGCCCCATGTCCTACGAACATATCCTGGTCGCCGTCGACCTGACCGAAGAGTGCGATCCAGTCATCAAGCGCGCCCGCGCATTCGCCGTCGCCAGCAATGCCAAACTGTCACTGGTGCACATCGTCGAGCCCATGGCCATGGCCTTTGGTGGCGACGTGCCGATGGACTTGTCCCAGCTGCAACAACAACAGTTCGACCAGGCCAAGGAGCGCCTTGAGCGATTGATCCTCAAGTACCCTGAGGTAACCAAGGAAAACTCCCACCTCACCTACGGCCAGCCGCGCCAGGAAATCCACCACCTGGCCAAGGAACACAACTGTGACCTGATCGTGGTGGGCAGTCATGGTCGTCATGGGTTGGCGTTGCTGCTGGGCTCTACCGCCAATGACGTGCTGCACGGTGCGCCTTGCGACGTATTGGCCGTGAAATTGGTAAAAAGCGCTTAGGAACACTGAAGATCCACTGTATTCCCATATATGAAAAACCCGGTATTCATCAGATGAACACCGGGTTTTTTAGTGCCTGCCGATCAATCAGGCATCCAGCTCGGCCCAACGCTCAACCAGCACTTCCAACTCCTGGTTCAACGTCTCCAGGGAGGCGATGACCTTGGCGGTCTCTGCTGCCGGGCGCAGGTAGAAACCCGCGTCAGCCATGTCTGCCTCGACTGCGGCGATCTGTTGTTCCTTGGCCTCGATCTCCCCCGGCAAGGCTTCCAGCTCGCGCTGCAGCTTGTAGCTGAGTTTCTTCTTGGCCGCTGGCGCTGCGTCCTGGGCGGGCGCAGGTGCAGCCGCCACCGGTGCAACCACGGCGGAGGTCAGGTCGGCCTTGCCGGACTTGCTCTCGGTCACGCCCAGCAAACGCGGCGAACCGCCCTGGCGCAGCCAGTCCTGGTAACCACCGACGTATTCACGCACCTTGCCTTCACCTTCGAAGACCAGAGTGCTGGTGACCACGTTGTCAAGGAAGGCCCGGTCGTGGCTGACCATCAGCACGGTGCCGTTGAAGGTCAGCAGCACTTCTTCCAGCAGTTCGAGGGTTTCCACGTCGAGGTCGTTGGTCGGTTCGTCGAGCACCAGCAGGTTGGCCGGCTTGCTGAACAGCTTGGCCAGCAACAGGCGGGCACGCTCACCACCGGACAAGGCCTTGACCGGCGTGCGCGCACGCTGGGGGCTGAACAGGAAATCGCCGAGGTAGCTCAGCACGTGGCGACTCTGGCCGTCGATGTCGATAAAGTCGCGGCCTTCGGCAACGTTGTCGATCACGGTTTTTTCCAGGTCCAACTGGTGGCGCAACTGATCGAAGTAGGCCACGTCGATACGCGTGCCCTCTTCCACCTTGCCGCTGGTCGGCTGCAGGCCATTGAGCATCAGCTTGAGCAGGGTGGTTTTGCCGGTACCGTTGGCGCCCAGCAGACCAATGCGGTCGCCGCGTGCCAGTACCATGGAGAAGTCCTTGATCAGCAGCGGACCGTCCGGGTGATGGAAACTGACGTTCTCCAGCACCATGACCTGCTTGCCCGACTTGTCGGCGGTGTCCAGCTGGATATTCGCCTTGCCGGTGCGCTCGCGACGCTCGCTGCGCTCAACGCGCAAGGCTTTGAGTGCGCGTACACGGCCCTCGTTACGGGTGCGGCGCGCCTTGATACCCTGGCGGATCCAGACTTCTTCCTGAGCCAGTTTCTTGTCGAACAGCGCGTTGGCGGTTTCTTCAGCAGCCAGCGCAGCCTCTTTGTGCACCAGGAAGCTGGCGTAGTCGCCGTTCCAGTCGATCAGACCACCACGGTCCAGCTCGAGGATGCGCGTGGCCAGGCTCTGCAGGAACGCCCGGTCGTGCGTGATGAACAGCACGGCGCCCTGGAAGTCCTTGATGGCTTCTTCAAGCCAGGCGATAGCGCCGATGTCCAGGTGGTTGGTCGGTTCGTCGAGCAGCAGCAGGTCCGGCTCGGACACCAGCGCCTGGGCCAGCAGCACCCGACGACGCCAGCCGCCGGACAATTCGGCGAGGGTCTTGTCGGCCGGCAGTTGCAGGCGGCTGAGGGTGCTGTCGACCAGTTGCTGCAAGCGCCAGCCGTCACGGGCTTCCAGCGCCTGCTGCACGTGCATCAGCTTGTCCAGGTCTTCTTCGGTGACGCAGTTTTGCGCCAGGTGATGGTATTGCGCGAGCAGCTCGCCCACGCCATCGAGGCCTTCGGCGACCACGTCGAACACTGTCCGTCCGTCGGCCACCGGCAATTCCTGCGGCAATTCGCCGATCTTGAGGCCCGGAGCGCGCCAGACAGAGCCGTCATCGGGCTTCTGATCGCCTTTTACCAGCTTCATCATGCTGGACTTGCCGGTGCCATTGCGGCCGATGATGCACACCCGCTCACCACGGGCGATCTGCCAGGACACCTTGTCCAACAACGGCATAGCGCCGAAAGCAAGGGACACATCGCTGAATTTGAGCAGGGTCATACACTTCTCCAAAAACCGGGCGCGCATTCTACCTGAGTTGAGGGTGGGATGCGGCCGGCTTTTTCGATGCGGACACGTTCTGTAGGACATTTCCGTCGAACTTGAACGAACCTCCCGGCAAAGCTTTCGCCGGTCGCTGGCAAAAGGCTAAGCTAGGGGCAATCAGTGTCGGCGGTGCCGGTGCTAGTCGTGATTTCTCTGCACGGACGTCTCATGCGCAGTCGCCTTTTCAACTTTTTATCCTGTCTGCTTCTTTCCGCCACCGCCGCCCAATCCGCCCAGGCCGTGGACCTCACCACCCAACGTCAATACTACGATGAAGCCAAACGTGCGCTGGCCAAGGGCGATACCGGCCCGTACATGCAATACAGCCAGGCGCTGGCCGACTATCCGCTGACGCCCTACCTGGCCTATGACGAACTGACCGCGCGCCTCAAGAGCGCGAGCAACGAGGAAATCGAGCAATTCCTCGCCAAAAACGGCGACCTGCCCCAGGCCAACTGGATGAAACTGCGCTGGTTGCGCTGGCTGGCCGAGCGTGGCGACTGGCAGACGTTTGAAAAGTACTACGACACCAAGCTCAATTTCGTTGAGCTGGACTGTCTGCACGGCCAATACCAGCTCACCCACAACTTGAAGGCCGAAGGTTACAAGACCGCCGAAACGCTGTGGATGACCGGCAAATCCCAGCCCACCGCCTGTGATGTCACGTTCGGCCAGTGGGCGGCTGCCGGGCAGCTCACCGAACAGAAAATCTGGGACCGCACCAAGCTCGCCGCCGAAGCGCGCAACTACGCACTGGCCAACAGCCTGGTGAAAACCCTGCCCACACTCGGTGTCCAGGGCCGCCTGATGGTGGATGTGGCGCAAAAGCCCGACATGCTCAGCGACCCGTCACGCTTCCTGCCGGCCAACGAGGCCATGTCCGATGCCGTAGGCCTGGGCCTGCGTCGTCTGGCGCGCCAGGACCCGGACAAGGCCATGGCCCTGCTTGACGGCTACGCCAGCAGCATGCACTTCTCCCGTGACGAAAAAGTGTCGATCGCCCGCGAAATCGGCCTGACCCTGGCCCGCCGCTACGACCCGCGCGCGCTCGACGTGATGACCCAGTACGACCCCGAACTGCGCGACAACACGGTGTCGGAGTGGCGCCTGCGTCTGCTGCTGCGCCTGGCACGCTGGGAAGATGCCTACCAGCTCACGCGCAAACTGCCACAGGATTTGGCCACCACCAACCGCTGGCGCTACTGGCAGGCTCGCAGCCTGGAACTGGCCGAACCGAAAAATCCGCAAGCCATGGTGCTGTACAAAAACGTCGCCAAGGAACGGGATTTCTACGGCTTTCTCGCCGCCGATCGCTCGAAGTCGCCGTACCAGCTCACCAACAAACCGCTGGTCATGAGCCAGGCGCTGATGAACAAGGTGCGCAACACGCCGGGCGTGCGCCGTGCAATGGAGTTCTATGCCCGTGGCCAGATCGTCGACGGGCGCCGCGAGTGGTATCACGTCAGCCGTCACTTCAATCGCGATGAAATGGTCGCCCAGGCCAGGCTGGCCTACGACATGAAGTGGTACTTCCCGGCGATCCGCACCATCAGCCAGGCGCAGTACTGGGATGACCTGGACATCCGCTTCCCCATGGCTCACCGCGACACCCTGGTGCGCGAAGCCAAGGTGCGTGGGTTGCATTCGAGTTGGGTGTTCGCCATCACCCGCCAGGAAAGCGCGTTCATGGACGATGCGCGTTCAGGCGTCGGCGCCAGCGGCCTGATGCAACTGATGCCGGGCACCGCCAAGGAGACCGCGCGCAAATTCAGCATCCCCCTGGCCTCCCCGGCTCAGGTGCTGGACCCGGACAAGAACATCCAGCTCGGCGCCGCCTACCTGAGCCAGGTGCACAGCCAGTTCAACGGCAACCGCGTACTCGCCTCCGCCGCCTACAACGCCGGCCCCGGCCGCGTACGCCAGTGGCTGCGCGGCGCCGACCACTTGAGCTTCGACGTGTGGGTGGAAAGTATCCCCTTCGACGAAACCCGCCAGTATGTGCAGAACGTGCTGTCTTATTCGGTGATCTACGGACAGAAACTCAATTCACCACAGCCGCTGGTGGATTGGCATGAGCGCTATTTCGACGATCAGTAATAGCCAAATGTGAGTGCGGGCTTATTGTGGCTGCCTGGAACTTCAGGCTTTCACACTGGATTTTCAGTGTATCCACAAGCGTGGCGCTACTTGTCCGCACTGAATTGCAACGCCGCCAACCGTGCATACAGCGCATTGCTCGCAATCAACTGCTGATGCGTGCCCACAGCTACCAGCTTGCCCTGGTCCATCACCGCAATCCGGTCTGCATTCTTCACTGTCGCCAGCCGATGGGCGATCACCAGGGTGGTGCGCCCGTGCATCAGTTGTGGCAGGGCTTGCTGGATCAGATGCTCGCTCTGGGCGTCGAGGGCGCTGGTGGCTTCGTCCAGCAGCAGGATCGGTGCATCCACCAGCAGCGCGCGGGCGATGGCCAGGCGTTGGCGTTGTCCGCCGGACAGGCCCAGGCCGCTTTCGCCCAGAGGTGTCTGATAGCCGCCGGGCATCTGCAGGATGAAGTCGTGGGCATGGGCGATACGCGCTGCGGCTTCGACCTGTTCGCGGGTGGCGGACGGGTTGCCGTAGCGGATGTTGTCTTCGACGCTGCCGAAAAACAGCGCCGGGTTCTGTGAGACAAGCGCGAAGTGGCGGCGCAGGTCCTGGGGGTCGAGTTCGGTCAGCGCATGACCTTCAAGCGAAATACGACCGTGCTGCGGGTCGTAGAAACGCAGCAGCAGGTCGAACAGCGTCGACTTGCCTGCGCCGGAGGGGCCGACCAGCGCCAGGGTTTCGCCGGGATTGATGGTCAGGCTCAAGCCGTCTATGGCGTAAGTGTCCGGCCGCGACGGATAGGCAAAGCGCAGGTACTGCAGCTCCATGCGCCCGCTGACGCGCGGCGGCAAGCGCACCGTGCCCGCCAACGGAGCCTGGATCTCGTTGCTCGACTGCAGCAACTCACCGATGCGCTCGGCCGCGCCGGCGGCGCGCTGCAGCTCACCGAGCACTTCGCTCAAGGTGCCGACCGCGCTGCCGACAATCAGGCTGTAAAACACGAACGCCGCCAGCTCGCCCCCGGAAATACGCCCGTTGATCACGTCCATGCCGCCCACCCACAGCATGACGCCCACGGCGCCGAGCACCAGCATGATCACCAGGGTAATCAGCCAGGCACGCTGGGCGATGCGTTTGCGTGCGGTGGCGAAGGCCTCTTCCACGGTCACGGCGAAGCGCTGCTCGTCCTGCAACTGGTGGTTGTAGGCCTGCACGGTCTTGATCTGGCCAAGAGTCTCGGACACGTAGCTGCCCACATCGGCAATGCGATCCTGGCTCTGGCGCGAGAGGCTGCGCACCCGTCGCCCGAAAATCAGGATCGGCGCCAGCACCAGCGGCAGCGCCACCACCACGATGCTGGTGAGCTTGGGGTTGGTGACAAACAGCAGCACGATGCCGCCGATGACCATCAGCGCATTGCGCAAAAACAGCGAGAGCGACGAGCCGATCACCGACTGTAGCAAGGTGGTATCGGTGGTCAGCCGCGACTGGATTTCCGAGCTGCGGTTGTTCTCATAGAAGCCCGGGTGCAGGTAGATCAGGTGGTTGAACACCTGCCGGCGAATGTCCGCCACCACCCGCTCGCCGATCCACGACACCAGGTAGAACCGCGCAAAGGTGCCCACCGCCAGGCCCAGCACCAGCAGCATGAACAGGCCGATGGACTGATTGAGCAGGTGCGGGGACTGAGTCATGAAGCCCTGGTCCACCAGCAGCCGAATGCCCTGCCCCATGGACAAGGTGATGCCGGCGGTGACGATCAGTGCCAGCAAGGCACCGAGCGCCTGCCAGCGATAGGGCGCGATAAAGCGGCTGGCCAGGCGAATTGCGCGACGTTGACGGACTGAGAACATGCAGGCATTACCGATGGGGAACCTGTACTCAACATTGGGGGAACTTGGGCAAATAACAATGAGTCAGGTTAATTATGCCCACCGACCCAGACTCCTAGAGGCTATCGGTCTAACGCGCGACTGGAAATCCTGGGTGGTTTCTGGTGCACTTGGCGTTCGAACCGGTGGCCCTGCAGGGAGTTGTCACAGCGTGGTCACGCGGGGGTCTTAGAATAGGGACACAACCTGATGAGGAGACAGGCCATGACCTTGCAAAACAGCAGCGATGCCAAGATTGAAGTGATCCGCCAACCGCAGCAGTTGCCTTGCTCGTATATCGACGCCAAGGGCCGCGAAGTACAGATTACCGAAGAGATGATCCAGCAAGCCTGCAGCGAACTGGAGCAGCGATTGGTCAAGCCCGCCCAGTGAGGCGAGCGCCAGCGCTCTTGTAAACCCGGCCTGGATGGCCGGGTTTTTTGTGGGCGTTTAAACGACCTCGGCGCCCAATGCGCACACGATGGCCGACAACGCCGGCGACTCCCCATTGATCCGCACCTTCAAGCCATCGATTTCACGACGCTCGGGGTAATGCTTGCGCAGCAGGTCGAACGCCTTGCGCTGCGCTTGCACGGTGCCCACCAGGCTGCGGCGGAAATCCGCATCGTCGCGGCGCGGGTCGTACACGCTGCGGCACAGCGTCGCCAGTGCCCAGGCCGGGTCTGTGGATGCATTCAACTGCATCTCGGCCAGCCACGGCCGCGGCAGCAAGTCACTCAGGGCAATGCCAGGCGCCTGGCCCAAATGCGCGCACAATGCCTGATAGATCTGCGCCGTGCCGCGCTGCTTGCCGTCCAGGCTGTAGCCGGCGATATGCGGCGTGGCCAGTACACACAGGTCGGCCAGGTCGACGTCCACTTCAGGCTCGCCCTCCCACACGTCCAGCACCGCCTGCAGGTCTTCCCGTTCCAGCAGCACTTCGCGCAGGGCGGCGTTATGCACCACCGGGCCGCGGCTGGCATTGATCAGCCAGGTGCCGGGCTTGAGCTGCTGCAGACGCTCGCGATCGAACAGGCGCCAGGTGGCGCCATTGCCGGACTTGATCAGCGGCGTGTGCAGGCTGATCACGTCGCACTGCTCGATGATCTGCGCCAGGCTCACATAGTCTGCGTCTTCGGCGATCTGCCGTGGCGGGTCGCACACCAGCACCTTCCAACCCAGGCCCTTGAGCACCTTGAGCAACCGGCCACCCACTTCACCGGCACCGACGATGCCATAGGTGCGCTGGGCGAGGTCGGCGCCTTCGATTTCAGCCAAGGTGTGTAGGCTGCCGAGCACATAGTCCACCACCCCGCGTGCGTTGCAGCCGGGGGCGCTGGACCAGTGAATGCCGGCCTGCTGGAGGTAGTCGAGGTCCAGGTGATCGGTGCCGATGGTGCAAGTGCCGACGAACTTGACGCTGCTGCCCTCAAGCAAAGCCCGATTGACGTTAGTCACCGAGCGCACCAGCAGCACGTCGGCCTGTTCGACGGTAGCGCGGTCGATGGCGCGACCGGGCACGCGGCGGATCTCACCGAATCCCTGGAAAAATTCATCGAGCAGCGGAATATTCTCGTCGGCAACAATCAGCATGGCGGGGGCTCCTTTGGCGGACCGGCAGTGTACAGCCTTGCGATCCGACTAACACGGAAGAACCCTGTGGGACACGGTGTCTGGGAACTGTTTACAAATCGCCAACACAGGTTTTTTCCTGACCATGGCGTCAACGCGTAGAATTCGCGGTCCTTGTGCCTTGCTTTGATTGGACATCTGTACGTGAACACTGCCACCGCTCCCCTCACCCGCCCTGCCCGCATCCGTCGGGAAGTGCGCAGCCTGCTGACACTTGCCCTGCCGATCATGATCGGTCAACTGGCCACCACCGCGATGAGCTTCGTCGATGCGGTGATGGCCGGGCGGGTCAGCCCTCAGGACCTGGCGGCGGTGGGCCTGGGCAACTCGATCTGGATCCCGGTGTACCTGCTGATGACCGGGACCCTGCTGGCCACCACGCCCAAAGTCGCCCAGCGCTACGGCGCGGGCCAGTTCAGCGAGATCGGGCCGCTGGTGCGTCAGGCATTGTGGCTGGCGGTGGTGGTCGGTCTGTGCGGTGCGCTGTTGCTGCTGTGCGCCGAGCCGGTGCTGTGGGCGATGAAGGTCGAGCCCGACCTGATCGCGCCGTCCATGGGCTATCTGCAGGGGATCGCCGCCGGCATGCCGGCGGTGGCGCTGTATTACGTGCTGCGCTGTTTCAGCGATGGCCTGGGCCGCACCCGGCCGAGCATGGTCATGGGCCTGTGCGGCCTGGCGCTGAACATTCCGCTGAACTACATCTTCATTTACGGCCACTTCGGCGTGCCGGCCATGGGCGGCGTGGGCTGCGGCTGGGCCACGGCGATTGCGATGTGGGTGATGATGCTCGGGCTGGCCGTATGGACCCGCTGGGGCCCGGCCTACCAGAGCAGTGAACTGTTCAAGCGTTTCGACTGGCCGCAATGGGCAGTGATCAAGCGCGTGCTGGACATTGGCCTGCCGATTGGCGTGGCGATCTTTGCCGAGTCGAGCATTTTTGCGGTGATCGCCCTGTTGCTCGGCAGTCTCGGCGCCACGGTGGTGTCAGGCCATCAGATCGCGCTGAATGTCAGCTCGCTGGTGTTCATGATTCCCTATTCCCTGAGCATGGCCGTGACCGTGCGCGTCGGCCAGGCCCTGGGCCGTGGCGAACCCCGTGAGGCGCGCTTTGCCGCCGGGGTCGGCATGGGCACCGCGCTGGCCTATGCCTGTCTGTCCTGCAGCCTGATGCTGCTGTTTCGCGAGCAGATAGCGGCGATCTACACGCCGGACCCGGTGGTGATCCACCTCGCCTCCACGCTGATCGTGTTTTCCGCGCTGTTCCAGTTTTCGGACTCGATCCAGGTCACCGCCGCCGGCGCGCTGCGCGGTTATCAGGACACCCGGGTGACCATGGTACTGACCTTGGTCGCCTACTGGGGCGTGGGCCTGCCGGTGGGCTATGCCCTCGGGCTGACCGACTGGCTGGGCGCAGCCAGCGGCCCGAGCGGCTTGTGGCAGGGGCTGATCGTCGGCTTGAGTTGCGCGGCAGGCATGTTGCTGGTGCGCCTGGCGCGCAGTGCACGCCGGCGTATTCACACAGGTAAGCCGCGGGTTTAATCGGCTTTCTTGCGAATCCAGTACAGGTAGGTGCCGGCCTCTTCTTTCTGTTCAACCAGTTCGTGGTCCAGAAACACACAGAACTTGGGAATATCGCGACGGGTGGAAGGGTCGGTCGCGATCACCTTGAGCAGGCCGCCAGGCGCCAGGTCCCGGATGTGCTGATGCAGCATCATCACCGGCTCCGGGCAGTTAAGGCCGGTGGCGTCGAGGGTGCCGTCAATGGGTAATTCACTCATACATCACTCCTGAAACACACCCGCTCCAGTGTGGGAGCGGGCTTGCCCGCGATGACGGGGGCACATTCAACATAATTTCGACAGTTATACCGCTATCGCAGGCAAGCCCGCTCCCACAGGGCGGTCAGTGTCTCTTGGGTTTCTTTGCAGACTCCAGCCGACGCAGGTGGCACGTTACCTCTTCACGGTCGTGGTACAGCTGTTTGCAGCCAATCTCCACCCGAATACCGCGCGCCTTGAAGCCTTCTTCGATCCGTTCCAGCAGGCGCTTCACTTCGGCGTAGCGCTGCTTCATCGGCAATTTCAGGTTCACCACGGCTTCGCGACAATGCCCCTCGCCGATCCAGGTTTCCAGCAGCGCGGCATTGCGTGCCGGTTTCTCGACGATGTCACACACCATCCAGTCCACCGGCTGTTTTGGCACGAAGGTGAAACCGTCGGCCATCAAGTGTTGCACCAGGCCGGTGTCCATCAGGCTTTCGGCCATGGGGCCGTTGTCGATGGCGGTCACCAGCATGCCCCGGTTGACCAGTTGCCAGGTCCAGCCGCCGGGCGCGGCGCCGAGGTCGACGCCGGTCATGTCGCCGTGCAGGCGCTCGTCCCACTGGTCGCGGGGGATGAAGTGGTGCCAGGCCTCCTCCAGTTTCAGAGTCGAACGGCTGGGCGCGTCACGCGGGAATTTCAGGCGGGGGATGCCCATCGGCCACATTGCCGAGTTGTTCGGCTCGGCCAGGCCCATGAACACTTCGCGGCCGCTCTTGAAGGTCAGCAGCAGACGCGGCTTGCTCGGGTCGTCCACCAGCTTGCCGGCATTGAGCAGGGCCTTGCGCAGGTGCACTTCGAATTTCTTGCAGAAGTTCGACAGCTCCTTGCCGTCGTTGGTGTCAACCATCTCCAGCCACAGGCTGCCGCACAGCGGAAATTCACGCAGGTGCGCAAGAATCACGCTGATGCGGTCGGTTTCCGGCAGGTCGATGAACACCCCGCGCGCCCACTGCCGGGGGAAGATCAATTGGGCGAAACGCTGCCCCTGCATCAGGCGCTGGGCGCCGTCTTCCTCGGTGCAGACGAATTCGGCGCAGGCGCTGCCGGTCTTGGCCTTGGCGTAACCGGAAACGTTCAGGCGCGCGGCGTGCTCGGCGATCTCGGAGCAGACTTCGCCCTCGAAACCCGGACGGCAGTGCATAAAAAGGGTGTTCATTGAATCTCCTGGCACCGGCTTGCTGTCGTGCAAGGCCTGTCATGAAAACGCGCGCATGATAGCCGAGTTCGGAACCTTGGACTTACCCCGGCAGTCCAGTTATTAGCCTGCCAATCAAAACAGCGCTAAATTTAAGGCTCTGTTTGTCCCGCCAGGTCCGTAGCCGTGCGGACCAAAAGGAGTTGTGTCATGTCATCCCTTGATAGCCTGAGAACCCTCAAGACCCTGGAAATCGACAACAAGACCTACCACTATTTCAGCCTGCCCGAAGCCGCCAAGAGCCTGGGCGACTTGGACAAGCTGCCGATGTCGCTCAAGGTGCTGCTGGAAAACCTGCTGCGCTGGGAAGACGACAAGACCGTCACCGGCACAGACCTCAAAGCCATCGCCGCCTGGCTCAAAGAACGGCAGTCCGATCGCGAGATCCAGTACCGCCCCGCCCGCGTGCTGATGCAGGACTTTACCGGCGTGCCCGCTGTGGTCGACCTCGCCGCCATGCGCGCCGCCGTGGCCAAGGCCGGTGGCGACCCGCAGCGCATCAACCCGCTGTCCCCCGTGGACCTGGTGATCGACCACTCGGTAATGGTCGACAAATTCGGCAACGCCGACGCCTTCGAGCAGAACGTCGATATCGAGATGCAACGCAACGGCGAACGCTATGCCTTCCTGCGTTGGGGCCAGAGCGCCTTTGACAACTTCAGCGTGGTGCCGCCGGGCACCGGCATCTGCCACCAGGTCAACCTCGAATACCTGGGCCGCACCGTGTGGACCAAAGACGAAGACGGCCGCACCTACGCCTTCCCCGACACCCTGGTGGGCACCGACTCCCACACCACCATGATCAACGGCCTGGGCGTACTCGGCTGGGGCGTGGGCGGTATCGAAGCGGAAGCAGCGATGCTCGGCCAGCCGGTGTCGATGCTGATCCCGGAAGTGATCGGCTTCAAGCTCACCGGCAAATTGAAAGAAGGCATCACCGCCACCGACCTGGTGCTGACCGTCACCCAGATGCTGCGCAAAAAAGGCGTGGTGGGCAAGTTCGTCGAGTTCTACGGCGACGGCCTGGCCGACTTGCCGCTGGCCGACCGCGCCACTATCGCCAACATGGCCCCGGAATACGGCGCCACCTGCGGGTTTTTCCCGGTGGACGAGGTGACGCTGGACTACCTGCGCCTGTCCGGTCGCCCCACCGAAACCGTGAAACTGGTGGAGGCCTATACCAAAGCGCAGGGCCTGTGGCGCAATGCGGGGCAAGAGCCTGTGTTCACCGACAGCCTGGCGCTGGACATGGGCAGCGTCGAAGCCAGCCTGGCCGGGCCGAAACGCCCGCAGGACCGCGTGGCGCTGCCGAATGTGGGCCAGGCGTTCAGTGATTTTCTCGACCTGCAATTCAAGCCGACCAACAAGGAAGAAGGCCGCCTGGAAAGCGAAGGCGGCGGTGGTGTGGCCGTGGGCAACGCAGACCTGGTGGGCGAAGCCGACTACGAATACGAAGGCAATACCTATCGCCTGAAAAACGGCGCGGTGGTGATTGCCGCCATCACGTCCTGCACCAACACGTCCAACCCCAGCGTGATGATGGCCGCCGGACTGGTGGCGAAAAAGGCCGTGGAAAAGGGCCTGACCCGCAAGCCGTGGGTCAAGACCTCCCTGGCGCCGGGCTCCAAGGTGGTCACCGACTATTACCACGCCGCAGGCCTCACCCAGTACCTGGACACACTCGGTTTCGACCTGGTGGGCTACGGCTGCACCACCTGCATCGGCAACTCCGGGCCGCTGCCCGAGCCGATTGAAAAAGCCATCCAGAGCGCCGACCTCGCCGTGGCCTCAGTGCTGTCGGGCAACCGCAACTTCGAAGGCCGCGTGCACCCGCTGGTCAAAACCAACTGGCTGGCCTCGCCGCCCCTGGTGGTGGCGTATGCGCTGGCCGGCACCGTGCGTATCGATATCAGCAGCGAGCCGCTGGGTAACGATAAAGACGGCAAGCCGGTGTACCTGAAAGACATCTGGCCAAGCAGCAAAGAAATTGCCGACGCCGTTGCGCAAGTCACCACGGGCATGTTCCACAAGGAATACGCCGAGGTGTTCGCGGGTGACGAGCAATGGCAGGCGATTGAAGTGCCCCAGGCCGCCACCTATGTGTGGCAGCAGGACTCCACCTATATTCAGCACCCGCCATTCTTCGACGACATTGCCGGCCCGTTGCCGGTGATCAAGGACGTCACAGGCGCCAACGTGCTGGCGCTGCTGGGCGACTCGGTGACCACCGACCATATCTCCCCCGCCGGCAATATCAAGATCGACAGCCCTGCCGGGCGTTACCTGCAAGAACAAGGCGTGGAACCGCGCGACTTCAATTCCTATGGTTCACGCCGGGGCAACCATGAAGTGATGATGCGCGGCACCTTCGCCAATATCCGCATCCGCAATGAAATGCTCGGCGGCGAGGAAGGCGGCAATACGCTGTACATCCCCACCGGCGAACGCATGGCGATCTATGACGCGGCGATGAAATACCAGGCTGCGGGCACGCCGCTGGTGGTGATTGCGGGCCAGGAATACGGCACCGGCTCCAGCCGCGACTGGGCGGCCAAGGGCACCAACCTGTTGGGCGTCAAGGCAGTGATCGCCGAAAGTTTCGAGCGGATTCACCGCTCCAACCTGGTGGGCATGGGTGTGTTGCCGTTGCAGTTCAAGCTGGATCAGAACCGCAAGTCGCTCAAGCTCACCGGCAAGGAGACAATCGATATCCTCGGCCTCACCCACGTGGAGATCGTGCCGCGCATGACCCTGACGCTGGTGATTACGCGGGAGGATGGCAGCAGCGAGAAAGTGGAAGTGCTGTGCCGGATCGATACGCTCAATGAAGTGGAATACTTCAAGGCGGGCGGGATTCTGCACTACGTGCTGCGCCAGTTGATCGCCTCATAAGCAACACTGGAGATCCAAATGTGGGAGGGGGCTTGCTCCCTCCCACAGGTTTGACCGTATTCCCAATCAGCCGAACAACCACTTCCAGAGCAGTACCAGAACCCCCACCGCCAACACCGGCCGCGCAATGCGGTACGCCTGGGGATGCTTGCGCTTGAACTGTTTGACCCGACCGCTGAACCTGTCGCTGAACGTCTTGCTCCACGCGTAAGCCTGGTTAATCCCGCCCACCCGCTCGTCATCCAGGTTCTGCGGCGCAGTGGCACGCCCAAGTTGCTTGCTGACCCAGCGATTGAGACGGGTCATCAGGCGGTTGCTCAGTGGGCGTTCAATGTCGCAGAACAGAATGACTCGGGTCTGCTCGGTTTCGTTCTTGACCCAGTGCACGTAGGTTTCGTCAAACATCACGTCTTCCCCATCGCGCCAGGCGTAGACCTGGCCGTCGACGAAGATGCGGCAGTCGTCAGAGTTGGGCGTGGACAGCCCCAGGTGATAACGCAGGGACCCGGCAAACGGGTCGCGGTGCGGGTTGAGGTGGCTGCCGCCCGGCAACAGCGCGAACATCGCGCCCTTGACGTTGGGAATGCTGCTTACCAGCGCCACAGTCTTCGGGCACAGGGCCTCGGCCGACGGCAGCGGTTTGTCGTACCACTTGAGGTAGAAACGCTTCCAGCCCTTCTTGAAGAACGAACCGAAACCGGCGTCGTTGTTCTTTTCGGCGGCGCGGATATACCCCTCGTCGAACAGGTGCATGGCCTCTTCGCGGATGACTTCCCAGTTGTCCTTGAGCACGTCCAGCTCCGGGAACTTGCTGCGGTCCAGGTAAGGTTTGGACGGCACTGCGGAGAACAGGTACATCAAAGCGTTATAGGGGGCGAACAGCGCCGAATGGTTGACGAACTGGCGCAACATGGGCAAACGGGCCTTGCCGCGCAGGTGCACATACAGCGTACTGCCGATAAACAGCAGCAACACCGACAGCTTGGCGGCCAAAGAAAAGGTCATGCAGCAACTCCTGAAAATAAGCGCCTGGCCAACAGCAGACGTAGCAGCCGGCCATGATAAACAGTTGGGCCAGTATGCAGAAGGCCCCGGCTGACCGGCTGACACAAATCAAACCCGGTGATAATTGGGACAGGTGAACATCAAGCCTGGTTTTCCTGGTCGGTAAACAAATCACTGAACAACATGCTCGACAGGTAACGCTCACCGGAGTCCGGCAGGATCACCACGATGGTCTTGCCCTGCATCTCCGGTTTCTCGGCCAGACGCACGGCCACGGCCATCGCCGCGCCGCAGGAGATACCGCACAGAATGCCCTCCTCCTGCATCAGGCGCCGGGCCATGGCCTTGGATTCCTCGTCGGTCACCAGCTCAACGCGGTCGACCATCGACAGGTCGAGGTTTTTGGGCACGAAACCGGCGCCGATCCCCTGGATCTTGTGCGGGCTCGGCTTGATCTCCTCACCGGCCAGCGCCTGGGTGATCACTGGCGACGCCATCGGTTCGACCGCCACCGACAGAATCGGCTTGCCCGCCGTGTGTTTGATGTAGCGCGACACCCCAGTGAGGGTGCCACCGGTGCCCACGCCCGCCACCAGCACATCTACCGCGCCGTCGGTGTCGTTCCAGATTTCCGGGCCGGTGGTTTTCTCGTGGATGGCAGGGTTGGCCGGGTTTTCGAACTGGGCCGGCATGAAGTAAGTGGCCGGGTCGCTGGCGACGATGTCAGCGGCCTTGTCGATGGCGCCTTTCATGCCTTTGGCCGGTTCGGTCAGCACCAGTTCGGCGCCCAGGGCCTTGAGCACCTTGCGCCGCTCGATGCTCATGGACGCCGGCATGGTCAGCAGCAGCTTGTAGCCACGGGCGGCGGCGACAAAGGCCAGGCCGATACCGGTATTACCGGACGTGGGTTCGACAATGGTCATGCCTGCCTTGAGCTTGCCGCTGCCTTCAGCGTCCCAGATCATGTTCGCGCCAATGCGGCACTTCACCGAATAGCCTGGGTTGCGCCCCTCGATCTTCGCCAGGATGGTCACGCCACGCGGCGCAATGCGATTGATCTGAACAAGAGGCGTGTTACCGATGGAGTGCGCGTTGTCTGCAAAAATGCGGCTCATGACGGGTCCTTTGGGCAATGTGAACAAGGCCACAAGGGTATGCCCCAGGCTTTGAGGCGTCCAGTCGGCGGAACGTTGCGCCTGCTGCGGCAGTCCACACCCTATCTGCACGGAGGAACCTTTCATGAAACGTCGCTACAGCTGGCCGCTTTGGACCATCGCCGCCCTGGTGGTTTTCCTGGTGGCCGTGAACATTGCCCTGCCCTACCTGGTGCGCAACTACCTGAACGAAAAGCTCGCCAATATGGGTGATTACCGTGGCGAGATTGCCGACGTGGACCTGGCCCTGTGGCGCGGCGCCTACCGGATCAACGGCCTGCAGATCGTCAAGGTGGACGGCAAGGTGCCGGTGCCCTTCGTCAAGGCGCCGCTGATCGAGTTCGCGGTGAGCTGGCATTCGCTGTGGTACGACCATGCGGTGGTCGCCGAGGGGCATTTTGTGCGTCCGCAAATCAACTTCGTCGACGGTGGCGCCAACAAGGCCGCGTCCCAGACCGGTAAGGGCACCGACTGGCAGGAACAGCTGAGCAAGCTGCTGCCGATCACCCTCAACGAAATGCGCATCGAAGACGGCAAGATCGCGTTCCATAACTTCACGTCCAAACCACAGGTCAATATCAATGCCACCGGGGTCAACGCCAGCTTCTACAACCTGACCAACGTCGTCGACGTGGAAGGCAAACGCGACGCACGGTTTGAAGGCAAGGCGCTGCTGCAAGGCCAGGCCCCACTGGAAGCCAACGCCACCTTCGACCCGCTCAGCGACTTCGAGGAGTTCGAGTTCCGCTTCCGCGCCCGCGACCTGCAACTGACGCGCATGAATGACTTCGCCTCGGCCTATGGCAAGTTCGACTTCAAGGCCGGCACCGGCGATGTGGTGATCGAAGCCCAGGCCGAAAAAGGCCAGTTGCGCGGCTATATAAAGCCGCTGCTGCGCGATGTGGAAGTGTTCGACTGGCAGCAGGATGTCGAAAACAAGGACAAGAATATCTTCCGTTCGATCTGGGAAGCCGTGGTCGGCGCCAGCGAGACGGTGCTCAAGAACCAGCGTAAAAATCAGTTCGCCACCCGTGTGGAATTGAGCGGCAGCGTGCATCAGCAGAATATCAGCGCGTTTGGCGCAGTCATCGCGATTCTGCGCAACGGCTTCATCCAGGCCTTCAATGCACGTTACGAACAACCCAAGCCCAGCGCAGATTGAAAAAGGCAGGAGGTGTGACCGCCCATTCAGAGACTGAATAACCCGTCTGCGTTCACAGTCGCCGGGGCCGCGCGGTATAGTCCGGGCATTGATGAATCCGAGGACACACCGATGAAGTTCGAAGGCACCCAGGCCTATGTGGCTACCGATGACCTGAAACTGGCCGTCAACGCCGCGATCACCCTGGAGCGGCCGCTGCTGGTCAAGGGCGAACCGGGCACCGGCAAAACCATGCTCGCCGAACAACTGGCCGAATCCTTCGGTGCCAAGCTGATCACCTGGCACATCAAGTCCACCACCAAGGCCCACCAGGGCCTGTACGAGTACGACGCGGTCAGCCGCCTGCGCGACTCGCAGCTAGGCGTGGACAAGGTGCATGACGTACGCAACTACCTGAAGAAGGGCAAGCTGTGGGAGGCCTTCGAGGCCGAAGAGCGGGTGATCCTGCTGATCGATGAAATCGACAAGGCCGACATCGAATTCCCCAACGACCTGTTGCAGGAACTCGACAAGATGGAGTTCTACGTCTACGAAATCGACGAGACCATCAAGGCGAAGAAACGCCCGATCATCATCATTACGTCCAACAATGAAAAAGAGCTGCCGGACGCGTTTCTGCGCCGCTGCTTCTTCCATTACATCGCCTTCCCCGACCGTACCACCCTGCAGAAAATCGTCGATGTGCACTACCCCGACATCAAGAAGGACCTGGTCAGCGAAGCGCTGGACGTGTTCTTCGACGTGCGCAAAGTGCCCGGGCTGAAGAAGAAGCCCTCCACTTCCGAACTGGTCGACTGGCTCAAGCTGTTGATGGCCGACAATATCGGCGAAGCGGTGCTGCGCGAGCGTGATCCGACCAAGGCCATTCCGCCCCTGGCCGGCGCGCTGGTCAAGAACGAGCAGGACGTGCAGTTGCTGGAACGGCTGGCTTTCATGAGCCGTCGCGGTAATCGCTGATGCTGCTCAACCTGTTCAATGAAATGCGCGCCGCCAAGGTGCCGGTGTCGGTGCGCGAGCTGCTCGACCTGATCAACGCACTCAAACAGCGCGTGACCTTCGCCGACATGGACGAGTTCTACTACCTGGCGCGGGCGATTCTGGTCAAGGACGAGCGGCATTTCGACAAGTTCGACCGTGCCTTCGGCGCCTATTTCAACGGTCTGGAAAAGCTTGACGACCACTTGCAGGCGCTGATCCCTGAAGAGTGGCTGCGCAAGGAATTCGAACGTTCGTTGAGCGATGAGGAGCGCGCGCAGATCCAGTCCCTCGGCGGCCTCGACAAACTCATCGAGGAATTCAAGAAACGCCTGGAAGAACAGAAAGAACGCCACGCCGGCGGCAACAAGTGGATCGGCACCGGTGGTACCAGCCCGTTCGGTTCCGGCGGCTATAACCCGGAAGGCATTCGCGTGGGCGATGCCGGCGAGCGCAAGGGCAAGGCCGTGAAAGTGTGGGACCAGCGCGAGTACAAGAACCTCGACGATCAGGTGGAGTTGGGCACGCGCAACATCAAGGTTGCCCTGCGCCGCCTGCGCAAGTTCGCGCGCCAGGGTGCGGCCGAAGAGCTGGACATCGACGGCACCATCGACCACACCGCCCGCGACGCAGGCCTGCTGAACATCCAGATGCGCCCGGAGCGGCGCAACACCATCAAGCTGTTGCTGCTGTTCGATATCGGCGGCTCGATGGACGCCCATGTGAAGATCTGCGAAGAGCTGTTCTCCGCGTGCAAGACCGAGTTCAAGCACCTGGAGTACTTCTACTTCCACAACTTCGTGTACGAGTCGGTGTGGAAGAACAACCAGCGCCGCACTTCGGAGCGCACCGCCACCCAAGACCTGCTGCACAAGTACGGCGCCGACTACAAAGTGATCTTTATCGGCGATGCGTCGATGGCGCCCTATGAAATCACCCAGGCCGGCGGCAGCGTCGAACACTGGAACGAGGAGCCGGGCTATGTGTGGATGCAGCGCTTCATGGCCAAGTACAAGAAGCTGATCTGGATCAACCCGTACCCAAAGGACACCTGGGGCTATACGGCGTCGACGGCGATTGTGCGAGAGTTGGTGGAAGACCAGATGTACCCGCTGACGCTGCGCGGGTTGGAAGAAGGCATGCGCTTTCTATCCAAATAACGGTGGGAGTCCCCACTACCTCTTCGACGTAGCGCTGTCGCGCAGCAAACTGGGGCCTTTGTGGCGAGCGGGCTTGCCCCAATGCCGTTCAGTTAAGCGTAAACCCCCTGTGGGAGCGGCGCTGCGACTTGCCGGCGAAAGCGCTGGGTCAGTTAGCCTCAATATTTGCTGGACTACCGCCTTCGCAGGCAAGCCAGCTCCCACATTTTGTACAGCGTTCGGCAAACCATTTCGGTCGGATCTCAGGCCGCCGCGCTCTTGATCTTGATCTTAGACGCCCCGTCAAACACGCTGGCCGAACGCAGGCTTTGGAGCGTGGGTAACCCGGCAGGACGCCGGGTTAGCCGCGCTGGGGCGCGCAGCGCCCCCGATCAAGGAAAACGCGGTGTACCTGACCCTGCCCGGAGCACGGTTTTGGGGCTGCTGCGCAGCCCAACGCAGGACAAGCCTTCTCGCCACAGGAAACTGGATGCCTGAAATTTCAGGTTTTAAATCCAAAAGTTATTTTGTATTTGATAAGAGGGGGCTTGCTCCCACAGTGGGCCGAGCCGCTATTTAAAGGCCTTTGAGGTCACGCTCTTCAATCGGCCGGCTCTGGCGCAAACGCTTGCCGCCCAGCACCACCCAGTCGATCAGGCGAAACAGGCATTCGATGCCGAACGACAACAGCATCGCCCCACCCAACCCCCAGCCCATCGCTTCGGGCGTCAGCAGGATTTGATAACTGTAGCCATTCCAGGTCTCCTGGCGAATGTCCGGGTCGGCGGCTACCGCCACTTGCAAGGCGCGGATGTACCAAGGGCCTTGCATGGCCTGGAACTGATTGTCCAACGCAAGCTGGCGGTCAAGCATGGCGCCCAGGCTGTTGGCATCGCTCTGGAACACCGGGTCATCACTGGCCCGGTAATGGGCCACCAGCGCCTGCAAGTCGCCCTTGAAAAACTGCTGCGCGGTGGTCTCGAACCCGCGCAGGCCGGTCTGGGCTTCGATCAGGTGGGCCTCAACGCGCTTGGCATAGTCGTTGATGAACCCGGGCACCTGCACACCGACCAACAGGCCAATGGCAAACAGCACCAACCGCAGATAGCTGAGCAACATGGTCGATATCCTTACTCGGTAACGCCCTGGCTGACGCATTCACCGCGTCGCCACAGGCTCCATTGGCCCGGTTCGTAGCGGGTCCAGTTTTCATTGTCGGTCAAGGGTTCGGTGGCGATCACCGTCACCACATCATTGGGGGTGGTTTCGGCCTGAAAATCGACAATCACGTCGACATCCTTCAAACGTGCAGGGCCAAAGGGTGCGCGTCGGGTGATCTGCGCCAATTTAGTCGTGCAATAGCAAAACAGCCAGTCGCCGTCGCTGAGCAGGCAGTTGAACACACCCTTGCTGCGGTATTCGGTGCAGGCGGCAATCAGGTCGGGCAACACCTGCTCGATGTCCACAGGCTCCGGGAAGGCTTCGCGCACACGGTTGAGCAGATCACAGAAGGCCGCTTCGCTGTCGGTGTCGCCCACCGGGCGGTAAAAGGTGGCGCGCGGGTTGAACTGCGCCAGTTGACCGTTGTGAGCGAAACACCAGTTGCGTCCCCACAGTTCGCGCACGAACGGGTGGGTATTGGCCAGGCTGACCTTGCCGACATTGGCCTGGCGGATATGCCCGATCACCACTTCGCTCTTGATGGGATAACGCTGCACCAGCAGTGCGACTTCCGACTCGCTGCTCGCCGCCGGGTCCTGGAACAGGCGCAGGCCACGGCCTTCGTAAAAGGCGATGCCCCAACCGTCGCGGTGCGGGCCGGTGCGCCCGCCGCGCTGCATCAGCCCGGTAAAGCTGAACACGATATCGGTGGGGACGTTGGCACTCATGCCCAATAATTCACACATGCCAGGGCTCTCGCTGCAACGTTAAAGGCGCGGTTCGACCCGCGTGCCGCTGGCGGGTGCCGGACGGTGGAAAGGCTCGTCGTCTTCAGCCGGCTCCTGCGCCAGCGCCGCATCGAACGCGGCCTTGCGCTCGCGACGCGCGTTGGCGGCGCGCTCCATGGGCCAGCGGATCAACACGATCACGATATACACGGCAAAGACGATCATCGTGTACATGAACAGATCGGAAATCGCCCGCCAGGCGTTGTTGCCGACCTTGAGCACCAGGTCCAGGGCGGTGATGGCCACGGCTGGCGCGAACTGGGTCTTGACCGGGTCGACGATGGTCGGGCTGAACAGCAGCACCGCCATCAGCAATTGCAGCGGCTCGCGCAGCCAGCGCCAGATCCAGCGGGTCATGCGCCACCACACCAACAGGCAGCCCAATGCGGCGAAGGCGTAAAGGCCCCAGGCAATCAGATAATCGTTCTCGGTCATGGTGTCCATGGCAAGGCTGGCAAAGAGGCGGCTATGATAACGGCTTTTGCGTGTCGCGGCTGCAATGCCTGCCACCGTCCGCCAGACAGAGAGTGATCCATGTCCCTATCCAACGCTCCGATCGCCCGCAAGGCCCCAGGTCCAGACCCGTACGCCTGGTTGCAGGAACGCGACAACGCAGACGTCCTCGACTACCTCAAGGCCGAAAACGCCTGGCAGGAAACCCAGCTCGCCGACCAGCAGGCGCTGCGCGACACGCTGTTCGAGGAAATCAAGGGCCGCATCCTCGAGACCGACCTGTCGCTGCCCTCCCCGTGGGGCCCGTATCTGTATTACACGCGCACCACCGCCGGCGACGAATACGCCCGCCACTACCGCTGCCGCCGTCCCGTCGACGACAGCCATCAGGTGGATGAAAGCAGCGAAGAACTGCTGCTGGACCCGAACGCGCTGGCCGGTGGCGGCTTTTTCTCGTTGGGCGCCTTCAGCATCAGCCCCGACCATCAGCGCCTGGCCTACAGCCTCGACACCAGTGGCGAAGAGGTCTACACCCTGTTCGTGAAGGAATTGTCCTCAGGCAAGGTCAGCGAACTGGAATTCCAGGACTGCGACGGCAGCATGACCTGGGCCAATGACAGCCTGACCCTGTTCT
This sequence comes from Pseudomonas poae, assembly GCF_001439785.1. Lineage (GTDB taxonomy): Bacteria > Pseudomonadota > Gammaproteobacteria > Pseudomonadales > Pseudomonadaceae > Aquipseudomonas > Aquipseudomonas poae. The sequence continues at coordinate 35,031 of NZ_JYLI01000009.1, read as the reverse complement.
TCGGCGAACTGGACGACACTCACCGCCCGCACAAACTCTATCGCTATCGCCTGGATGGCACGGCGGCGCAGGAAGTGTTCCACGAGCCTGACGGCCGATTCTTCCTGCATTGCTACCGTTCCAGCTCTGAACGCCAGTTGCTGCTGGCCTTGGGCAGCAAGACCACCAGCGAAATCTGGGCGCTGGACGCCGACCAGCCACACCTGGATTTCACCTGCCTGGCGCCACGGGTCGAGGACCATGAATACGATGTCGATCACGGCCAACTGAATGGCGCGTGGACCTGGTTTATCCGCAGCAACCGTGACGGCATCAACTACGCACTGTTCGTGGCGACCGACATTGGCGACGTGCCGACCGAAAGCGAGTGGCAGAACCTGATCCCCCACAGCGATGAGGTGATGCTCGACGGCGTGAGCTTGAATGCCAGTGCCATGACCCTGAGCCTGCGCATCGGCGGCCTGCCGGTGATCGAAGTGCACCCGCAGGGCCTACCCGCCTATCGCGTGGAATTACCCGACGCCGCCTACAGCCTCTACGTACAGAACAGCCTGGAATTCCCCAGCGACAGGATCCGCCTGCGCTATGAAGCCCTCAACCGCCCGGCCCAGGTGCGTCAGCTGGAACTGGCCGGCGGCGCGCAACAGGTACTCAAGGAAACCCCGGTACTCGGTGTGTTCAATGCCGACGACTACGTCAGCCAGCGCCTGTGGGCCACCTCGGCCGATGGCACCCAGGTGCCGATCAGCCTGGTGGTCAAGCGCGACCAACTGGGCAAGCCGACCCCGCTGTATCTCTACGGTTACGGCGCCTACGGCCAGAGCCTCGACCCGTGGTTCTCCCACGCGCGCCTGAGCCTGCTGGACCGTGGCGTGGCGTTTGCCATTGCCCACGTGCGCGGCGGCGGCGAGCTGGGGGAGGCCTGGTACCGCAACGGCAAGCAGGCACACAAGCAGAACACCTTCAGCGACTTTATCGCCTGCGCCGAACACCTGATTGCCGAGGGCCTGACCACCTCACGGCAACTGGCGATCAGCGGCGGCAGTGCCGGCGGTCTGTTGATTGGCGCGGTGCTCAACCAGCGCCCGGAGCTGTTCCAGGCGGCGATTGCAGAAGTGCCGTTTGTGGATGTGCTCAACACCATGCTCGACCCGGAGCTGCCGCTGACCATCACCGAGTACGACGAATGGGGCAACCCCGAAGAGCCCGAGGTGTATGCGCGCATCAAGGCGTATGCGCCCTACGAAAACGTCAGCGCCCAGGCCTACCCGGCGCTGCTGGTGATCGCCGGCTACAACGACAGTCGCGTGCAGTATTGGGAAGCGGCCAAATGGGTGGCCAAACTGCGCGACACCAAGACTGATGACAACCTGCTGCTGCTCAAGACCGAACTGGGCGCCGGCCACGGCGGGATGAGCGGTCGCTACCAGGGGCTACGCGATGTGGCGCTGGAATACGCGTTTGTGTTCAAGGCGCTGGCACTCGACGCTTAACCACCGGGGGTCTTTGGTTTGCTGTCGTTTTGCTGCAGGCCAGGCACTGTCTGGTCCTTGGGCGGCGTCGGCAACACGATCGGCACCAGCGCCGGCGAGCCGTCGGCGTTGGCCTTGGGCAACGCCGGTGGCGTCACCTGCGGGTACAGCGTCGGCGTCGGAGTGCCCGGCGCGCCTGGGGTTGACGCGGGGGCGGCCGGTACGCTTTGCGCCTCTTGCGCCTGCGCGGCACCCAATGTGAGCGCACCGAGCACAATGACCGTTAGAATGCTGCACTTCATCGATGGCTCCATGGCCTGACCGGAATGCCTCAAGGCTACTCCCAACCGCGCAAGAATGCCCTTCCCAATGAGATTTCCATGAAACGTTTCATTCTGCTCGACACCACCCCGATCCCTGACAACGGCGGCGCTTTGTGCCTGTTCGAATACGGCGAGGATTTTGTCATCAAGATCCAGGGCGGTGACGGCGGCCAGCTGATGAACACCCGCATGCACGGCTCCGAGGACGCCCTGGCGGAGATTCCCTGCCGCAAGGTGGCCGGTCGTCCCGGTTCGCGGGTATTGATCGGCGGTCTGGGCATGGGGTTCACCCTGGCCTCGGCGCTCAAGCACCTGGGCAAGACCGCCGAAGTGGTGGTGGCCGAGCTGGTGCCGGGCGTGGTGGAGTGGAACCGCGGGCCGCTGGGCGAAAAATCCGGCCGCCCGCTGCTGGACCCGCGCACCGTGATCCGCCAGGAAGACGTGGCCAAAGTGCTGCAGGCCGAACCCCAGGGCTTTGACGCGATCATGCTCGACGTCGACAATGGCCCCGAAGGCCTCACGCAAAAAGCCAACAGCTGGCTCTACTCCGCCGGCGGCCTGGCCGCGTGTGCCAAGGCCCTGCGACCCAAGGGCGTGCTGGCCGTGTGGTCGGCCAGCGCCGACAGACTGTTCAGCGACAAACTGCGCAAGGCCGGTTTCAAGGCCGAGGAGGTGCAGGTATTTGCCCATGGCAACAAAGGCACCCGGCACACCATCTGGATCGCCGAAAAACTGAAAGCCTGACGCCAGGCACACAAGCTTCTCTTATCAAAAGTATGGGTTGTGCATGAGCTATTTCAGGCAACCCTATCCCTGTGGCGAGCAGGCTTGCCCTGCGTTGGGCTGCGCAGCAGCCCCATACCAGGCGCTGAGCCGTATCAGGTATACCGCATGCGCCTTAATTGGGGGCGCTTCGCACCCCAACGCGGGGCAAGCCCGCTCGCCACAAAAGTCCCTGTCTGATCTGTTTCAGCGCAGGGATTTACGGTAGTCAAAAACATACGGCACCTTGTTGTCGAACGTCTTCTCCAGCGCCTTGCGGTCCAGCGCCGTCTTGCCGCCCAACTGATGGGCGGTAAACCCGCTGTCACCCACCTTCGAGCCCGGCGCCAGGCTGACCATGCGTTTGGCCACGGCTTCGATTGCATCCTTGTAGCCGCCCTTGCTGTCCAGGTCGTACTGGCCCAGATCAACCTGGGTGCGCAGCCAGTCGCCCCAGTAAAACTCCAGAAATTCCGGCGCAATCTCGCCAGCGTCCGGCTTGCCATAGGCGGCCTTGCGGGTGAAATACACCAGGCTGCGAAAGGTGTCGTTCTGCAGGTGCTTGAAGCCCAACTGCGCTGGCAACTGCTCAGGCGCCAGGGTGCGGCCTTGACTGTCCTTGAGCCAGACCTTGCGCGCCGCCGCCATGCGTTGCCAGAAGGTGGTCATGTCCGGGCTGCTGCTGAAATCGTCAGTCACCCGAACCCACATTTTCAGCCGGGCACCGCCGCCGGGGACTTCCCACAGGGTGGTGAAGCTGTGGTGACCGTCGGTCAGGTACAACTGGCCACCGGGGCCAATCACCACGGTTTTCATCTCTTCCGGGTGGGCGCCTACCGGGTGCTGGCAGGTAAAGCTTTCGGGGTGCTGCAGATCGGCCTGCTTCGGTACCTTTTTCGCTTCGCCCTGGCCGTTGGTTTCACAGTACTCGTCGAACACCCTGGCCGGTTTGTCGGAGAACAAGCCGAGGCTGTAATAGATCTGGTCAAACCCCACCACGGCCTGGGTAGGATGCAGTTGTTCGAGGGCCACTTCGATAACTTGCCCGGGCCTGGGCGCTGAAAAGGCGTGGGCAGTCACCCCACACAGCAGCAATGCAACGATCCATGAATGCAGACGCATGAAGTTCAATCCTTATGGCTAAAGTGAAGCGGTTATTTAGCGCGCGAGCGGCTAGAATCCACGGTATCCGTGAACCCTCAAATAGCCAGGAGCCATGATGAGCTCGACCAACCCGCCCTCCCACACCGCCAAGCTGGACCGCATTCTCGCCGATGCCCAGCGCGACCGGGAAATGGGCTATCGCGACAAAGCCCTGAAAATGTACCCCCACGTGTGCGGCCGCTGCGCCCGTGAGTTTGCCGGCAAGCGCCTGAGCGAACTGACCGTACACCACCGCAACCACAACCATGATGACAATCCCCAGGATGGCTCCAACTGGGAGTTGCTGTGCCTGTATTGCCATGACAACGAGCACTCGCGCTATACCGACCAGCAGTATTTCGGCGAAGGCTCCACCAGCAGCCCGACGATTGCCAAGGCCACGCACAACCCGTTTGCGGCGTTGGCGGGGCTGATGAAGAAAGACAGCTGAACATCGTCATCGCCTGTACCGGCCCCATCGGGGGCAAGCCCCCCTCCCACACTGCAATGCGTTCCAACGGTGGGAGGGGCTTGCTCCCAATAGCGATCGTGCAAGCACCGCATCACTTCAAGGCCGTATAATCGCGCTTTTTCGTCAAGGCACCCTTCCCCGTGGGCAATAAACGCTACAGCTGCATCGGTCTGTATAACCCCAAATCCCCCGAAAACGTCGGCTCGGTGATGCGCGCCGCCGGTTGCTACGGCGTGGCCTCGGTGTTCTACACCGGCGTGCGTTACGAGCGCGCGCGGGATTTCATCACCGACACCAAGAAGGTCCACCACGACATCCCGCTGATCGGCATCGATGACTTGAAGAAAATCCTGCCGCTGGGCTGCATCCCGGTTGCCGTGGAGCTGGTGGAAGGCGCTCGCCCGCTGCCCGAATACACCCATCCCGACCGCGCGCTGTATATCTTCGGCCCGGAAGACGGCTCGCTGGATAAAGAGATTCGCGATTGGTGCGAAGACGTGGTGTACATCCCGACCACTGGCTGCATGAACCTTGCCGCCACCGTCAACGTGGTGCTCTACGACCGCCTGGCCAAGGGCAACAACACCCGCTCGGGGCCCAAGTACTGATTTTTCGGGAACATCCGGCGCCGGCCAGCAGTCAGCTAGTTACACTAGCCCTTGTTGGAGACGGATCATGAGCGACAGCACACACCTGCGACCTATCATCGAGCACCTGCAGCCCGCCCCGCAGCACGAGCAAAACGTGCACGGCTGGGAACGCATCGGCTCGGTGGCCGGTGGTTTCATCATGCTGGGCAAAGGCCTGCGCCGTGGCGGTTTTCTCGGTCTGATCCAGGTGGCAATCGGCGGCGTGGCGCTCAAGCGCGGCTTTACCGGCCACAGTTCGCTCAAGGACAAACTTGAGCAGGGTCGCCAGGAGATGAACAGCCTGCGGACCAAGATCGAGCGCGCCGGCGAAGAGCTGAATAACCTTAAGACCAAAGCCGAAGTGGCGGCCGAGAAAGCGGTAAAAACCACCGGCTGATCAAGCTTGCAAGGCTGTTGAACATCCAAATGTGGGAGGGGGCTTGCTCCCTCCCACATTTGTGTGTGCGTCCAGATCAGTGCAGCAGCTTGGAATCGAGCACCGTTGATGGCTCACCCATAATGCTCTCGGCCAGTTGCACAAACTGCGCGGTATTGACGCTGTCAGCCCGCATCACAGCCTGCGCCAGATCATCCAGGGACCGCTTGTTATGGGTCTTCACGCGGATCTCGCGGTCCAGCTCCTGCAGCACCAGCACCGCCCGCGCCACCGTGGCGCCGCTGACGTGCTCGCCGCGCAGGCTGGTCACGTCCTTGCCTTGCTTGCCCAGCCGCGCCTGTATCGCTGCGTAGCGCTCATCGGTAATGCCGCCGGCGCGGCGCATCAGTTCAATGGCATAAAATTCGCCGAACCCTTCGCTGATCCAGTCGCTGGTGTCGTGGTCATTGAAGCGCCCGATGGCCTGCACCACTTCACGCAGCAACGGGCTGCTGCCGCTCTCGCTCACCAGCGGCGTGCGGCTGTTGAGGTAGATCGAGTCGCGCGCCGCAAACGCGCCGCGGCGCATCGGGTCGCTGGCGCCCACCACCAGCAGCTTGGCCGGGTGACGCGGGAACGCGGCTTCCACCTGGGGCCAGACGAAGGTCAGCAAGGTCAGCACATCCATCCGGCGCATGGCCTGGCCCTTGGGCGAGGCCACGGTGACGTCGGTATCGCCCAGGCGCACGCGGCGACTGCCGAGGGTGCCGGCGAGCATCCAGCCAGTGGGTCGGTCGAACAGGCGCGACACGTTGTCGATGCGGAACTTGTGCTTGCCGATACGCGGCCACGCGGTCTCGACGCTTTTCCAGCCGGGCGGCAGCTCGAACACCAGGCGCGAGACCAGTTCGACACCGTCCTGCTGGTCCAGGTGCGCAGTCGGCACCAGGTCTTCACCGCGAAACAGCGCCCAGCTCGGTGTCATCCGCGCCTCATAGGTGCCCGGCTTGCGCGCATGGCTCAGGCGCACGCGGTAGGTGAGGCTCGCCTTGTCGGCGTCGGGTTGCCACAGGCCACGGCCGCCAGTGATCTTCCACTGGCCGTCGGCCTTGAAGTCGCTGTAGTCACCCGCATGGCCCAGGTCGAAATTCAGGCTGCGCACCGCCGCACCATGGGACAGGCTCACGCGCACTTCGGCTTGATCGCTCTGGGGCAGCAGCTTGACGTGATAGTCCAGGTCGACCTTTTTCGCACACCAGGCCGAGCTGCTTATTGCCAGCAGCGCCAGGGTGGCCGTCAGCTTGATCACTTCCCTCATACCCACTCCTGGTTCAGCCCGCGCGGAAAATCAGGTGATCCTCCCAGTCGTCCTCGGGCACGCTGCCTTCGCTGAGCATGCGCCCGGACTGGGAAATGCGTTCGTGGTGCACAGCATCGCGGTCGCCACAGACCAGGTGGTGCCACAGCGGCAGGTCCTTGCGCTCGCTGACCAGCCGGTAGCCGCAGGTGGGCGGCAGCCATTTGAACTGGTCAGCCTGGCCCGGTGTGAGCTGGATGCAATCGGGCACCGAAGCCCGGCGGTTGGGGTAATCGGTGCACTGGCAGGTGTTCAGGTCGAGCAGTTTGCAGGCGATGCGCGTGTAATAGACGCTGTTGTCGTCTTCATCTTCAAGCTTTTGCAGGCAGCACAGGCCGCAACCGTCGCACAACGACTCCCATTCCTCCTGGTCGAGGTGTTCGAGGGTTTTGCGTATCCAGAAGGGTTCGACTTTGGCGGCCATGGCTCTGCATCGGTATCGGTAGGTGAAAAGGCCGCCAGTCTAGTGCCCAAGCCGCCCGGAACCAAGCGCTGGCGACTGGCGGTGCTACAAGACTAATAACCGCGTTCGAAGTCCACTTCACCGCGCAGGGCTTCCCGAGCCTGATACGCGCGCAGGTTCTGCACGAACAAATCCACCATCATCGACGGCGAGGTCGGTGCCGAGCTGTGACCGGTCAGCAGCAGGCCCCAGGCGGTCCAGAACGGATGGCGCTGCGGCAACGGTTCCTGACGGCACACATCGATCACCGCGCCGGCCAGGTGCCCTTCTTTGAGCGCCTCGACCAGATCGGCGTCGACCACCGCCACACCGCGCCCGACGTTCATGAATACGCCCGTGGCCTTGAATTGCTTGAACAGCGCCGCGTTGTAGAGGTCGTGGGTTTCCGCCGTGTTGGGCAGCAGGTTGATCACGTAGTCCGCCTCCCCCACCAGCCGCTCCAGTTGATCGAGCGCGGCCACTTCAACGAACGGCGCCTGTTCCCGCGCGGTGCTGGCGATGCCGTACAGCTTCACGCCAAACGGCACCAGGAACTCGGCAACACGCTGGCCGATATCGCCGGTACCTACGATCAGCGCCGTGCGCCCCGCCAGGCTCTGGCCGGTGCGGTTGTCCCACTTGCGCTCCACTTGGCTGACCAGACGCGCCAGCACTTCACGCTCGTGGCCCAGCATGTAGGTGAGCACGAACTCGGCCATGACCTGGCCAAAAATGCCCACCGCCCGGGTCAGGCGATAGCCGCGCGGCAGGCCGTCGGCCAGCAGCGGCGTGATGCCGGCCCAGGTCGATTGCAGCCACTGCGGTTGATGGCCCTGGCGCAGCAGGGTCGCCAGCAGGTCCGGCTGGCCCAGCCACACCGGGCAATCGGCGGCCAGGCGCGAGAGTTCGGCCGAGTCGCCGCTGGTCAGCACCTCAAGGTCCGGCGCGGCGTCGCGCAGCAGTTGGGCGTAGAGCGGGTGATCCTGTTCAGCAATCAGAACACGCATGCTTAAAACCTTTCAAAAACAGTGCAGACGGCCGCCCGCGTCCTTGCGGCCACCGCCCACTCATTACGATTGCGTTGAAGAAAGTGCCCCAGGCAGGGCACCCACCGATTACATCGGGTCGTTGCGGCGCAGCAGCTCTTCGGGCAAGTGTTCGATGTACTCGTCCTCGGCCGGCGGCATTTGCAGGTGGTAACCCTGAGAATCGAGGTTTTCCAGCACCACCAGGATGTCTTCGCGCGACAGCTTGCGCTCCGGGGTCAGCACCATGTCGAAGGCGTGGTGCGGCTTGCCGAAGGCAGCCATCAGGGGCTCGGGCACGCGCTCAAGGGCATCGCTTTTGAGCACGTAGAGGTACATGCCGTCTTTTTTCAGGCTGCGGTAGATGGAGCAAATACGTTTCAAGGCTGTTCTCCGGCAGAGGCCAGGCTGTCGAGCAGCGCCTGGCCCATCAACGCGCGGCGCCAGCCACGCAGCGAGTCGGGCAATGTATAGGGCCCATCGGGGTAGCCACTTTTGACCAGGGCTTCGAGGGTTTTCTTGCGCAGCATCAGCTCCGGCGCCATGTCCAGGCGCTCGGCTTCGGCCTGACCGAGGGCGCGCAACTGCTTGATCAGCGTGGCGGCGTCTACCGGCAGCGGCTCGGCCACGGCCGGTGGCCATTGGTCCATGGGCACACTGGCGGCGCGCTTGATCAGGTCGAGCAGGAACGGGCCGTCCTGGCGCACGGTGCGCGGGTGCATGTCTTCGATCTTGCCCAGGGCAACCAGGTTGTCCGGCTGGGATTTGGCCAACGGCCACAGCGAGTGTTCGCGGATGATGCGGTTGCGCGGCAAATCGCGCGCCCGGGCCTGCTGCTCGCGCCAGGCGCACAGTTCACGCAGCACCGCCAGTTGCGCGCGGGACAGTTTCCACGCCAGCTTGGCGTCACGGTACAACTCGTAGGGGTCGATCTCGCGGCGCAGGTTGGCCACCAGTTCAGCGCCGTCTTCCAGCACCCAGGCGTATTTATCGTCGGACAGCTGCGGCCGCAGGCGGATGTAGACCTCGGCCAGGTGCACCGCATCTTCGGCGGCGTAGCTCACCTGGGTGTCGGACAACGGCCGCTGCAGCCAGTCCGAGCGGGTCTCGCCCTTGGGCAGTTCGATATCGAGCACGGCCTGCACCAGGCGCGAATAGCCCATGGAGAAGCCGAGGTTCAGGTAGGCGGCCGCCAACTGGGTGTCGAACAACGGCACCGGCAGGCTGCCGGTCAGGCGCAGCAATACTTCCAGGTCTTCGCTGCAGGCGTGCACCACCTTGATCACCGCCGGATTTTCCAGCAGAGCGGCCAGGGGTTGCCAGTTGTCGATGGTCAGGGGGTCGATCAGGTAAGCGCGCACGCCATCACCGATCTGGATCAGCCCGGCGATGGGATAAAAGGTGTCGACCCGCATGAATTCGGTGTCGAGGGCGACGAATGGCAACTGCTGCCATTCGGCGCAATGCTGGCCGAGGCTATCGTTGTCGCAGATCCAGTGAATATCGATGGCCACACGGCTCTCCCTTGAAGAATGGCGCGCAGTATATATCGCGAAAGGGCCTTGCGAGCATTCGCAGTGCACAGGCAATCATGAAAACTCGGACAGGCACTGAAGAATAGTCCGACAGGCGGGAGTTATCCCCTCTTACGCAGCACGTAAACCCGCCAGAGCCGGGAGCCCGGCATGAATTCCTGATGATTCAGGACCTTGAAGCCCGCCTGGCGAAATTCGCCTTCGACAGCGGTACGTGAGGGCACGGAGACAATCACGGTGTCGCGGCTGACCCGGTGAAACTCGCGCAGCAGCGCCAGCCGGCCTTCTGCGCTGGGCACGTGGCGAAACAACTCCAGGCAGAAAATGCAGTCCACCGCATTCGCCGACAAGCCGATGGAAAACGCTGATCCCTGGAAGGTCTTGACCCGCTTGAGCAACGCCGCCGGGTGGTGGGTGAGCGCGTGATCGAGCATGTCCTGGGAGTTGTCCGAGGCGAGGATCACGCGGTTGATGTGTTCGCCCAGCACCGGCCAGAAACGCCCCGAACCGCAGGCCAGATCCAGGATCAGCCCCGGCTCGCCGGCCACTTTCAGCGCCTGGCGCACCAGCCATTCGTCGCGCCACATCGCCAGGCGCCGCCGCAGTCTGGGCGGACGCGGGTCGCCGCAGACCCGCGCGTGTTCCCGGTCATAGCGCTGGGCGAAGTCAATCTCGATAGAGGATGGAGGTTGTGGCGACATCATGGGCTCATCAGGGTGGAACGGGAGTGAACGACCTTGATGGGCAGCTTAACCCGCGCAACGTGAAAAAAAGGTTGAAAGCCGCAGGCGGCGCGTCAATGCTCGCGCCTACAAAAAAACTGCCCCAAGGACCCGACCCCATGAAAGTTTCCCTGGCCCTGTGTGTACTGGCGTGCTCGGCCACCGCCGCCCTCGCCGACCCCGCCCCGTCACGCCTCGATGAGGTGATCCAACGCGGCACGCTCAGCGTGTGCACCACCGGCGACTACAAGCCCTACAGCTCATTGCGTGCCGATGGCAGCTATGAAGGCATCGACATCGCCATGGCCGAGTCCCTGGCAAAGAGCCTCAACGCGAAGATCACCTGGGTACCCACCACCTGGAAAACCCTGATGCCGGACTTTCTCGCGCAACGCTGCGACATCGCCGTGGGCGGTATTTCGGTATCGCTGGAGCGCCAGAAAAAAGCCTTCTTCAGCGAATCCCTCGGCGTTGACGGCAAGATCCCGCTGGTGCGGTGCGCCGATGTACAGCGCTACCAGACCGTGGAGCAGATCAACCAGCCGCAAGTGCGGGTGATCGAACCGGCAGGCGGCACCAACGAGGTGTTTGCCCGCGCTCACCTGGCCCAGGCGCAGATCCGCCTGCATGACAACGTGACGATTTTTGACGAACTGCTCGCAGGCAAGGCCGACGTGATGATCACCGACGCCAGTGAGGCGCGCTACCAGCAAAAGCTCAAGCCCGGGCTGTGCGCGGTCAACCCCGAGCGGCAGATGCAATACAGCCAGAAAGCCTTCCTGCTGCCGCGCGATGACGTGGCGTGGAAAAGCTATGTCGACCAATGGCTGCACCTGAGCGTGGCAACCGGGGTCTACGACGGCATCGTCAACCAATGGCTGGCGGCGCCCTGAGCCAAGTCCGACTACGCTCCTGCCATATCAATAATAATGAGGGATGAACCATGAAGGCATTGCTGCGAATCACCTGGCTGCTGCTGGTGTGCGCCAGCCAGGTGCATGCCGCGACGGCGCAGGAAGAAGACGCCGAGGCGGCCAAGGCGTTGCTGCAAAAAGCCCTGGCCTACTATCAGAGCAATGGTGACAAGGCCCTCGCGGCATTCAGCCGCCAAGGGGAGTTTGTCGACCATGACCGCTACGTGTTCGTGGTCGACACCCAGGGTGTGCTGCTGGCCAGTGGCGGCCCGTCCTCGGCCTTGATTGGCCGTGATGTATCCGAAGTGCTGGGCACGGAGTTGCGCCAGTCGTTCAAGGACGCGCTCAAAGTGCCGGAAAACCAGGGGATGCAGCAGGCCGACTACCGTTGGCAGAACTGGAACGATGGCAAGGTCGAGCACAAGCATGTGTTTTATCAGCGGGTCGGCGAGCGCATTCTGGCGGTCGGCTATTACCTGCCACGGGCCACCCCGGAGCAGGCGCGAGCGTTGCGCAATAAGGCGGTGAACGCACTGGTGAAGGATGAGGCGGGCACGCTCAAGTCAATCAACTCGTTGCAAGGCGGGTTCCTGCAGGACGACCTCTACGTGTTCGTGGTCGACCTCGACACCCGGCGCTACGTGGCCCATGGCACCACGCTGCGGATGATCAACACCGACTTCAGCAAGGTCAAAGACCCGGATGGCAGACCCGTGGGCGAGCCGATCCTCAAAATGATGACCGAGCAGGACCAGGGCGAATACAAATACCGCTGGCAGAACCCGGTGACCGGCAAGGTCGAGAACAAGCATGCCTACGTGCGCAAGAGCGGGCATTTCATGGTGGCGGTGGGTTATTACAGCCCGTGATCCGAATTTGAAGGGCTCTCCCCATTTGGACCTTCGCGGGTCAGTCAGCCGGCTTTGTCTTCACGGCCACGCAGCACAGCGTTAGGCATCGCAATGGCCGCCGCCAGGCCCAGCAACGACACCGCCGCACTCACCATCAGCAAATGCCGGAAGGTCACCGCCAGCTCCGCGCGCAGGGCATCCTGCGCGGGGCCGGGGGCGGCGTTGAGGCCGTCGAGCAGCACGCTGCCGGAACGGCCTTCAGCCGCCAGTGCGCCACTGGCCAGATGGGCGAAGCTGGAATCCTGCAACAGCGCCAGCAGCAGCGCCGACATGCACGCCACCCCCACCGCTCCGCCGAGGGAGCGGAACAGGTTGGTGGTGCTGGTGGCCACGCCAATGTCGCGTTGCGCCACCGAATTCTGCGTGCCCACCAGCGAGGTCGGAAACTGCATGCCGGCGGCGATCCCGCACAGCACCATGAACAGCGCCGTCAGCCCGACCGCCTGCGGCGCGCTCAAGGCCATGCCCAGGATCGCAAAGGGGCTCAACAGCGCGCCGCCGAGGATCATCGGCTTGTAGCGGCCGGTCACCGAGGTCAAGCGCCCGGCACAATAAGCGCCCATCGGCAGGCCCATCGCCAGCGGCAGCAGGTGCAGAGCCGCGCTGTCGGCACCCGAGCCAGTCACGGTCTGGTAACGCAGGGGCATCAGCACGGTCAGGGAAATCGCCTGGAAGCTGGTGATGAAAATCGTGCACCAGCACAGCACCGCGCTGCGGTTGGCAAACAGGTGCATCGGCAGCAACGGCTCGCGGGCACGGCGCTCGTGCCACACGAACACCGACAGCGCCACCAGCGCACAGGCCAGCAGGCCCAGCACCTCGGGGTCACGCCAGGCATGGCCCTGGCCGATTTCGGTGATGCCCAGCAGCAACGCGGTGAGACCGATGATCATCAACACGGTACCCAGGTAATCGATGATCGGCTTGCGCTGCGGCGCCGGCAGCCCGCGCAGGGTGCGATGGGCCACGTACCAGGCGCCGGCGCCCAATGGCAGGTTGATCAGGAACACCCAGCGCCACGACAGGTACTCGGTCATCACACCGCCCAGCACCGGGCCGGCCACGCTGGCCACCGCATACATGCTGCTGAAATAGCCCTGGTAGCGCCCACGCTCGCGCGGCGCAATGATGTCGCCGATGATCGCCTGGCTCACCGAGATCATGCCGCCGGCGCCGATGCCCTGGAGAATCCGCGCCAGCACCAGTTGTTCCATGCTTTGCGCCATGCCACAGAACAGCGACGCCACGGTGAACAGGCCCATGCCGATCAGCATCATCGGCCGGCGCCCGTACAGGTCGCCGAGCTTGCCGTAGATCGGCACCGCCACCGTCATCGCCACCATGTAGCCGGAGATCACCCAGGCCAGCAGGTCGACGTCGTGGAACCGCGCGGAAATGGCCGGCATGGATACCGCGACAATGGTCTGGTCGAGCGCGCCGAGAAAGATCGCCAGCATCAGCGCGATGAGGATGCTGCGCACGGCGGGTACCGGTGGAACGGGCTGATTGAGCTGAGTCACGGCAGAACCTTCGAGCAGGGCCCGCAGGAAGAACGGCCTGCGGGAATGCTCGATACGATAGCAGGCTATTCGATAGCCTCGTAAGGAAGTCCGACGTAATTTTCCGCGATGGTCTGGCGGCCCGCGCGGGAGTGAATGAAGTACTCCAGCTCACTCTCGGCGATACGTTGAGTGAAGCGGTCAGCCTCGGGAAACTGGTGCAGCATCGAGGTCATCCACCAGGAAAACCGCTCGGCCTTCCAGACCCGGCGCAAACAGATAGCCGAATACTGCTCCAGCAAGTCCACGCGCCCCTCGCCATACACCTTGAGCAGAATGCGATACAGCGTGCTCACATCGCTGGCCGCCAGGTTCAGGCCCTTGGCCCCGGTAGGCGGGACGATATGCGCGGCGTCACCCAGCAGAAACAGGCGGCCGTACTGCATCGGTTCCACCACGAAGCTGCGCAGCGGCGCGACGCTTTTTTCGAGGGAAGGACCGGTGACCAACGTTTCGGCCAGTTCAGTGGGCAGGCGTTTTTTCAATTCCGCCCAGAAGCGTTCGTCCGACCAGTCGCTGACCGGCTCGTCGGCGGGTACTTGCAGGTAATAACGGCTGCGCGTTGCTGAACGCATGCTGCACAGCGCAAAACCGCGCGGGTGCCGGGCGTACACCAGCTCCGGATGCACCGGCGGCGTGTCGCAGAGCATGCCCAGCCAGCCGAACGGATACACCCGTTCGAATACTTGCAGCGATTCGGCCGGGATCGACTGTCGTGCCACCCCGTGGAAACCGTCGCAGCCGGCGATGTAGTCGCAGTCCAGACGATACGTTTCGCCCTTATGCTCGAAGCTCAGCCAGGGTCGCTCGGTTTTCAGGTCATGGGGCTGCACCTCGCGCGCCTCGTACAGCGTGGTGGCGCCGACGGCGGCGCGGGCAGCCATGAGGTCGCGGGTGACTTCGGTCTGGCCGTAGACCATCACCGACTGGCCGCCGGTGAGGTCCTTGAGGTCGATATGGGTCAGTCGGCCATTGAGTGCGAGTTCGAAGCCATCATGCACCAGGCCTTCGGCGTCCATGCGCTGGCTCACGCCGGCCTGGCGCAGCAGGTCGACCATGCCCTGTTCCAGCACCCCGGCACGGATGCGGCCCTGCACGTAATCGGCGCTCTGGCGCTCAAGAATCAGGGTCTGGATGCCGGCGTTGTGCAGCAATTGGCCGAGCAGCAGCCCCGAAGGACCGGCGCCAATGATGGCGACTTGGGTTTTCAGCGTCTTCATTGTTTTTATCGCCTGCAAGTTCCACCACGAACGGATCGGGTGAAAGCGTTGTCATTGATCGTGCTGCTGACATTTTTCACTTGAGTGGCCGCAACAAGAAGGTGAAAACTGCGCCAAAGTCTGCGCTTTTTGCCAATCGGGGCGATTACCGCACCACTATCCTGAGTATCGGATTGAAACCATGAGCCAAACCGCGATTCCAGTCTTCAAGCTGTACGGGGAAAGCCAGCAATGGCCGACCCCCGATTTGCTGCACTGCGAAACCATTTCCCGGCGCAGTCGGGAATACCAGTGGGAGATCTCGCCCCACCGGCACGCGGACCTGTGCCAGTTGCTCTACGTGCACAAAGGCCAGGCGCATCTGGAAATTGAAGGGCAGCGCACCACCCTCAGCGAAGCGACCCTGCAGGTGCTGACGCCGTTGTGTGTGCACGGGTTTCGGTTTGCCGAGGATGTGGAAGGTTACGTCGTGACCTTGTCCGCGCCGCTGATCAGCCATTTGCAGGGACAATTGGGCGCGACGGTCGACGGCTTGCAGACCCTGGGCAGCTATCCGGCCGGCAAGGACAGCGACTACCTCAATAGCCTGTTCGTACGCCTGCAAGATGAATACGTGAGCGAGCAGCCGGCTCGCGACATGATGATGCACGCCGTGGTCAGCGTGCTGCTGGTGTGGGTCAGCCGCCAGGCCATCCAGCGTCGCCACCCGCGTGCGCCCCGTGGGCGCGAGTATTTTCGGCGTTTTACCCAGTTGGTCGAGCAACATTATCGCGAGCATCCCAGAATCGAGGACCTGGCCCACAAGCTGGGGATCTCGGTGTCACACCTGAACGGCACCTGCCGCGAACTGGGCGGGCAGCCGGCGCTGCAGATCATGCACGACCGTCAGTTGCTGGAAGCCAAGCGCCTGCTGACCTATACCAGCATGACGATCAACGAAATGTCGGAGGTGCTGGGGTTTTCCGACCCGACAAACTTCTCGCGGCTGTTTCGTCGGCGGGTGGGGTTTTCACCGAAGGCGTTTCGCGAGCAACTCAAGTCAGATTGACTTGCCACTGCATCACATGTGGAAGGGGGCACACCTCCTCCCACAGGTTGCATCTTCGGTGTCTGGCTATCAGCGCAAGGCACTGAAACTGCCGGTGTGCGGCACGCATTGATCCTGGTGGCAGGTGATCGCGAAGCTTGGCTGCATGCGCGTTTGCTCGACACGGTAGGCCGCCGTGCCGTACAGCGCACTGGCCAGGGCGCAAAGGGCGAAAATCGTCAGGTACTTTCTGGTTTTGAGGGTCATGGCGCAGACCTCTGGATGACTGTTTGAAGCATAGGTCAGCCAGGGCGAGTTGCCATTATTGGGCGATATTCAAACCGTTTATGTCGACTTACAGACCGATGTCCCAGATCGGCTCCGCCGGAAACCGTTCCACCAGAAAATCCAGCAGGCTGCGCAGTGCCGACGGCATGTGTTTGCGCGAGGCATACACCGCGTAAATGTTCATTTGGCGGGGCTCGGCGTCGGGCAGCAGGCGCACCAGTTCACCGCGACGAATGCAGTCGCCGGCCTGGTAGCTGGGCAGCATCGCCACGCCGGCGCCGGCCAGCGTCACGCGCAGCAGGGTGCTGGCCTCGTTGGAAGTGATCGTGCCGGTGATGGGCACCGAGACGTGCTCCCCGCCTTCCTCGAAATGCCACAGGCTTTTGCCGAAGTAGGAATGGGTCAGGCAGTTGTGCCGGGCCAGGTCTTCGACTTTCTGCGGTGCCGGGTGCTCACGCAGGTAGGCCGGCGTGGCACACACCACCGAGCGGCAGACGGTGAGGCGCCGGGCGATCAGGTTGGGGTCCAGGTCATTGCTGGTGCGAATGGCCAGGTCGATGCGTTCGTCCACCAGGTTCACCGTGCGGTCGAGCATTTGCAGGTCGACGGTCACCAGGGGGTAGCGCTTGACGTAGGCGGCGATGGCGTCGGCCAATTGCGCCTGGCCGAACGAGGTGCTCACGCTCAGGCGCAGCAGCCCGCGCGGGGCGTCATCCGGCGTGCCGACGGCGGCCTGCATGTCGCTGCACAGCTCCAGCAATTGCCGGCAACGCGGCAGGGTTTCGCTGCCGGCGGCGGTGAGGCTGAGCTTGCGCGTGGTGCGGTGCAGCAGACGCGCGCCGACGAAGTCTTCGAGTTCTGCCAGGTAGCGCGACACCACCGGGCGCGACAGGTCCAGGTGATCGGCGGCCGCCGACTGGCTGCCCAGCTCCACCACGCTCACAAACACCCGCATTGCTTGAAGACGATCCACGATCTGCCCGCTTTTAGAAACAAACTATGTCCCAGCATGGCATTTTTTGTGACGTTTCAGGCAACTAAGCTGTGCGCATTCCCTATCGAATGCAGGAGCTGCCCAATGTTCTCGACCTTCAAGCGCTTGACCCTGATGACCGCCGCCCTGGCCTTCACCGCCCATGCCGCAGCGGCCGAGCTGAAACTCGACGTATACAACCCCGGTGAAGCGGCGATTTTCCCGGTGAGCTCGGTGCTGGTCAGCGGCGCCAAGGACGCAATCCTGATAGACGCCCAATTCGGCAAACGCCAGGCCGAACAGTTGGTGCAGAAGATCCGCGCCAGCGGCAAGCACCTGACCACCATCTACATCAGCCACGGTGACCCGGATTACTACTTCGGCCTCGATACCCTCACCGCCGCTTTCCCCGATGCCAAGGTGCTGGCGCCGCAGCCGGTGGTCGACCATATCAAGGCGACCGTGGACGGCAAGCTGGCGTTCTGGGGTCCGAAAATGGGCGCCGACAAGCCGGGCAAGACCCTCGTGCCGCAGGTGCTTGAGGGCAATAGCCTGACGCTTGAGGGCCAGCCGCTGCAGGTGATCGGCCTCGACGGCCCGCAGCCGGACCGCAGCTTTGTGTGGATTCCTTCGATCAAGGCCGTGGTGGGCGGTGTGGTCGTCTCCGAAAACATTCACCTGTGGATGGCCGACACCCAGGGCGCGCAGTCCCACAAGGATTGGCTGACCACCCTGCAGCGCATTCAGGCTCTGAAGCCGAACACCGTGGTCCCGGGTCATTACCTGGGTGCGCCATCGCTGGCCTCCGTGGCGTTTACCGCTGACTACATCAAGGCATTCGACCTCGAAACCGCCAAGGCCAAGGACGCTGCCGCGCTGATCGCAGCCATGAAAAAACGTTACCCCGACCTTGCCGACGAAAGCTCGCTGGAACTGAGCGCCAAAGTCGCCAAGGGCGAAATGAAGTGGTGAAGCGTTTCTACCCTTAACCGAACTGGAGAACATCATGAGCAAGATCGCAATCATCGGGGCCACGGGCCGTGCGGGCAGTCAATTGCTGGAAGAGGCGTTGCGGCGCGGGCACAGCGTGGTGGCCATTGCGCGCAACACCGAGAAACTCGTCCCCCGGGCAGGCGTCACCGTGAAGCAAGTGGACGCACTCGACGCGCACGCCTTGCAACAAGCCGTCAGCGGCAGCGACATGGTGATCAGCGCCGCGCACTTCGCCACCCTGCCCGCCAGCGCCGTGATCGGGCCGGTGAAACAGGCTGGGGTGCAACGCCTGCTGGTGGTCGGCGGCGCCGGATCGCTGCTGCTGCCAGGCGGTGGCCGGGTGATCGATAGCGCCGGTTTCCCTGACGAATACCGCGCCGAAGCCAGCGCAGGTGCTGAGTTTCTGGAAGCGCTGCGTCAGGAGAAGGAACTGGACTGGACCTTTTTGTCGCCGTCGGCGGAATTCGTCGAGACCGAGCGCACAGGTACATTCCGCCTGGGTCAGGATGAGTTGCTGGTCAGTGCCGAAGGGCGCAGTTGGATCAGCTTCGCCGACTACGCCATCGCCTTGCTCGATGAAGTGCAAACCCCAAGGCACTCGCGCCAACGCTTCACCGTCGGCTACTGATACACCACCGTCAAAAAATGTGGGAGGGGCTTGCTCTCTCCCACACTGTGATTGGCTGTGTGTCAGGCCGTAGTTTTTCAATAGCTCCAGCGATTTTCTGATTTGCCGCCCTCCCCCGCGCGTGGCCTGATTCGCCCTGGTTCATTCAAGGCAGGCTCATGCAAAACACTCAGACAAAACCCTCAAGCGCCGTATGGCTGATGATCAGTGTGGTCCTGGTCGCCCTCAACCTGCGCCCGTCGATGGCCGCCGTGGGCCCGTTGCTGGCGTCGATTCGCGCCGATGTGCCATTGGGCTTCAGCAGCGCGGCGCTACTGACCCTGCTGCCGGTGATGACCATGGGCCTGGCGATGTTCGTGGGCATGGGCCTGGTCAGGCGCGTTGGCGAGCACCGCAGCGTTATCGCGTCGTTGCTGCTGATTGGCCTGGCGACGCTGTCGCGGCTGGTCCTCGACTCGGCGCTGGAGCTGATTGTGAGTGCGATGGCCGCCGGTATCGGGATTGCGCTGATCCAGGCGCTGATGCCGGTGCTGATCAAGTCGCAGTTCAGCGCAAATGTCTCGCTGTTCATGGGCTTGTACGTCACCGCCATCATGGGCGGCGCGGCGCTGGCGGCGTCGCTTTCGCCCTTCGTGCAACTGCACACCGGCAGCTGGCGCGCGGGCCTGGCAGTCTGGGCGGTTCTCGCGCTGCTGGCAGTGCTGGCTTGGTGTACACAACGCGCGACATTACCCGCACTGCCCCAGGCAGGTGCCGACACGCAGCGAGGTTTTTTCGGCAACGCCCGCGCCTGGCTGCTGGCGCTGTTTTTCGGCCTCGGCACCGCGTCCTACACCTGTGTGCTGGCGTGGCTCGCGCCTTACTACGTCGAGCAGGGCTGGAGCGAACAGCACGCCGGGCTGATCCTGGGTTGGCTGACTGCCATGGAAGTGGTGTCCGGTCTGATCACCCCGGCCATCGCCAATCGTCGCAATGATAAACGTGGCGTGGTCGCCGTGTTGCTGGTGCTGATCCTCCTCGGTTTCTGCGGCCTGACCCTCACGCCCCAGCACCTGAGTCTGTTATGGCCTTGCCTGCTCGGTCTGGGCATCGGCGGACTGTTCCCGATGAGCCTGATCCTCGCCATGGACCACCTCGACCACCCGCGTCGTGCCGGCAGCCTCACCGCCTTCGTGCAGGGCATCGGCTACCTGATCGCCGGCCTGTCGCCGCTGCTCGCGGGGATGATCCGCGAACGCTCGGGCAGCTTCACAGGGGCCTGGTGGTCGCTGACGGCAGTGGTGGTGGTGATGCTGCTGATAGTCACGCGTTTCAATCCACGGCACTACGCCCGGCATATTCGCTGAGGTCGTGTTGTGGACATTATTTGTCCCACGACAAACATAGAAATGCCCTACAGAACTTTCTATTGGCACGACCGTTCCGTTAAGCTTTTGCACTGTCGTGTACTGAGTTCGGTACCGAAGGTTTGCGGACGGAACCGATGCTAAACAGTAACTTGCTCAGAAAACTCGATATGCAGGACCTGATGGTGTTTATCGCCGTCTACGACCAGAGCAGCGTTACCGACGTGTCTGAAACGCTGTTCGTCAGCCAGTCCACCGTGAGCTACAGCCTGAAGAAACTGCGCACCAGTTTTGAAGATGAGCTGTTTATCAACACCCGCGCGGGTATGCGTCCTACGTCCAAGGCCACGACCATGTACGGCCATGTGCAGAGGATCCTCGAAAGCATCAACCTGTGCCACGCCGGCGACCAGCCGTTCGACCCTGCGCAGAAGGCCGTGACGTTCAACGTGTGCGCCCCGGAATACTTCGAGCAATTGATCCTGCCGCACCTGCTCAAGAATTTCGACCGTGCCGACCTGCCGGTCATCGTCAACGTACAGCGGCTTGAAACCGACATCCCCGCCGACGACCTGCGTGATGGGCGCCTGGACCTGGTGATCTGCTTCGGCCCGCACTTTCACCGCGCGCACAAGGACTTCAAAACGCAAATGCTGTTGGAAGACGACCTGGTGTGCGTCTTCGACAAACGCGCGGCGCCGCCAGAGCCTGTGTTCAACCTGCACGCCTTCGTGGCCCGGCGCCACGTGTTCCCCACGCCGTGGACCTCGGCCACCAACATGATCGACGGCTGGCTCGCGCGCCAGGCCCACAAGCGCCAGGTGGTCGCGCGCGCCAACAGTTACAGCGCCGCGTTGAAAATGATCACCGGCACCGACTTCATCGTCACCCTGCCACGCCGCGTGCAGAAGCTGCTGGCTCCCGCCACGGTGTTCGGCCACTGCGAGGCGCCGAGCGGTTTGCCGGGGTTCACCCTGGATATGCAATGGAAGGAAGCCGGCGCGCAGGACAGCGCCAACAGTTGGTTTCGCGAGCAAGTGGTCAAGGCCTGCGCCGATCAGGGCTTGCTCTAGAGCGGCGCGGCCAGCCCGCGATCGCTCATGAACGCCTCCAGCCGCGAACGCACCCAACGCTCGGCCGGATCGGTGTCCACGTGGCTGAGCCAGACCATGGACAGGTCCAGGGTTGGCGTCTGGAACGGAAACGGTTCGCAGAACAACTTGCCCGACACCGCCATGGCTTCTGCGGTGTAGTCCGGCAGGCTGGCGATCAGGTCGGTGCCCGCCAGCAGCGCCGGCAGTGCGCTGTATTGCGGTACCGACAACACCACCTGGCGCTTGCGGCCGATTTCCGCCAGCCACTCATCGGCAAACCCGGCCACGTTGGCGGTATGGGACACCAGCACGTGGGGACGCGCGCAATATTCATCGAGGGTCAGCGGTGTTTGTGAGGCATCGGCACGCAGGATGCGCGGGTGGATATGGCGCAGCAGCTTGCGCTTGGCGTTGGCCGGCAGGCCACGGGTCTGGGTGATGCCGACGGTGATGTCGCCGGACGCGAGCAGGTCGGGAATGCGCCAGTAGTCGACGTGCTGCACCACAAACACCACCTGCGGTGCCTCCTGGCGCAGGCTGCGCAGCAATGGCGGCAACAGGCCGAACTCGACGTCATCGGACAGGCCGATGCGAAAGGTCATGGTGCTGATGGACGGGTCGAAATCGTGGGTCAGGCTCAAGGCCGACGACAAGGAATCCAGGGCTGGCGAAAGGTGCTGGATGATTTCTTCGGCACGGGCAGTGGGCTCCATGCGGTGGCCCACGCGAATGAACAGTGGGTCGTTGAACAAGGTGCGCAAGCGGTTGAGCGCCGAACTGATGGTCGGCTGGCCGAGAAACAGTTTCTCGGCCACCCGTGTCACGTTGCGTTCGAGCATCAACGCTTCGAAGACCACCATCAGGTTGATATCGGCCTTGCGTAATTCATTGCGATTCATCGGCGCCTGCCCCCTTCCCCACGACAAGCCGCAGTGTAGAAAGCGCGGGGGCCGGCGTCTATGTAAGCGGCGCATTCAGCCCGGATCAAGTGTCGCCGATGATCAGGGTGAGGTGTTGGCAAAGTAGAACGCGCCGAAAGCTCCCACCAAGGCAGGAACGAACTTTATAGGGGAGCGGGCCCGTTCGCTCTCATAGTTGTAATGGGATGGCGCTGCGGATTGATAGCAAGCACACATCAATCTATCCAAATTTGTCACTTATCATTTCTAAATGTGTCAGCCACTATCTCGGGTCTTAAGCGAAACAAGCACTTTAAAAAGAACGCTGGAGACACAAAACCATGACAAGCCCTTCCCGGCCCGCCTCTGCCTCCTCGAAAGTTGGCGCGGTTTTTCGCGTTACTTCGGGTAACTTCCTCGAACAGTTCGACTTCTTTCTGTTCGGCTTCTACGCCACCTACATCGCTGCCGCGTTCTTCCCCTCCGCCAATGAGTTCGCCTCATTAATGATGACCTTCGCCGTATTCGGCGCCGGCTTCCTGATGCGCCCGCTCGGTGCGATTATTTTGGGTGCTTATATCGATGATGTGGGTCGCCGCAAAGGCTTGATCCTGACCCTCTCGATCATGGCCAGCGGCACGCTGTTGATCGTGCTGGTACCGGGTTACCAGACCATCGGTCTGTGGGCGCCGCTGCTGGTGCTGTTGGGTCGTCTGCTGCAAGGCTTTTCGGCCGGTGCGGAACTGGGCGGCGTGTCGGTTTACCTGTCGGAAATGGCAACGCCGGGCCGCAAGGGTTTCTACACCAGCTGGCAGTCGGGCAGCCAACAGATCTCCATCGTGGTCGCCGCTGCATTGGGTTACGGCCTTAATGTGTGGATGGAACCTGCAGTGGTGGCCGATTGGGGCTGGCGCATTCCGTTCGCCGTGGGCTGCGTGATCATCCCGTTCATCTTCATCCTGCGTCGCAACCTGCAGGAAACCGAAGAGTTCGCCAACCGCACGCATCGTCCGACCATGCGTGAAGTGATGGCGACCCTGGTGAAGAACTGGACCGTGGTTATCGGCGGCATGCTGATGGTGGCCATGACCACCACTGCGTTCTACCTGATCACGGTGTACGCGCCAACGTTCGGCAAGACCGTGTTGCAACTGAGCACCTCGGACGCCCTGCTGGTGACCTTGCTGGTGGCGATCTCCAACTTTATCTGGCTGCCGATCGGCGGCACCTTGAGCGACCGCTTCGGCCGCAAGCCGGTGCTGCTGGCCATGACGTTGTTGACCGTGCTTACCGCTTACCCGGCGCTGTCCTACGTGGTCAACGCACCGAGCTTTGCGCACATGCTGGAAACCCTGCTGTGGTTCTCCTTCCTCTACGGCATGTACAACGGCGCGATGATTCCGGCGCTGACCGAAATCATGCCGGTGGAAGTGCGCGTGGCGGGCTTCTCCCTGGCCTATAGCCTGGCGACCGCGATCTTCGGCGGGTTCACCCCGGCGATTTCCACCTGGTTCATCCATATCACTGGTGACAAGGCCTCGCCGGCCTACTGGATGATGTTTGCCGCGCTGTGTGCGCTGTGCTCGACCCTGGCGCTCTATCGTCGCGCCAATGCCCGCGGGCAAGTGATGCAGGGAGCGGTGTAATGACGTTTCTCTCTAAAACCCTGACCGCCCTGGCCCTCAGTGCCCTGGCGCTGACGGCCCAGGCCGAACAACTCAAGGTGATGACCTCCGGCGGCTTCACCGCCGCCTACAAATTGCTCGGCCCGCAATACGCCAAGCAAAGCGGCGACACCCTCGACACCATCCTCGGCCCGTCCATGGGCAAGGCGCCGGAAGCGATTCCCAACCGCCTGGCCCGTGGCGAACACGCCGACGTGGTGATCATGGTCGGCTACGCGCTCGATGAGCTGATCAAACAGGGCAAGGTTGACCCGGCCTCCCGCGTGGAGCTGGCGGACTCGCGCATCGGCCTGGTGGTCAAGGAAGGCGCGGCCAAGCCGGTGATCAACACCGATGCAGACCTGAAGGCCGTGCTGAGCAAGGCCAAGTCCGTGGCCTACTCGGACAGCGCCAGCGGCGTGTATGTCGAGAAAGAGCTGTTCAAGAAACTCGGCATGCCGGCCAAGGGCACGATGATCGAACGCGCGCCAGTGGCTGAACAGGTGGCCAAGGGTGATTACGAAGTGGGCTTGCAGCAGGTGGCGGAATTGTTGCCAGTCAAGGGCGTGACCTTTGTCGGCAAGCTGCCGGAAGACGTGCAGTCGGTCACGCGCTTTGCCGCTGGCATTCCGGTCAACGCCGAACACAAGGACGAGGCCAAGGCGCTGCTCAAATTCCTCGCCTCCCCCGAGGCGCAACCGGTGGTGCAATCCACCGGCCTGGACTCGGTGTCACGCTGACCGAAACGGCATCTCCCGCACCAACCGTTCCAACTCCAGCGCCGCTGGCGGCAATGTCCGCCCGCGGCGTTTTATCAAGCCCACGTTGCGCATCACCTGCGGCTCCACCAGCGGCACGCTCACCAGAATCGGGTGCTCGCACGCCGGCATCGCAATCGATGGCACCATCGCAACGCCCAACCCCGCCTCCACCAGCCCGATCATCGTGGTCACGTGGTGGGTCTCGCAGATGCTCGGTTTTTTCACCCGCACTCCACGCAGGGCCTGGTCCAGCAGGAAGCGGTTGCCCGAGGTCTTGTCCACCGTGATGTAGTCGTGCTCGTAGGCTTCGGCCCAGCTTACGCTGTCGCGCTCGGCCAACGGGTGATCACGCCGGCAGGCCAGCACATAGCGCTCCTGCAGCAACAGCTCGAACTCCACCTCATCGGCCAGGCTGCCGCTGAAACTCACGCCAAAATCCGCCTCGCCGCTTTCCACCGCATTGCACACCTCGCCGGCACTGGCATCGAGCACACGCAGGCGAATCTTGGGGTACAGCTTGTGGAATTCGGAGATCACGTGAGGCATGAAGTAGTACGCCGTGGACGGCACGCAGGCGATGGTCACGTTGCCCATGCGGGTGGAGGCCACATTACTGATGCCCATGAGCGCGATGTCGAGGTCGTCGAGCATGCGCTCGACCTGCGGCAGGAACGCGCGACCGACCATGGTCAGGCTGACGCGGCGCGTGGTGCGCTCGAACAGCTTGACCGCCAGCGCCGACTCGAGTTTTTCGATGCGCCGGCTGAGGGCCGGTTGCGAGATACGGATGGCCTCGGCGGCGCCGCGAAAGCTGCCCTTGTCCACCACGGCGCGGAAGGCTTGGAGGTCGTTGAGGTCGAAGTTGATGATCACGGGTCGGCTGCTGGTTCAAAGTGAACCGCGATACTACCTTACAGGCACGGTTCACGCGCAGTCAGCCCGGCCGGGGCGTTGCTGTCAGATTCGCTGAAAAAGGTTCCGAGCGATGCAATTTAGTATAAATTGCCATCACTTTATTCATGGCTTAAAGGAGATTACCCGTGGCAACTCTGCAGGCAAAAACAGTCCAGGCATTGCAAGACAATCGCATTGACCTGCTCAACGAATGGACGCACAGCCTGGAGGCCACGGGCGCCACACGCAACCTCAAAGGGGACGACGTCAAGCAACAGACGGGCGACTTCCTCAACCTGCTCGCCGACGCCCTGCATAACGGCGGCTCGCAAAACATCAATCACGAAAACTGGGCACAGACCCGGCTGTTCCTGGAGAAACTGTCCCACAGCCGCGCACTGGTCGGCCAGGATTCCCAGCAGACCGCCAGCTTCATTTTCGCCCTCAAGGGCCCGGTGTTCGCCCTGCTGCAGCGCGAATACGCCAACGACGGCGCGCAACTGGCCGAGCAATTATGGGAAGTGTCCGAACTGCTCGACGGCCTGGGCATGCACACCATCCGCACCTTCCAGAAATCCCGTGAGGCGGTGATCAAGCGCCAGCAGGAAGAACTGCTCGAGCTGTCCACTCCGGTGGTCAAGTTGTGGGACGGCGTGCTGGCCCTGCCGATGATCGGCACCCTGGATTCGCAACGCACCCAGGTGGTGATGGAATCGCTGCTGCAGCGCATCGTCGACACCGGTTCGGAAATCGCCATTATCGACATCACTGGCGTGCCGACCGTGGACACCCTGGTGGCCCAGCACCTGCTCAAGACCGTTACCGCGATCCGCCTGATGGGCGCCGACTGCATCATCAGCGGCGTGCGTCCGCAAATTGCCCAGACCATCGTGCACCTGGGGCTCGACCTGCAAGGCGTCGTCACCAAGGCCAACCTGGCCGACGCTCTGGCGCTGGCCCTCAAGCGTCTGGGCGTCAACATCAGCAAGGCAGTCTGAGCATGGAACGCATCCCTATTTTGCAGATGGGCGAGTTTCTGCTCGTGACCATCCAGGTGGACATGCACGACCAACTCGCGCTGACCCTGCAGGACGACCTGTCGGAACGCATCAGCCGCACCTCGGCGCGCGGTGTGTTGATCGATATTTCGGCGCTGGACATGGTCGACTCGTTCATCGGCCGCATGATCGGCACCATCTCGGGCCTGTCGCGCATCATGGACGCCCAGACGGTGCTGGTGGGCATGCAGCCGGCCGTGGCCATCACCCTGGTGGAACTGGGCATGAACCTGCCGGGCGTGGCCACCGCATTGAATGTGGAGCGCGGCATGAAATTGCTGCGCGACCGGGTTGAACACTCATGACCGAAGCCAGCAGCGGCACGCATCCCGTGCTGATCGAACAGGACGTTGTGCTGGCGCGACAATTGGTACGCAAGCTGGCCCAGGAATGCGGCATGCGCCTGATCGATCTGACCAAGCTGGTCACGGCCGTCAGCGAGCTGGCGCGTAACACCGTGGTGTACGGCGGTGGCGGCTATATGGATTGGGAGGTGCTGGAAAAAGACCTGCGCCCCGGCGTGCGGCTGACCTTTCGTGACGAAGGCCCGGGCATTCCCGACCTCAAGCTGGCGATGACCGATGGCTGGACCTCCGGTGGCGGTCTGGGCCTGGGGCTGACCGGTGCCAAGCGCCTGGTGGATGAATTCGAACTGGAGACCGCGCCGGGTAAAGGCACCCGCGTGACGATCACCCGATGGTCCTGAATATCCACAGTGCACTGACCCAGGTGCTAGGGGTCGAGGACGTCAGTCAGGTGGGCTACGCGCGCCGCACGGCGCAGCTGCTGGCCGAGCAACTGGGCTTTGACGAAACCGACGCCGGGCGCGTGGCGCTGGTGGCCACCGAGCTTGCCAGCAATATCCTCAAGCATGCCAATCACGGCCAGTTGCACCTGCGCGCCACCGGCAACGGCGGCGTGGAGATGATCGCCGTGGACCGCGGTCAGGGCTTCGACCTGGATAACTGCCTGGTGGACGGTTTTTCCACCAGCGGCACCCAGGGCATCGGCATGGGCGCGATTTCGCGCCTGGCCCAGGTGTTCGATGTACATGCCGATTCGCGTGGCACGGCGATGCTCGCGCGCCTGTATCCGCGAGCCTCGACGGCTCGCGACATCCGTTACGGGGTCAGCCAGCATTCGTTGCACGACGACCCGCATTGCGGCGATGCCTGGCACCTGATGGTCGAGCCGGGACGCTTCAGCGTGATGGTGGCTGATGGCCTGGGCCATGGCATTGATGCCGAGCGCGCCTCGCAGGCCGGTGAGGCGGTGTTCGCGCAGGATGCGTTTCTCGACCCGACCGTGCTGATGAACGACCTGCATGTGGGCATGAGCGGCACCCGCGGCGGCGCCATGGCGATTGCTCAATACGATGCCTCGGCCGACACCCTGCGCTTCACCGGCATCGGCAACATCGGCGCCAGCCTGATCGGCCATGGCAAGCCTCGGGGGCTGGCCTCGCACCCTGGGATCGTCGGCGTGCAATTTCGCAAGGCCCAGCCCTTCGACTACGCTCAAGTGACCGGACAGTTGCTGATTCTGTACAGCGACGGCTTGCAGTCACGCTGGAACCTTGCCGATTACCCGGGCCTGGTGCACCGCCATCCGGCCCTGATCGCCGCCATTCTGCACCGTGATTTCTGTCGCGGCCGGGATGACGTTACCGTGTTCGTGATTGCCCTGGAGGCCATCAATGGCTGAAACCACTGCCTCCCTCGCCGATGAAGTCAAACGCCTGCGCCTGGAAGGCGACGCCCTGCGCGCCGAACTGGAAGAGACCAACCAGGGCGTGCTGGCGCTGTATGCCGAGCTGGACATGCAGGCCGACCAACTGCGCCAGGCATCGGACCTCAAGAGCCGCTTCCTGTCGTATATGAGCCATGAATTTCGCACACCCCTGGGTTCGATCCTGAGCATCACCAGCCTGCTGGTGGATGAACTCGATGGCCCGCTGAGCCCTGAGCAACACACTCAGGTCGGGTTCATTCGCAGCTCCGCCAGCGAGCTGCGGGAAATGGTCGATGACCTGCTGGACCTGGCCAAGATCGAGGCCGGGCGTATTTCCATCTCGCCGGCCTGGTTCGACATGTTCGATCTGTTCTCGGCGCTGCGCGGAATGTTCCGGCCCATCGTCGATGCCTCGTCGGTGGACCTGATCTTTGAAGAGCCCGCCGGCTTGCCCAAGCTGTATACCGATGACAAGAAGCTGGCGCAGATCCTGCGCAACTTCATCTCCAACGCGCTCAAATTCACCCTGCAAGGCGAGGTGCGGGTGTCGGCTCGCATGGAGAACGACCGCGAGATGCGCTTTGCGGTGCTGGACACGGGCCTGGGCATTCCCGCCGAGCTGCACAACAACCTGTTCGAAGACTTTTCGCAGATCGACTCGCCGCTGCAAAAACGCCTGCGCGGCACCGGCCTGGGCCTGTCGCTGTGCAAGCGTTTCGCTGAATTGCTGGGCGGACGCGTGGGCGTGGAAAGTACGCCCGGCGTGGGCTCGCTGTTCTACGTGATCATTCCTCTGTCCATCGAAAACGAGACTGTCGATGAAGCGTGACATTCGATTACTGATCGTCGACGACAACGCCGCCACGCGCTATGCCCTGCGCCGCCGCCTGGAGCGTCACTATGGCCAGGTGCTGGAAGCCGGCACTGGCCAGGACGGGCTGGACCTTATCGCCCGCGAAAAAATCGACGCGCTGATTCTGGACGTCAACCTGCCGGACATGAGTGGCTTCGATATCGTGCGCCGCCTGCGCGCCGACCCCTCCACCGCGTTGCTGCCGGTGGTGCATGTGTCGGCGGCGTCCATCGAGACCGGCGACATCATCACCGGCCTGGACGCGGGGGCCGATGCCTACCTCATCCACCCGGTGGACCCGGATGTGCTGCTGGCGACCCTGCGCACCCTGCTGCGGGTGCGTGACACCGAATATGCGCTGCGCGAAAGCGAGGCGCGCTTTCGCGAGATTTTCTTCAATATCAGCGCGCCGATTGCAGTAATGGATGCGCAGCTCAAAGTCCACGAATGCAACCACGCCTTTGCGCAGTTGATTCACGACAACCTCAACCCCGACGCCCTGCTCGAATGCTTTGCCGACGGCCAGCGTGCCGTCATCGGCGAACTGTGCCAGCGCCTGTCAGCCGGCGAGCGCTGGAAAGGCACCCTGCAGTTGAACGTGAATGGCGAATTGCGCGAGACCGAGTGGCAGATTTCGCCGTACAACCGTGTCGAGCTGAGCCTGGTGTTCGTGGAGGACGTGACCGAGCACCGCCACCGCGAGCGCCATCAGCAGGCCGAACTGGCCAATGCCGCGCGCCAACTGGCGCGCACCGAGGCGCAACTGTTGCAGGCGCAGAAGATGGACGCCCTGGGCAAGCTCACCGGGGGCATCGCCCACGACTTCAACAACCTGCTCACCGGGATCATCACCAGCCTGGAGCTGATCAAAAAACGCATCGAGAGCCAGCGCACCGAGAAGGTCCTGGGCTACGCCGATGCAGCGCTGAGTTCGGCCCTCAGCGCGGCCGGCTTGACCAATCGACTGCTGGCCTTTGCCCGCCAGCAGCCGTTGGACACGCGCCCTATCGATATCAATGCGCACATCCGGTCACTCGAAGAGCTGCTGGTGCGCACCATTGGCGAACACATCGCCCTGAAGCTGGAGCTGACCAGCAACCCGGCGGTGGCGCTGGTGGACCCGATCCAGCTGGAGAGCGCGGTGCTCAACCTGGTGATCAATGCCCGCGATGCCCTGCCCCAGGGCGGCATCATCTGGGTCACCACTTACCCGGCGTATTCCAATGGCAACCTCAAGCTGGAAAACGGTCCCTATATTGCGCTGTCGGTACGCGACAACGGCGTGGGTATCGACCACAGCGTGATCGACAAGGTGTTCGACCCCTTCTTCACCACCAAGCCGGTGGGCCAGGGCACAGGCTTGGGTCTGTCGACCATCTACGGTTTCGCACGCCAGTCCGGCGGCGATGCGCAGATCCGCAGCGTCACCCGCCAGGGCACCGAAGTCACCATCATGCTGCCCGCCGCCGAAGGCCCGGCCACGCTGGCCACAAAGCTGGTGGCGGTACCTGGGGTGAGCAAGGGGGAGCACATTCTGATCGTGGAGGACATGCCGTCGGTGCGCAGCTTCGTCGCCGAAGTGCTGGTGGATGCCGGCTACCAGTGCAGTCTGGCCGCCGACGGCGACGAGGCCATGGTGATCCTGCAGGCCGACCCGAGCATCGACCTGTTGCTGACCGATTACGGCCTGCCGTATATGACCGGCCGTGAACTGGCCGACCATGCGCGCGTGCTGCGCACTGACTTGCCGATTTTGCTCATGACCGGCTATGCGGAAAATGCGGCCAATCGTCAGAGCTTTCTGGGCGAACGCATGGACTTGATCACCAAGCCGTTTCACATCGATGAGCTGCTGGAGAAAATTCGCCAGGGGATGGAGCGTCGGGTCTAGGCCGACGCTCCCCAGGCACTACAGGCGAAACCGCGCCACGGCGTCGTTGAGCGCTACCGCCAAGCGTGCCAGCTCCTGGCTCGAACCGCTGACCTGCCCGGCGCCCGAGGACGACTGCGCCGACAGGTCACGGATATTCACGATGTTGCGGTCGACTTCTTTAGCCACCTGGGCCTGCTCCTCGGCCGCACTGGCGATCACCAGGTTGCGCTGGTGAATCTCATCGATCGAATCAGTGATCCGACTCAAGGCACCACCGGCGCCCTCGGCCAGGCTCAAGGTCTCGGTGGCGCGCTGGGTGCTTGACTGCATCGACGCCAGCGCATCATTGGAGCCAGTGCGCATGGCGGTCACCATCTGGTCGATCTCCAGGGTCGATTGCTGGGTGCGATGGGCCAGCGCCCGCACTTCATCGGCCACCACCGCGAAGCCACGCCCTGACTCGCCGGCACGCGCCGCCTCGATAGCGGCGTTAAGGGCCAGCAGGTTGGTCTGCTCGGCGATGGAGCGAATTACGTCGAGCACCTTGCCGATGTCCCGCGATTGTTCGGCCAGGTTCTGCACCAGGTTCGAGGTTTCGCCGATGTTGCTGCTCAGGGCCTGAATCGCGCTGACTGTTTCGCCGACGCGGTGCTGGCCTTCGCGCGCGGTTTCATTGGAGAGCCTGGTGGATTCGGAAGTAGAAACCGCGTTGCGCGCCACCTCGTCGGCGGCCGAGGTCATCTCGTTGACCGCCGTGGCTGCCTGCTCGATCTCTGCCGTTTGCTGTTGCAGGCTGCGGCTGCTCTGGTCGGTGATGCCATTGAGGTCGGTGGCCGAGGCGGACACTTGTACCGCAGACTGGCGAATCAGCTGCAAGGTATCGCGCAGGTTGCCTTGCATCGATTGCAACGCGACGAGCAAGCGGGTCACCTCGTCGTCGCCACTGACTTCGACGGTCTGGGTCAGATCGCCGCGTGCAACGTTTTCCGCAGCACGCATGGCCTGTCCCAATGGGCCGACAATACTGCGCGTCAACAACCAGGCCAGGGCCACCGTGCTCACCCCCGCCAGGATCACAAAACCGAACACCATGGTGAGCGAGCGGCTGTATTGCGCCTCTGCCGCCTGGCCCAGCTGGTTGATCTGGCTGTTGTAATAGTCGCCGAGTGCGTTGAGCTGGGCCCCGGAGCCATCGACCACGGTTTTCATGTCCACCAGCAGCAACTTGTTGAGTTCAGCGCCCTGCTGCTTGTCGGCCAGCACGAACGACTGCGACAGCCCTTGCTGGTACTGGCGCAGCGAGACCTGGAACTGATCGTAAAGCGCGCGCACTTCAGGCGTGTCGACCAACGCGTCGAGCTCGGCCAGCTTCTTGGTCAGGTCCTGGCTGCGGGTGTCCATCTGACCGCGGTACATCGCAAGGTTCGCCGGGTTGGTGTCCAACGCCATGCGCAACGAAATCGTGCGGATACGCAGCATGATTTCGCGAATATCGGCCACCAGCCGCATCTTCGGCACCAGCCCACTCTCCACCTGCACCGCCCGGGCGCGAATACTCGCCATGTTCGACAGCGCGAAAAAGCCCAGCAGGGCCACAAGCAAGGCAATCAAGGCAAAACCCAGACCGGCACGGCGGGCGATGGACAGGCTGCGAAGGGACATTTTGAGGGCTCTCATGGGGAGGGATACGACATCGTATGACAGCGTTTCGGCCTGACAGGCTTGGACTTGAGGGAAAAAAACGGAAATAAAGAGTCCTGATATCCAAGGTAGAATTCGTGCTCAAAGCATCACATCGATCACACTGATGATGACTATCGAAACGAGCGCCTGCCGATTTGTCGGCGGTCATCTCTATAATCCCCTCCCGCAGCCCTCCCCCCGCCTGACTAAAGGCGACATTCATCCTTGGAATCCGACACCATGCCAAGTGCCAGCCAGGCCTCCAGCGGCCTTCCCGAACATAATCAACAGAGCGTCAAACAGCAGTGGCTGGCGATTCTGTCGGTTGCCGTGGGCGCATTCGCCCTGGTGACCAGTGAGTTTCTCCCGGTGGGCGTGCTCAACGACGTCGCCAGCGACCTGGGCATCACGGCCGGCCACGCCGGGCTGATGGTGACCCTGCCCGGCATCATGGCTGCCCTTGCCGCGCCGTTTCTGTCAGTGAGCATCGGCGCGATGGACCGTCGCTATCTGCTGATCAGCCTGACGCTGATCATGATCATCGCCAACGGCATCGTGGCGTTTGCCAGTGATTTCAACGTGCTGTTGTTTGGGCGTGTATTACTGGGCATAAGCATCGGCGGCTTCTGGGCCACGGCCATCGCCCTCAGTGGCCGCCTGGCGCCCAAGGGCGTCGACGTGGCGAAGGCTACGTCGATCATCATGATGGGCGTGACCCTGGCCACCGTGCTGGGCGTGCCGGTGGGCACCTGGCTCAGCGGCCTGATGGGCTGGCGCATGACCTTTCTGGTGACCGCACTGATGGGCGTACCGGTGCTGCTGGCGCAGGTGCTTCTGCTGCCACGGCTCAATCCGGAAAAAGCGATTCGTGTCAGTGACCTGCCGGCGTTGTTTTACAACCCGCAGGCGCGGGTGGGCCTGATTGCGGTACTGCTGATCGGGCTGGCGCACTTTGCTGCCTACACTTATGTCGCGCCGTTTTTCAAATACAGTGCCGGCTTTGATGGGCAGACCATCAGCTCGTTGCTGCTGCTGTTTGGTGTGGCCGGGGTGGCGGGCAATGTGTTCGCTGGCTTCGCCGCCAACCGCAGCGTGCGCAATACCCTGCTGCTGGTCGCGCTGATGATCGGCACCAGCACCGCGCTGTTCCCCCACTTCGCCACCGGCATGACCGGCGCCGCGCTACTGATCGCACTGTGGGGCTTCGCGTTCGGCGCGTTCCCGGCGTGCTCCAGCATCTGGATGTTCGTGGTGGCGCCCAAGGATGTGGAGCGCGGCATGCCACTGTTTGTCGCGCTGTTTCAGGTGATCATTGCGCTGGGCTCTTTCTTTGGCGGGCAGATCGTTGATCAGATGGGCAACTCGGTGTTGTTGAGTCTTGCCACGGTACTGGTGGGCTTCGGGTTTGTAACGGTGCTGGTGCTGGGGAGGAATGTCAGTAACCGACTGGTCGCGCAGCCAGCCTGACCGTTAGCTTTTGCAGAGGCCTGCCAGGCGATGAGTTTGGCGGGCCTTTTTTGTTTTGGCCGCAGACGTATTCGATCTGGAAAAACCTGATAAAGAGAATGCCCGCCCTGAAACTTGCGCGCGCAAGGCTGCGAGCTAGCCTCAAACCTGTCGCCGCTGTGGCGACCTACTGTCAGGGAGCTTTATATGCCAACACGCTATCGTGATGCAGTTACAGGGGAATACGTGACGGAAGCTGAGGCGAAGAAAAGGCCAAGGGAGACGGTGAGGGAAACGGATAAAAAACCGTCGACAAAATCGAAGGGTAAAAAGTAGCGTTATCGTTTTAGCTCGGGCCGTGCAGATCTGCGGTTACCTTTTTCGGAATAACACGCCATGACGCTGTTTGAAATCAATGCATTCATCGAACGATGACCCACCCCGGGCCTGATGCCCGCTGAGGCCGTAAATATCGAGGCCGGTGCGATCATTGCCAATTACCGCAACGAACTGAACGGGGCGCAAATCAAAATCCGTTATCTGGATAAGGTGATCGAGACGGGAGTGAGCACATTCGGCGCCCTGGTGGGAGACGGTTGCAAGATTGGTGCAAACGCCGTCATTGCCCCTGGCGCGCTGTTGCGGCCCGATACTCATGTGCCTCGCTTGGGATTGATTGACCAGTTCGCTTACGATTGAACGCCTCGGCACTGGTCATATTCAAACGGCAGGAACGAAAAAGCCCCTGAAGTGTTCAACCATTTCAGGGGCTTTTGCTGTTTACAGGCAACTCCAATACAAAGCACCGACCCATTCTTCACTAACCCTATTGTGTAGTGGTCTAATGAAACCGGACACCCATTTAGGCGAGAATGCTCGCCAGATCGAGGTGTCAGATGACCAAACAACGCCGCTCCTTTACTCCTGAATTCAAACGCGAGGCTGCCGACCTCGTGCT
>NZ_JYLI01000008.1 GCF_001439785.1 Pseudomonas poae | reverse complement strand
GAGCACGAGGTCGGCAGCCTCGCGTTTGAATTCAGGAGTAAAGGAGCGGCGTTGTTTGGTCATCTGACACCTCGATCTGGCGAGCATTCTCGCCTAAATGGGTGTCCGGTTTCATTAGACCACTACACTTCAAAGCGTCTGCTTTCGGGACGGTAATGTTCTAGCCCACGCCTCATCGTGAGCTTGAAAAGGTTTTTTAACCTGGGCAATCTTCAAGGTGCCCTTACCGAAAAACCAACATGGAAGCATTCCTCTCCAGTTACACCAACACAATCACCCTCACGAGCATCCTCATCACCCTTCTCTGCACCTACGTCGCCCTCATTCAGCCGCCTCGCTAACGGTGAATCCGGATGAGAGGCTGCCGTCTCTCGCTAGGTCAGCCAGACACCCTAGGGTTCCATGGGGCAACAGCGTTTCAGATTTCGGGTTGCCCAATGCGTCGTAAAAACCGGTGCTGAGCTTATGTTTTCGCTAACCCTATTCAATCGTCTGTATGGCACTTTGATAGCCAGTATGGGAGATTAAGCGGTGGGGGTTCGGAAGCGAACCCAAGGTGAATATGGAAGGGATGGTCCAGTCGAGATATGAAATTACAATCTATACGCCTGTCTAACTTTCAATCCTTTGGACTGAAACCTACAGAGCTGAGTTTTGACAAAATCACCTATCTGATTGGTCCGAACGGCTCGGGTAAAACGGCTGCTCTACAAGCTCTATGCCGACTTTTCGCTTTCGATCCTTCACTGCGGCGCATCCAGCGCTCCGACTTCCATGTCCCACACATCGAAGTTGAAGCTCCAGAAGAGCGAAAGCTCTGGATAGAAGCCGACTTCCTTTTTCCCGAGCTGACCAAAGACGAAGATAACAGCACCGTTGCTCCCCATTTCGGGCACATGCGGCTTGATGAGCTGCATGGCATTCCACGTGTTCGTTACCGCCTCGAAGCAACTATGGGCATAGATGGCGATATTGAAGAAAGCCTGGTGTATGTGCTTGATGTGGATACAGAGGGAGCTCCACTCAACACAGCACAGGTTGCACGTCCAGAACGCAACCACATCCACGTGCACTACCTCCCAGCCAGACGTGACCCCGCAGATCACATCGCCTATGGCGCCAATGCATTACTCGGGCGGATTTTGCGCTCAGTGCAATGGGACAGTGAGCGATCCACTATCAAGGGACTCACTGATCAAATCAGCGAAAGCTTAGCCGCCAACCCTTGCATTGACGCATTTAGTACCAGTCTTAGGGCTGTATGGGGCGAGCTGCATAAGGGCCGCTTCTTCACGGACCCCAAGATCACCTTTGTGGCCTCCGAAATCGAGTCCCTTCTCCGGCATTTGTCCGTCTCCTTTTCCCCTGGGCATGACGACAATCTCGTCGACTTTGCCCGCTTGAGCGACGGCCAGAAGTCGATGCTCTATCTGTCATTGGTTCTGTCATCCCAGGCTATTGGCCGGGCAGTCTTGTCTGGAGAAAATACGTCTTTCGACCCTGACAGACTGCGGCCACCTGTTTTTACCCTCATCGCGGTTGAGGAGCCAGAGAACAGTCTTTCCCCCCATTACTTGGGCCGTATCGTCAACGCATTGAACTCGATGGTGAAACATCCCGATGCTCAGGCTTTGATAGCAACACATGCGCCCTCCATGCTGCGCAGAGTGGAGCCGGAACATATCCGCTACCTCCGCCTAACGGATGCTCGGCAAACGCGAGTCACGTGTATCAAGCTTCCTGAAAAGACCGACGATGCTCACAAGTATGTGCGTGAAGCCGTTCAAGCATTTCCGGAAGTCTATTTTTCCCGGTTGGTCGTCTTGGGTGAAGGAGATAGTGAGGAGATCGTTTTACCCCGGCTACTGCGCGCCAAAGGCACACCAGTGGATGAATCAGCGATCACGATTGCGCCATTGGGTGGCAGGCATGTGAATCACTTCTGGCGCCTGCTGTCAGAGCTGCAAATCCCGTACGTGACTCTCTTGGATCTGGATGTTGCTCGATATGCGGCGGGATGGGGGCGGATAAAATATGTGAACGACCAATTCGCTAAATTCGAGCCCACTAAAATGCTTTCCAATCTAGTGACAATTCCGAAGTGGGACGATGACGTCACGCCTTTGCGCACTCACCATTATTTTGGTGAGGACAACAAGGACTTCTTCGCCGCACTACAAGAGCGTGGTGTTTTCTTCTCCTTCCCAATGGACCTGGATTTTGCATTGCTTCTTGCGTACCCAGATGCCTACCAAGTGGTTAAAGAAGATCCAGATGCCCAGACCATCAAGGCAGTCCTGGGTAAGAGCCATCACAATTCAGCTCAATACACCCCTGAGGAGCTGAAGTTATTTGGTACGTATCATCAAAGCTTCAAGCTAGGTAGCAAGCCCGCAGCACACCTTGAGGCACTGGCCAAGCTAACCGATGATCAGTTGCTCATAGGAATGCCTAAGTCACTCAATGATTTGGCCGATGCAGTCATCGCTATGCTTGAGGAGATTCCTGAGTGATCTCCATTGATGCGTGGCAACCAGCAGACGGACTGACGCTCGAACCCAATGCATCCCTCGCTGCAAGGGAACAAGAGCGCTGCCTGGCTCTTACCGCTGGACCTGGGGCGGGCAAGACAGAAATGCTCGCTCAGCGCGCAGACTTCCTCTTAAGAACCGGCACCTGCCGGTATCCAAAGCGGATTTTGGCAATCTCATTCAAGGTAGATGCGAGTAAAAACCTTAAGGAGCGTGTTCAGCGGCGTTGCGGGAACGACCTTTCGTCACGCTTCGATAGCCACACGTTCCACGCCTTCGCAAAACGTATCATCGATAGATTTCGGCCAGTTCTAACAGGTAACGACAGTCTCGATCCAGGCTACAAAATCGGTGACAGAAAAATTGGCAGTAAACAGATTGAATTCGGTGACCTTGTTCCCCTGGCTATTCAGATACTCGAGAAATCGGCCATCGCTCGAAATGCGATTCGGCAAACTTACAGCGATGTCTTTCTGGATGAATTCCAAGACTGCACTGATCAGCAGTATCGGCTGATTAAAACTGCATTCATTGGCACGTCCATTCGACTGACTGCAGTTGGGGATACCAAGCAGAAAATTATGGGTTGGGCAGGCGCACTTGACGGAATTTTTAAGACGTTTGCCGAAGACTTCAATGCAATCCCACTCAATATGTATCGCAATTTTCGCTCCAAACCCCGTTTACTGCGAATGCAGAATGAGATTATCCGAGTGCTTGACCCAACCTCGGTCATGACTGACGACCAGCTTGAGGGAGACGAAGGCGAGGTGTTCGCCTATAGGTATGAAAATAGCGAGATTGAAGCTGAGAGCCTGGCGGATCTGATTTCTGAATGGGTCCGCAAAGAGTCAGTACCTATTTCTCAAATCGCTATTTTGGTGTCCAAACTCCTTGACCAATACGCCCTTCAACTGATGAGCGCCTTGGAGGCGCGGGGCATCCCTTACCGAAATGAACAGCAAATGCAGGACATCACCGTTGAGCCTGCTGCGCGCCTAGTTGTGGACTACCTATTGTGCATTTATGGCCAGCGCGAGCCAAAGGCGTGGATAAGACTGATGGACCAGTTGATTCCATACGCCGATGAAGAATTACAGGCCAGTGTGCGGCAGGATCTAGGCCGGTTCATCAAAACACAGCGTAAGAACGTCGCGATAGCGGACTTAATCGGTGAGTCATTCGAGGGATGGTGGGAAACAGCGAAAGCTCTTCTCCAGCATATTGGTTTAGAGACGCTGACTGCGCTCTCTCCCGACTACGAATCACAGAATCGGTTAGGGGAAGTATTGCGCGACACAAGAACTCGCATTGAAGATTTGCTTAAGCTTGAGCCTGAGCTTCCCAAGGCACTGCTGCGCTTCTCGGACGATCAAGCAGTCAGAATCTTAACCATCCATAAAAGCAAAGGATTGGAATTCGATTCCGTCATCATCATGGCCGTCGATAACGAAATTTTCTTCGGTGATCAAGATGCGAATCGCTGTGCATTTTTTGTAGGAGTTTCTCGTGCCAAGAGGCGGTTGGTACTCACGCATGCTGCAGTACGAGAAAGACCAGAGGGTTATACAAAAAAGTGGAGTGTCCATCGGACTGAGCAGGTGGAGTTTTTCTCCTACAGCACGCCTTTCGTATCCACCACAGTAGCGAATTGATTGACTATTTTTTTGACCATCCTTGGCGGGTGTCCACATTTCATGGAATGTGGACACCCGCTGATTTGCACGATCGCGTTTGTCAACGGTTTGATTCCGAAATCTCTCAGCAGTGGATTGTCGTCACTGCTGTAAAGCAAAGAATATTTTGCTTAAAAGGCTTAAATCGGTATTAAGGCAAAGAATTGTTTGCCTTACGTATGAAGCAGTATCTG
The DNA here is from genome assembly GCF_001439785.1 of Pseudomonas poae. GTDB lineage: Bacteria > Pseudomonadota > Gammaproteobacteria > Pseudomonadales > Pseudomonadaceae > Aquipseudomonas > Aquipseudomonas poae. Next base: position 249,857 of record NZ_JYLI01000008.1, on the reverse strand, counting down.
TTATGGGCTGAGGCACAAATGCAATGTTCCGTGCAGGAGGCATGCAGCGCGGCCTTGTTGCGGATGTAAATTTGAGGTGGTTCTTGTCAGATTTAACATTAAATTTTTACGATCAAGCTCCTTTTAGGCTCGAGCCTGCCTGGTTGCATTCGGTCAACCGCTGCGCATTTACTTATCCCAAACCACAGATCAGTCTGGCCGGCCGCTTCAAAGACCTTAAAGGTGACTTACTTGTATTGTGGTATGGGTCGTTCACGCCGAATGCCCGAGAAAGAACTGTACCTCTGGTAAATGTGCATTTTCGCAACGTTGACGCCAAGGGACAGCTGGGAAGCTTTCACACTGTCCCCATCGGGTTGCCTTACCTAAGCTATTTTCAGATCGGGACCGTTTGGCGTGAAGGCTCGTTGAGCTCAGACACCCAGATGGAAAATCTTCCAGAGCAGTATCTGGACTTCACCCCGAACAAATGGAAGTTCGTACAAGCCACGGAAATGGGGCTCACTTCCGCCTACAGCACCTACGAATTGCCGAGTTCCATAGACTCATGGCTGATCGAATTCAAAGGCACAGGTGATGAAACTGTGCTAATTCCATGCGTGGAACTGTTAGTACGTCTTTATGGCCGTAGCTCCGAAACCAGTCGAATTCTCACGACATACCCTTGGGACGAAGTCCAAAAGCGATTTTTCTTTGACCATAGTGAGACCTGGGAAAAGAACGTCGTGAAGCTGCAGCCCAAAATCAGAGAAAGCGAGGCTGTGTTTCTCGCTCATATGCGGCATGACGAGTACGCCCGTTATCAGTGCAAAAAGCTATACGCGGACCTGGAGTCGGCCTTCAACGGCACGCAGAATCTGTCAGCTCCATTTGGTGATCTAAAAATTGCACCCTGGTTTACCGGCCTTGCGAAAGTGAGGGCGCGAGGGTTTTGGATTAATGGTCGGAAAACGTTTCTCTGCCTGCGTCTCACCGGAGCGAGCGAACCACTCGGCCCAGAACTTGAGGTGTACCGGCCCGACTACAGCACCGAAGCACCGAGCGACGACAATGAAGATGATGGTGGGGTCTTCATCAAACGTCCGACAAAAACCCTTCCTCTGGACCAAAAGGCTGAGCTGACTAATGACCAGGCCTCCGATCCCGATATAGGAACGCATATCCTTCTTAATGAAAGCTTTGAAGTACTCGGAGAGCGTCGGACTATCAACAAGCGCATTCAGCGCAAACCTGGTGAGCGTGGAAAAAAAATCCTACCTACAGGTGATGCCGTTGTGCTTTCTGCTGGCGATCCTAGTGAGCGGGGATCTGGTGTTGGTAAAGCGGAAATTGTGGATGTACAACCGTGGGAATCATCGGGCGTTCTCACAGACGTGTGGCAGGCACTCTGCGCATTGAGAAACGCATACTCAACCGTTATTGATCGAGTCGAATGGCTAACGCTCGATGGCCAACGGGGCACCGTCGGACCTGCGAAATTGGTTCTGCTGAAAGAGTTCGACGATGAAGATGAGGTATCTCCAGAACAGAGCAAATGGCTTTATCTCGAACCCAAGCTCAAAATTTTACGTGGTGTGCAAATCGTCCGGATCATTTGCGGCGAACGCCATTTTTACTTATTCGAAACACAAAGGCGCCCGCTCGGCACTGCGAAGAACGATGCTGAGCCCGCGGAAGAGAAATCCCAAGGCTTTCTTATCGAGCTCTCCCTGCCGTCAGCAAGGGTAGAAGTGAAGCAAATCCTTGCCATGATTCGCCGCCACCAAGGAAAGTTTCGCGTTTTCCGCGGAAACCTACGAAATCCATGTGTGTCATTCAACCACAGCAAAAACGCAGACGATGAGCTCCTGTATTTCACCTGCCTCAAGAATAACTTTGAGAAACTCGGCGTCTTTTTCCCTAGAGATCTTTAGCCTGTACAAGCGAAAGGCTGCGTGGATCCGGTATCCAATAGGTGACTCCTGCCAGGGTCACCGAATAACCATTGCCCTCAGGATCAGGAATCGATGTCACCTCGCTAGAAGGGGCGGGATGTAAACGGTGAAAGTAAACCAAGGAATGGGTTATCCATGTGCGCTGAACATCACGGCCTGATCTTGCCGCGATAGCGAGCTCGATCATCTGAAGCTCGAGTTTGGAACGCCGGCTTATTTCGATTTTTTTCTTGTCCACAACTAATACTGCTACCCCCCCTCTTCGGTAAGCGTCCGAACTACACCGCCTTGCATCTCAGACCTTAATCCCCTTTAACCGCTGATTGACGCGCTCACACTCAAAAACTGCGAAATTGCACCCCACTTGACCACCCATTTGCGTTGCAACTGACCAATCATTTGCATTCGAAGTGATCAGGACTCTCGGCTCTGTAGGGTAAGAGCGTGGCTAAAAGCAGACCGTAGGTTTGGCCAGTCAACGGGGCTCATTGAGCGCCGCTCTTTTCCTGTTCAAGCCGACAAACAGGGGGGCAATGAAACGGGAAATCGTAGGCTAAGGCGCGAAGTTTTCGTGGCTATCTATTCCATGCAGCGAATCGATCAGCGGGCAGCTAACCGTCCCGTGGCTCGCGCAACAGTCATCAACCAACTGCGCCAGGACCAACTCGATCCGCCGCAGATCCGCAAGTTTCCCCCGCACGTCTTCGAGCTTCTGCTCGGCGTGCACACGCGCATCATTGCAGTGCGTACCGTCATCGAGCCGCAACAGTCCGGCCACTTCATCGAGGCTGAAGCCCAGCCGTTGTGCGGACTTCACGAATTTCACCCGTGCAATATCCGCCTCGCCGTAGCGACGAATGCTGCCGTAGGGCTTGTCCGGTTCGGGCAACAGCCCTTTGCGTTGATAGAACCGAATGGTTTCCACGTTAACCCCGGCTGCCTTGGCAAAGACGCCAATGGTCAGGCTTTCCGCAGTGTTTTTCATACCGCTTGACTCCGTACCTGACTACGGAAATAACCTTAACCCATCGATCAAACATTCGAAAGGTTGAACCCATGTCTGAATCACAAAAGGGCCGTGGTGCACTCCTCGCTGGAGGTCTGGCGGCGATCCTTGCGTCCACCTGCTGCCTGGGCCCGCTGGTGCTAATTGCCCTGGGCTTCAGCGGCGCCTGGATCGGTAATCTCACCGTTCTGGAGCCCTACCGCCCGTTTTTCATCGGCGCGGCATTGTTGGCGCTGTTCTTCGCTTACCGGCGCATTTTCCGCCCGGCTCAAGCCTGCAAACCCGGTGAGACCTGCGCAATTCCGCAGGTACGAACTACCTACAAGTTCATTTTCTGGCTCGTGATGGCACTCGTGCTGGTCGCGCTCGGTTTCCCCTACATCCTCCCGTTGTTTTACTGATCAGGCAGGAGTCTCCCATGAAAAAGCTGTTTGCCGCTCTCGCGCTCATTGCCGTGGTTTCCCCGGTGTGGGCCGCCATCCAAACCGTCACCCTGTCGGTACCGGGCATGACCTGCGCCGCCTGTCCGATCACGGTCAAGAAAGCGCTGACCCAGGTCGAGGGCGTGACCAAGACCGAGGTGAGTTTCGAGAAACGCGAAGCCATCGTGACCTTCGACGATGCCAAGACCAACTCCGAGGCCCTGACCAAGGCGACCGAGGATGCCGGCTATCCATCTACCATCAAGCAATAGGAGGAAATACCAATGAGAAATCCTCTCAATCTGTTCACGCGGATCGGTGACAAAGCCAGTTCCGTCGGTGTGCTGGTTTCAGCCCTAGGCTGCGCCGCGTGTTTTCCTGCTCTGGCTAGCTTAGGCGCTGCAATCGGTCTGGGCTTTTTGAGCCAGTGGGAAGGCCTGTTCATCACCACGCTACTGCCCTTGTTTGCGGCCCTGGCGCTGCTCGTCAATTCCCTTGGCTGGCTCAAACATCGGCAGTGGCAGCGAACTGCACTCGGCCTGATAGGCCCTGTCCTGGTCTTGGCTGCGGTGTTTTTGATGCGGGCTTATGGCTGGCGGAGCGGTTGGCTGCTCTATATCGGTCTGGCCCTCATGCTTGGGGGCTCGATCTGGGATCTCGTGTCGCCCGCCCACCCCCGTTGCGCCCCGGGTGCCTGCCCACCACAGCCAAAACAGTAATGCCGCAAAGAGACCCATTTGAGGAAGTAAACGCTATGACCACACTGCGAATCCACGGTATGACCTGCGCCTCCTGTGCCGACCGCGTCAGAGATGCTCTGGAGGGAATCTCCGGCGTGCACCGGGCGGACGTCTCCTACGCCGGTGGGAAGGCCGAAATGACGGCCGACGCGGCTGTCAGCCGTGAACAAATGCAAGCCGCCGTCGAGGCCCTTGGGTATCAAGCGTCGTTCGAAGTCGCCTCGCTACAACCGCGCCCCGGCCAGCTCGATAAGGCGCTGGGCTGGTTGCGCAGCGACACCGAGGTCGGCAAAAACGGCGACGCGCTACACATTGCAGTCATAGGCAGCGGCGGTGCGGCAATGGCGGCCGCCTTGAAGGCGGTGGAAGCCGGCGCCCGCGTCACTCTGATCGAGCGCGGCACCATCGGCGGCACTTGCGTCAACGTCGGCTGCGTGCCGTCGAAAATCATGATTCGCGCCGCGCATGTGGCTCATTTGCGCCGCGAGAGTCCGTTCGATGACGGAATGCCCGCCACGCCGCCGACCGTCCTGCGCGAGCGGCTGCTCGCGCAACAGCAAGGCCTTGTCGACGAACTGCGTCACGCCAAGTACGAAGGCATTCTGGAGAGCACACCAGCCATCACCGTGCTGCGTGGCACCGCTCGCTTCCAGGACGGCCACACGCTCAGCGTCGAACTGGTCGAGGGGGGCGGGCGCGAAGTCGCGTTCGACCGCTGCCTGATCGCTACCGGCGCCGGTGCGGCCGTGCCGCCGATTCGCGGGCTGCAAGACACCCCCTATTGGACCTCGGAGGAGGCACTGGCCAGCGCCAGTATTCCGCAACGGCTCGCCGTGATCGGCTCATCCGTGGTGGCCTTGGAGCTGGCGCAAGCCTTTGCCCGGCTGGGTAGCCGCGTCACCATCCTGGCGCGCAACTCGCTGTTCTTCCGCGAAGATCCGGCCATCGGCGAGGCGCTGACCGCAGCCTTCCGCATGGAGGGCATCGACGTGCTTGAGCAGACACAAGCCAGTCAGGTGACCCACGCCAACGGCGAATTCGTACTGACCACCAACCACGGTGAACTGCGCGCCGACCAACTGTTCGTCGCCACCGGCCGCACGCCCAACACCCAAAGCCTGAACCTGGAAGCGGCGGGTGTACTGTTGGATGAACGCGGCGCCATTCAGATCGATCAGGGCATGCGCAGTAGCGCAGTGGATATCTATGCAGCCGGCGACTGCACCAACCAGCCGCAGTTCGTCTACGTCGCGGCGGCGGCTGGCACCCGTGCGGCGATCAACATGACCGGCGGCGAAGCTACGCTTAATCTCGATGCCATGCCGGCGGTGGTGTTCACCGATCCGCAGGTGGCCACCGTCGGTTACAGCGAAGCGGAAGCACAGCGCGCAGGCCTCGAAACCGACAGTCGCACGCTGAGCCTGGACAACGTGCCGCGTGCGCTGGCCAACTTCGACACGCGAGGGTTCATCAAGCTGGTCGCCGAAGCGGGTTCTGGTCGGTTGCTCGGCGTGCAGGCGGTGGCCCCGGAAGCGGGCGAGCTGATTCAGACGGCGGTGCTGGCTATTCGCAACCGCATGACCGTGCAGGAGCTGGCCGACCAGTTGTTCCCCTACCTAACCATGGTCGAGGGCCTGAAGCTCGCGGCGCAGACTTTCACCAAGGACGTAAAGCAATTGTCCTGCTGCGCTGGATGAATGGAGAGCACCATGAAATTTGCCCGCTACATTACCGAGATCGCCGAACGTCTCACCCCGACCAACCGGCCCAAAGGTTTTGCGGAGTTCTTGGTCGCGCTACTGGGTGAACTTGCCAAGGGACGCCCGATTTCGCGAACTACGCTTGCCAGGACTCTTGGCTGGCCCGCTGAGCAAGTGGCGGCTGTGCTCGAACAAGCCACCAGTACCGAATACGACAACGATGGGAACATCATCGGCTATGTCCTCACCTTGCGCGAGACGTCGCATGTCTTGGAAATTGACAACCGCCGGCTGTATGCCTGGTGCGCGCTGGACACCCTGATGCTCCCGGCGTTAATCGGCCGTACAGCTCGCGTCTCGTCGCATTGCGCTGCAACTGGAGCACCCGTTTCGCTTACGGTTTCACCCAGCGAGATACAGGCTGTTGAACCTGCCGACGTGGCAGTGTCACTGGTATTGCCGCAGGAGGCGGCCGACGTTCGTCAGTCCTTCTGTTGCCATGTGCATTTCTTCGCATCTATCCCAGCGGCAGAAGATTGGGCCTCCAAGCATCAAGGATTGACTATCGTAAGCGTCCAAGAGGCGTTCGGCGTGGGCCAGGAGCTTAATCGACATCTGTTGCAGACCCTTCCAATGAGAACATCGTGATTGGATTTCGACTCAATGTCCTACGGAGTGGGCATCGGATTTCTCTTTCCGACTTTGATCCGGTGATCCCAGCCATCGCCAAAGTCATAGACCTAGCGGAATGTCCTTTTCCCGTTCAACGCTTTGATCAGAGTCTTGCGGGTCTCCGAGTTCACGGGAGGCCCCCATCCATCGGAGTCGGGAATACCGTAACTCTCACCAGCTATTTCAAACTCATGCAGATGGTCATCGTGCCAGCCCATTGCGATCTGGATCACCGCGTGCAATTTGCCTAAGGTGATGTTCTCGGGCACCGCCACACGGCGCCAGATGGCAGGTTCGATCCACTTCAATTCAATGTGCAGTAGCAACAAATCAGGTTCGGGTTTTGGCAAGCGAACAGTTTTTACCATGGATCAGGCGGCCTCGCAGAGTTCCGTGGAGGCGAGAGAAACGTTCCAGGGCAGCAGTTCGTCGACCCGATTGATCGGGTGGTCGGCGATGCGCTCCAGCACGTGTGTCAAATAGGCTTGCGGGTTCAGGTCGTTGAGTTTGGCTGAACCCACCAGGCTGTAAATCGCAGCCGCTCGTTCGCCGCCGGCGTTGGAACCGACGAACAGATAATTTTTTCTGCCTAGCGCGACAGCACGTAGCGCGCGTTCGGCAGCGTTGTTGTCGATCTCAATTCGCCCGTCATCGCAATAGCGCACCAAGGCCTGCCACCGATTGAGGGCATAGAGAATCGCACCGCCCAATGCCGATTTTTTCGACAGTTGAGTCAGCGTCTGGTTGAGCCACGCGTGGAGTTGTTCCAGCAGCGGACTGGCTCGGCTTTGCCGAACCACTTTTCGCAGGTTGGGCGGTTGCCCTCGAATCTCGCTTTCGATGGCATACAGGGCCGCAATCCGTTGCAGCGCCTCGGCGGCAAGTGGTGAAGCCAGGTCTTTGTAGACCTCGTAAAACTTGCGCCGGGCGTGAGCCCAACACGCCGCTTCCTCAATGGTGCCCGTGGCATATAGTTGAGCAAAACCGGCATAGCCGTCCGCCTGCAAGATCCCGCTGAAGCGCTTGAGATGCGCGCGGGGATGTTGCCCCTTGCGATCCGGCGAGTAGGCAAACCAGACCGCCGCCGGTGTCGCGTCCCCCGTAGGTCGGTCGTCCCGCACGTACGTCCACAGGCGCGCCGATTTGGTCTTGCCGTTGCCCGGCGCGAGCACGCCAATCGGCGTGTCGTCGGCATGGACTTTGTGTCCGCTCATGACGTGGTGCTCAAGGGCGTTGATCAGTGGTCGCAGCAACTGACTGCTCTGGCCAACCCAGTCGGCCAGGGTTGAGCGCTCCAGCTCCACGCCCTCACGGGCGTAGATCTCGGACTGCCGATACAACGGCAAATGATCGACAAACTTCGAGACCAGCACATGGGCCAACAACCCTGGGCCGGCAAGACCTCGGGCGATCGGGCGACTCGGTGCCGGCACCTGGGCGAAGTGCTCGCAGCAGCGGCAAACCCACTTCGGACGGACATGGCGAATGACTTTGAAACGTGCCGGAACGTACTCCAGCACTTCGGACACATCCTCACCTAAATGGCGAAGCGTCCCACCGCAGCCAGTGCATTGCGACTCGGGCTGATGAACGTGGGTTTCGCGAGGTAGGTGTTCAGGCAATGGTTTACGGCGCGAAACTGCGCGAGGTGCCGGCTCGACTGGAGGTGTCATTTCGGCTTGGCTGATTTGCAGCTCATCAAGGCTCAACTGGAGCTGGTCGATCATCGCTTCCAGTTGCTCGGAGCTGCGACCGAACTGCGTACGACGCAGCTTGGCGATCATCATCTTCAAGCGCTCAATCTCTGCGTGCTGGGCAGCGATCAGCGCCTTCAAGGCTTGAAGATCATTCGGCAGGGAGTCGGTCACGAGGGTCATGCCCGAATATTACTGGGGATTTTTTCAGCGCGGCAAGTCAGACCGCGAGGACGGGTGCTGTACGAATTGGCCGGCGCCAATCAATGCCCTCCAACAGCATCGACAACTGCGCGGTCGTCAGCGACACGCTGCCGCTGGTTGCTTGCGGCCAGACAAAGCGTCCTTGCTCCAACCGTTTGCAAAACAGGCACAAGCCGTCGCCATCCCACCACAACAGTTTGATCCGGTCACCACGCCGTCCGCGAAAGGCGAAGATCTGACCGGAGAAGGGATCGGCTTCCAGTTGAGTCTGCACCATGGCCGCCAAACCGTCGAAGCCACGACGCATGTCCGTGACGCCAGCGGCGATCCAGATACGGGTTCCAGCGGGAGGGGCAATCATCGCACTAACTGCTGCAAGACGAGTTGCAGCGTCTGCGGGTCTGGTGCTCCGGTGATACGCAACTTGGCTTTTCCTACCTCAACTGCGATCTCGGAATGACACTCTGCCTGTGGCTGGAAGACTGGCGGCAGATCCATTGGCGCCTCGATCACCTGGACTGGCAAAAACGAAGCACTCTGGCTGACCGGGCCGAATAGCCCTTCTTGGTATTGCTGCCGCCAGCGAAAGACCAGATTGGCATTGACGTCATGTTCGCGAGCGATCAATGACACGGAGGCGCCAGGCTGGAAGGTGGCCTCGACGACTTGGCGTTTAAAGTCCAGCGGAAAGTTGGGGCGGCGACCGGCTCGACGGGCTGGGGCAACTGTATCCAAGATAGTGTCCACTAAAAAATGGTGTCCACTATCTTGGCCAATTTGGAGGGCTGTCAGGAGAGGGTGCTGGCCGGACGGTTACCCTCTTCGCGCATTTAAAAACGAAATGAATCCCCAGAGATTGGCTGCGATCCCTGGCTTAATTTTCAGGAGATTGTCGATTTGATGCTGCTCTACGATGCCCTTTCCCTTGGACTTCGCCGTATGAAGAAGATCTACAGCGGCACGTAGACATGCACGCAACGAGCGAAGCTTTAGAGTGCCCATGCTTACTCGCGTCTCTAACTCAGCTTGGTAACCGCTTAACAACGTGCTATCCCCGTCGCACGATAATTCCGTCATGATTTGTCGGATTCGATCACGTTCAACATGCTCTTCTAGCGACGCATCACTGATTACATAACCCCTCACTGATGCGAGCCATCGCAGGGGAACTCGAGCTCGCCGTGTACCGCATATTCCTATCTGCATCAGAAGGTGCTCAGGTGGCGGCATCACCCCCCACTTTTCATCGATCAACATGAAAAAATCTAAATGACGATGAATAGAGAGCGCTGCGCGTTGATTGCCGATTTTTAACTGCAGCCACGAGCCAAACGCCAGAAACTCGTTGATCACGGGATCGGTACGGAGCGCATTGGCGTCGAGCGTCAGGCGTTTATCGAACGTCCTCGACCAATAACAATCTTCACATTCAGAGCCTCGGCCTCCAGGAATTCCCTTATCACATTTAGAACATTTCGCATTATTGGACTCGGCGCAACGCCGACAAATCTCCCTGCCATCCAGCTGTAGCGCCAGGAAGCGATGGTGGCGGCACATTGGGCAGGTTCGCGCAGACAATCGAGCGCACCGAGGGCAACACTTGATCATTTGAGAGTCGAAAGCTGTATGTGCGAGACGCGTGGATAGAACAGAACACCGCTCGCAGGGCTTCGGGACATTAAAGTAATGGGCGCAGGAATTACATGCTGGGCCATAGTCCGTCAGCTTTCCAACCGGACGACCTAGTCTTCCACAGCGTACGCAGGGTCGTGCAATTACGCATCGGCTACAAACAGCCTTGGCATCGAATATCGGCAGGCGAGAATAGTTTCCGCACCCTGAGCAAAGACGCCGCTTGAACAGGCGCGCATAGCATGTCCCGCAATACCGGCTGCCCGCATGGACCTTCTTGGCTTTTGTCATGGCCCTACCGCATTGATCGCAGTCGGTCGGACGTTCAGAGATGACCATAGGCAAAAATTTTTCGTTGAAGTCGAAGCCATTCACGCTCAACAACAAATCGATCCGCAGGCAGGCGGGATTTGCTGAAAGTGTATTGTTTGTGTGCGCGAACAGTCGTCGCTGAGATTAGAGATCGAGCAACCGTACCTATGAAGGTTTTGCTCACATGCGTTCCAAACACCGAAATTGGGAGTTTGTACTCAGTGATCGCTTGCACCACAACGACAGGAGGGTGAGCAACCAATGGAGCAAGCAATGCCAAAAGCTGCATTCGCTCACTTACCTCTAACAGTTCTAGAGGCAGGCCTGAGCAAATCTGATGGTGTGGTTCGATTTCTACCCCCAACGAGCTCAGCATACGCAGCGTTGGACCACTCTGGCTTCGCATGGCGTAGCGCAAAACCCCCAATAATAGGTAGGCATATTCGAACCACTCGCCAGCTGCAAAAGCTGCGCTTCCAAAATTCATTTCATGGTCCGCGACGGACTGCAGTTGCAAGGCACCAGGCAAACAAACCCTGTTGTGCAATCCGGAACCGAGATTCTCACCACAAGCATGGCAGACCGAGCAATCGATCGCTGGAGGCTTCAACAGCTGTGGTTGAATGGGGGTATGGCATTGCATGCATCGACTGAGCAGGCAATTACCGTGTCGGAGACAACCTGTGTGCCATGCAAACCGCCAGCGATATCGAAAATACGGAATACCTTCCTCAAAGCAGGATGGGCAATATTGCAAGCCACAGCGATGTCGCCGATTACGGGAGCCTAGTGAAAGAATCCATCGAACGTTTCCATGCCCTATCTCAGCGTTCGAAACGCAATTTAGGGCCGTAAGGAAACGCCTGGCAGTCACAGCGACATTTGGGAAATCATCACTAGTCAGACGTTCTAAGAGTGAGGGTTTCATACCGCAATCAACATCTGTCGCCCAAATCCGTACCCCCGGCCAAAGCACCCCGCTGAATGCTAACGGTGAGCAGCCATGAGCAAGTGCATTGCGCACCAACCAGGAAGAAAACAATTCGCCGTCCTGGATAGGTTGATAAAGCGGCCAAGGATTCAAACTCTCTCCCTAATCCCGCGCGTAGGCCGAAGCCATGCGTGCTTTTCAATTGTTGCTTTGGTGATCTGTTCACTACCCGTGATAATGGCATCTTTGGCGCACTCCATTAGCAATCGGTGCAGATCACCAGTGTTACCACCTGAAATTGAATGAAGGGCCAAAGCCAGCTCAGGCTTACTCAAACCAGATGTTTGCTGCAGTGGGAGAATCGATTCGAACGATTTGATCAGGCGCTGAAACTCGGGAGATGGCTCCCACCGGCGAAGCGAGACCACATCAAAACGACTGGCGTGCTGCGGATCGGTGTGCAGCACTCGAACGGCATCAGATGTGCCCACACCCACGATCGGTATGGCCAGGGTGTTACACAGCAGCTTGAGGGCGTTCATGACCTCCCTTTGCTTGATCGCCGAGCCGGTCAGGAGCGAATGAAACTCATCGATCACCAACAGGCGAACATGGCACGAGCGGAACATATGAACCACCTGGTAGCGCAATTTTGCTGTGGCATCACTGGCACGGTAAGGCGCCCAAAAACTCTCAAGAATCGAGATGTAGAGCCCTTTCTCATCAGCCGCGGGGGGAGACTCCACCAAAATTACGGGTTTGACAGGCTCACTCTGGACGTTCACATAGCCTTGGCCGTACAGCTCCACAAATCGCCGAATAATGGTCGTCTTGCCATTGTTGGAGTCCCCGACCAGCAACAGATTAGGCATTCGTGGACGAGAGGGGATCGTCAGTAGCGCCCTCATAGCACTAATGATTTCGTGCGCGGCGGGGTACCCAATCCACCTGGGCTCCTGAATAAACCGGATGCGTTCCTCATCAGACAGACTCATGACGGCACGAAAATCTGGATGAATGTGCGGGTAATCGCTCATAGGATTTCCTCAAACACCTCGTCCATATCGTCGAGCAATCCCAACAAACCGTGGGGAACGATCGTTTTTGGCTCTAGGGCGGCTGGAGCAGCGGGCGTTTTGTTTGTTTGATGGATTTTCTGTCGCTGGGCCAATCGACGCGTCTTTTTGGTGTGGGTCTTGGCGCTTTCCACCAGCTCGCGGTTCTCCATGATCAGCCGCTTGATGAGGTCATCGTCGATATTGGCCAGTCCTCGCTCGACGGCCTGCTTCTTGGCTGCGCGAAACTCCCACACACTGGTCGCAGGGAAGGACTGATTGGCCACGGGGATCTTGAAGTACTGCTTCAGGTGGGGATCGTAAAACCAGAGTTGGCTGATATCGCGTGGATCACGCCGAAAAATAAATTTGCGCGTCTTACCCGACTCGTCCTTGGCGTTTATCCAAGGTCTCAGCGCTTCGGAGTAGTACGTCACATCGAGCTCCACGCCGTAGTGCTGGACGGTTCGCTCATAAGCAGGCAGGAAGTCTCGTTGAATGGTGAAAGGATCTGCTGGCCGCGGAGGCATGCCAATCGCTGGAGTGTCATCACGCCCTCCAAAAATGCCGACATTCCATTTGTGGAGCGGACTCATGAAGATCTTCGAGTGATACTTGGCGTTGTACTTGAGAATTTCACGTACCAGCCAGACTTCAAATTCCGAAACAGTCAGCGCCGCCTGGGCGTCGGAGTCGATGCCTTCGCGCTGCTGGATATTGCTGAAAGTGGTGCCGGGCAGGCCATGAACGGCTTGCATAAACTTGCCCATCAGCCGTTCGATATGACCGCCGTACTTTGGCCGTTTGATGGGGCGGAATCGGTTCTCAATCCCGTAGTTAGAGCAGGACCTGCGCAGGCTTTCAGATCTGAAGTCAGCACCGTTGTCGCTGTGCAAAATGCGAGGAAAGCCCCAGACAGGCCAATCACCTTCGATGCCGTGCGCAAGCAACCACTCTTCCTTGGGAATAATCGAATGCGCCACGCACATGGCGACGGAGATTACCGAGGGCGCGTCGATCGCCAGGTAGTAGCCCGTGATCATTCTTGAATGCACGTCGATGGCCAGTGTAAGCCAGAGACGCCCGATGGATTTACGATGCACGTCGTCGACGACCATTACATCGATCGGCGTATGGTCAATCTGGACGACCGCGAGCGGGTACTCGGCGCCGGGAAACGCGCCAGGGGAAGGGGTGTATGCGTTGCGTGCTTTATCTGCAAATCCCCGACCACGAAGAAACTGCTTATCAGTGATACGGCTGATGCGCTGACGAATAGTCGACTCGGCCACCATGGGAACACCGCGTGCTTCGGCACGAATGCGAAATTCACTGACCGCCTTGTTGACCGTGGGACGTGTCTTGCTGAGATAATAATCGTGAATCACCTCATCGATGAGCGCATCGGCCTCGGCTGGAATACGGACGTTGCCAGCCTGCCAGCCGCGTTTTCTTGGAATTAGGGCCAACAATTCTCCCCAGCTTTTGTAACGGTCCATCCAGCGGTAGATCGTCGCACTGTCCACCTGGTACAGCAGCGCGCGAGCCTTGATCTCGGCCTTGGTTCGAACAACGTCTCCAAGCAATGGCTCAATGGCCTCAAATCGCTTCTTCGCAATCGCCCATTGCTCTTCGGTGATGCTTTCCGTGTCGTAATTGACATAGAGGCCGTCCAGTCGCTCCTGGGCAACCGGTTTGAGGCCGTTAACCGGCAAGGCCGAGGCGCGACCGCTGTATACATCAATTCCGACCACCGTCTTGAAGTCCAGTACCTGGTTGATTCGGTAGACGTCCTCGCCATAACGAACAAACGCATTTCGCTCGAGGGAAACACGTGCGCGATCAGGCACAAAAGCCTGAGGTTTTTCCTCGTGAGTATTTGTCTTATTCATGGCCAGGGGATCCAGACATCGAGAAAATCGTTCAGCGGCTGACGGATGTCGCAGTCGAGCTGACGCGTCGCGATCAGGTACCAGATGTGACTGATGCCGCGCCCGCGGTAGATGCCGGCAAAATGAATCGCCAACAAGTAGTGCACCGGCACTGATCCGGCCTCACGAACCGTTTGAACAACCCATTCACTCTCCTCACGTGAGAAGTCCATCGCTTTGTAGCGGTCGAGAAACTGGATGTTGGCAAAGCCCGTGTCACGAATTCGGGACTCGTCGTAAATGTGGAACGCCCATCCTTGTTCCCGTGCATATCGCCAGGCGGCTTTCCATTTCGTCAGCCATTTGCGCCAGTCTTTAACCCAGAGGTCGCGAGGTTTGACCTCGACCAGTAAAGGCACCGGGTAGTTACCAAACTGACAGTCACCCAGGTGATAGTTGATGAGGAAATCAGGCGTGTAGGTATGGGTGCGCGCGCCGTCACCGTGAAAAGGGATTTGAACCGGCTGCGCGATAACGTCACACACTTGGCTGGAAAATGTCATTCGCGCAAGGAAATCACGCTCGAGCAACGACTCATAGGGAATGCTATCGCCATTACGCAGCGGATAGGTGCCGGAAAGGCTGCGTCTCGTCGGCGCAATTGGCCGAGTCTGCTGGTGGGCGACGACGGGAATACGGTGGGTCTGCATGATGTTCACCTGGTCAACCGAGTTCCAGGAATCATGCTTTGAGTGTAGGCCAAAAATGTCGGCAATTCGGCCCCGTTCAGGGGGCGAAGCGTTGCGCGAACGAGAAATTTCGCCGCCCCAAGAAGGCACGCCTGACCCGAAACTCTAGGAGGCCTACGGCGTAGGAGCGTCAGCGTGTGAAAAACATGGTCCGCTGCTGGGAGGGAATAATGATGTCACTTGATTTTATGCTGCTGCCCTTGCGTCGCTTCGTTCGACTGTTCTTATCAAAGACCTCAATGTCACCATTCATGATCGGACCGTGCAAGGACTGTTTTACGATGGCCTCATCCGCCATCGTGTGGTTGGCCATACCCATCATCATCTGTTCGAAGGACAATTGCGGTTGATCGTAGATCTTCCTTGGCAGCACCTCAGAGAGCTCCACTTCAATGCGTTTGCTCGTAACACCACAAAAATTATGCTCCTCTCCAAATCCGAACGCATGTTGATCCGTAATCTGGATATCTTTATTGGTGTCATAGCCCACAAAAAGTGACGGCGTCATGGAGTGGGAAAAGTTGTTGCCATATCTCCAATGAATTTCTTTCATCACCGCGTTGGCGCGGTAGCTCTTCGCCAAATGGATAAACCAATAGGCTCGCGGATTCGGCCCACCAGGAGTAATGAAGAAAACGGTCATGAAATCAGCACCGCTTTCTTTCAAGATCCCCTCTGCAAGAAACCGCTGAATCAAATGCTGCCACTCGTGACGCATGGTGGCTTTAAAAGATCGCAGCTTTTCCCAAGGAATATACTTCTCCAAATCGATATTTTGTAATGCCTTCTTGTTTTCATCCCGCTCGGAGAGGTAGTCGATCAGGCTATCAACATTGAAAGTCAACAGAACCTCAGCATTCGTCAAACTATTGAAAATGGTTCGTATGCTAGAGAAAGGTACATCTTTGTAGGCGTATTGATCGAGCAAAAACAATGAGCGCTCGGAAAACTTGAAATCCTTTATCTTTTTAATAACGCTCGGAAGCGCATTCGTAAATCTCGCGCGAAGAGCGTAAATATCTTTATCCAAGCGATGGCCATGCCCTTTGGTGGCAAGCACGGCCTTCAAGTAATCAATATTGGCCTTTTTAATATCTATGAAAAAATACTGCGCCAATACTTCCCGCGGCATGTTTCTCTGAATATTTATCTCAGCGACAGTTTCTTGAACCGCCTCTAGCGCGATAATGGGTGAGCCGTAGTGGTCACGACGCCCCCAATCATCTTTATAGACGCCTCCACCGCAAAAGCCATCGACGATATTAATGCCAATGCGCGGAATCATTTGATTACTCATGACCACCGTGATGTACGAACGGATATAGTCATGAATAATCTGATGTTTTATTTTGCTATGAGGATCTATGTTCGGATAGATACCAGCCGACAAATCCCATTTGTATTTTTCGTCCTTGGCCACGCGAAATCCTTTTAGCTCAGGCTAGGTTTAGCAAGGGAATTTCATCCCAAGTCTGACCGTTCAATAGGCGACCATTGGCTTTCTTGGATCGTTTTACTCCGTCAGCGCCCCAGCCACCCCACTGCTTGAAGAAGAAAGCAGAACCGGAGGCATCGCATTGACGGTGGATGTTATCGACCCATTCCTGCTGCATTGGGCGCGCCTTCGCACCTGATTCACCCCCGACAATCACCCAATGAATATCCGTCAGGTCAATCTCGCCCAAGTCTTCCAATAAAGGCTCCGCTGACAGAAAGCGGATGGTGGCATCAACCTTACGCAGACAATCAATACGCGGCACCCCGTAGGCCTTGTCCTCTACCGAAACACCTAACCAAGCATTGGTCGGCGTTTCTCGCGTGCTGAAATACTCAGCCAGGCGCTCAGCTCGTTTGGTCAGGATTTGAAACGTATGCTGAGAGGCACGCCGGATCACATCGAAGACCTGATCGATATAAGCATCAGGTACCTGCTCGTGGAAGAGGTCAGACATGGAGTTAACGAAGTAAATCGTCGGCTTCTTGCGCAGCAGAGGCTCTTGAAGCTTTTCTGGACGCAGGCTCAACCGAAAGCCATTCTCGTAGCCAGGTGTGCCCATCGCCTGCAGGCGGTGAGCCATGTTCTCGGCGTAGCAATGTTTGCAGCCCGGTGAGACCTTGGTGCAACCCACCACCGGGTTCCAAGTCATCTCGGTCCACTCAATGCTTGTTTGGGTACTCATTGCACTGTCGCTCCTTTCGTGCGCGATATTAGTAAGATGCCGCAAGATATGTCAAATTGACATCACTCAGCGTTTCTGACTTCACCCCATATTATCTTTTCGATTCATATATTCAGTGAAAATCGTAGCCCAAACATAGCTCGATTTAAAAAAACGCAAGAATGGCGTGATTTTTTTCGACTGACATGCCTTCAATTATCATATCAAGTGTTTCCTAAATATCGCTATATATTCCCTCACTGGTCAGTCATTGAGGATCCAGCGCTCACTTTTTCGCGGCCAATCGGGCTTAACCGGAAATTTGCTCCGCCTGGCAATATTTGCGTCAAGATTTAGGATTCGGCCTTCTTTTGCCAATTCCTTAAAGGCCAGCTGAAGATCGGTCGGATAATAATCAGTCTGTATGAGAAATTCTGACCAGCAGTCGTAATCTATCAGCAGAGGTTTTTTTGACAGTCTCGTCAGAAGAAACTCTTTTGCTGCCAATCGATTGTCTTTGAATTTTTCAACAGGCTGTAGATCTTGGTCCGAGCCGAACAAATCGTCGATGGGCGATTTGCTGATTTGTGCTCGAACCTTCGACTCAAAGTGGCTGACGCGCTGAACCATCTCCATTTCTTCGGCAGCTTGTTTGAACTTGATAATGCCCAGAGGATGCCTGGTCAGATATACCAAAAAATAAAGCACCCGCTCCATGCCTGGGCGCTCAACTGATACATATGCCGTCTTTCCACCATATAAGTCCCCGATGACCTCGCGATACTGAGCAATTACCAGCGACTGCCGTTCGGATGAGGTTTCATTTCCAATTAAAACAACCGGCCTTCCTAAAAGTTCTTCAACATCTGCTTGATGCGGCTTCATCGACATAGCGCGGTTGAAGAAGTCGTACATCAAGTTAATGAGGAACTCGACTTTATTCAGTGCCAAGAGCGGGGCCAGAACTGGCGCGCTGATTACAGTTTTCCAACCCTTGGGATCAATAAAGAAAAACGTGAAATTGCCGGACGCCCACTGAACGATGTCATCGATCTTGCTGGTGTAGTCACCTTGAATGCAGGAGGCTTCTACAGAAGCTTGCTTGTTCCCAGCGAGGAACGCTTCGAGCTTTCCGAAGGCTTTTTTGTCCTTCTCGATGTAAAGCGCGCGAAATTTTACATTGGCGCTAAACTTGGATTTCAGCGTCTCGGCACACTCCCTCATCTGCCGAAGCGAAATACCGATAGAGGTGTCTTTTAAATCATCCGACTCCTCTGCCCAAGGACCCGCGAAGCAGTCAACGTAATTGATGACGGTTTCCTTGCGCCCGATGATCATGAACAAGCACTGAAGGTAAGTCTTCAGAATCGTGTGTTTGACGTATGCCTGTTCGCGGCCATGGTACTCCTTAGGTATTGGCAAGTTTTCACTCCATATGTTTTCCCTTTACGCCGGGACACTACCCTATAAATGATACGTGCGAATAGTGCTCGAATGAGCGCCCGCACGGTCGGCCCACTTGGACTCTGCTAGATTTTCCGTATGTTTCGCACGCACCGGTGTGGGCTTACCGGATACTCAGATTAAGCAAAAGGGTTTCAGCGTCAACAAGGTCGCGTTGGATGCGCAAAGAAAGTCCAATGTCAATGCCCTTTGGAAGTGCGGAATCGACCGAAGCTGCAAAAGTGAGGAGCCCAAAAACGGCGAATCCCGCTCTAGGCGGGATTCTCAGCCGCCGATTGCATGCGTTCGACGGGGCAGGACGCTGTTACCTGGCACTGGGCCATCTGACGCTCATCAGAAGCGGGATGCGATCCGAAGATCCCTGTAGCCATCCTGAAGTTCACGCCTAGGCGCGGACGAACAATAGTCAAACCATAATCACTATGTCAATCGGACTGTCCCCTCGTGGATCACTTAGATTTCCCACGATCATTCAGTCAGCCCTCGTTCAGAACTGCCCTGACAGCCAATCCATCGGCCCAGCTGGCAAGCTTCCCTGGCTCATCATTCATGGCAAAAAAGTGCTTCTTGAAGTTCAGGACACGGAGGGTTCGCGCTGCCACTTGCCCAACGCGTCCCCTGAGTCACCCTCTTTAAGCTGTAGATCAATTACGAGAAGAATACCCACCGATCGTAGGTCTGGGCTAATTGCGCCACCCCGCTTTCGGCACCCAAGGTTGTGGTTTATGACTTCAGCCCAAGCTCAACGGGCGTGAATGCTCGCAGCTTCCAGTATCATCGGCGAGCTCTAGTATCTGGAAAATTCAGCTAGTCTTGCCACACAACTTACTTGATGACGATTCCCATGCCAGATAGCTCTGAAGCCAACATTGCCGCAGCTGATGCTCTCACTTTGCTCCTGCACAACCAGCACGCCATTGGTGCGGCCATTGAAGAGGTGACAAAGTGGCTCTCTGAGAATGGCGAAGGGAATGTCGCCTCAAATGCAATCGCGGCTATGGAAACGCTGGACACGAATGCTCAAGCCATCACAGACTCAATCATGCGACTGAGGCAGTTATAGGTGCTATCTAACTCCTTGCTGCCACTACGAATTGTGCGGGCCACGTTCATTCCCTACGCACAATTGCTTTGGGGGGGCCGTTTCATGAAGCATCACATGGTTGCCAATAAATTCATTCGCAGTGAGGGGACGAGATGATCAATCGACCGCGACTCCAGTTCGCGATTTGCGCAGGGATTTCATCGTCACTTTTTCTATCCGGCTGCGCCTCAACTATAGATTCGACATTTTCGGAGCCGAGGGTGCCAACGCCCATTGCGGAAAAGCTCCTTACGATTTGGGCGAGTTCGAAGAATCCCAACTCAGAAAAAAATAAGTTTTTCGCAGTGGATGGTCACTTTTATACGGTCGCTTACGTTGGGAATCTAGCGGATGCGGAACGGGTAAATAGGCTTACTTGCTTTGCTCAATCACCCGACGCAATGATGCTGCAATATAACGCGGTGCCTGTTGCCTTCTGGGGAGTGGTAAATTGGCAGTACCGCACTCTGATTATGGACACTCTTCACTCTCTTCATGGGGGCGATCACGCAGCAGTCAAAGCGCGCCGTACAGAGCTAGAGCGATTAGTTCGAGATTCCTACCTGCAGAACAAACCCGACTGGCAAACCGGTTTCCTGATTCACTCGTTAGGTGATAGCTACGCACATGTTAAAGGTGATTTCGACACTTCAACTGCGTACGGCCCTATCGCAGGTCATGGGTTCGCCTTCAAGCACGATCCTGATGACATTTATCGGGACAAAAATTACGAAAAATACAATGCCTATACCTTGGCGTTGTATAGAGCACTGAGTACATCCGAAAAGGGCCTCGAAGAACAAACCGGTTACCAGACTCTCAAACTCTTCACCGCTGGTTTGACCAGCGTTATGGAATCCAACAAAGACCACCCAGAAAATTTGACCGCTCAGCTCAAAATTTTAACCCCGAATTCCGTCCGTATAGACGACTGTGAAGAAATGCAGTCAGAAATACATGCTGATGAGGTCAAAGTTTTTCTAAAAAATTTGGCTATTGACCTTCAAAAATCAAACTCGGATCCAAGTGTCGTAACGGCGCAAAAGTAGACGGTTGGAAAACAGCTGAATTTCAGAAAAGCTGAAATTTGTAGCTCCGCAGGGACATCATTCTCATAACCGCCTTACTACACAACTCTCAGCTCAATACGACAGGTGTACGGTTCGACCGAGAGCATTACTGAGCACTCAGTGCCGTCGAGCACGCTCACCGCGCGCTCCAGCAGCGTTGAGCTGCGCAGAATCACTGAAACGCCTAGAGGCACTGCGTTAAGTGACTGACTGGGAGTCTCCCCAAGGCAAAGTCAGACCGTAGATATCAAACATGTTTTGAGGAATGGGGTGCATTTTCAGATCGCGTTCGTAACGGCTCAAAATCCTCCTTAGGATTGCCGCACCTATTACCAGCGTTACTAGACGCAGTCGTATCTATTTCAAAAGCCAGTCGCACTTAATTCCATAATGCAAGTCCAGAAGGCGGGTCTTTCGGAACACTTCAGTCGCATTAATTAACAAAACCTACAACTGGCCCCATCGGCCGTTTCGCCAGCCGCATCACTCCGCATCCGGCCCGGCACTGGTGGGCGGCGGGTCAAAACCGCAACCGGGGGAAATCACCCTGGCACACCATGGCGTGCTGTTTCTGGATGAATTGCCCGAGTTTGATCGCAAGGTGCTTGAGGTACTGCGCGAACCCCTGGAGTCAGGCCATATCGTGATTTCCCGCGCCCGCGACCGCGTGAGTTTCCCGGCGCGCTTTCAATTGGTGGCAGCAATGAACCCGTGTCCCTGCGGGTATATGGGCGAGCCCAGTGGTCGTTGTCGCTGTACGCCGGAACAGATTCAGCGCTATCGCAACAAACTCTCCGGGCCTCTGCTGGACCGGATCGATCTGCACCTGACCGTGGCACGAGAGACCACAGCGCTCAATCCCATTCAAAACGATGGTGAAACAACGACCAGCGCCTCGGCGCGCGTTGCCCAGGCGCGCGAGCGCCAACAGCAACGCCAGGGATGTGCCAATGCCTTTCTTGACCTGCCGGGTTTGCGCGAGCATTGCACACTGGCAAAGGTCGACGAGAGCTGGCTGGAGACCGCATGCGAGCGCTTGACACTGTCGCTGCGTGCGGCGCATCGGCTGCTAAAGGTGGCGCGCACGTTGGCAGACCTGGAACAACAAGACGCGATCGCGCGTCACCACCTGCAAGAGGCGCTGCAATACCGCCCGGCGGCACTTAATTGAGCTTTGGCGCAGGTCTGAATGTGAGAGGGGACCTGCTCCCGATTGCCGTGTATCAGCCCCCCGATTTATTGGCTGATCCAATGCCATCGGGAGCAAGCCCCCTCCCGCAGTTGATGAATTGCGTCTGTGAAACCTTAGCGGAACCGGTCCACCTCATGACGCAAGCCCGCCGCCAGGGTTTCAAGTTCCTTGGCGGTGATCGCAAGATTCGACACCACTTCACGCTGTTCGCTGTTGGCCAGCGCAATGCTCTGCAGGTTGCTGCTGAGCAAGGTCGCGGTGCTGCTCTGCTCCTGGGTGGCCGTGGTGATGGCGGCAAACTGCTGACCGGCCGAGCGGCTTTGCTCGTCGATACGTGCCAGGGCCGAGGCCACGTCGGCGTTGCGCGACAGGCCATCCTGCATCAGGGCTTTGCCCTGCTCCATCGTGCTGATGGCATTGCCGGTTTCCTGCTGGATACTCTGTATCATCACGGAAATTTCATCGGTAGCCTGGCGGGTGCGCGAGGCCAGGTTACGCACCTCGTCGGCGACCACGGCGAAGCCACGGCCTTGCTCACCGGCGCGGGCGGCTTCGATGGCGGCGTTGAGCGCCAGCAGGTTGGTCTGCTCGGCGATGGCGGTAATCACACCGACAATGCCGCCGATTTCCTGGGAGCGCTGGCCGAGGGTATTGATCACCGTGGCGGTGCTGTTCAGGGCGGTGGCGATATGTTCCAGAGACGACGACGCCTCTTGCATCGAGGTACGGCCGATGCGGGTTTGCTGGGCGTTTTCCTGAGCCAGGCGCTCGGTGTTGCCCATGTTGTCGGCGATGTTCAGGGAGGTGGCGCTGAACTCTTCCACGGCGCCGGCCATGCTGGTGATCTCACCGGACTGCTGCTCCATGCCTTCGTAAGCACCGCCCGACAACCCGGACAACGCCTGGGCTCGGCTGTTGACCTCTTCGGCCGCCTT
The DNA here is from genome assembly GCF_001439785.1 of Pseudomonas poae. Classification (GTDB taxonomy): domain Bacteria; phylum Pseudomonadota; class Gammaproteobacteria; order Pseudomonadales; family Pseudomonadaceae; genus Aquipseudomonas; species Aquipseudomonas poae. The sequence continues at coordinate 227,031 of NZ_JYLI01000008.1, read as the reverse complement.
GCGGATCTGCGACACCATGGTCGACAGTGCTTCCCCCATCTGGTTGAAGCTGCGGGCCAGTTGGCCGATCTCGTCATGACTGGAGACGTTGAGGCGTGCACTCAAATCGCCCGCGCCCAAGGCTTCGGCCTGGCGCACCAGGTCGCTCAGCGGCGCCAGCTTGCTGCGCAACAGCCACACGATTGCGCCCACCGCCAGCAGCATCGCCAGCACGCTGCCGATCGCCAACCGCATGCCGACTTCCCAGGTCACGGCACGAATTTCGGCTTTGGGCATGCTGGCTACCACGGCCCAGGGGCCGCCTTCGAAGGGCACCGACACGCTGTAGAAATCTTCGTTCTTGTCGCTCCAGAAGCGGCCTGCGCCAGGCTTTTTCGCCAGGTCCAGCATCACTGGCACCGCTTGATCCAGCGCCTGCACGCCAGCGGGCGGCACCAGCCAGTGTTTCTGTTCATCCAGCAGCGCCAGGGACCCGGTCTGGCCGATGCGGAAGCGCTTGAGGTTTTCGAACTGCGCGGCCTGCGCGTCGGTGTAGTCAAAGCCGATGAACAGCACAGCGATGACCTTGCCGCTGCTGTCGCGCACCGGGCTGTACTGGGTCATGTAGGAGCGGTCGAACAACACGGCGCGGCCGATATAGACCTGGCCATTGAGCACGCGCTGGTAGGCAGGGCCCTGGCGGTCCAGCACGGTGCCGATGGCGCGGCTGCCGTCCTGCTTGGTCAGGGAGGTGCTGACGCGAATGAAGTCGTCGCCGCTGCGCACGAATACCGTGGCGACGCCACCGGACATCTGCTTGAACTCGTCCACTTCCGTGAAATTGTTGTTGAGCACATCGCTGCCCAGCAACAGGCTCGGGGTCTGCACCCCGGCCACCGCGATCATCTGATCGGCGCGCACGCTCAACCCTGAGCTGAAGCGTTTTTCAAACAAGCCGGTAAGACGCTGCGTGCTCTCGCGCAGGGTGCTGTGGAAGGTATTGAGTTGGTCGGCGAGCAGTCGCGCCTCGCTGGCCAGGTGCTCCTCACGGGTGGCAAGGTTGGCGGAATCCAGGGAACGCAAAGCGAAAACGGTACTGCCGCCAATGGCGACAGCCAGAATCACGGCCAATGCGAGGCCTAACTGTGAGGCAATCCGGGCGCGAGGTTGAGACATGACAGCTCCTGACCGAGGCCAGGATCATCCTGATCTCATAGCGATGCTCGGCAAATTATCTAGTGGGAAACGTCGGGGTGAAGGTCCGACACAGCTACTTCGGCAGGGTTTGCCAATACTTGAGAGAATCAAGGGGGTATTACGCAAACGATTGCATTCATCTCTTTTTACAATTGCGCGCAAAGCACCGAGAATCACTCCCCTGCCACCCTTCCGACTTTCGAGTGTGATGATCATGCAGCCTGCGGCACGTACCGAACTCTGGGCCATCCTGCGGCTGTCAGGACCGTTGATCGCCTCACAGTTGGCGCACATGCTGATGGTGCTGACCGACACCTTGATGATGGCCCGCCTGAGCCCGGAGGCCCTGGCCGGTGGCGGCCTGGGCGCGGCGACTTATTCGTTCGTGGCGATTTTCTGCATCGGCGTAATTGCGGCGGTGGGCACGCTGGTCGCCATTCGTCATGGCGCAGGAGATATCGAAGGCGCCACCCGCCTGACTCAGGCCGGGCTGTGGCTCGCCTGGTTGATGGCGTTGGCGGCGGCCTTGCTGCTGTGGAACCTCAAGCCGGTGCTGCTGATGTTCGGCCAGACCGAAACCAATGTGAATTCGGCCGGGCAGTTCCTGACCCTGTTGCCGTTCGCCCTGCCCGGCTACCTGAGCTTCATGGCCTTGCGCGGCTTCACCAGCGCCATCGGCAAGGCAACGCCCGTGATGGTGATCAGCCTGGGCGGCACGGTGGTCAACTACCTGCTCAACCATGCGCTGATCGAAGGCATGTTCGGCCTGCCCAAGCTCGGCCTGATGGGCATCGGCCTGGTGACGGCCATCGTCGCCAATGGCATGGCACTGGCCTTGATGGCGTACATCCGCAGCAATCGCGTCTATGCCGCTTACCCACTGAGCACCGGCCTGCTCCACCTTAATACTCAGTACCTGCGCGAGCTTTGGCGCCTGGGCCTGCCGATTGGCGGCACCTATGCGGTGGAGGTCGGGCTGTTCGCCTTCGCGGCGCTGTGCATGGGCACCATGGGCAGCACGCAATTGGCGGCGCATCAAATTGCCCTGCAGATCGTCTCGGTGGCGTTCATGGTGCCGGCGGGCATGTCTTACGCGGTGACCATGCGCATCGGCCAGCACTACGGCGCCGGGCAATTGCTGAAGGTGCGTACCGCCGGGCGCGTTGGAATGGGCTTTGGCGGCGCGGTGATGCTGGGGTTTGCCGGGGTATTGTGGCTGTATTCCGACCCGCTGATCGGGCTGTTTCTTGACCACAACGACCCGGCGTTTCATGACGTGATCGTGCTCGCCGTCAGCCTGCTGGCCGTCGCGGCCTGGTTCGAATTGTTCGACGGTGTGCAAACCATCGCCATGGGCTGCATCCGTGGGCTCAAGGACGCCAAGACCACCTTTCTGGTGGGGCTCGGTTGCTACTGGCTGATCGGCGCGCCGGCGGCGTGGTTGATGGCCTTCACGCTGGGTTGGGGGCCGACGGGTGTGTGGTGGGGGTTGGCGCTGGGGTTGGCATGCGCGGCGGTCAGCCTGACCTGGGCGTTTGAAGCGAAGATCAAGCGCATGATTCGGCAGGAGGCATTGCTGGGCTGATTAGATGTGCACGTCAGCCCAACTGCGCCTGCCGGCCCTTGCCGTAAGTCAGGTACTCCACCAGTTCAGGCAACGGCAACGGCTTGCTGATCAGGTAACCCTGAGCCTGGTCGCAGCCAAACAAGCGCAGCAATGCCAGTTGCTCCGGCGTTTCCACGCCTTCGGCGACCACTTCCAGGTTGAGGTTGTGGGCGAGGTTGATCATGGCGTGGACCAGCTTGCGATTCTCTTCGCGCTCCTCCATGCCGCCGACAAAGCTCTTGTCGACCTTCAGCAAGGCAATCGGCAGGCTGTTGAGGTGCACGAACGACGAAAAGCCGGTGCCAAAGTCGTCCAGGGAAAACCGCACGCCGAGGCGGCCCAGGGCGTCCATGGTCTGCTTGACCAGGTCGCTGCGGCGCATCACGGCGGTTTCGGTCAGCTCGAATTCCAGCCATTGCGCTTCCACGCCGCGCTCAGTGATCAGCCGACTGAGGGTGGACAACAACTGGCTGTCCTGGAACTGACGGAACGACAGGTTGACCGCCATGTGCAGCGGCGGCAGACCGCGTTCGCGCAGGTCCTGCATATCGCGCAGGGCGCGGGAGATCACCCAGTAACCCAGTGGCACGATCAGGCCGCTCTGTTCGGCCAGGGGCACGAACTCGCTGGGCGCCAGCAGCCCGCGCTCGCCGTGGCGCCAGCGCACCAGGGCTTCGAGGCCGACGATACGGCCGTCGCCCAGGTCCAGGCGCGGCTGGTAATGCAGTTCCAGCTCATCACGGCGCAGCGCGCGGCGCAGTTCGCTTTCAAGATCGGCAAGGCTGCGCGCATTGCGGTTGATGCGCTCGTTGAAGATATGAAAGGTGCAGCCCTGGGTGCTTTTGGCTTGCTGCATGGCGATGTGCGCGTGCCACATCAGCGGGTCGGCGCCAGCGCGAGCGCGGGCATGAGCCACGCCCAGGCTGCAGCCGATCAGCAGGCTTTCACCGTCCACCCAGTAAGGCTCGGCCATGACCTGGGTGATGCGCTCGGCCATCCATTCGGCGCGCTGGGGTGCGCGGCGGGTGTCGATCAACAGGGCGAATTCGTCGCTACCCAGGCGCGCCAACTGGTCACCGGCTTCGAGCTGGCTCTTGAGCCGCGCGACCACTTGCAGGATCAGCCGGTCGCCGGCCTGGTGGCCGAGGGCATCGTTGGCGTGGCGGAAGTTGTCGAGGTCCAGGTGACCGAGTGCCAGGCCGCGCCCTTCATTGTCGGCCAGACGCGCCGCCAGCAGGGTCTGGAAGCCTTGGCGGTTGGCGATCCCCGTGAGCGGGTCCTGCTCGGCCAGACGCTGCAGCGTGTGTTCGAGCACGCCACGTTCACGCACATGACGCAGGCAGCGGCGCAACGTGCCAGCGTCCAGTGCGTCACGCACCAGCCAGTCACTGACCCCCAGCGGTGCAACCAGCGGCTCCTCTTCCAGCAGCAATATGCAAGGCAGGCTGCAGCGGCCAGGGCCGGGCTGCAAGCCGGGGGTGGTCAACAACACGGCGCTGTGGTCGTCATTGAACAGACGGCTCACCGAGTCCCAGTTGGGCGCGCTGATCAACACAGCTGCGTCGCCCATTGGCGCCAGGCACTCGCGCAACAAGGCTGCCCACTCAGGCGCATCGGACAGCAGCAGCAAACGCAAGGGTTCGACAGGCGTAGCCAAGCTAGCTCCCTAGACTCTGCAAAATTTCGTTGGCGGCGGCATTATGACGTGCGGCCTGATAATCACCAATGATAGGAGTTATCAAATACGCGAGTTGTCAGAAAAAGTCCTGAAAACGCGTCACATCCTGCGGCAAAGTAACAAAACCGGCAAATTTAGATCGAGTGGTACGTCACACCGTCGATCCAGGGCAGCAGAATCTTGCCAGCCTGTTAAAATGCCCGCCCTTTTGAACAACGACCTCCCGAATCTGTATGTCCCGACTCAATCCCCGGCAGCAAGAAGCCGTGAACTACGTCGGCGGCCCTCTATTGGTGCTCGCCGGCGCAGGCTCCGGCAAGACCAGCGTGATCACCCGCAAGATCGCGCACCTGATCCAGAACTGCGGCATCCGTGCCCAGTACATCGTCGCCATGACCTTTACCAACAAGGCGGCGCGGGAAATGAAAGAGCGCGTCGGCACCCTGCTCAAGGGTGGCGAAGGCCGTGGCCTCACCGTGTGTACATTCCACAACCTGGGGCTGAACATCATCCGCAAGGAGCATGTGCGGCTGGGCTACAAACCGGGCTTTTCGATCTTCGACGAGACCGACGTCAAGTCCTTGATGACCGACATCATGCAGAAGGAATACGCGGGCGACGACGGTGTCGACGAGATCAAGAACATGATCGGGTCGTGGAAAAACGACCTGATCCTGCCTGCCGAGGCGCTGGAAGCGGCGCGCAATCCCAAGGAGCAGACCGCCGCCATCGTCTACACCCACTACCAGCGCACGCTCAAGGCGTTCAACGCGGTGGACTTCGACGACCTGATCCTGCTGCCGGTAAAGCTGTTCCAGGAACACAAGGACATTCTGGAAAAGTGGCAGAACAAGGTGCGCTATCTGCTGGTGGACGAGTACCAAGACACCAACGCCAGCCAGTACCTGCTGGTGAAACTGCTGATCGGCACGCGCAACCAGTTCACCGTGGTTGGCGACGATGACCAGTCGATCTACGCCTGGCGCGGCGCCCGCCCGGAAAACCTGATGCTGCTCAAGGACGACTACCCGTCGTTGAAAGTGGTCATGCTGGAGCAGAACTACCGCTCCACCAGCCGCATTCTGCGGTGCGCCAACGTGCTGATCTCCAACAACCCCCACGAATTCGAAAAACAGCTGTGGAGCGAGATGGGCCATGGCGACGAGATCCGCGTGATCCGTTGCCGCAACGAAGACGCCGAAGCCGAGCGCGTGGCGGTCGAGCTGCTCACGCTGCACCTGCGGACCGACCGGCCCTACAGCGATTTCGCCATCCTTTATCGCGGCAACTACCAGGCCAAACTGATCGAGCTGAAGCTGCAGCACCATCAGATTCCCTATCGGCTATCGGGCGGTAACAGCTTCTTCGGGCGCCAGGAAGTCAAGGACCTGATGGCTTACTTCCGGCTGATCGTGAACCCCGATGACGACAATGCCTTCCTGCGGGTGATCAACGTCCCACGCCGTGAAATCGGTTCGACTACGCTGGAAAAGCTCGGCAACTACGCCACCGAACGCAAGATCTCGATGTACGCCGCCACCGATGAAATCGGCCTGGGCGAACACCTGGACACGCGTTTCACCGATCGCCTGTCACGCTTCAAGCGTTTCATGGACAAGGTGCGCGAGCAGTGCGCAGGCGAAGACCCGATCAGCGCCCTGCGCAGCATGGTCATGGACATCGACTACGAGAACTGGCTGCGCACCAACAGCTCCAGCGACAAGGCCGCCGATTACCGCATGGGCAACGTCTGGTTCCTGATCGAGGCGCTGAAGAACACCCTGGAAAAAGATGAAGACGGCGAAATGACCGTCGAAGACGCCATCGGCAAGCTGGTGCTGCGCGACATGCTCGAGCGCCAGCAGGAAGAAGAAGATGGTGCCGAGGGTGTGCAGATGATGACCTTGCATGCCTCCAAGGGCCTGGAATTTCCTTATGTGTTCATCATGGGCATGGAAGAGGAAATTCTCCCACACCGTTCCAGCATCGAAGCCGACACCATTGAGGAAGAACGCCGGTTGGCCTACGTGGGCATTACCCGCGCACGTCAGACCCTGGCCTTCACGTTTGCCGCCAAGCGCAAGCAATACGGCGAAATCATCGATTGCGCCCCCAGCCGGTTCCTGGACGAACTGCCGCCGGACGATCTGGCCTGGGAAGGCAACGACGACACCCCGACCGAGGTCAAGGCCGTTCGCGGCAACACGGCCCTGGCCGACATACGCGCGATGTTAAAGCGCTAGAATCGACTACTTTTTAATCTACTTTCGGCGCAGACCGCGCCATTAGAGGAAGCTTTCCGTGGAAGCACTGCACAAGAAAATTCGCGAAGAAGGCATCGTGCTTTCCGATCAGGTTCTCAAGGTTGACGCCTTTTTGAACCACCAGATCGATCCGGCGCTGATGAAATTGATCGGCGACGAGTTCGCCGCACTGTTCAAGGATTCGGGCATCACCAAGATCGTCACCATCGAAGCCTCAGGCATCGCGCCGGCCATCATGACCGGCCTGAACCTCGGCGTACCGGTGATTTTCGCCCGCAAGCAGCAGTCACTGACCCTGACCGAAAACCTGCTGTCGGCGACCGTGTATTCCTTCACCAAAAAGACCGAAAGCACCGTGGCCATTTCGCCGCGCCACCTGACCAGCAGCGACCGCGTGCTGGTGATCGATGACTTTTTGGCCAACGGCAAGGCCTCCCAGGCACTGATCTCGATCATCAAGCAGGCCGGCGCGACCGTTGCCGGGCTGGGCATCGTGATCGAGAAGTCGTTTCAGGGCGGCCGTGCGGAACTGGATGCGCAGGGTTATCGGGTTGAATCGCTGGCACGGGTGAAATCCCTGGCCGGTGGTGTCGTTACCTTCATCTGAGCCAACACGCTGTCACACAGCAAACTGGAGCTGGAGCCTATAGGCCGGTCTGTTTTGGCGAGCAGGCTTGTCCTGCGTTGGGCTGCGCAGCAGCCCCAAAACCAGACGCTGAGCCATATTAAGGTACACCGCGCTTTGCTGGATTGGGGGTGCTTCGCACCCCAACGCGGGGCAAGCCCGCTCGCCACAACAAGCCCGCTCGCCACAAGGAAGTGGATTGCCTGAGATAACTCATTTGCGTGGGTCTTTCAGTGTGCGGTGGCTTGGAGGCCCGCGAGCAGCAGGCGCTGATACAAGTCCTCTTTCAGGCCTTCCGGCTTGTCCAGGCGCATCCGCTCCAGATGCCTGGGAAACGCTTCCGGGTCCGGTGCATCCAGCGCCGCACGGCCCAGTTCAAGAATTTCCGTCAGCTTGAATTTGCTCTTGAGCCAATTCAACGCGCGCAACAGATCCCTCTCTTCGTCAGTAAAGTCCGTGCCCAGCGGGTATTCCGGGAACAACCGACCATGCCGCGCCTGAATCGCTTTCAAGCGCTCCGGCGTGTTGTCACGAAAACGCGGATCCAGCTGGAAATCCCTGGGCAACTTACCGGCCTTTTGCGCCTGCTCAATCAGGTCACCCTGGAACCGTGAGTCGGTAACATTGAGCAGCGCCTCGATGACCTGGGCATCGGTCTGACCCCGCAGGTCGGCAATACCGTATTCGGTGATGACGATATCGCGCAGGTGCCGAGGAATGGTGCAGTGGCCATATTCCCAGACGATATTGGAGCTGACCTCCCCCGCCGATTCGCGCCAGCTGCGCAGGATAAGGATCGAGCGTGCACCTTCCAGGGCATGCCCCTGGGCCACAAAGTTGTATTGCCCGCCGACACCGCTGAGTACGCGGCCGTCTTCGAGCTGGTCAGCCACGCCGGCGCCGAGCAAAGTCACCATGATCGCGCTGTTGATAAACCGCGCATCCAGGCGCTGCAAGCGTTTGAGTTCTTCCTGGCCATACAGCTCGTTGATGTAGCTGATACGCGTCATGTTGAATTCAAGGCGCTTGGCAGGCGTCATTTCCTGCAGGCGCTGGTAAAAGCTGCGAGGGCCCAGGAAGAAACCGCCATGAACCGACACGCCATCGGGTTGCGCCGCATCGTCAAGCAGGCCGGCGTTGGCCTGTTCCTGGGTCGCGACGTCCGGGTAAACCTTGCGCCGTATGATCCCCGCATCCGCCAGCACCAGCAGGCCGTTGACGAACATTTCGCTGCAGCCGTAAAGGCCACGGACGAATGGATCGACGCCGCCTTCACGGCTGATCAAGCGCGCCCACTGGTATACATTCAGGTCGGTAAGCAGCAGGCGATAGGCCTCGTTATCAGCCTGGCGCGCGAGCAAGGCGGCGGTCAGCGCGTCGCCCATCGAGCCGATGCCGATCTGCAAGGTGCCGCCATCGCGCACCAGGGTGCTGGCATGCACACCGATAAAGTGGTCCTGGAAACCCACCGGCATATTCGGTGTGGAGAACAGCGTGGTGTTGTCTTTCTCGTCGAGCAGGTAATCGAAAGCGTCCATGCCCAGCTCGGCATCGCCGGGCATGTAGGGCAAATCGCTGTGCACCTGGCCGACGACGAGAATGGTTTCCCCGGCTTCGCGGCGCTTGGCGATCATGGGCAACAGGTCGAGGGAGATGTCCGGGTTGCAGCTCAGGCTCAAACGGTCGGGATGTTCAGGGCTGCTGGCGACCAGTTGCGCCACCAGGTTCAGTCCGGCGGCGTTGATATCGCGCGCGGCGTGGCTGTAGTTGCTGCTGACGTAATCCTGTTGCGCGGCCGCGCTGTGCAGCAGGCTGCCGGGCTGCATGAAAAACTGCTGTACGCGGATGTTCTTCGGCAGGCTGTCTTTGTTCAGGTCCGCGAGGAAGTCCAGCTCGGGGTAATCGCCAAAGACGCGCTCGATGAAGGGTTCGAGGAAGCGCTTCTGCAAGCCGTCGCCCATCGTCGGGCGGCCCAGGCTGAGTGCGGTGTAGATAGTCAAGGCGCGGTCCGGCAGCGTGACGATGCGCCGGTACAGCGCATTGACGAACTGATTGGGTTTGCCCAGCCCCAAGGGGATGCCCAAATGGATATGCGCCGGCAACCGCGCCAGTACGTCGTCAACTGCTTGCTCGATTGAACACAACTGCACCATCCGACCCTCCTGACATTCCATGATGTGGGGTTGGACCGAGCTTGCCGGGTCTTTGCTGCAATGAACAGCGTCGAAACACAAATGGCGTTCACAAAAAAAGCCGCGGATCAGCGGCTTTTTGGTGAAGATCGGGTTATTTCAAACCAGACATTTTCTCGATGGCGCCCTTGAGTTCGTCATCCGAGCAATCCCCGCAAGTGCCCTTGGGCGGCATCGCATTGACGCCGGTGATGGCTTTTGCAAGCAAGCCGTCGAGGCCGCCCTGCTCCTGGGCGCGTTTACCCCAGTCGGCCGCATCGCCGATTTTCGGCGCGTTCAGCAGACCGACGCTGTGACACGCGGTGCAATGATTGGCGATCACATCATCCGGCGCCCTCGCGCTGGCGCCGCTCTCGGTTACGGCGCCAGTGCAGGCCTGACCCTGAACGCACACCTTGCCGACCGGTTCCAGACGCCTGGCGAGGTCGTCGGCGGTTGCCGCCTGGGCGCTGAAAGCCCCCAGGGCCAATAAGGTGGCTGATGCAGCCAACATTTTGCTGATACGTTTGATGCGTTCACCCTCATGGTGGCGATTCACGCCCAGGGCCACAGGATCGCAGGCAGCGCGCATCTTTGTTTAAAAATTCGCGGGTGTGGCTGCGCTGATCAATCGCGCAGGCACATCGAACGGGTTGCGAAAACGATGAGGTCTGCTGCTCTCGAAGTAATAGCTATCGCCCGCTTCGAGCAAAAACGTTTCAAGACCGACTACCAGCTCCAGACGCCCTTCCACCAGGATCCCGGTTTCTTCGCCTTCGTGGGTGAGCATTTCTTCGCCCGTGTCGGCACCCGGCGGGTAGACCTCATTAAGAAACGCGATCGCCCGGCTGGGATGCGCGCGGCCGACCAGTTTCATAGTCACGGCGCCGTCGGAAATGTCGATCAACTCGTGGGCTTTGTAGACGATCTGCGTGGGCACTTCCTGGAGAATTTCCTCGGAAAAGAACTCGACCATGGACATGGGGATGCCGCCCAGTACCTTGCGCAAGGAGCTGATCGAGGGACTGACGCTGTTTTTTTCGATCATCGAAATGGTGCTGTTGGTGACACCCGCGCGCTTGGCAAGCTCACGCTGGGAAAGACCTTTGAGTTTACGGATCGATTGCAGTCGTTCGCCGACGTCCAATGCTGGTGCCTCCCGGGATTCAGGCTTTGTTGTAGTTGAGCGTTATCATGGCGACAGCGTTCAGTATTTACAACACTTGGGCCTGAATCCCGGACGGTCGCCTCGCTCGCCTGCGATCAAGCGCCGCAATAGAGCCTTGGCACGCGACGCAGGTTGCAGAAAATCTGATAGGGGATGGTCTCGGCGGCAGCGGCTACGTCACTGGCAAGAATGTGTTTGCCCCACAGCTCCACGGTGGAGCCCAGGCCGGCCTGCGGTATGTCCGTGAGGTCGACGCACAGCATGTCCATGGACACACGCCCCAACAACTGACTGCGCTGACCCGCCACCAGCACCGGCGTGCCGGTAGGCGCATGGCGCGGGTAACCGTCGGCATACCCCATGGCAACCACGCCGACGCGCATCGGCCTGGGTGTGATGAACCTGGCGCCGTAACCCACCGGCTCGCCGGTCGGTAGCTCACGCACGCAAATCACCTTCGACTCCAGGGTCATGACGGGTTGCAGACGCGCTGCGATGGCTTGGTCCTCGCCAAACGGGGTAGCGCCGTACAGCATGATGCCGGGACGCACCCAGTCGCTGGACACCTGTGGCCAGCCCATCACCGAGGGCGAATTGCGCAGGCTGACCTCAGCCGACAAGCCCTGGCGCGCCGCGTCGAACACCGCCACCTGTTCATCACTGCGCACGCAGTCGAGTTCATCGGCACGGGCGAAATGACTCATCAATACAATGCTCGCCACCTTGCCGCTGGCCAGCAGGCGTTGATAGGCCGCCTGATAATCCTCGGGATGCAGACCCACGCGGTGCATGCCCGAGTCGAGCTTGAGCCAGACGGTCAGCGGCTTGCTCAAGGGGGCTTGTTCGATGGCCTCCAGTTGCCACAGCGAATGCACCACGCACCAGAAATCATGCTCGATGATCAGCGGCAATTCGTCGGCTTCGAAAAAACCTTCCAGCAACAACACCGGCGCACGAATGCCGGCCGCCCGCAGCTCCAGGGCCTCCTCGATGCACGCCACGGCAAACCCGTCAGCCTCGGCTTCCAGCGCCAGGGCCACGCGCACGGCGCCGTGGCCGTAGGCGTCGGCCTTGACCACCGCGAGGGCCTTGGCCCCCGCGACTTCACGGGCCAGTTGGTAGTTGTGGCGCAAGGCCTGGAGATCGATGAGGGCACGGGCAGGACGCATGGGGGCGGGCTTCTAGGCGGCAAGGTGAAAAAAACGGCACCGACTTGCGTCGGCGCCGGATCGGTATTTATGGCAACGCAGCCACGACGGACAGCTCTACCAGAATATGCGGTTCGCACAGCTTGGCCTCGACCGTGGCGCGAGCCGGGGCGACACCTTTGGGTAGCCACTGGTCCCACACGGCGTTCATGCCGGTAAAATCGGCGTCGATGTCTTTGAGGTAAATCGTCACCGACAGCAAACGGGTCTTGTCGGTGCCGGCGAGGTCCAGCAAGCGTTCGATGTTGACCAGGGTTTCGCGGGTCTGCTGTTCGATCCCGGCGCTCATGTCGTCACCAACCTGCCCCGCCAGATACACGGTGCCATTGTGGACGACGATCTGACTCATGCGCTCATTGGTGAGCTGGCGCTGGATGGACATGTTTTGCGGACTCCTGGTGACTACCGTAACGGGAAATATCGAGGCCTTCGGCGCTGATCTGCGGGGTTTTACGCGCGATCAGGTCGGCCAGCAAGCGACCGGAGCCACAGGCCATGGTCCAGCCGAGGGTGCCATGGCCAGTATTGAGGAACAGGTTCCTGAACGGGGTGGCACCCACAATCGGCGTGCCGTCCGGCGTGGTCGGGCGCAGGCCGGTCCAGAAATTCGCCTGGGCCAGATCGCCGCCCTGAGGATAAAGGTCGTTGACGATCATCTCCAGGGTTTCACGTCGACGCGGGTTCAGCGACAGGTCAAAGCCGGCTATTTCAGCCATGCCACCGACGCGGATGCGGTTGTCGAAACGGGTGATGGCGACCTTGTAGGTCTCGTCGAGAATGGTCGACGTTGGCGCCATTGCCGGGTTGGTGATCGGTACGGTCAATGAGTAACCCTTGAGCGGGTAAACCGGCGCCTTGATCCCCAGCGGTTTGAGCAGCTTGGGCGAGTAGCTTCCCAGGGCCAATACGTAGCGGTCCGCGGTTTCCAGCTTGCCGTCGACCCATACGCCATTGACGCGGTCGCCAGCCCAGTCGAGGCGCTGAATATCCTGTTCGAAGCGAAACTCCACCCCCAACTGCCTGCACATGTCGGCCAAGCGCGTGGTGAACAGTTGGCAATCGCCGGTCTGATCGTTCGGCAGGCGCAGTGCGCCGGCAAGAATGTCGGTGACATTGGCCAGGGCCGGCTCAACGCGGGCAATGCCGGCGCGGTCGAGCAACTCGAACGGCACGCCTGACTCCTGCAGCACGGCGATGTCCTTGGCGGCGCCGTCGAGCTGCGCCTGGGTGCGGAACAACTGCGTCGTCCCCAAACTGCGGCCTTCGTAGGCAATGCCGGTTTCTGCACGCAATTCGTCGAGGCAATCGCGGCTGTACTCGGACAGGCGCACCATGCGTTCCTTGTTCACCGCATAGCGGCTGGCCGTACAGTTGCGCAGCATCTGCGCCATCCACAGGTATTGATCGATATCGGCAGTGGCCTTGATCGCCAGCGGCGCGTGACGTTGCAACAACCACTTGATCGCCTTGAGCGGCACACCCGGCGCGGCCCAGGGCGAGGCATAGCCAGGCGACACCTGGCCGGCGTTGGCGAAGCTGGTTTCCATGGCGGCGGCAGGCTGACGGTCGACCACGACCACCTCATAGCCGGCCCGTGCCAAATAGTAGGCACTGGTCACACCAATGACGCCGCTACCCAAAACCAGAACGCGCATTTTTTATCCTCATCGCGGGCTCAGCCGCTGACGTGTGTTATTGGAGCAATGATGGGGGCAGTGTAAAAAAGAATGTCCAGTGCATTTCACTATATAAGTGCCTATATTTGGCGACAATTCTCGGCAAAAACCCTTTTCACAGAGGCGTATCCCCTATGCGTACCAACACCCAGACCAAGCGGGAGCTGGACAAGATCGACCGCAATATCCTGCGCATCCTGCAAACCGATGGACGTATTTCGTTCACCGAGCTGGGGGAAAAGGTCGGGCTGTCGACCACGCCCTGTACCGAGCGGGTGCGGCGCCTGGAGCGCGAGGGGATCATCATGGGCTATAACGCGCGGCTCAATCCGCAGCATTTGAAGGGAAGTTTGCTGGTATTTGTCGAGATCAGCCTTGATTACAAGTCTGGCGACACGTTTGAGGAATTCCGCCGCGCCGTGCTGAAGCTGCCCCATGTGCTGGAGTGCCATCTGGTGTCAGGTGACTTCGACTACCTGGTGAAGGCGCGGATTTCCGAGATGGCGTCATACCGTAAATTGCTCGGCGACATCCTGCTCAAGCTGCCCCATGTACGCGAATCCAAGAGCTATATCGTGATGGAAGAGGTGAAGGAGAGCCTGAACCTGCCGATTCCGGACTAGTGGTCACATTGACTCCGTACATTCAACTGGCTAGACCAGCACCTGCCGAGTGCTGCCCATGTAGTCGTGAATCTGCTTCTCCACCCGCGGATGGATCAACTCCACCGGTCGCCGCCCGTTGGGGCAAGGCAGGGTTGGGGTGGTGCCAAACAGCCTGCAAATCAGCGGCCGCTCGTCATATACGGTGCAGCCATTGGGGCCCAGGTGCACACAATTCAGCTCATCCATCGCCGCGTCCTGCTCGGCGGCAGTCTTGCGCGGCAGGCGTGACATTTCCTCGGGCGAGGTGGTCACCGGCCCACAGCAGTCATGGCAGCCGGGGACACACTCGAACGAAGGAATCTGCTTGCGCAGGGCGCTGATTTTCTGGCTGTTGCAACTCATCAAGACCCATACCAAACGGCGGACAGGCGTGGATTCTGCCGCAAAACGCCGCCCACAGACAGCTCCGCCCGACCGTTGTATCCTGCGTCAAATTTTTCACACAGGGAGGCTCCCATGACCACCAGCGCCCGGCACACCACGTCCTACTACGCCGCCAGCAGCGTGCCGCAGCCCGATTACCCGGCGCTGGCAGGCGAGATGAGCGCAGACGTGTGTGTGATCGGCGGGGGGTATTCGGGGCTCAACACGGCGCTGGAGCTGGCCGAACGCGGTTTCAAGGTGGTGTTACTGGAGGCGCGCAAAATCGGCTGGGGCGCCAGCGGGCGCAATGGCGGCCAGCTGATTCGCGGCGTTGGTCACGGCCTGGACCAGTTCGCCAATGTGATCGGCAGCGACGGCGTGCGCCAGATGAAACGCATGGGCCTGGAAGCGGTGGAAATCGTGCGTGAACGCGTCGAGCGCTTCCAGATCCCCTGCGATCTGACTTGGGGCTATTGCGACCTGGCCAACAAGGCCCGCGACCTGCAAGGCCTGGCCGAAGACGCCGAAGAACTGCGCAGCCTCGGCTATCGCCACGAAGTGCGCCTGTTGCAAGCCAGCGAAATGGGCAGTGTGATCGGCTCCGAGCGGTATGTGGGCGGCATGATCGACATGGGTTCCGGGCACCTGCACCCGTTGAACCTGGCGCTGGGCGAAGCTGCCGCCGCGCAGCAACTGGGGGTGCAGTTGTTCGAACAGTCCGAGGTGACGCGCATCGACTACGGCCCCGAGGTCACGGTGCACACCGCTCAGGGTCAGGTACGTGCCAAGACCCTGGTACTGGCCTGCAATGCTTATCTGAACGGGCTCAACCCACACTTGAGCGGCAAGGTGCTGCCCGCCGGCAGCTATATCATCGCCACCGAACCTCTGGATGAGGCGCAGGCCGCCAGACTGTTGCCGCAGAACATGGCCGTGTGCGACCAGCGGGTGACGGTGGATTACTTCCGCCTGTCGGCCGACCGCCGCCTGCTGTTCGGCGGTGCCTGCCATTATTCCGGGCGCGATCCCCAGGATATCGGCGCCTACATGCGGCCCAAGATGCTGAGCGTATTTCCGCAACTGGCCAACGTGAAGATCGACTACCAATGGGGCGGCATGATCGGCATCGGCGCCAACCGCCTGCCGCAGATCGGCCGGCTGGCGGACCAACCCAACGTGTATTACGCCCAGGCCTACGCGGGCCACGGACTGAACGCCACGCACCTGGCCGGCAGGCTGCTGGCCGAAGCCATCAGCGGCCAGCAGCAGGGACGCTTCGACTTGTTCGCCCAGGTGCCGCACATGACCTTCCCCGGCGGCAAGCACTTGCGCTCACCGCTGCTGGCCCTGGGCATGCTCTGGCATCGTCTCAAAGAACTGATGTGATCATCCGCGCCAGAAGGGCTTGAGGCCTTCCTCGTGCGCCTGTTCCTCAGTCAGGCCGATGTCGCGCAACTGCTCGCAAGTCAGCGCCAGCAGCGCTTTGCGGGTATGGCGACGCAGCCAGAACAAATCCCAGCGTTCCCGGGCCGGCGCCAACCGCACGCGCCGCTGCCCGGCTTCCAGTTCCTGACCCCGTAACGCCAGCCGCACATCGCAGATCCCGTTCATGTTGCCGCCCCTTGTTGGCTCGTTGCCTTGAGTGACAAGCATGGGGGCTTTGGCACAACCAATACAGATCCAACCAAGCGTTATTAAATCCATACAGATACTGCCCATTCATGGCTGAATCCTGTATTTTCCGCCTATCTGTATTGGTCCCCGGGAGTGGCCGCCATGACCCTTTACGTCAATCTTGCCGAAGTGCTTGGCTCCCGGATCGAACAGGGCTTCTACCGCCCTGGTGACCGCCTGCCCTCGGTGCGGGCCTTGAGCGTGGAGCACGGCGTCAGTCTGAGCACCGTGCAACAGGCCTATCGCGTGCTGGAAGACAGCGGCCTGGCAACGCCCAAACCCAAGTCGGGCTACTTCGTACCCGTCGGCCGTGAACTGCCGGCGCTGCCCGAAGTGGGCCGTCCGGCGCAGCGACCGGTTGAGATCTCGCAGTGGGATCAGGTGCTGGAACTGATCCGCACCGTGCCACGCAAGGATGTCATACAGCTGGGCCGCGGCATGCCGGATGTATTGTCGCCCACCCTCAAGCCGCTGTTGCGCAGCCTCGCCCGCGTGAGTCGACGCCAGGACCTGCCGGGCCTGTATTACGACACTATCCTCGGCTGTATGGAACTGCGTGAGCAGATTGCACGGCTGTCATTGGATTCCGGTTGCCAACTGACCGCCGAAGACATTGTGATCACCACCGGCTGCCACGAAGCGCTGTCGGCCAGCATTCACGCGATTTGCGAACCCGGCGATATCGTGGCGGTGGACTCGCCCAGCTTTCACGGCGCCATGCAGACCCTCAAGGGGCTGGGCATGAAAGCCCTGGAAATCCCCACCGATCCGCTCACCGGCATCAGCCTGGAAGCGCTTGAGCTGGCCCTGGAACAGTGGCCGATCAAAGTCATTCAACTGACCCCCAACTGCAACAACCCGCTGGGCTACATCATGCCCGAGGCACGCAAGCGCGCATTGCTGACGCTGGCCCAGCGTTTTGACGTCGCGATCATCGAAGACGACGTGTATGGCGAACTGGCCTACAGCTACCCGCGCCCGCGCACCCTCAAATCCTTCGACGAAGACGGCCGTGTATTGCTGTGCAGTTCGTTCTCGAAAACCCTGGCGCCGGGCCTGCGCATTGGCTGGGTGGCGCCCGGCCGTTACCTGGAGCGGGTGCTGCACATGAAATACATCAGCACGGGTTCTACCGCCACGCAACCGCAGATTGCGATTGCCGAATTTCTCAAGGGCGGGTATTTCGAACCGCACTTGCGGCGCATGCGCACGCAATATCAGCGTCAGCGCGACCTGATGCTCGATTGGGTGAGCCGCTATTTTCCCGCTGGCACCCGCGCCAGCCGACCGCAGGGCAGCTTCATGCTGTGGGTAGAACTGCCGGAGGGCTTCGACACCTTGAAGCTCAACCGCGTTTTGATGGAACAAGGCGTGCAGGTGGCAGTGGGCAGCATCTTTTCTGCGTCGGGCAAGTACCGCAATTGCCTGCGCATGAACTACGCTGCCAGGCCGACGCCGCAGATTGAAGAAGCGGTGCGCAAGGTCGGCGCTGCCGCGAGCGATATGCTGGCCGACGCGTCACACTGACCTTTTGCGTAAACTCGCCGTCAGATATCGACCACCGCCCTGATCTGGAACCCACGCCCTTGACGATTCGACGGCTTTTACCGTTTTGCCTGTTGGGCGCCCTGGCGCTGGGCGGTTGCGCCACCAAGACCGCACCGCGCATCCCCAGCGACGCGCTGCCCGCCGCGCAATCGTCATTCGGCCGCTCGATCCAGGCCCAGGCGGCGCCACACCAGGGTCAGTCTGGCTTTCGGCTGCTGCCCAACAGCAGCGAAGCCTTCATGGCCCGCGCCGAATTGATCCGCAATGCCCAGAGCAGCCTCGACCTGCAGTACTACATCGTTCACGACGGCATCAGCACGCGCATGCTGGTGGATGAACTGCTCAAGGCCGCCGACCGTGGCGTGCGCATCCGCATCCTGCTGGATGACACCACCAGCGACGGCCTCGACCAGATCATCGCCACCCTCGCCGCCCACCCCAAAATCGATATTCGCCTGTTCAACCCGCTGCACCTGGGGCGCAGCACTGGCGTAACCCGGGCCATGGGCCGCCTGTTCAATTTGTCACTGCAACACCGGCGCATGCACAACAAGCTTTGGCTGGCGGACAACAGCGTGGCCATCGTGGGCGGTCGCAACCTGGGGGACGAGTATTTTGACGCCGAGCCGAACCTGAATTTCACCGATATCGACATGCTCAGCGTCGGACCGGTGGCCGAGCAACTGGGCCACAGTTTCGATCAGTACTGGAACAGCGCCCTGAGCAAGCCCATCGATGAGTTTGTTTCCAACGTGCCCACCAAAGGCGACCTGGCGGTTGCGCGCAAGCGGCTGGAGGCCTCGCTGGCCGAGTCGCGCCAGCAGAATCATGCGCTGTACAACCGCTTGCGCACCTATCAGACCCAACCACGCATGGACATCTGGCGGCGCGAACTGATCTGGGCCTGGAACCAGGCGCTGTGGGACGCGCCGAGCAAGGTCCTGGCCAAGGCCGACCCCGACCCGCGCCTGCTGCTGACCACCCAACTGGCACCGGAGTTGGACGGCGTCAAGCAAGAGCTGATGATGATTTCGGCGTACTTCGTGCCCGGCCAGCCCGGGCTCGTGTACCTGACCGGACGCGCCGACGCCGGTGTGTCGGTGAGCCTGTTGACCAACTCTCTGGAAGCCACCGACGTACCCGCCGTGCACGGCGGCTATGCGCCCTATCGCAAGGCGCTGCTGGAGCATGGCGTGAAACTCTATGAACTGCGCCGCCAACCCGGCGACCCCAGTGCCGGCAGCGGGCCGCACCTGTTCCGGCGCGGCAGCTTCCGGGGCTCGGACTCCAGCCTGCACAGCAAGGCAATGATCTTCGACCGGGAGAAGTCGTTTATCGGTTCATTCAACTTCGACCCGCGCTCAGTGTTGTGGAACACCGAAGTGGGCGTGCTGGTCGACAGCCCGGAACTGGCCGAACACGTGCGCAACCTGGCGCTGCAAGGCATGGCACCGCCGTTGAGTTATGAGGCAAAACTGCAGGATGGCAATGTGGTGTGGGTGACCGAGGATAACGGCCAGTTGCACACCCTGACCCGCGAGCCGGGCAACTGGTGGCGGCGCTTCAATGCGTGGTTCGCCACGTCGGTCGGCCTCGAACGCATGCTCTGAAAACCATGGCACATCAGCTGTGGAAGGGAGCAAGCCCCCTCCCACAGAGTTCATACATGTCACACAGTTTTGGACAGCGGTGTGACTTAGAGCTTGATCCAGGTCGACTTCAGTTCGGTGTATTTGTCGAACGCATGCAGCGACTTGTCGCGGCCATTACCCGACTGCTTGAAACCACCAAACGGCGCGGTCATGTCGCCGCCGTCGTACTGGTTGACCCACACACTGCCTGCACGCAGCGCCTTGGCGGTCAGGTGCGCCTTGGAGATATCGGCGGTCCACACCGCAGCGGCCAGGCCGTAGACAGTGTCGTTGGCGATGCTGACCGCCTCTTGCGCGCTGTCGAAGGTGATCACCGACAACACCGGGCCGAAGATCTCTTCCTGGGCGATCTTCATGGCATTGGTCACGCCGTCGAAGATCGTCGGCTCGACATAGGTGCCACCGGTTTCCTCGAGGATGCGCTTGCCGCCGGCGACCAGCTTGGCGCCGTCCGCATGGCCGGCTTCGATGTAAGACAGCACGGTGTTCATCTGCTGGGTGTCCACCAGCGCGCCGACAGTGGTGGCCGGGTCCAGCGGGTTGCCTGGCTTCCAGCCTTTGAGGGCTTCGATCACCAGAGGCAGGAAGCTGTCCTTGATCGAGCGCTCGACCAGCAGGCGCGAACCGGCGGTGCAGACTTCGCCCTGGTTGAAGGCGATGGCGCTGGCGGCGGATTTGGCGGCGGCCTGCAGGTCCGGCGCATCGGCGAACACGATGTTCGGGCTCTTGCCGCCGGCTTCCAGCCACACGCGCTTCATGTTCGATTCGCCGGAGCGGATCAACAGTTGCTTGGCGATCTTGGTTGAACCGGTGAACACCAGGGTGTCGACGTCCATGTGCAGCGCCAGCGCATTACCCACGGTGTGGCCGTAGCCCGGCAGCACGTTGAACACGCCTTTGGGAATACCGGCTTCAACGGCCAGGGCGGCGATGCGGATGGCGGTCAACGGGGACTTTTCGGACGGCTTGAGGATTACCGAGTTGCCGGTGGACAGCGCAGGGCCCAGCTTCCAGCAGGCCATCATCAGTGGGAAGTTCCACGGCACGATGGCACCCACCACGCCGACCGGCTCGCGGGTGACCAGACCCAGCTGATCGTGAGGGGTAGCGGCGACTTCGTCGTAGATTTTGTCGATCGCCTCGCCGCTCCAGCTCAGTGCATTGGCGGCACCGGGCACATCAATGTTGAGGGAGTCGCTGATCGGCTTGCCCATGTCCAGGGTCTCAAGCAGCGCCAGCTCTTCGGCATTGGCCTTGAGCAGCGCGGCGAAACGGATCATCGTGGCTTTGCGCTTGGCCGGCGCCAGTCGCGACCAGACACCGGAATTGAAGGTGGCGCGGGCGTTTTCCACGGCGCGCTGGGCGTCGGCGACGTCACAGCTGGCGATGGTAGCCAGCAGGCGGCCGTCAACCGGGCTGATGCACTCGAAGGTGTCACCGGAAGCGGCGGCGGTGTATTCGCCATTGATATAGGCGCGACCTTCGATCTTCAGGTCCTTGGCGCGTTGTTCCCAGTCGGCACGGGTCAGGGTGGTCATGCAAGTGTCCTCCTCTTATGAGTACAAGGGCCGGGGGCTATCCCCCCGGCCGCCTTAAAGAATGCGTGCCCGGCCAGCCTGCTGTTCGGCTCAAGGCAGCTGCCACCCTAAACCAGCGGCTGGTGATGTTTCAATATATTTGACATAACGCCGGAAAACGCCCTTGCGATGTTCATTTTAATAAACATAGACTTTGGGCTCTCCTACCGCAGGCCAGACGGGACACGCACATGAGCATCCAGGATATCGTCGACTTCAGCCAAGCCAGCACCGCCCCCGAACGCTATCGCCCTGCCGCCGAAAAAATCCTCAAGGGCGATCCCGAACAGACTCTCTACAACCACTACAACAGTCCATGCGGCCAGATGAGTGCCGGGGTGTGGGAAGGGGACGTCGGGCAGTGGAAGGTCAATTACACCGAACACGAGTACTGCGAGATTGTGCAGGGTGTGTCGGTGTTGCGGGATGGCGAGGGCAACGCCAAGACCCTGCGTGCTGGCGACCGCTTCGTGATACCAGCCGGCTTCAGCGGCACCTGGGAAGTGCTGGAGGCTTGCCGCAAGATCTATGTGGTGTTCGAACAGAAAACCTGATCAGGCAAATCCCAGGCAAAAAAAAGCCCGAATCGTGAGAGACGGGCTTTTTTTCACAAGGAGGAAAATCAATTACTTGATTTTGCCTTCTTTGTAGATCACGTGCTTGCGAACGCGCGGGTCGAACATTTTCTTTTCGAGCTTGTCCGGAGTAGTACGCTTGTTCTTGTCGGTAGTGTAGAAGTGACCAGTACCGGCGCTAGAGATCATTCGAATCAATTCACGCATGATAGAGCTCCTTAGATCTTGCCGGCGGCGCGGATTTCGGCCAGCACGACAGTGATGCCACGCTTGTCGATGATACGCATGCCTTTGGCAGATACACGCAGGCGAACAAAACGTTTCTCTTCTTCAACCCAGAAGCGGTGATGCTGCAGGTTCGGCAGGAAACGACGACGGGTTTTGTTATTTGCGTGGGAAATGTTATTCCCAGTCACCGGACCCTTACCGGTAACTTGACAGACTCTCGACATGCCTCAGCCCTCTAAAACCACATGCCCAACCCGGCATGGGTTGGCCGCTTAATCTCTCAGTCATTTGGCGCCAGGCGCCGCGTTTCTTTAAGGGTCTTACCGGCTACACCTACAGTGAAGGAACCGGGCCCCTAGAAAAGAGCGCTGCTTTATACCAGAAAGACCCTGACGCAACAACAGCCCGTATGTTTTTACCGGCGTAAATCTGCGCAGTTGCCGCCTGAACCGTTGCCAGGAGGGGCCGCTGCCATAGCCGACCGCTCGTCGCACAGAATGATTTTCAGCGCCCGTGCGCGCCGCAAAGCGCAGCGCGTTACCGTCTGAGGCGCCATCAAAACAGCATTTACGGCAAAAGCACAGGCAAAAATGGGCTAGTCATTTATTCATCAGACCACTACGGTAGGACTTTTCCAGACTGCACTCGCAGATGGGCCTTCGATCTGCAAAGGAAACCGACCATGCGCCTCGCTGCCCTACCGCTCTTGCTAGCCCCTTTCTTCATCGCCCCGCTGGCGTCTGCGGCCACCAATCTGAGCGTGTGCACCGAGGCCAGCCCCGAAGGGTTCGATGTGGTGCAATACAACTCGCTGACTACCACCAATGCCTCGGCCGATGTGCTGATGAACCGTCTGGTGGACTACGACGCGAACAGCGGCAAGCTGGTGCCGAGCCTGGCGGACAGCTGGGATGTTTCGCCGGACGGCTTGACCTACACCTTCAAGCTGCACCCCGACGTGAAATTCCATCGCACCGCGTATTTCACTCCGAGCCGCACCCTCACAGCTGAAGACGTGCGCTTCAGCTTCGAACGCATGCTCGACCCGGCCAACTCCTGGCACAAGATCGCCCAGAGCGGCTTCCCCCACGCGCAATCGCTGCAATTACCCACGCTGGTCAAGAAGATCGATGCCCTCGACCCGCTGACGGTGCGCTTTACTCTGGATCACGCCGACTCGACCTTCCTCGCGACGCTGAGCATGGGCTTTGCCTCGATCTACCCGGCCGAATACGCCGACAAACTGCTCAAGGCCGGCACTCCGGAGAAGCTCAACAGCCAGCCCGTCGGCACCGGCCCGTTCATTTTTACGCGGTTCCAGAAGGACGCCGTGGTGCGCTACAAGGCCAACCCGGAGTATTTCGCCGGTAAACCGGCGGTGGACAACCTGATCTTTGCCATTACCCCGGACGCCAATGTGCGTCTGCAGAAACTGCACCGTGATGAATGCCAGATCGCCCTGTCGCCCAAGCCTCTGGACGTGAGCGAAGCCGAGAAAGACCCGGCGCTCAAGGTGGAAAAAACCGCAGCGTTCATGACCGCTTTCGTTGCCATCAACAGCCAGCATCCGCCGCTGGACAAACCGGAAGTGCGCCAGGCCATCAACCTGGCCTTTGACAAGGACAGTTACCTTAAAGCGGTGTTTGAAGGCACCGCCGAGGCAGCCAACGGTCCGTTCCCACCCAACACCTGGAGCTACGCCAAGGACTTGCCGGGCTATCCACAGGACCTCGCCAAGGCCAAAGCCCTGCTGGCGCGCGCCGGACTCAAGGACGGCTTCAAAACCACCCTCTGGACGCGTCCCACTGGCAGCCTGCTGAACCCCAACCCGAGTCTGGGCGCACAACTGTTGCAGGCAGACCTGGCCAAGGTCGGCATTAAGGCCGAGATCCGCGTGATCGAGTGGGGCGAGCTGATCCGCCGCGCCAAGGCAGGTGAGCATGACCTGCTGTTCATGGGCTGGGCGGGTGACAACGGCGACCCGGATAACTTCCTGACCCCGCAGTTTTCCTGCGCGGCAGTCAAATCCGGCACCAACTTCGCCCGCTATTGCGACCCTGCGCTGGACAAACTCATCAGCGCCGGCAAGACCACCAGCGAACAAGGGGTGCGCAGCAAGCTGTACCAGCAGGCCCAGGCGCAGATCCAGCAACAGGCGCTGTGGTTGCCGTTGGCACATCCAACGGCGTTTGCCCTGACGCGCAAGAATGTCGAGGGGTACCAGGTGAGTCCGTTTGGCCGGCAGGATTTCTCCAGGGTCAATGTCAAACCCTGATCGTTGCGGCAGGTGACGTTACATCCAGCCGTACTCCGCCATCGATAATGGATCACCGTCACCCACGATGATGTGATCCAGCACCCGCACATCCACCATTTCCAGGGCGCTTTGCAAGGTCCTGGTCAATTTTCGATCAGCCGCACTGGGTTCGGCACTGCCCGAAGGATGGTTGTGACACAGGATTAACGCCGCCGCGTTGTAGGCCAGCGCACGCTTGACCACCTGCCTGGGATAAACCTGCGCCTTGTCGATGGTGCCTTGGGACAATGCCTCGAAACCCAGCACGCGATGCCTGGAATCAAGAAACAGGCAGCCAAAAATCTCGTGAGGTTCATGGCGCAGCAGCGCCTTGAGGTAATCGCGCACGGCTTCGGGGCTTTCCAGCACCGAATAATGGCGCAAACCCTCGGCCATATGGCGCCGGGCGATTTCCATTACCACCTGCAGCTGGGCGTATTTTGCCGGGCCCAGGCCCAGTTGCTGATTGAACAGTGTCTGGCTGGCCTCCAGCAGCGGACGCAGGCCGCCAAAGCGCGTCAACAGATGGCGCGCCAGGTCCACCGCGCTCAGACCGCACACCCCGGTACGCAGAAAGATTGCCAGCAATTCGGCGTCTGACAGACTCGCCGCCCCCCATTCCAGAAGCCTCTCCCGCGGCCGCTCAGCGGCTGGCCAATCGCGAATACTCATGTCACGCCCCTCTCCATATGCACCCTGCGCGCCGCTGTTGCCAGGCGGACGCTGTGTTATCGTAGGCCCTCTTTTTTGCCTGCGATTTCACCTGGGGAGCAGGCATCGCAGGCGTCACTGAACTGGCTTCACTGAACTGGAAAGGCAAACCAATGCAGCGTCTGTATCGGAAACGCATCGTTCTCGGCGTCGGCGGCGGCATTGCCGCCTACAAGAGCGCAGAGCTGGTTCGCAGGCTCCTGGACCAGGGCGCCGAAGTGCGCGTGGTCATGACCCGCGGCGGCAGCGAGTTCATCACGCCGCTGACCATGCAGGCCCTGTCGGGCCACCCGGTTCACCTGGACCTGCTGGACCCGGCCGCCGAAGCTGCCATGGGCCATATCGAACTGGCCAAATGGGCAGACCTGGTGCTCATCGCTCCGGCCACCGCCGACCTGATCGCGCGCCTGGCCCAAGGCATCGCCGATGACCTGCTGACCACCCTGGTACTGGCCACCGACGCCACCGTCGCCATTGCCCCGGCGATGAATCAGGCCATGTGGCGCGACCCGGCCACCCAGGCCAACACCCAGCTCCTGCAAAGCCGTGGCCTCAAGGTGTTCGGCCCGGCATCCGGCAGCCAAGCCTGCGGCGACGTCGGCATGGGCCGCATGCTCGAAGCCAACGATCTGGCGCTGTGCGCCGCCGAGTGCTTCCAGCACCTGGCGCTGACCGGCAGGCACGTGCTGATTACCGCAGGCCCGACCCAGGAAAACATCGACCCGGTGCGCTACATCACCAACCATAGCTCAGGAAAAATGGGCTTTGCCCTGGCGGAAGCGGCGGTCGAGGCAGGCGCGCGCGTCACCCTGATCACCGGCCCGGTGCATCTGCCGACCCCCGATCGCGTCACGCGAATCGACGTAGTCAGCGCCCGGGACATGCTGGCAGCCTGTGAAGCCGCGATTCCGTGCGACCTGTTTATCGCCTCGGCAGCGGTTGCGGATTACCGCCCGGAAGTCATCGCCCCGCAAAAGCTCAAGAAAGACCCTACAAACGGTGACGGCCTGCTCCTGCAAATGGTGCGCAACCCGGACATCCTGGCCACCATCGCCACCCGCCCGGACCGCCCGTTCAGCGTCGGCTTCGCGGCCGAGACCGAACACCTGCTCGACTACGCAGCACGCAAACTGAAAGATAAAAACCTCGACCTGATCGTTGCCAATGATGTCGCCAACCCCAGCATCGGCTTCAACAGCGAGGAAAACGCCTGCAGCGTGATTGACCGCGAGCTGCACGCCACCCTTTTCGCCCAGACCAGCAAGGGCAAGATTGCCCGCCAACTGATCTCTTTTATCGCCCTACGGCTGAACCAGGTTTAATCTCCATGCACGCTTTGCAAGCCAAGATCCTCGACCCCCGCATCGGCACCGACTTCCCGCTGCCCGCCTACGCCACCCCCGGTTCCGCCGGTCTGGACCTGCGCGCCATGCTCAAGCAGGACACCGTTCTCGAACCAGGCCAGACGATCCTGATTCCCACCGGCCTGTCGATCTACGTCGGCGACCCGGGCCTGGCCGCGCTGATCCTGCCGCGCTCGGGCCTTGGCCACAAACATGGCATCGTGCTGGGCAACCTGGTGGGCCTGATCGACTCCGACTACCAGGGCGAGCTGATGGTGTCGTGCTGGAACCGTGGTCAGACAGCGTTCAACATTGCCGTAGGCGAACGCATCGCCCAACTGGTGCTGGTGCCCGTGGTGCAGGCGCAATTCGAACTGGTCCAGGAATTTGATGAAACACAACGCGGCGCAGGTGGTTTTGGGCATTCTGGCAGCCACTGACTAAGCTGAATCTGGCCGGATGCGTTTATCCGGCCAGACGCCACCGCATGGCTTTTCAGGATGAAGAATGCGCGGATTTAATCAGCGAGATTTTCTCAGAAAAATCAAGGCATTACGCTTTAGTAGGGCAGACGCTGACGCGCCGATGGCCTTTTTGCACTACGAACTCCCCGCCGAAAACGCCGTCATACCCTTCAGTTTGAGCCTGCCGGTCAGTCAGTTAAAGGCCAGCCTTGCCCCTTTCTTATGGAGATTCCCCCCGCGATGAGTACCGCACCCCGCGTCGCCCCGACCTTCCCCGACAGTATTTTCCGCGCCTACGACATTCGTGGCGTTGTGCCCAAGACCCTGACCGCTGAAACCGCCTATTGGATTGGCCGCGCCATCGGCTCCCAGAGCCTGGCCCAGGGCGAGCCGAACGTGTCGGTGGGCCGCGATGGCCGCTTGTCCGGCCCGGAACTGGTGGAGCAACTGATCCAGGGCCTGGCCGACAGCGGCTGCCATGTCAGTGACGTCGGCCTGGTGCCAACGCCGGCGCTGTACTACGCGGCTAACGTACTGGCTGGCAAGTCCGGCGTGATGCTGACCGGCAGCCACAACCCTTCAGACTACAACGGCTTCAAGATCGTCATTGCCGGCGACACCCTGGCCAACGAACAGATCCAGGCCCTGCACACGCGCCTGAAGACCAATGACCTGACCAGCGGCCAGGGCAGCATCACCCGGGTCGACATCCTGCAGCGCTACTCCGATGAAATCACCCGTGACGTTAAACTCGCGCGCCGCCTGAAAGTGGTGGTGGACTGCGGCAATGGCGCGGCCGGCGTGATCGCTCCGCAGCTGCTCGAAGCCCTGAACTGCGAAGTGATCCCGCTGTTCTGCGACGTCGATGGCCACTTCCCCAACCATCATCCGGACCCGGGCAAACCTGAAAACCTGGTGGACCTGATCGCCAAGGTCAAGGAAGTCGGTGCCGATGTGGGCCTGGCCTTTGACGGTGACGGCGACCGTGTCGGCGTGGTGACTGAAACCGGCGAGATCGTGTTCCCGGACCGCCTGCTGATGCTGTTCGCCCGCGACGTGGTAGCGCGCAACCCTGGCGCGGAGATCATCTTCGACGTCAAATGCACCCGTCGCCTGACGCCGCTGATCAAGGAATACGGCGGTCGTCCGCTAATGTGGAAGACCGGCCATTCGTTGATCAAAAAGAAAATGAAAGAAACCGGCGCCCTGCTCGCTGGCGAAATGAGTGGCCATGTGTTCTTCAAGGAGCGCTGGTTCGGGTTCGACGACGGCATCTACAGCGCTGCGCGCCTGCTTGAGATCCTCAGCAAGGAAAAATCCACCTGCGAAGAGCTGTTCCAGACCTTCCCGAATGATATTTCCACGCCAGAGATCAATATCCATGTGACCGAGGAGAGCAAATTCAGCATCATTGACACATTGCACGATGCACAATGGGGCGAAGGCGCCAGCCTGACCACCATTGATGGTGTTCGCGTCGATTACGCCAAAGGCTGGGGCCTGGTTCGCGCGTCCAATACCACGCCGGTGCTGGTCCTGCGTTTCGAGGCGGATACCGAGGCTGAGTTGCAGCGCATCAAGGACGTGTTCCACGCCCAGTTGAAACGTGTTGCCCCCGATCTCCAATTACCGTTCTGATTTTTTGCCCGGAGCCCTGCATGACCCTCGAACGCGAAGCTGCTGCCAATACCGCCAAGGTCCTTTCCGAAGCGTTGCCCTACATTCGACGCTACGTCGGCAAGACGCTGGTGATCAAATACGGCGGCAATGCCATGGAAAGCGAGGAGCTGAAAACCGGCTTTGCCCGCGACATCGTGATGATGAAAGCCGTGGGCATCAACCCGGTGGTGGTGCACGGCGGCGGCCCGCAGATCGGCGACCTGCTCAAGCGCTTGTCGATCGAGAGTCACTTCATTGATGGCATGCGCGTCACTGACGCGCAGACCATGGACGTGGTGGAGATGGTCCTGGGCGGCCAGGTCAACAAGGACATTGTCAACCTGATCAACCGCCACGGCGGCAGCGCCATCGGCCTGACCGGTAAAGACGCGGAGCTGATCCGGGCGAAAAAAATGACAGTGACCCGTCAGACACCGGAGATGACCCAACCGGAAATCATCGACATCGGCCAAGTGGGCGAAGTGATCGGCATCAACACCGACCTGCTCAACCTGCTGGTCAAGGGCGACTTTATTCCGGTGATCGCGCCAATCGGCGTGGGCGCCAACGGTGAGTCCTACAACATCAACGCCGACCTGGTGGCGGGCAAGGTGGCTGAAGCGCTGAAGGCTGAAAAGCTGATGCTGCTGACCAACATCGCCGGCTTGATGGACAAGGAAGGCAAGGTGCTGACCGGCCTGACCACGCAGCAGGTGGATGAGCTGATCGCCGACGGCACCATCTACGGTGGCATGCTGCCGAAGATTCGTTGTGCGCTGGAAGCGGTGCAAGGCGGGGTCGGCAGTTCGTTGATCCTGGATGGCCGCGTGCCGAATGCGATCCTGCTGGAGATCTTCACCGATACCGGCGTGGGCACGCTGATCAGTAATCGCAAGCGTCCCTGAACACCGCCGTAATCAAAATGTGGGAGGGGGTTTGCTCCCTCCCACATTGTCTTTCTGACACAGCGCTATCGGTGTCAGACGCCGAACTGTTCGCGGTACGCACGCACCGCCGGCAAATGCTGCTTGAGCTGCGGATCATCTTCCAGGAACTGCAACACCTGGTTCAACGACACGATGCTCACCACCGGAATACCGAAATCGCGCTCCACCTCCTGGATGGCCGACAACTCGCCGTTGCCGCGTTCCTGGCGGTTCAGCGCAATCAGCACACCGGCGGCCCTGGCGCCGTCCTGCGAGGCGATGATCTGCATCACTTCGCGGATCGCGGTGCCGGCGGTGATCACGTCGTCGATGATTAGCACGTCGCCGGTCAGCGGTGCACCCACCAGGCTGCCACCTTCGCCATGGGCCTTGGCCTCCTTGCGATTGAAACACCAAGGCAGATCCTGCCCGTGATGTTCGGCAAGGGCCACGGCGGTCGCGGCGGCCAGGGGGATGCCCTTGTAGGCAGGGCCGAACAGCACGTCAAAGGAAATCCCGCTTTCAACGATGGCCGCCGCGTAGAAACGACCCAACTGAGCCAGCGCCGAACCGGAGTTGAACAAGCCTGCATTGAAGAAATACGGGCTGGTGCGCCCGGACTTCAGGGTGAATTCACCGAAGCGCAAAACGCCGCGATCGATGGCAAAACGAATGAAATCGCGTTGATACGCCTGCATGAAAAAAGCCTCAGATACCACGGATTTAGCTAATTAGGTAGACGGCGTGTATCATACACGCACGCGATTTTTGGGGCCATTTATGCGGATCATCAGTGTGAACGTCAATGGTATTCAGGCTGCAGTCGAGCGTGGTTTGCTCAGTTGGCTGCAAGCACAGAATGCCGACGTCATCTGCCTGCAGGACACCCGCGCCTCCGCCTTTGAACTGGACGACCCAGCCTTCCAACTGGATGGCTACTTCCTTTATGCCTGCGATGCCGAAGTGCCCACCCAAGGTGGCGTGGCTTTGTATTCGCGGTTGCAACCCAAGGCGGTCATCAGCGGCCTGGGCTTTGAGACAGCCGACCGCTACGGGCGCTACCTGCAAGCCGATTTCGACAAGGTCAGCATCGCGACCTTGCTGCTCCCTTCGGGGCAGAACGGCGATGAAGACTTGAACCAGAAGTTCAAGCTAATGGACGATTTCGCCCGTTACCTGGATAAACAGCGGCGCAAACGTCGCGAGTACATTTACTGTGGCTCGCTGTATGTGGCGCAACAGAAGCTGGATATCAAGAACTGGCGCGACAGCCAGCAATCCCCGGGTTTCCTGGCGCCGGAACGGGCCTGGATGGACGAGATTGTCGGCAACATGGGCTATGTGGATGCCCTGCGCGAAGTCAGCCGTGAAGGCGACCAGTACAGCTGGTGGCCAGACAACGAGCAGGCCGAGATGCTCAACCTGGGCTGGCGCTTCGACTACCAGTTGCTGACCCCAGGACTGCGCCGGTTTGTTCGCAGCGCACGCCTGCCGCGCCAGCCGCGCTTCTCGCAGCACGCGCCGCTGATCGTGGACTACGACTGGACCCTGACCATCTGAGGTCTTTTCCAGGCACAAAAAAACCGACATCGCTGTCGGTTTTTTTGTGGGTGCTCATTATTTGACCAGTCGCCAGGTCAAGGGGTAGCGATAGGCGATCCCCTTGTTGGCCTTGATCGAACCGATGATCGTCAGCACCACACTGGCGATGGCCAGGGCCGTCATCAGGAAAAAACCGATGACCGCAAACGCCAGCACAATGCAGACGATCCAGGCGATGGCCACGGTGATCTGGAAGTTCAAGGCTTCCTTGCCCTGGTCATCAATGAACGGGTCCACTTCCTTCTTCATCTGCCACAGGATCAGCGGCCCCACGACGCTGCCGAAGGGGAACACGAACCCCAGAAACGCCGCGAGATGGCACAACATTGCTCCCTGGCGCACTTCGTACGAAGGCGTGGGCACCGGTAGTTGCTGGTCATTCATGGCGCTTCTCCTTGAGGCGGATTTCAGTCAGCCAGGGCGGCGTTCTGCAGTGCGAAAATCTCGGTCATGCCTTTCTGGGCCAGGGCCAACATGGCATTCAGCTCGGCCGGCTGGAATGGCGCGCCTTCGGCGGTGCCCTGCACTTCGATGAAGCCACCGGTGCTGGTCATCACCACGTTGAGGTCGGTCTCGGCGGCCGAGTCTTCCAGGTAATCCAGATCCAGCACAGGCTCGCCCTGGTACATGCCCACCGACACGGCGGCGATCATCTGCTTGAGCGGGTCGCCGCCCTTGAGGCCGCCGCGCTTCTTGATGACTTTGAGTGCGTCAACCAAGGCCACCATGGCGCCGGTGATGGACGCCGTGCGCGTGCCGCCGTCGGCCTGGATCACGTCGCAGTCGACGTACAGGGTCACGTCGCCCAGCTTGGACATGTCCAGGGCCGCGCGCAGGGAGCGGCCGATCAGGCGCTGGATTTCCAGGGTACGACCGCCCTGCTTGCCACGGCTGGCTTCGCGCTGGTTACGCTCGCCGGTAGCACGCGGGAGCATGCCGTACTCGGCGGTCAGCCAACCCTGGCCCTGGCCCTTGAGGAACCGCGGCACGCCGTTTTCGACGCTGACGGTGCAGATCACCTTGGTATCGCCAAACTCGACCAGTACGGATCCCTCGGCGTGTTTGGTGTAGTTGCGGGTGATGCGGATCGAGCGGAGCTGATCGGCAGCGCGACCACTTGGACGTTTCATAGGGGATTCCTGTACTGAGGACGAAAAACTGCCGAGCATTATAGAGCGGCGAACCGATTCGGGGCACTTCTTAAAATCCGGTTACGAATGCTCGGGTTTGGGCGCGCTCCTCCCGTTGCGCTACAATCCCGCGCCTTCAGACTGCGGGAGCGAGCTTGCTCGCCCCTACAGAAAGCTTTAACCATCAGCCCGTGTTTGCGGGCTGCAACGCGAGGTACCTCCATGGTGCACAGCATGACCGCCTTCGCCCGCGTCGAACAAGCCGGCGCCCAAGGCACCCTGAGCTGGGAGCTGCGCTCGGTCAACAGCCGCTACCTGGAGCCGCACCTGCGTCTACCGGAATCGTTCCGCGACCTCGAAGGCGCCGTGCGTGAAGCCCTGCGCCAGGGCATCTCCCGGGGCAAGCTGGAATGCACCCTGCGCTTTACCGAAGAAACCACCGGCAAGCCGCTGCAAGTGGATCGCGAGCGCGCCGCGCAATTGGTCGCCGCCGCCGAAACCATCGCAGGTCTGATCAAGCAGCCGGCCGCCCTGAACCCGTTGGAAGTGCTGGCCTGGCCCGGCGTGCTGGTGGCCGACGCCAGCGATCCGCAGGCCCTCAATGCCCAGGCCCTCGCCCTGTTCACCCAGGGTTTGAAGGAGCTCAAGGCAGGCCGCGAGCGCGAAGGTGCCGAGCTGGCGCGCTTGATCAGCGAGCGTCTGACCGCCATTGAGGCCGACGTGGTCATCCTGCGCGAGCTGGTGCCGCAGATGCTCGCCACCCAGCGCCAGAAGGTGCTCGACCGCTTCACCGACATGAAGGCCGACCTCGACCCCGTGCGCCTGGAGCAGGAAATGGTGCTGCTGGCGCAGAAAAGCGACGTCGCCGAAGAGCTCGACCGTCTGAGCACCCACATGCTCGAAGTGCGCCGCGTGCTCAAGTCCGGCGGCGCCGCCGGTCGGCGCCTGGACTTCCTGATGCAGGAACTCAACCGCGAAGCCAATACACTCGGCTCCAAGGCGTTTGACCCGCGCAGCACCACGGCTGCGGTCAACCTCAAAGTGTTGATCGAGCAGATGCGCGAACAAGTACAGAATATTGAGTAAGGCAACCTTCATGACCCACAGCACCGGCACCCTTTACATCATTTCCGCCCCTTCGGGCGCGGGCAAGAGCAGCCTGGTCAAGGCCTTGACCGACGCTGACGAGCAGATCCGCATTTCGGTCTCCCACACCACTCGCGCCATGCGCCCGGGCGAAGTGAACGGCGTGCACTATCACTTCGTCGAGCGTACCGAGTTCGTCAAGATGATCGAGCACGGCGACTTTCTGGAGCGCGCCGAAGTATTCGGCAACCTCTACGGCACCTCACAAAGTCACCTGCAGCAGACCCTGGACGAAGGCCATGACCTGATCCTGGAAATCGACTGGCAGGGCGCCGAGCAGGTACGCCAGCTGATGCCCAAGGCGCGTTCGATCTTCATTCTGCCGCCCTCGCTCCAGGCCTTGCACCAGCGTCTGACCAACCGCGGTCAGGACAGCGACGAGATCATCGAAGGCCGCATGCGCGAAGCCGTCAGCGAAATGAGCCACTACGTCGACTACGACTATCTGATCATCAATGACGACTTTGCCCACGCGCTGGACGACTTGAAGGCGATTTTCCGCGCCAATCAGCTCCAGCAAAAGCGCCAGCAGCAGCGTTTCGGCAAGTTACTGGCCGAACTGCTCGGCTGATTGACCCTTCCCAAAACCGCCGCAAGGGCCTTACATTGGCACTTGCAGCGGTTTTGCAAGGGCGTCGCTAAAATCAGCGCTTCCCTAAACGCTGGTGTTTTTTTAAACTGCTCAGTCCGCTCGCCCAGCCGGGCAGCGCGCATCTTGCATTCGCTCCGAGGAATACCATGGCCCGCGTAACCGTTGAAGACTGCCTAGAACACGTGGATAACCGTTTTGAGCTGGTCATGCTCTCTACCAAGCGTGCCCGTCAATTGGCCACTGGCGGCAAAGAGCCTTTGGTCCAGTGGGAAAACGACAAGCCTACCGTTGTGGCCCTGCGTGAAATCGCCGAAGGCCTGATGAGCTACGAGTTCATCGCCAACGCTGAAATCGTTGAAGACGAACCGCTGTTTGCAGCGTTCGAGGACGAGTCCAACGAGGCCGTCTAAGCCTATGCCTGGTCGACGTAGCACGGCGCGGGGTCACAGCCTTCGGCAGGAGTTCACACTTTGCCGAGCATAGATGCCCTCGCCGATCGCTTATCGGCCTACCTCGGTCCCGACCAGGTCAACCTGGTCCGCCGAGCGTATTTCTACGCCGAACAAGCCCACGACGGTCAACGCCGCCGCAGCGGCGAGGCGTATGTCACCCATCCTCTTGCGGTGGCCAATATTCTTGCCGACATGCACATGGACCATCAGAGCCTGATGGCCGCGATGCTGCATGACGTGATCGAGGACACCGGCATTGCCAAGGAAGCGCTCAATGCGCAATTTGGCGAAACCGTGGCCGAACTGGTCGACGGGGTCAGCAAACTGACCCAGATGAACTTCGAGACCAAGGCCGAAGCCCAGGCGGAAAACTTCCAGAAAATGGCCATGGCCATGGCCCGCGACATTCGGGTCATCCTGGTCAAGCTGGCCGACCGGCTGCACAACATGCGCACGCTGGAAGTGCTGTCCGGTGAAAAACGCCGGCGCATCGCCAAGGAAACCCTGGAAATCTACGCGCCCATCGCCAACCGGCTGGGCATGCATGCCATTCGTATCGAATTCGAAGACCTCGGCTTCAAGGCCATGCACCCGATGCGTTCGGCACGCATCTACCAGGCGGTCAAACGCGCCCGAGGCAACCGCAAGGAAATCGTCAACAAGATCGAAGAGTCGTTGAGCCATTGCCTGGCCATCGACGAAATCGAGGGCGAGGTCAGCGGGCGACAAAAGCACATCTACGGTATCTACAAGAAGATGCGCGGCAAGCGCCGGGCCTTCAACGAGATCATGGACGTGTACGCGTTCCGCATCATCGTTGACAAGGTCGACACCTGCTATCGTGTGCTTGGCGCTGTACATAATTTGTACAAACCCCTGCCGGGGCGCTTCAAGGACTACATCGCCATTCCCAAGGCCAACGGCTATCAATCGCTGCATACCACCCTGTTCGGTATGCACGGCGTGCCGATCGAGATCCAGATCCGCACCCGCGAAATGGAAGAAATGGCCAATAACGGCATCGCCGCGCACTGGTTGTACAAATCCAGCGGCGACGAGCAGCCCAAAGGCACCCATGCCCGCGCTCGTCAATGGGTCAAGGGCGTGCTGGAAATGCAGCAACGGGCCGGCAACTCTCTGGAATTCATCGAAAGCGTGAAGATCGACCTGTTCCCGGACGAGGTCTACGTGTTCACGCCCAAAGGCCGCATCATGGAGCTGCCCAAAGGCTCCACGGCGGTCGACTTTGCCTACGCCGTACACACCGACGTCGGCAACAGCTGCATTGCCTGTCGGATCAATCGCCGTCTCGCCCCGTTGTCCGAGCCGCTGCAAAGCGGCTCCACGGTGGAGATCGTCAGCGCACCGGGCGCCCGCCCGAACCCGGCCTGGCTCAACTTCGTGGTCACCGGCAAGGCACGCACGCACATCCGCCATGCGCTGAAACTGCAGCGCCGTTCCGAGTCGATCAGCCTGGGCGAACGCCTGCTGAACAAGGTGCTCAACGGCTTCGACAGCGCCCTGGACAAGATCGCGCACGAACGCGTGCAAGCAATGCTCCACGAGTATCGCCAGGAAACCATCGAAGACCTGCTGGAAGACATCGGTCTGGGCAATCGCATGGCCTATGTGGTGGCGCGGCGCCTGCTCGGCGAAGGCGAACAACTGCCCAGCCCCGAAGGCCCGCTGGCGATTCGTGGCACCGAGGGCCTGGTGCTCAGCTATGCCAAGTGCTGCACGCCGATCCCGGGCGACCCGATTGTCGGGCACCTGTCGGCAGGCAAGGGCATGGTGGTGCACCTGGACAACTGCCGCAACATCACCGAAATCCGCCACAACCCGGAAAAGTGCATCCAGCTCTCGTGGGCCAAGGATGTTACCGGCGAATTCAACGTCGAGCTGCGCGTGGAGCTGGAACACCAGCGTGGCCTGATCGCGCTGCTGGCCAGCAGCGTCAATGCGGCCGACGGCAATATCGAGAAAATCAGCATGGACGAGCGCGATGGCCGCATCAGCGTAGTCCAGTTGGTGGTCAGCGTGCACGACCGCGTGCACCTGGCCCGCGTAATCAAAAAGCTGCGCGCTTTGATCGGGGTTATCCGCATCACCCGTATGCGTGCCTAAGCCACCTCTAACAAGGAGTCACACATGACCAAGACCGTCATCACCAGCGACAAAGCCCCCGCCGCCATCGGCACCTACTCCCAGGCAATCAAGGCGGGCAATACCGTCTATATGTCCGGCCAGATTCCGCTGGACCCGAAGACCATGGAACTGGTCGAAGGCTTCGAAGCACAGACCGTACAAGTGTTCGAAAACCTCAAGTCGGTGGCCGAAGCAGCAGGCGGCTCGTTCAAGGACATCGTCAAACTGAACATCTTCCTCACCGACCTGAGCCACTTCGCCAAGGTCAACGAGATCATGGGCAAATATTTCGAACAGCCGTACCCAGCCCGCGCGGCCATCGGCGTCGCCGCCCTGCCAAAGGGCGCACAGGTCGAAATGGACGCGATCCTGGTCATCGAATAAACACCCGGCGCAGCCCGCACAGGCTGCGCCGATCTCGTTTCAGAAGGATTTCATGATGCGCAAAGCGCTTGTAGCCTCTTCGTTGCTCGCCTTGTTGCTCGGCGGCTGCGCCAGCAATCCAGCCGACCGGGATGTAAGCGGCACCTGGATCAATCAGGTCGCCATCGACGCAGCAGCCAAGGGCGGTCCTTTGCGTGAAGCGTTGCAGCGCTTTGGCCCAAACCTCGAATGGGAGGTCAACACCAAGGCCGCGCAGGCGCGTTATTACAACGGCTTTGAAGTAGCTGAAGGCAAATTGGCCGGCGAGAAGTCCGGCGCCTGGAGCGTGGACTTCTACGGCAGCTCCGCCACCGAGCTCAAGCGCAAAGGCCGGCAACTGCTGCAAGTGGCCAACGACAACGAGCCCGAGCAGCTCTTTGCCCGCGCCAAGGACCCTGCGCCAGAAGGCGCGCCATTGGGCGCCAACTTCGAACGCGCCCTGTATGGGGCCTATATGGGCGGCGACTGGAAAATCACCGACGGTTTCGGCGACGGCGCCACGGTGCAGTTCCAGGCGGACGGCAAAGTTGTCGGCTTGCCCGGCGTGGACCGCTACTCGCTGTGCCTGGCAGGCGACTGCGCCTCCATGAGCGGCGGCTACGACAGCATCTGGCTGCAACTGAACGGTCAGGGCAACCCGTGGATTTTTGCGCGCAAGGGCAAGCAGTTGGAGATTTTTCAGGCGGTGAATACGGCGCAAGCGGACGAGGTGCCGTCGTTTACCCCTGGCCCTCGCCAATGGTTGCTCGAAAAGTAACCACCATTAAAGCTGGGATCAAAATGTGGGAGGGGGCAAGCGCTAATGCCGTTCAGTTAAGGAAAATGTGTGGGCTTATTGTGGCGAGCGGGCTTGCCCCGCGTTGGGGTGCGAAGCGCCCCCAATCCAGCAACACGCGGTGTACCTGATACGGCTCAGCGCCTGGTTGTGGGGCTGCTGCGCAGCCCAACACAGGACAAGCCTGCTCGCCACAGGGAGTCTGCGCTTAACTGAACGGCATTAGGGCAAGCCCCCTTCCCACATTTTTTTACGGTATTTTCAGCCTTTGAGGATCGCCGCATAACCTTCACGGAACGTTGGGTAAGTCGGCTTCCACCCCAGCGCCTTGATCCGCGCATTGCGGCATCGCTTACTGCCCGCGCGCCGCACGCTGGCATCCTCAGACCATTCGGTCACACCCAGGTAATCACGCAACCAGCCCACCACGTCGGCCAACGGCGCAGGCTCGTCGTCCACGCCGATATAGACCTTGTCCAGCGAACCGCCCTGCTCCACATGACGCAACAAAAACGCCAACAAGCCGGCCGCGTCATCCGCGTGGATGCGGTTGCCATATAAAGGTGGATCGGTCGCCACGCGATAACCTTTGCGCACCTGAGTCAG
The DNA here is from genome assembly GCF_001439785.1 of Pseudomonas poae. Taxonomy (GTDB): domain Bacteria; phylum Pseudomonadota; class Gammaproteobacteria; order Pseudomonadales; family Pseudomonadaceae; genus Aquipseudomonas; species Aquipseudomonas poae. Next base: position 188,907 of record NZ_JYLI01000008.1, on the reverse strand, counting down.
CAGCCACTCACGACCCGGGCCATAAATGCCGGTCAAGCGCACGACGCTTGCCGGGATGCCACTGTTGAGCGCCACTTGCTCGGCTTCCAGCATCACTTGACCGGAATAGCCCTGCGCCTGGGTGTCGGACGTTTCGTCGACCCACTCGCCATTCTGCTGCCCATAAACGCTGCTGCTGGAGACAAACAACAGATGCCCGGGCTGCTGACCATAGTCATCCAGCCACTCCAGTACATGCTGCAACCCTTGCACGTAAGCCGCGCGATAGCCGGCCTCGTCGTGATCAGTCGCAGCGGCGCAGTACACCAGATAGTCCACCCCGCCGATCGGCCAGGTGTCGGGGCACTCTTTTTTGAACAGGTCGCCGGCGATGCCAATGACGCCCTCGGGCAGACGCGAAATGTCGCGCCGCAGGCCGTGAACCTCCCATTCCAAGGCCAGCAACTGGCTAGCCAGCCGACTACCCACATCGCCGCAACCGGCAATTACAACAGAAGGCGTAGACATCACAAAACTCCATTCTCAAAGGCGCAGGTTAGCTGCGCTCGGGGTTCAGCGGCCAGTAAAAATAGAAATAAAGTAACACTGGCACTTTAGTTAACAAGAATTACTTGCAATAATGACCGCCCATTTGTCCTCGGCCCGCGACGGGTCTGGAAGGACGATCACTCCATTTTTTCTTCTCAGGTCCGGCCAGCATGACACGTATTACAACCCCCGCTTCGCCAACCAAGCCGCACAGCCCGTCCCGCGCCTGGCGCGCGATTGCTGCGTTGCTGTTCAGCGTAATGCTGGCACCGACCGCCGCATTCGCTGATGCCAGCGCTCCCGCAACGCCCGCCGCTGCCGAGCAAAATGTCACGACCCCGGCTGCACCCGCCGCCACGCCAGCAGCGACCGACCCTGCTGCGCCGGCCCCCGCCGACGACACCGGCGTCGTACTTGAAGAAAACAACACCCTGGGCATGGCCCACGACCTGTCCCCATGGGGCATGTACCAGAACGCCGACGTGGTGGTGAAAGCCGTGATGATCGGCCTGGCCATCGCCTCGATCATTACCTGGACTATCTGGATCGCCAAAGGCTTCGAGCTGCTGGGCGCCAAGCGTCGTTTGCGCGCTGAAATCGTCCACCTGAAAAAAGCCACCACCCTCAAGGAAGCCAGCGAAACGGCGACCAAAAAAGGCACCCTGGCCAACACTCTGGTGCACGACGCGCTCGAAGAAATGCGTCTGTCAACCAACGCCCGCGAAAAGGAAGGCATCAAGGAACGCGTAGCCTTCCGCCTGGAGCGACTGGTTGCCGCCTGCGGCCGCAACATGAGCAGCGGCACCGGCGTGCTGGCGACCATCGGCTCCACCGCGCCCTTCGTCGGCCTGTTCGGCACTGTATGGGGCATCATGAACAGCTTCATCGGTATCGCCAAAACCCAGACCACCAACCTCGCCGTCGTTGCCCCTGGCATCGCCGAAGCCCTTCTGGCCACGGCCCTGGGCCTGGTGGCGGCCATCCCTGCGGTGGTGATCTACAACGTCTTCGCCCGCTCGATCGCCGGCTACAAGGCCCAGGTGTCGGACGCGTCGGCAGAAGTGCTGCTGCTGGTCAGCCGCGACCTCGATCACCTGCCTCCCGAGCGCAGCTCGCAACCGCACATGGTGAAAGTGGGGTAATCGGCCATGGGCCTGCATTTGAATCAAGGCGACGACGAGCTCGTCGAGAACCACGAAATCAACGTCACGCCGTTTATCGACGTGATGCTGGTGCTGCTGATCATCTTCATGGTCGCGGCGCCTTTGGCCACCGTCGACATCAAGGTTGACCTGCCCGCGTCCAGCGCCAAGCCGGCACCGCGTCCGGAGAAGCCGATTTTCCTCAGCGTCAAGGCCGACCAGCGTCTGTTCCTGGGCGAAGAAGAGGTCAAACCCGAGTCCCTGGGACCTGTGCTCGACGCCAAGACCCAGGGCAAGAAAGACACGACGATCTTCTTCCAGGCCGACAAAGGCGTGGACTACGGCGACCTGATGAGCGTGATGGATGCCCTGCGGGCGGCCGGCTACCTCAAGGTAGGCCTGGTCGGACTTGAGACGGCAGCCAAGAAATGATCACGACGCGCCACAAACTGACGCGTTATGGCACCAGCCTCGCCGTCGTGCTGGGCGTGCACGCCATCGCGATTGCCATCGCGCTCCACTGGTCGGCACCGCGTACGGTGGTGCTGCCGCCGGCGGCCATGGTCATCGACCTGGCACCCGCGCCTGCTCCGCCGCCGCCACCGGCTCCGCCAAAGGTGGTAACCCCACCACCGGCACCGGTGGAAGAACCGCCGTTGCCGAAACTGGCCGAAGCGCCCAAGCCGACTATCCAGGTGCCCAAGCCGGTCAAGCCCAAGCCCAAACCGCAGCCGCCCAAACCGGTTGAGAAAAAACCCGAGCCGCCCAAGGAGAAACCCTCCGAGCAGCCGCCCAGCGATACGCCGAAAAACAATGCCCCGGTTGAAAAATCGGCGCAGCCGGCACCCGGCCCATCACCGCAGCAGTTGGCGGCCAAGGCGTCCTGGGAAGGCACGTTGCTGGCGCATTTGCAGAAGTACAAGAAGTACCCGCCAGGCGCCCAGGCCCGTGGCAAGGAAGGCCTGAACCGCTTGCGCTTCGTGGTGGATGGCGAAGGCAACGTGCTGTCCTATGAGCTGGTGGGCCGCTCCGGCAACGCCGACCTGGACCGCGCGACCCTGGACATGATCCGTCGTGCCCAGCCGTTGCCCAAGCCGCCAGCCGACATGTTGAAAGGCGGCAGCGTCGAGATCGTCGCGCCGTTTGTCTACAACATCGAAAAGCGTCGCCGTTAAGCAACGCGGTTGTGGGAGGGGGCTTGCTCCCTCCCACCGTGTTTTTCAGCACATCTTTGACAGCCCCCGCTCAATCCCCAGCAAACTTCTGATAACGTGCGTCTATCGATTGCAGCCGGTATGCTTGGCCCGCAACTTCATGGACGCCCGCTATGACTCTTACAGAATTACGCTACATCGTGACCCTCGCCCAGGAGCAACACTTCGGCCATGCGGCCGAGCGTTGCCACGTCAGCCAGCCGACGCTGTCGGTGGGCGTGAAAAAGCTTGAAGACGAACTCGGTGTGCTGATTTTCGAGCGCAGCAAAAGCGCCGTGCGCCTCACGCCGGTAGGCGAAGGCATCGTCGCCCAGGCCCAGAAGGTGCTGGAACAGGCGCAAAGCATTCGCGAATTGGCCCAGGCCGGCAAAAACCAGCTGACCGCACCGCTCAAGGTCGGCGCCATCTACACCGTCGGCCCCTACCTGTTTCCCCATCTGATTCCACAACTGCACCGCGTCGCGCCGCAGATGCCGCTGTACATCGAAGAGAACTTCACCCACGTGCTGCGCGACAAACTGCGCAACGGTGAGCTGGACGCGATCATCATCGCCCTGCCGTTCAACGAAGCCGATGTACTGACCCTGCCGCTCTACGACGAGCCATTCTACGTGTTGATGCCGGCCTCCCACCCCTGGACGCAGAAGCCCACCATCGACGCCGGCCTGCTCAACGACAAGAGCCTGCTGCTGCTCGGCGAAGGCCACTGCTTCCGCGATCAGGTGCTCGAAGCCTGCCCAACCCTGACCAAGGGCAACGACGGCGCCAAGAACACCACGGTCGAATCCAGCTCCCTGGAAACCATTCGCCATATGGTCGCGTCCGGCCTGGGTATTTCGATCCTGCCGCTGTCGGCGGTGGACAGCCATCACTACGCCCCCGGCGTGATCGAAGTGCGTCCACTCACGCCGCCGGTGCCGTTCCGCACCGTGGCGATCGCCTGGCGCGCCAGCTTCCCACGGCCAAAAGCCATTGAGATCCTCGCCGACTCGATCCGCCTGTGCTCGGTGGCCAAGCCGCCCGCTGCGAGCTAAGCAGACGTATGACTGAGCTGTCGCAGGTGTCGGTGACGGCACTCAAGGGTGTCGGTGAGGCCATGGCCGAGAAATTGGCCAAGGTCGGCCTGGAAAACCTCCAGGACGTGCTGTTCCACTTGCCCCTGCGTTATCAGGACCGCACCCGCGTGGTGCCCATCGGCCAACTGCGCCCGGGGCAGGATGCGGTGGTCGAAGGCACCGTCAGCGGCGCCGACGTGGTGATGGGCAAGCGCCGCAGCCTGGTGGTGCGCCTGCAGGACGGCACTGGCGGCCTGAGCCTGCGCTTCTATCATTTCAGCAACGCACAAAAGGAAGGACTCAAGCGCGGGACCCGCGTGCGCTGCTACGGCGAAGCGCGCCCTGGCGCCTCCGGGCTGGAAATCTATCACCCGGAATACCGCGCCATCACCGGCGACGAACCACCGCCGGTGGACACCACCCTCACGCCCATCTACCCGCTCACCGAAGGCCTCACCCAACAGCGCCTGCGCCAGTTGTGCATGCAGACGCTGACGATGCTCGGCCCCCAGAGCCTGCCCGACTGGCTGCCCCTGGAGCTGGCCCGCGACTATCAACTGGCGCCCTTGGCCGATGCGATTCGCTACCTGCATCACCCACCGGCCGATGCCGATGTCGACGAACTCGCCCTCGGCCATCACTGGGCCCAGCATCGCCTGGCCTTTGAAGAACTGCTGACTCACCAACTGTCCCAGCAACGCCTGCGCGAAAGCATGCGCTCCCTGCGCGCGCCGGCGATGCCCAAGGCCACGCGCCTGCCTGCGCAGTACCTGGCCAACCTGGGCTTTGCGCCGACCGGTGCGCAACAGCGCGTGGGCAACGAAATCGCCTACGACCTCAGCCAGCACGAACCCATGCTGCGTCTGATCCAGGGTGACGTGGGCGCAGGCAAAACTGTGGTCGCCGCCCTCGCCGCCCTGCAGGCGCTGGAAGCCGGTTACCAGGTGGCGCTGATGGCGCCTACCGAGATCCTCGCCGAACAGCACTTCATCACCTTCAAGCGCTGGCTCGAGCCCCTGGGCCTGGAAGTCGCCTGGCTGGCCGGCAAGCTCAAGGGCAAGGTGCGCGCAGCTGCGCTTGAGCAGATTGCCAACGGCGCGCCGATGGTGGTGGGCACCCACGCGCTGTTCCAGGACGAAGTGCAGTTCAAGAACCTGGCGCTGGTCATCATCGACGAACAGCACCGCTTCGGCGTGCAGCAACGCCTGGCATTGCGCCAGAAAGGCGTGGGCGGACGCCTGAACCCGCACCAGTTGATCATGACCGCCACGCCGATCCCGCGCACCCTGGCCATGAGCGCCTACGCCGACCTCGACACCTCAATCCTCGACGAACTGCCGCCCGGCCGTACGCCGGTCAACACCGTGCTGGTCACCGACACGCGGCGCGTAGAGGTGATCGAACGCGTGCGCGGCGCCTGCGCCGAAGGGCGCCAGGCCTATTGGGTGTGCACGCTGATTGAAGAGTCCGAAGAACTGACCTGCCAGGCCGCCGAGACCACCTTCGAGGACCTCACCAGCGCCCTCGGTGAGCTCAAGGTCGGGTTGATCCACGGCCGCATGAAACCGGCGGAAAAAGCCGCGGTAATGGCCGAGTTCAAGGCCGGCAACCTGCAACTGCTGGTCGCCACCACCGTGATCGAGGTAGGTGTGGACGTGCCCAACGCCAGCCTGATGATCATCGAAAACCCCGAGCGCCTGGGACTGGCGCAACTGCACCAGCTGCGCGGCCGCGTGGGCCGGGGCAGCGCCGCCAGCCATTGCGTGCTGCTGTACCACCCGCCGCTGTCGCAGATCGGTCGTCAGCGTCTGGGCATCATGCGCGAAACCAACGACGGTTTTGTGATTGCCGAAAAAGACCTCGAACTGCGCGGCCCCGGCGAAATGCTCGGCACCCGCCAGACCGGCCTGCTGCAGTTCAAGGTCGCCGACTTGATGCGCGACGCCGACCTGCTGCCCGCCGTGCGCGATGCGGCGCAAGCGCTGCTGGAGCGCTGGCCCGAGCACGTCAGCCCGCTGCTGGACCGCTGGCTGCGCCACGGGCAGCAATACGGCCAAGTGTGACGGCTGGCGCACTTATCCAACCCTCACGCGTAACAAGCTGGTTATACTTCGGTGACTGTACGAATTTGGATCAGGCCATGTCAGAAGTCGCCCTCGCCACCGCCCCACTGACCGCCCCGTCGGTTGTTCAGGCGCTGCTCGCAAAACTTGCCATTCCCTACACGGAAGTCGCCGAACACGCTGGCCTGAACCCCGCGCGAAAGGTCCAGGCAGTCTTGTTGGAAGACGCGGTGGGCGCCCTCATGGTGCTGTTCCCCCAGAACCAGTTGCTCGACCTCAACCGCCTCGCCGAACTCACCGGCCGGCGCCTGACGGCCGTGGAGCCGGACCGCGTCAAGCGCATGCTCAGCAAGCACGAGCTGAATCTGCTGCCAGGCCTGCCGCCACTGACCAGTTCCCCCTGCCTGTATGAAGGCAGCCTGCTGAACGAGCCCAGCTTGCTGGTGCATTCGGGCGAAGCCGGTTTGCTGTTGGACATTCCCACCGACGCCTTCAAGGCCCTGCTCACCAAGGCCAGCGCCGCGCAGTTCGGTGAGCCCTTGCGCAATATCCGTCCCAACCTGGACCGCCCCAACGACGACCGCGAGGAAATCACCCAGGCAATGCAGGCGTTTACTGCCCGCCGGATCCAGCAACGCCTGGAAGCGACCATCGAAATCCCGCCGCTGGCCGACACCGCGCAGAAGATCATCAAACTGCGCGTCGACCCCAATGCCACCATCGATGACATCACCGGCGTAGTCGAAACCGACCCGGCCCTGGCCGCCCAGGTCGTCAGCTGGGCCGCATCGCCCTACTACGCCTCGCCGGGCAAGATTCGCTCGGTGGAAGACGCCATCGTGCGCGTGCTGGGCTTCGACCTGGTGATCAACCTCGCGCTGGGCCTGGCCCTCGGCAAGACCTTGAGCCTGCCCAAGGACAACCCGCACCAGGCCACACCGTACTGGCACCAGTCGATCTACACCGCCGCCGTCATCGAAGGCCTGACCCGCGCCATGCCGCGCGCCCAGCGTCCGGAAGCGGGCCTCACGTACCTGGCCGGCCTGCTGCACAACTTCGGTTATCTGCTGCTGGCCCACGTGTTCCCGCCGCACTTCTCACTGATCTGCCGACACCTGGAAGTCAACCCGCACCTGTGCCACAGCTATGTGGAGCAACACTTGCTGGGCATCAGCCGCGAACAGATCGGCGCCTGGCTGATGCGCTTCTGGGACATGCCGGACGAACTGTCCACCGCGCTGCGCTTCCAGCACGATCCAACCTATGACGGGCAGTACGCCGAATACCCGAACCTGGTGTGCCTGGCCGTGCGCCTGCTGCGCAGCCGGGGCGTGGGCTCCGGGCCGGATGAGGCGATTCCGGATGCGCTGCTGGCGCGGCTGGGGCTGAGCCGCGAAAAAGCGGAAGAGGTGGTGGGCAAGGTGCTGGATGCCGAGGTGCTGTTGCGCGAGCTGGCTTCTCAGTTCAGCCAGGGATAACGCTGACGACTGTCAGAAAGCTATCGCAGGCAAGCCAGCTCCCACAGGGGATCGTATTCCAAGGCTGGAGCCCGGTTGACTGTGGGAGCTGGCTTGCCTGCGATGAATTCAACTCGGTCTGCCTGAAACCCTACTTCTTTTTCTTCGGCCTCAAATACTTGGTCAACCCCTGGAACCAGATCACCAGCGCCGGGTTGCCCTTGATCTGGATCGATTTGTCCTGAATCCCCGTCATGAATGCCAGTTGCTTGTTCTTCGCCTGCATCGTGGCAAAGCCGTAGGCGGCATCCTTGAACGCGATCGCAAACGCCGGCGCCGGGTGCACACCCGAGCGGCTGGTAATGCGCTGGTTCTTGACGATGAAGTGACGGGCAACCTTGCCGTCGAGGGTCTGCAACTGGAACGCCAGGTCTTTATCGCCCAGCTGTTGCTGAAAGGCAGGATTGGTGCGGCTGGCTTTGCCCATCATCAGGCCCAGCACCCACAGCAGGAGACGAAATTTCATGCACACGGCCTCGGTGTAATTATTGAGTGGCCGCAGCAGTTTAACGAATTGCCAAAAGAACGCCACCGATCTGGCGCATTAGCGGAAGATCGGCTGGCGTTTGACGCTTATAGCAGCATGTTACTTAAACAGCAGGGCAAGGCACCGGCGCCCAGTCGGCCAGGTTCGGATCACGGCAGGTGCCTTCGATCTGAGTTTTACCGGCGTTGGCCACTTGCTTGCTTTCAGCCTGCTTGGCCTGAACGGTCTGGATGCTCTTCTCGGTCGTTACCGCTTCCTTCGGCACCACCGGCAGCGGAGGACGCTTGGTCACGGCTTTGCCGCCGGTTTTTTTCTTGCCCGAGGCCACCGCAGGGGTCGTTGTATCGGCGGTCGCTACTGTCACCACGTCGTTACGCTGCACACCCACTTGCTGCAGGTCTTTTTCGTAAGCCTGGGTGTAGTTGTTCAGGTCTTCGCTGGCCTTGCCGTTGACTGCAACGATCAGGTCATTGGATTCCTTCAAGCCCGATACGATTTCCGCCAGGCGCTTGCGGCCTTCGGTGTCGTTGACGGTCTTGGCCTTGCGGTCGGCCACCAGCTTGGTGAATGCACTCTGGTAGCACTGCTGCGAAGCCTTGGCGTAGGCGGTGCTGCGGTCGATGTCGGCGGCGCTTTTGTTGAAGTCGGTCGAGTACGACGCGATGCGCTGGTTGTCATCGCTGATCTGCTTCTGGCGTTCGGTGTAGTAACCCGCGGCGCCCCCGGCCAGAGCGCCGCCCGCTGCGCCGATGGCGGCGTTACGGCCACGCTTTTCCTTGTCGCCGGTCAGGGCGCCCAACAGTGCACCGCCGGCGGCGCCGATGGCTGCACCCGTGACCACAGACCGGGTCATGTTCGAGTCGGTGGCACGCAAGTGCTGCACCGGCTCGTAGCAGTTGGGGTAGTACTCGACCTTGGTGGTGGACGCGACTTTGCCAGCCGGCGAGGTGGCGCAACCGGTGAGGACCGTGCTGAAACCGGCCGCGATCAGCAGCAGGTGACGCTTGGAGACCGCCTTACGGGAAAAAAGCATAGGTTGTGTTCTCTTTTAAGTTTGACATGCCCAGCACGGCCCAACGCCGCCTGAGTCCCTTCCAAGCTCGCTGCAACCAACGGTCAAGACCGCTGACCGCTCGCTGCGAGCAATTCCTTCAAGATCGCCGCCGGGTCGGCCCGCTGTTGCTTGCGGTAGTTGCCGACATGGCGAACGAACAGTGTTGCGCGCGTCACCAGGCTCTTGCCGAGCACTGGCTTGCGATCCAACTCTTCCTTGATCCGTTGAAACTGCGCCTGGATCACCGCATCGGTGTAACGCGTACCGGTCGCCAGGTTATCGATGTAGATCGCCACCGCGCCGTCGAGCGCGCTGCGGCCATTGCTGATGGCCATGGCCAACAGCTCGGCGCTGGCGGTGTCCTTGTTGTCCAGTGCCTGCTGACGGCTCTTCTGCAGGTTGGCCAGGCGAATGTTGTAGTTGCTGATGGTCTCGGCCACCAGCGCCGCCGACTGAATCAGGTTGCCCGCCGCTTCCTCGCGTTGCTGGGCGATCAACGAGACATTGCGCTTGAGCTCTTCGTTGACCAGCCCCAATTCGGCTTGCAGCTTGGGATCGACACTGGTGGCGATGATGCTGTCCAGGCGCTTGGTCGGGTCCTGGGCGTCGTCGATGGCGTCGGTCAGCGAGGCCAGGCGACCTTCTTTTTGCCACTGCGCAAACAGCTCCTTGTAGCGTGAACGCGGCGCCGACAGCGCGCCAATCGCTACGCGAAACCCCGTGGTCTCGTTGCTTTGCTCGGTGCCATCGGCGGCGAACAGCGGGTATTCGCGGCGCATCCCGGTAAACAGCGTGCCCTCGCCCTCCAGGTAATTGCCGCCCTTGACCACAAAGCCACCGTAAGTGCCCTGGCGACGGCCGGCGTGCACCAGCTGGAAGGATTCCTGGACCATTTCCGCCGCGTTGCCAATCACATCGAACATACCGATGGGGTTGGGCAACTTGGTGCCGATGGGCATCAACCGCGCAGCCTGGCCGGTGCCGCCGGCAACCTGGTTGAACACCGCCCAGTCGGCCAGCGGGCCATCACTTTCGCTGCCTTCCAGGCGACGCGGGAACAGCCGCCCTTCCAGGTCCTGGCGACTCACCGCCTGACCACCGCGCGCGGCGAACTCCCACTCCACTTCGGTCGGCAGGCGCACAAAACCCAGGCCGCCGTCTTCAGCCGAGCTGCCGCGACCGCTTACCGGCAGCAGGTCTCGGTAGTATTTCATCAGCCAGGCGCTGTACACCGCCGAGAAGCGCTCGGCCTCAAAGCGTGACAGCCTGACCTTGGGCAAACGCCCGGCCATGCCGCTGGGCGCATCGCACGCGGGCGCCGGCTCGCCGCTGGCCAGGGACTGCGCCTGGGCCATGACCTGGGCGTATTGGCGCGCGGTCACTTCGTATTTGCCGATGAAATAGAGCATCGGCTTGAGCGGGGTCTTGGCGTCGGTCTTGGGCATCAACGGCGCGATAACCTTGTTCCAGTCCTGCGGCAAATCCTTGAGGGTGAACTGGCCGTTGATGAAGTCGCGGCGGTAGCCGGAAATAAACGATTGCTGGTAACCCGCCTCGCCTTCGGCAAAGGGATAGCCCAGGCTGATCTCGCGGTCGTCGAGGGTGCCCTGGGCCAGCACGTAGGCGTAGCGGAACACCATGTTGCCGTCGCAGGGCAGCGGCAGGCTAACGTCGTCCGGCAACGGTTTTGGATTGTCGAGCTTGTCGCTTGCCTCATCGGCCCAGGCCAGCGAGGCCAGGCTCAGCGCCACGCAGGCGCCCAGTAACTTATACATCTCTGATTCCTTCAGAAGCCTGGATACGTGCCACTCGCCAACCACCACAAACCGCCGCCACGGCGCTCACGCCCAGTACGGCCAGCAGTGCCACGCCGTAATGCCGCGCCAGCAGGTGGCTGGCATGTTCGCCCGGCACCTGCACGAACAACCGATTCAAGCCTGTCTCGGCCAGGCCATACAGCCCGGCACTGAGCACGGCGGCAATGCCTGCGCTGTACAGCGCCTGCACTGTCACAAACAACAACAGCGCGCCGGTGGAAAAGCCCAACAGGCGCAACACCGATAGTTCGCGCTGCTTGCGCGCCACCGCCGCCAGCGCACCGGCAAGCATCGCTGCAAACGCACCCGCCAGGGCCAACCCGGCGATGATCCAGAATACGATCGACAGGTTGCGGCTTAACGACTGCACCTGGGCGATGGTATTTGCCTGGGTCGATACCAACAGGTTCTGCCCGGCGAAATACACCCGCAGCGGCTCCACATCGGCGAGGCTGCGCGCGTACAGGCGAAAGGCCGGATACACCCGCTGCTCACTCACGCCCACCGCCTCGCCATCCCAACCCAGCGCCGGCACCGCACGACCATCGCGATAATCTTCCGCCGCTTCCAGCAAGCCCAAATCGGCGAACAAGGCGTCACGGGCGAAGGCTTCCAGCGGCAGCACCGCCAGCACTTGCACCCGTGTGCGCTGTTCTTCCACACGCCCCGCTATCTGACGGGCGAAGCGGGTTTCCAACAGGTCCCCCGGCCGCGCCGCGAGCTTCTCGGCGGCGGTATGGCTCAACACGATCTGGCCCAGGCCTTTCGGCAGGGGTAAACCATCCAACAATGGATCACCCGCTGCCGTCGGCAGCATTTCCAGCACCTGTGCGCCCACCTGCGCCGTCGCCGCAATCTGCCGCGTACGTGGAATGGCAAACGACACATCGGGGCGCTGGCCGAGCTGCTCGATCAATGCGCTGCTGAATCGACCACCGCCCAGCGTAATAATTTCACGGGTGGCGGGGTCGGTCTCCAGGCGTTCGGTCAAACTGCTGACCAGTCCAAATTTCAGGCCGAACAACACCAGCAACGGGGCGATCACCGCCACCAGCGCCAGCACCGAACAGGCCGACAGCCAGGCGTCCTTGCGGTAGTCCTGCCAGGCGAGCGAGGTCACCAGAGCGATACGCATCAGCAGGCCTCCCCGAGCGTTGCGGTAACGCCGCCATCGGCATCGCGCCGGCAACTGATGCGACACACCGGCAAGCCGCTGGCGCGGGCCAGGGGTTCGTCGTGGGTGGCGATCACGCAGGCGGCGCGCTGTTCACGGGCCCGGTCCAGCAGCGCCTGCATCACCCGCTCGGCGTTCAGCGGGTCCAGCGAAGCGGTGGGCTCGTCCGCCAGCACCAATTGCGGCGCATGGGCCAGCGCGCGCGCGCAGCTCACCCGTTGGCGCTGGCCCACCGACAGCGCAGCGGGCGGCTTGCCCAACTGGTCGACGATGCCCAGTTGCTCGGCCAAACGCGCCACGCTGCCATCGTCCTTGAGCCCCAGCAGTTGCCGGGGCAAAGCGATATTGCCGCGCACATCGAGAAACCCCAGCAGGCCGCCGGTCTGCAGCACATAGCCCAGGTGCCGGCTGCGCAGCGCGGCCAGGGCCGTTTGCCGATCGGCGCGCCACAGCCCGCCGATGTCCTGTTGATGAAACTCAAACTGGCCCGCCTGATCCGGCGCCAGCACCAGCGCCAGCAGATCCAGCAAGGTGCTTTTGCCACAGCCGCTGGGGCCGACGATCGCCACCTGCTCACCCGCACGCAACGCCAGCGCCGGAATCACCAGGCTGTAGCGCTGGCTGCCGACGCCCCGGCTCTTGTGCACCGCGCAAAGGTTGAGCATCACGGCAGCGTCGACAAAGGCACGCGGTACAACGCATCGCCCGGCTCGGCATCGCCGAATCGAACCCAGTTGGCCACATCATTGTGGAAGGTTTCGTAGAGGCGGATTTTCGAATCCAGCTCGTCGATAAAGTCTTCCTGCTCGGCCACGCTCAACGACAACCACAAGTCCTGGGTCATGTTCAGCGACTTGCTGCGGTACGGCAGGCCCTCCAGGTATTCGCCAAGAATGCCTCCGTCGGCCAGGTTGCCGCCCTTGCGCAGGGCTTGCGGGTCGCGGCTCATGTAGGCCGAGGCGCTGGCGATTTCCTGGAAGAAGTCTTTAGGCGAGGTCTGGGTTTTGCGCGCCGCATCGACGACCAGTTTCAGCGACTGTTGCAGGTCGTTGAGCTGCAACTTGGTCAGCATCACGCACACCTGAAACGCCGGCAGCGCCGGGTTGGTGAGGTCACGGTCGGCGGTCCATGCACTCACCAGTTGCGGTGCCTGGCTCGCGGTCTTGCGGCCCAGGAAATCCATGTGCATCGCATAACCGACGGCCGCCGACTTGTCCGCCAGGCTCGGTGCGGCGCCCAGCAATGGCACCGGCTGCGGCGTGTTGCTGCGCACCTGGTGCACCAGGTTGGCGAACACCGTGCCGATCTCATCCACGCGCTCGCCGAGCTTGTGCACGTCGCCACCCGGCACCGGCGTATACAGGTCGCCGATCTTCGGGTTGGCGTCAGCCGTGAGGATGCGGTACTGGCTCTCGGCGCCGGCATGGGTTTTCTTGCCGGCATCGGTGCGCAGGTGCAAGGCGTAGATCTTGATCTGCTTGCCCAGCGCGGCCTGGCGCACTTCGGCTTCGTTCATCTGCGTGGCGGCGAACGGATCGTTCTTGCGCAGTGCGCCCGCATCGGTCACCAGCAGGATGATACGCCCGCCATAGCCGGACCAATCCATGCCTTCCACCGCCTGCATCACCCCGGCAAACGCGTCTTCGTTGAACGAATGGCTCGATACCGTGGACGCCTTGACCTGGCGTGCCATGTCGAGAAACCGCTGCGGGTCACGCCCCTGGTCGAGGCTGATCAGGGTCTTGGCCACGTATTCCAGGCCGGGGGTTTTCTTGATGCTGTTGCGAAAGCCCACCAGGCCGAAGCTGACGCTGTCCAGCTCGCCGCGCTCGGCGATGCGGGTTTGCAGCTCGTGCACCACGTCGCGGATCTGGTCGATGTAGGGCTGCATCGACACGGTCGTATCCACCACCATCACCACAGCCGTGCGGAAGGCATCGGCGTTGACCGCAGGCGCGGCGGGCCTCGCCACGGCGCTGCTGCCGGGGTCGATGGACGCCACGTTGAGCAACTGCACCGGCTGGCCGTTTTCGTCGAAGCTCTCTTTGGAATCGAAGATCGGCAACAGGTAGAACTGGTTCTGCGGCACGGCGCTGGCGGCAGGCTCAAGAGCCAGCACCTGTTGATTGTCATCGCTGTTTTTCTGCGCGTTGGCCAGGGCATTTTTCGCGGCGGACGGGTCCGCCAGCAGCTTTTCCACCTCGCCGGACTGGCGCAGGAACATCACCGGTGCACGGCCCGAACGTTCGGTGAACTTGAGCACCAGGCTCTGTTTCCAGTCGCTGACCTGGGAAGCCGGCAACCAACCGTCGCTGCGCCCATCGGTGGCGGCGCCAACGCGCACCCAGGGCTGAACGCCGACCGCCTTGCGTTGGTACACGTAGAGCACGGAGAACGCCGGCAGCGCCTTGCCGGATGCACCGCCTGCTTCGCTTGCCAGTTTTGCTCCGGGCTTGCTGAGTACGCGCTGGAACAGGGTCTTTTTGCCAGCCATCAACAGCGGGCGCTGGCCGCCATCCACCTCGGCCACCGCCGCAGGTGGCGTGACGGCCTTGGGCACTGCGGCCGCCGGCGGCCTGGCCGGCTCATCACTGCCGCTCAACCACCAGAAACTCGCGCCGCCAATGGCCAGCGCCACGGCAACCGCCACGGCGGCCAGGGCCAATACCGGCCCACGGCGCTGTTCGGACACCGCGCGATGCTGGGTCGGCGTCACCACCGGCTGGCGCACCACTTGCGGCTGCAGCCTGGCGGTCGGGATCTCGATGGACTCGGGTGTGATGCCCGCCAGGTCGAAACTCATCGGCATCGGCAGCGGCCGCACCAGGGTGGCCTCCGGGGAGTCCATCGGCAGTTGATCGAGCGCAACCAGCAACGCCGCCGCATCCGCGAACCGCTCGGCCGGGTCCTTGGCCAGCAGCTTGCGCAGTACACCTTGGTAACGCCCGTGGTGCACCGGTAATTCCGGCAACGGTTCGGTGAGGTGCGCCAGCGCCGTGGAGAGTGCGTCGGTACCGTTGTAGGGTAGCTTGCCGACGAGGATTTCGTAGAGCACCACGCCCAGCGCGTAAAGGTCGGCGCGGCCATCGATCTCCTGGCCCCGCGCCTGTTCCGGGCTCATGTAGCTCGGCGTGCCCACGGCAAACCCGGCCTGGGTGAACTGGGTGCGGTCGTCGAGGGACTTGGCGATGCCGAAGTCCGACAACACCGCCGTGCCGTCGGCGCGAAACAGGATGTTCGCCGGTTTGACATCACGGTGCACCAGGCCCTGGGCATGGGCATACCCCAACGCCGAGGCGATCTGACGGATCAGCGTCACCCCCTGCTGCGGCGTCATGCCGGCGGCGATGCGCTCCTTGAGCGTGCCGTTGGGCAGGTATTCCATGGCCATGTAATACAGCTCACCGACATTGCCGATGTCATGGATGGTCACGGTGTGCGGGTGCGACAGCCGCGCCAGGGTCTTGCCCTCGCGCAGAAAGCGCTCGCAGAAACTCGGATCAGCCGCCAGCGCCGCCGCCATCACTTTCAGGGCGACCTTGCGCTCCAGCGAGCGCTGGGTTGCCAGGTACACGCTGGCCATGGCGCCTTCGCCAATCTCGCCGTCGATGTCGTAACCGGGGATCAGGATGTTCATGCCGATACCTTCACGACAATGGCGGTGATGTTGTCCGGCGCGCCCCGGTTGAGCCCCAGGTGCACCAGGCTGCGCACGATTTCATCGGGTGCGTTGTGACCGAGCACGTCGCGGATTTCATGGTCTTCGACGGTCTTGGTCAGGCCGTCGCTGCACAACAGGTAGCTGTCGCCGGGAGCGATCAAAAGCTCGACCGCCGCCAGGTTCAACTGGGCCTCCACGCCCACGGCGCGGGTGACGATATTGGCGCGCGGATGTGTGCGGGCATCGGCTTCGCTGAGCAGGCCGCTGTCCTGCAGATCCTGCACGTAGCTGTGGTCACGGGAGATACTGTCGAGCACGCCGTCGCGCAGGCGATACAGGCGACTGTCGCCAGCCCACAGGCACACGCCGCGCAGGCCACGGGCGGCGAGCACCACCACGGTGCTGCCCATCAGGCTGACGCCACGGTTGGCGGTTTCTTCACGCACTGCCGTGTTGATGCGGACCAGGTCGTTGCGCAGCGCAGCCGTATATTCGTCGAGGGAACGGCCCATCGCCACACTGCGCAGGCTGTCGACGATCAGGCTGCTGACATAGTCGCCGGCCGCATGCCCGCCCATGCCGTCGGCCACCACCCACAGGCGGTTTTCCGGCAGGTCCAGGCACGCGTCTTCATTGACCTGGCGCACCATGCCCACATGGCTTTTGCTCGCGGATTTGTACGTCGCCCCCATCTACACCACACCTTCTTGTCCGAGCAAAAATTGCGCAAAATCGCCGGTGGCAGGCAGGCCCTGGCACCGTAATAACCCGGGAGCGATCCGCTGCGAACCACGGCCCCACCAGAGGCTGGCACCCTCGCAGGCCTGTTCGGCCAGCGCGGCCAGTCGCCCATGAGGCAAGGTGGCGGCCATCCGTTGCAGGCCGGCGAAACGGCTGTCGACCGCACGCGGTTCGGTCGCCGGTACGCCAAGCCGGTCGAGCCCTGCGTTGAAACCTTCGAACGTGGCACCCGCATCCAGGGTGCTCAGCAACAGCTCTTCGGCCTGTTCGAACCAGGCATCCGGCCCGCCCACCAGCGAGGCCGGGTTGGTGTCGTGATCGAGCAAGGCCACCACCGCTAGCGGGAAATAGCGCCCCACCCGATCAATGCTGGGCATCACCACACCCGCCGCTGCATCCGGCCCGCATACGCCCGGCGCCAGCACAAAGCGCCACAACGGGCTGACCAGATACACATTGAGCCAGTCGCCGCCCAGGCTGTTCTGGCTGGCGAGCAGGCCCGCCGCCAGCCAGCTGTCCCACGGGCCGACAAAACTCTGGGGCAAGGTACGGCTGACAAAATCGCCACGGCTGGCCAACTTGCCGTAGAAACCCAGGGTCGTCATAGCCGCTCCGGCAGGCTGAAGCCACTGAGTACGCGGCTTTTGAACGGGTTGAACGCACTGTTGGCGCGCAGTTCGTAGGCGATGCTCGCACCGTCAACCCGCAGGCGCAGGTTGAAACGGTCCGGCGAGTTGCCTGCGGTAAGGTCTGATTGCTCCAGCAGGCGGAACCAGGCCCACGGGCCGTCCAGGGTCACACCGGAACGGCCACTGGCCGACGGCGGCATGATGGAAATACGCACCACGCCAATGCTGCCGGGGTTGGGCCATTGCATGGCGACCGGACGACTCGGGCCGTGGTCGTAGCTCAATTGCTGGCCGTCGAGGTCGAGCAGAAATTGGGTGATGGTCGGGTCCATCGACACCGGCTTGAGCTCAAAGCGCACGATGGGCTGGGTGCCCCCGGCGCGGAAAAACGCATCACGAATCGCCGCCGCACGCTGGAAGGTTTGCAGCACGCCCGGCGCAATGCCGAGCTTCTGCGCCGCGCCCGGCTGCCAGCGCCAGGTCTGGCTCGATGTATCCACGTAAGGCTGCAGGTACTTGCGAAAGTAGTTGTCCATCACCCCGCCCACGCCGAAGAACTGGCCGAAGTCATCCAGGGTCGCGTCACGCGCGCTGCCCGGCGACATCGGGTAGCGCCCGGCCAATGACTGGCGGTACACATTGACCACCTCGCTGACCCAGGCCGCGTTCAGCTGGTTACGCACCCCGCCCATCATGCTGTTGGTGGTAGCGTTGACCACCGACTTGACCATGCCCTGCACCAGCGGCGGCTGACGCTCGGCATTCAGGCTGACCCGCGTGGCCGCAGCGGCCGCCTGGTTCTTCGCCTCGCCCAGCAGCGCATCGCCACTGGCGCCAACCATCGCACTGACCTGCACATACAGCGCGTTCATGTCCGCGAGCAGGCCGTCGATGGCAGCCGGTTCACCTTCGTTCTTGCTGACGATGCTGTTGAGCTGGGCAAAATGCGCGGTCACTGGATCATCCGCCGCCGCCGGGGCATTGGCGGCCGGCTGTTCCTGGCCGAGCAGACTGCCCAGGCGCTCCTTGAGCTTGTCGACGCCGCCTTCTACCGGTACGCCCTTGGCCACCAGCTGACGCTCTTCGGCTTGCAGGTCGGTTTCCCTGGCCACCGCCACCAGCAGTTTTTTCAGTGGCGACGTCGGCCCGGAGATCACCCGCAGCACATCCGCCGCCTGGGCCACGCTGGTGATCGGTACGAAGTCGATATCCGCAAGCAACGCATCCCACTGGCGCTGGTAATCCTGGAAGTACAGACGGCGCACGTCGGCGGCCAGGCTCACCACGTTCTGTTGATCGGCCGGTTCATTGCCCAGCACCCATTGCTCTTCAGCCAGGGTGCCGGTCTGGTTCAGGCTGCTCAGCAGGAACGCCTGACGGTAGCCCTTGGCGGTGAAAAAGCCGCTCAATGGCTCGCCCAGTGGCTTGCCGCTCTTGCGGCTGAACACCAGCGCAGCATCTCGTCCGGCTGCCTCGCTAAGGCGAAAGTCGGGTATGCCGTCGGGCAGTTTCTGGCGCTTGACCCGGTCATACACGCGCTGGGCCACCGGCAGTTGCTGCAACTGGCGGCGCAGGTCGTCGATCAAACGCGGGTCCAGTCGCGCATTCGGCGGATGGCGGTCGAACAGCGCCTGTAAATGCCCGATCAGCGCCTGGCGCTGATCGGCCGGCAGGTCTCGCGGCAGGTTGCGGTCCCAGTCCAGCGCGATCCAGGCCTTGATGAAATCTGCGTCGTAATGCTCGCTGTCGGCCAGCATCAGGTAGGCCTTGAGGCCTTCGTAGAGGAAATCCGAATTGCCGCCGCCGTGCAGTTGCTCTTCGATGCGCGTCACCAGACGGGGCGCAAACACGGCGATCAGCAGCTTGCGGTAGACGCTGGCGGATTCGGCTTCGAGCATGTCGCCCTGATACAGCCCCAGCCCCTCGGACCAACCGGGCGAGTCGCCCGCCAGGTTCTTCACCGCACTGAGCAGCGGCAACACGGCGAGCACGTCGCGCTGTGCCGGGCTGAGGTTCTGCACGGTCTGGCCCAGGGGCGTGACCTTCTGGTCAACTTGGGCGATGTAGGCCTGATTGGCGCAATAGCTCACCCACCACAGGCCGCTGACGACCACCACCAGCGCCACGGTGGCCGCCAGCACACCGCGTGCAATCCATTTGCGCCGCCGCTCGACCTTCGGGTTCACGCCGACCAGTCCGCGCTCGGCAAACGCCACGGCGGTGAACAGTTTTTCGATGAAGTAACTGCGCCCGGTGCCGCTCTGGCGTGCCAGGTGCTGGCGGTCCAGGTTCATGCTCTGGGCCATCGCACCGATCAGGCGATCGATCGGGCTGCCTTCCTGGGTGCCGCTGGTGAAGTACACACCGCGCAGCAACACGCGCTCTTCGAACGCATTGGGCTTGAACACGCCTTCGAGGAAGCTTTGCAGGCAATCCTTCAGCGCGCCGAACTGCTGCGGGAAGCCGTAGATGAGATCGCGCCGTGCCGGGTCGCGTTCCTGTTGCAGGCGCTCCACCAGGCGTTCGTTGAGACGCTGTTCCAGACCGGCAAATTCATTCTGCAGATGGGCCAGCGGGCTGTCGCTGTTCTTTCCATCGTCCAGGGCAAAGGTCATACCCCACACCTGGGCGCGGTCTTCCTTGCTCAGGTTGTCGAAGAACTCCATGAAGCCCGGCACCAGGTCGAGCTTGGTCAGCATCAGGTAGATCGGAAAGCGCACGCCCAATTGGCTGTACAACTCCTGGATACGCAGGCGGATCGCGGCGGCGTGGGCGGCGCGCTCGGCGTCGGTGCCCAGCAGCAAATCCGACAGACTGATGGCGATGAACGCACCGTCGATGGGGCGACGCGAGCGCTGCTTTTTCAGCAGGTCGAGAAAGCCCAGCCAGGCGGCCTTGTCCACCGTCGAGTTGCTGTCCTGGGTGGTGTAGCGGCCGGCGGTGTCGAGCAATACTGCCTGATCGGTAAACCACCAGTCGCAATTGCGCGTACCGCCAACCCCGCGCACCGCGCCAGCGCCAAGTTGGGCGGCCAGCGGAAAGTGCAGGCCGGAATTGACCAGCGCGGTGGTCTTGCCCGAACCCGGCGGGCCGATGATCACGTACCACGGCAGCTCGTAGAGGTTGCGCCGCTCATCACCGCCAAGTTTGGCTTTTTTCAGCAACGCCAACGCTTCGTCCATGCGCTGGCGCAGGGTCGACAATTCCTCGGCAGTGGCCAGGCTGTTGGGATCGGCCGGGGTGTCGGCCGCGAGGCTGCGCAGCACTTCGGCGGCCTGCCGGCGGGCCTGGACGATGCGCCACACGCGGTAGGCGACCCATACCGCGAACACCAGGATGATCAGCGCCCAACGGCGTCCTTCCGGCACCAGTACGTCGAGCAACGGCCCGACAAACCAGATGATCAGGCTCAGGGCGATCAGGCCCAGCAGCGGGATCACCCAGCGAATCATGAAACTGAAAAACGCCTTCACTCGACGCCCTCCGCCAATACAGTGATTTCAACCCGGCGATTGCGGGCACGGCCTTCTGCGGTCGCGTTGGTCGCCAGCGGTTCGGTGTCGCTGCGGCCTTCGGCGCTGAAGCGCTCGGCCTGGCCGGTCTTGGCGGCGAGAATCTCCAGCACCGACCTGGCCCGCGCTTCGGACAACGCCCAGTTGGACGGGAAGCGCAGCGTGGCAATCGGGCGGTTGTCGCTGTGACCGGTAACCCGCACCTGGCCCTTGACCTTGCGGATGGCGTCGGCAATGCGCAGCATCAACGGCTGGTAGTTGTCGACGATGCTCGCGCTGGCCGAGGCGAACAGCTCGTCACCCTTGATCGTCACCACGGAACGGTCGACCTTGTCTTCCACCGCGACGCGGCCGGCCTTGATGTCTTCGGCCAAAAAGCCCGCCAGGCGGGGTCGTTCGATGACTTTGGGCTGCGCCACCGGCCGGTCGATGGCCTGCACCGGGATCTCGCCCAGGGCGTGGATGTTCTTGAACACCGGCTCCGCGTCCGCGGCCAGCTTCAGGCGCAAACCGAACAGCAAGGCCAGCAATAGCGCGAGACCGATGGCCACGGCGATCCACGGCGGCATGAACTGCGCCAGGCGATCGCGCGCCACGGTCACGCCGCGCCAATGCGGCGACAGCTCGCGCTCATGCTCGCCACGGGCACTGCGAATCGCTGCGGCGGTGCGCTCACGCAGGGCTTCGAGCTGGCTGCGACCGTCGTTCATCACGCGGTAGCGACCCTCGAAACCCAGGCACAGACACAAGTACAAAAGCTCCAGTAGGTACAGGCGTTCCCGTGGGCTTTGCAGGCAGTGGTCGAGCAGTTGGAAAACCTTTTCGCCACCCCAGGCTTCGTTGTGCACAGTGATCAGCAGGCTCTGTTTGCCCCAGTCGCTGGTGCTGCCCCACGGCGTGCTGAGCACGGCCTCGTCGAGGGCGGTGCAGAGCGCGTAACGCGCCAGCAGCACTTCGTTGCGCGGGATGCCAGCGGCTTCTGCGCGCTCTTCGAACTGACGCAGGTAGGCCAGCAACTGCGCGCGCAGGCTGGCCGGCGCCGGGTGGGCGATGGTGTTGCGCAGGCGCGTCAGCAGGGCCAACAGCGGGCCGGCAGCGCTTTCCAGCGGGTTGAGGCCTTGGCTTTTGCCGGTGAGAATCGGCGCCGCCGGCATCGCTAACGGGGCAGGCTCGGCACGCGCAGGTTCCGGCGCGCGGCCACCCGGTCGCGGCATGAACTGGGTGCGGTCATCGTCATTGGGATGCATCGCGGTTTATCCTCGAATCGCCCAGAAGGCCAGGTTCAAGCCCGGGAACTGCCCGGCGATATGGAAGGCGAACCCACCGGAGTTACCCAGTTGCTGCCAGTGTTCGCTGCCACGGTCCAACTCGTAGTAGGTGGAGCCTGCGTGGTACGGCAATTGGCGCGGCGCGACCGGCAGGGGCAACAGGCCGATGCCCGGCAATTGCAGGTTGACCAGATCGCGGATGTGCTCCACCGAACCGACCTTGCTCTGCTGGCCGAAGCGCGCGCGCAGGGTTTCGCCGGGCACATCGGCGCGCACCACGAGGATGAAACTGGCGCTCTCGAGCAGGGTCTTGTCCGCCAGCATGGCGACGTGCACACCGTATGCTTTCTCCACAATCGGGATCGGCGTGGCCTTGCTGTCGATCAGCATCGACAGCGCTTCACGCAGCGCCGCCATCACCGGAGCGAAGCTCAGGGCCAGGTCGTCGTGCTGGTAGTGTGGGTATTCCTGGGGGCGTCGACCCGACGTGGCAAAGGTGGAGAACTCACCGGCCAGGCTCACCAGTTCGCTGAAGAAACGCTCCGGGTGCAGCGGGCTCAGTTGGGTGATGTGCTGGATCAGCGGCTGCGCACGGTTGACCAGTTGCAGCAGCATGAAATCGGCAATCTCCGAGGCACCGCCAGCGCCCGAAGCCACCACGCGACCGGCCAGGGCTTCGCCGCGCTGGTGCAGCAGGCCGAGCAATTCACTGCGAAACGCGCTCAGCGGTTTGCTGGCGGCCACGTCCAGCACCGGCGGGATGTAAGTGTCGTCGAGTACCAAGGCGCGGTCGGCGCGTTTTTCCTTGATGCGCACCAGGCCCACGGCGGCGTAGTCGCTGATGCCATCCTCGGCGGTGAGCAGGCGCAACGCACGCGCGCCTACGGCCACGGGGGCGCGGTTTTCGAACGGTGCGTTATCGTCGCGCACTTCGCGCACCTGGCTCACGTAACGCGCCGCTTCCAGCGCTTCGCCTGCCTCCACCGTGTCCCGCGCACCCGCACGCTTGAGCGGCAAGGCCAGGTACACCAGGCCGTCGCGCAGGTTGTCGTCAATGTTCAGCGGGCTCGGCGCCAGGTCGTCCTGGGGAATATTGAATGGCGTGCCATCGGGCAACAGGCCCCGCGCCGAGACAATCGCCAGCTTGCCCTGGGCCAGCAGGCCCTGGTCGATCAGTAGCTCGGAAAAGCCCCAGGCGCCGGCAGACAGCGGGCGACTGCGGGCATCAATCAGGTTCTCGAGGTAACGGTCATGCTGCTGGAAGTGCTGCGTTCCGATGAACATGCCTTCCGACCAGACCACGCGATTGTTCCAGGACATGGGAGCTCCGATGATTTCTTATTGGGCAGGGCTGGAGGGGGGAGCCACGACATCGGCGCGCACGGCGCGCACATCGAGGCTGATCTGGTGTTCGGTGTTCTGACGCGGCGGCACGTTGACCACCGCGCGCCATTGCGCGCGGTCCAGCTCGCGATAGCCCACCAGCAGGCCGACCTGACGCGTGGCAGGGTCGAGGTCGCGCCGGATGCTCAGTTGCTGGCCGGGCTGGACCATCACTTCGTCCTGGTCCAGCAGGTCGAGACCGAGGGTGGACTGCGCGCGGTCGGCCAGGGCGAAGTAGTCGGAGCGGGCGAAGGTGGCGGCGTTTTTCAGTTCGAAAATGCGCACCCGCACCGGCGCGGCCTGGCCGTTGGCACCGGGGTTGAGCCCGGCAATGGCGTGAAAATGCAATGTGATGGCAGCGCTGTTCGCGTCGGCTTCAGCCGCGCTTTCGGGCTTGGCCGCATGCTGTGCACACGCCGTCAGCAGCAGCGCGGTGGCGGCTGCGAGTAAAAACCTGAAAATCATCCTGTGTCCTCAATGACGTACTTGGCTATCCGTTGAATCCTGGGTCGCGTCGGGTCAGCGACGCTGTCGTGCACTGTGCTCTTCGTAGGCTCGGCTGAACTCGCGGCCGAACAGGTCCTGGAAATCTTCCTGGGCCTCGCGGGAAATGTTGCTGTAAAGCTCGGTGAACTGTTGCCAGTACTGGGCCTGACGCGAGCCGTGGAAAAGACTCGACAGCCCGCCAGGCTTGCCCATGCGTTCTTCCAGCTGCGCTGGTTCAAAGCGCGCCAGCAGGTGCTTGATGGCCGCTTCCACGCCGGCCATCACCGCCAGCTGGTGCGCGCGCAGGTCATCGAAACTCTCGCGCACGGCCACATCCGGCGCCATGAACGCTTGGTTGCCATGACGCAGCAACAGCAGTAACGCTTCGTCGGCATTCGGGGCAAATTTCAACGGATTGTTTTCGGCGGGCTGGATCATGGTCTGTTGCATGCGGAACTCGCCTTTGAGGCTGGCGCGGGCACGCAACACATCGATCAGGCCTTCGACCATCAGCCGGTAGCTGCGGCCGATGCTTTCCATCTGAGCGCAGGCATAGGCGTTGTCCAGGCGCAGCTGATCGAGGCCGGCGCCGCGCAGGAAGGCTTGCAAAAGGTCCGGTTGGGGCTGGGCGCTGACCACGGGGAGCGCGGGCTCGACCACAGGTGGCGCAGCGATGACGGGTGCGGGCGGCGGTGGCGCATCGCCGAGCAGGTCCCAGTCTTCGGGAATCACCGCAGCTGACGCTCCTGGCGTTTCGACAATCGGCGCGGCGACGGGCGCGGGTGGGCGGAAATCGTGCTGTTCGGACGGCACATGATCTGCCACGGTCGGCGGCGGCACGGCGGCGGGGCCAAGAAAGTCGAACAGGTCCGGCAGGGTGTCCATCGACGAGGCACCCTGGAACTGCGGTGCAATCGCCGGCGTGGCCTGGGGCGTGTTCGCAACGGCGCCCATCAACGCTTCGAAGCTGTTCGGCGAGTCACCGGCAAAGGCTTGGCTATCAATGGTTTGCACAGTGAAATCGATGCGCGCCTGGATTTCGTAATCACCGATGCGGATCAACTCGCCGTCCTGTAACGGCTCGCTGTTACCCCGGCGCATGCGAATACCGGCGTTAACCAATTCCACGCCATTGGTGCTGTTATCCGTTAAATAATAACGGCCATCCTTGTATTGAATAACGCAATGTTGTGAAGAGACCAGACGCTCTGGATCGGGCAATACCCAGTCGTTTTCCGAACTGCGGCCGATCGCCATCGAGCCCTGATCAATGGACTTTTCGGGGCACTGCCCAGGGGTGATCTTGTGATAACTAGTAATAGTCAAACACAGCGACATCTTGCCTCCTTGCTGATACTTCGCGCGCAGTCGATTTCCGGGACAGCGTTTCCCGAGATTCCCCCCTTCGGGTCGTGCAACCGACCTTTGGAACCTGCTTTTGTCAGCATGATCGCTGATCTTAACCGGGCTCTGTGACAAAAATCCTGCGCGGGTCCTTCACTCGACCCGCCAGTCGCGCAGGTTGTTAAGCACCGCACATCTGTCACAGAGAGCGAATAGCTTACCTTGACAAGGCGTAACTACTACACCAAAAATGCACAACTTCTTGCATAGACGTGATGTCACATTAGTGGCATGCGATTTATATGACAAAGAAACCATGCAAAGTTCCTCGCGCAACTAATGCATGAATTGCTCGCCCTCCCGCGGGCTGATAGGGAGATCAATTTCAGTGGATGTGCCGTTGCTGCTCACCGCCGTTTCCGCGAACTCGCCATGTGGCGAAGACATGGAATATGACGCGCAATTTCTCCAACTGGAACGTGATGCCAAGGGCCAGCCCGAGCGCAGCATGGGCGACTCCATTCTGCCCGCCGAACCGCCGGATTGGCGCAGCATCCAGCAGCAAAGCCTCGACTTGCTGCAGCGCAGCAAAGACCTGCGCATCACCCACTTTCTGCTGCAAAGCACCCTCGCCCTCCAGGGTGTCGCGGGGCTGGCCGACGTTCTCACGCTGATCGACGCGCTGCTGCGCCAATACTGGGCCGAGCTGCACCCGCGCCTGGATGCCGACGACGACAACGACCCAACCGTGCGCATCAACGCCCTTTCCGGCCTGGCCAGCGACACCACCATCCGCCTGCTGCGCGAAAGCATTCTCACGCGCTCGCGCACCTTCGGCCCGGTGAGCCTGCGCGCCGCGCTCAATGCCAGCGGGCTGTTGAGCTTTCCTGATGAAGCACTCGGCGCGCAGCAACTCAACGCCGCGTTCCTCGACAGCGATCCCGACCAGTTGCAAGCCACCCGCGACGCCCTCAGCGCGGCGCGTGCAGCCTGCGAAGCCATCGAACAACAGGTCAACGACCAGGTCGGTTCCGCCCAGGGCGTGGACCTCAGCGCCTTGAAGCAGCCGCTCAAACAGGCGTTGCACCTGCTCAATCAAGCGGTGCCCGGCACCGACAGCAGCCGCGAACCCGAGGCCGTCAGTGACGACAATGCCCCCTCGGTCGACTTCGCCGCAGCCCCCGCCGCACCGCGTCCGGCTGCCGATATCGCCAGCCGCGATGACGTGCTGCGCAGCCTCGACAAGATCCTTGCGTATTACACCCGGCACGAACCTTCAAGCCCGTTGCCGGTGCTGTTGAACCGCGCGAAGAATCTGGTGCACGCCGATTTCGCGGCCATCGTGCGCAATCTGATTCCCGACGGCATGTCCCAATTTGAAAACCTGCGCGGCCCGGACGGCGAGTAAGCCGCCGGACTGTGCAGTAACAACACCGTCGCTCAAGCGACCAGGAGCAGCAACGTGGCGAAGCAAAGTTCTCAGAAGTTCATCGCGCGCAACCGCGCGCCTCGGGTGCAGATCGAGTACGACGTCGAGCTTTACGGCGCCGAGAAAAAGGTCCAGCTGCCCTTCGTGATGGGCGTGATGGCCGACCTCGCCGGCAAGCCTGCCGAGCCTCTGGCGGCGGTCGCCGACCGCAAGTTCCTCGAAGTGGACGTCGACAACTTCGACTCGCGTCTCAAGGCCATGCAGCCGCGCGTGGCGTTCCATGTCCCCAACGAATTGACCGGCGAAGGCAACCTGAGCCTGGACATCACCTTCGAAAGCATGGACGACTTCAGCCCCGCCGCCGTGGCGCGCAAGGTCGACTCGCTGAACCAACTGCTCGAAGCCCGCACCCAACTGGCCAACCTGCTGACCTACATGGACGGCAAGACCGGCGCTGAAGAAATCATCATGAAGGCGATCAAGGACCCGGCACTGCTCCAGGCACTTGCCAGCGCGCCGAAGCCTGCAGGGGATCAGTAATCATGACCGACACTACCGTTCGCGAAGGCGCGCTGAACCTGGGCGCCACCGAAGAAACCAGCGAGTTCGCATCCCTGCTGATGCAGGAATTCAAGCCCAAGACCGAGCGTGCCCGCGAAGCCGTGGAAACCGCCGTGCGCACCCTGGCCGAACAGGCCCTGGCGCAAACCGATCTGGTGTCCAATGACGCGATCAAGTCGATCGAATCGATCATCGCCGCCATCGACGCCAAGCTCACCGCCCAGGTCAACCAGATCA
Organism: Pseudomonas poae; assembly: GCF_001439785.1. Classification (GTDB taxonomy): domain Bacteria; phylum Pseudomonadota; class Gammaproteobacteria; order Pseudomonadales; family Pseudomonadaceae; genus Aquipseudomonas; species Aquipseudomonas poae. The sequence continues at coordinate 161,605 of NZ_JYLI01000008.1, read as the reverse complement.
TCCACCACCAGGACTTCCAGCAACTGGAAAGCGCCTGGCGTGGCCTGCACTACCTGGTCAACAACACCGAGAGCGATGAGCAGCTGAAAATTCGCGTGCTCAACATCTCCAAACCCGAACTGCACAAGACCCTGAAGAAATTCAAGGGCACCGCGTGGGACCAGAGCCCGATCTTCAAGAAGATGTATGAAGAAGAATACGGTCAGTTCGGCGGCGAACCTTACGGCTGTCTGGTGGGCGACTACTACTTCGATCAGTCGCCACCGGACGTGGAACTGCTGGGCGAGCTGTCGAAAGTCTGCGCTGCCATGCACTCGCCGTTCATCGCTGCGGCCTCGCCGACCGTGATGGGCATGGGCTCGTGGCAGGAGCTGTCGAACCCGCGCGACCTGACCAAGATTTTCACCACCCCGGAATACGCCGGCTGGCGCTCGCTGCGTGAATCGGAAGACTCGCGCTACATCGGCCTGACCATGCCGCGCTTCCTCGCGCGCCTGCCGTACGGCGCCAAGACCGACCCGGTGGAGGCGTTCGCCTTCGAAGAAAACACCGACGGCGCGGACAGCTCCAAGTACACCTGGGCCAACGCCGCGTACGCGATGGCGGTGAACATCAACCGTTCGTTCAAACACTACGGCTGGTGCTCGCGCATCCGTGGTATCGAGTCCGGCGGCGAAGTGGAAAACCTGCCGGCGCACACGTTCCCGACCGATGACGGCGGCGTGGACATGAAGTGCCCGACCGAAATCGCCATCAGCGACCGCCGTGAAGCGGAGCTGGCGAAAAACGGTTTCATGCCGCTGCTGCACAAGAAAAACACCGACTTCGCCGCGTTCATCGGCGCCCAGTCATTGCAGAAGCCAGCCGAATACGACGACCCGGACGCCACCGCCAACGCCAACCTGGCTGCGCGCCTGCCGTACCTGTTCGCCACCTGCCGTTTCGCGCACTACTTGAAGTGCATCGTTCGCGACAAGATCGGTTCCTTCAAAGAGAAGGACGAGATGCAGCGCTGGTTGCAGGACTGGATCCTCAACTACGTCGACGGCGACCCGGCGCACTCCACCGAAACCACCAAGGCCCAGCACCCGTTGGCGGCCGCCGAAGTGATCGTGGAAGAAGTGGAAGGCAACCCGGGGTACTACAACTCCAAGTTCTACCTGCGCCCGCACTACCAGCTTGAAGGGCTGACGGTGTCGTTGCGTCTGGTCTCGAAGCTGCCTTCGGCGAAAAGCGCGTAAGTAACGGTTGAACCGGCTCTTCTGTGGGAGCAGGGCTTGCCCGCGATGCAGACAACTTGGTTTGTCAGTCAGACCGCGGTGATGCAATCGCAGGCGAGCCAGCTCCCACAGAGAAGCACTGCCCCTTTGGGGCATAACAAATTCAGTGGCCCGTGCCACACAGGGAGAAATCATGGCTGTTGATATTTTCATCAAGATCGGCGACATCAAGGGCGAGTCCATGGACAAGGCCCACAAGGACGAAATCGACGTGCTGAACTGGAGCTGGGGCATGGCCCAGTCCGGCAACATGCACGTGGGCGGTGGTGGCGGCGCCGGCAAGGTAAATATCCAGGACCTGTCGCTGACCAAGTATGTCGACAAGGCCTCGCCCAACCTGATGATGCACTGCGCCAGCGGCAAGCACATCGACAAGGTCAAGCTCACCGTGCGCAAGGCCGGTGGTGAAAGCCAGGTCGAGTACATGGTGATCAACCTGGAAGAAGTGCTGGTCACGTCCCTGAGCACCGGCGGCTCGGGCAGCGATGATCGCCTGACCGAGAACGTCACGCTTAACTTCGCCCAGGTGCTGGTCGACTACCAGCCACAGAAAGCCGACGGCACCAAAGACGGCGGCCCGATCAAGTTCGGCTGGAACATCCGGTCCAACACCAAGCGTTGATACAACACACCCCCGTCGTTACGCGCCGGGGGTTTTGGTGCTTGCTCGCATTCGACCTTTTCCTCTTCGGTATCTGAGTCATGGCCAAACCGTCGTTTATCAATTTGTGGAACAGCTACCCCACCGTCAAAAACCCTTGCGACCAACCGTGGGGCAATCAGTGCGCTATCCGTATGAGCGTCGCGCTCAATGGCGAGCTGAATATCAAGGTCAATAAATCGACCTATACCGACCCAAAATGCAAACACGACCATGCTCGCGGTGCTGAATCCCTGGCCAATTGGCTCTGGCGTAATCACTTGGGCCGTCCGACCATTCTCAGTGGCAGTGCGGCCGACCGGCTGACGCTGAATCAAAAAACCGGAATTGTTTTCTTCAAGGATTGCTTTGCACGTGCCGGCGAACCCGAGAGCGAGCGTACCGGTGACCATATCGACCTGTGGAACCGAGGCCGAACCAAAGGCTTTTTCGATGGCGACTTTCTCTCCAAACAGGTCTGGTTCTGGGAGTTGCAATGATCGCTAAAACGTTAAAATCAATGCTGTTCGCCAACCTGTTGATCAGCTTGAGCGCGTGCGCCGAGCCCGCTCCGAACCCGCTCGACGCACCTGCTCGCACGCAGGGGGTATTCGCCGGTCAGGCCATCCAGCTCGTGGACGCCAAGGGTCAATGTGCGGTGCTCAAGCCCGACCAGACTCATCTGGCACTGGGAATGGAATGGCCCTGCTACTTCAACCTGAATCCAAAAGGTGAATTACGGGTAGAGACGTTCAGGGGTGTGCCGATTTTTCTGGTCGAGCGTAGCGTGCCAGAGCCTGCACCGAGCCAAGACTGCTTGACCCAATCCCAGGCCGTACGCTTGATCAACGGTCGCCTGGAAGCTTCAACGGTCAATCCAAGCGCCATGTGCGGCTATGGTCAGGAAGACCAGAAAATGTTCACGGCCCTCTTCCGGTGGTAACCGAAATCGCCCCGCGCGACCGTCTGCAACCGTCCCTGCTGGACCGGCTGACCGACGACGACCCGACCAACCCCAAGGAGAGCGCTGACAAACGCGTGCTGTCCCTGACCCAATTGAAAGCCTCGGTGCTGCGCGACCTGGCGTGGCTGCTCAACACCACCTCGCTGCTCGATGCCGATGCCACCCTGCACACGCCGGCCGGCACGTCCGTGATCAATTACGGCCTGCCAGCGCTGGCGGGCAACAGCGTTTCCAGCGTGGATATCAAAGCGCTCGAAGCCTTGATCTACCAGGCCATCGCCACTTTTGAACCGCGCATTTTGCGCCACACCCTGCGCGTCAAGGCCCGCGTCGGCCAGGGCGAGATGAATCACAACGCCCTGAGTTTCGAGATCGAAGGCGACCTGTGGGCGCAGCCGGTGCCGTTGCGCCTGCTGCTGCAAACCGATCTGGACCTGGAGTCCGGCCATGTGCGCGTGGTCAACGCCGATCAGCGGAGACGCCCATGAACCCGCGCCTGCTGGAGCTGTACAACCAGGAACTGCACCACGTGCGCGAAAGCGCCGCCGAGTTCGCCAGGGAATACCCGAAGATCGCCAGTCGGCTGACATTGTCCGGCATGGACTGCGCCGACCCGTACGTCGAACGCCTGCTCGAAGGCTTTGCCTACCTCACGGCCCGCGTGCAGCTCAAGCTCGATGCCGAGTACCCGACCTTCACCCACAACCTGTTGGAAATTGCCTACCCGCACTACCTGGCGCCGACCCCGTCGATGACCGTGGTGCAATTGCAGACCGACCCGGATGAGGGCTCCCTGGCCAGTGGTTTCCCATTGCCGCGCGACACCGTACTGCGCGCGGCCCTGGGCCGTGAAACCCAGACCTGCTGCGAGTACCGCACCGCGCACCCGGTGACGCTGTGGCCGTTGCAGGTCAGCAACGCCGAATATTTCGGCAACCCCGCCGCCGTGCTCGGACGCCTGGCCGCCAGCGAACCGAAAGCCAAGGCCGGCCTGCGCCTGACCCTGCGCACCGGTGCCGAGCTGCCGTTCAACAGCCTCGACCTGGACAACCTGCCGCTGTACCTCAGCGGTGCCGACGAGCAACCCTTTCGCCTCTACGAACAATTGCTCGGCAATGCCTGCGCCGTGTTTGCGCGCAAGCCGGGTGGCGACTGGGTCGAGCGTCTGCCCAAAGACGCGCTGCGCTCGCGCGGCTTTGACGATGCCGACGCGGCAATGCCGGTGGTGGCTCGTGCGTTCCAGGGTTATCGCCTGCTGCAGGAATACTTCGCCCTGCCCCACCGCTTTCTGTTCGTCGAATTCGCCGAGCTGAGCCGCGCAGTCAAACGCTGCGACGGCCAGGAGCTGGAACTGATCGTGCTGTTCAACCGCCACGAGCCGAGCCTGGAAGGCAGCGTCGGCGCGGCACAGTTCCTGCCGTTCTGCACGCCGGCGATCAACCTGTTCCCCAAGCGCGTGGACCGCATTCACTTGTCCGACCGGGTCAACGAACACCATGTGATCGCCGACCGCACGCGGCCGATGGACTTCGAGATTCACTCTTTGAGCGGTATCACCGGCCACGGCACCGGGCCGGAGCAGCCGTTCCTGCCGTTTTACGCGGTGCGCGATCCATCACGCTACGGCCGTGACCAGGCTTACTACACCGTGCGCCGCGAGCCCCGCGTGTTGTCCAGCGACCAGCGCCGCAACGGCCCGCGCTCCACCTATGTGGGCAGCGAAACTTTCGTCAGCCTGGTGGACAGCCGCCAGGCGCCCTATGGCCATGACTTGCGCCAATTGGGCGTGACGGCGCTGTGCACCAACCGCGACCTGCCGCTGTTCATGAGCGTGGGCAACGGCAAGACCGATTTCACCCTGGCCGACAGCGCGCCGGTGTTGGCTGTGCGTTGTGTGGCAGGGCCGAGCCGTCCGCGCGCCAGCCACGCCCACGATGCGAAGGCGTGGCGCTTGATCAGCCAGCTGTCGCTCAACTATTTGTCACTGAGCGAGCAAGGCCAGGGTGCCGGCGCCCTGCGTGAACTGCTGCGCCTGTATGGCGACAGCAACGATGCCGCCCTGCCCTTGCAGATCGAGGGCCTGCGCGAGGTCAGCAGCAAAGCGGTGACCCGGCGCCTGCCGATGCCCGGCCCGATTGTGTTCGGGCGCGGCCTGGAGATCACCCTCGGATTTGATGAAAACGCGTTTCGCGGCACCGGTGTGTTTCTGCTCGGTGCGGTGCTCGAACGCTTCCTGGCACGCTACGTGTCGATCAACAGTTTTACCGAAACGGTGATCCGTACCACCGAACGCGGCGAGATCATGCGATGGAAAGCCACGCCCGGACGGCGTCCGACCCTGTGAGTACCCTGGACGCGATGCACCAGGAGCCCTGGGAATATGATTTTTTCCAGGCGCTGCGGCGTATCGAATGCGAATCGCCGGACCTGCCGCGCCTGGGCCACTCCCTGCGCCTGGCGGACGACCCGCTGCGCATGGGGCAACAGGCCGACTGCACGTTCGCTCCGGCTACGCTGGCGTCGGTCGACCCCGGTGGCGACGGCAAACCGGCGCGGCTCGAACAGTTTTTCTTCGGCCTCGGCGGCCCCAACGGCCCGCTGCCGCTGCATATCACCGAGTACGTGCGCGAACGCCAGCGCAACAACGCCGACAGCACCAGCAAGCAGTTTTTGGATGTGTTCCATCACCGTCTGCTGAGTCTGTTTTACCGGGCATGGGCCGAGGCGCGGCCGACGGTCAGCCACGACCGCCCGGACGATGACTACTGGTCCGCGCGCCTGGCGGCGTTAAGCGGCCGGGGCATGCCGAGTCTGTTGAACCAGGGGCTGATCCCCGACACGGCGAAGCTGCATTACAGCGGTCATCTGTCGGCGCAAACCCGCTACCCGGACGGTTTGAAGGCGATTCTCGGCGAGTACTTCGGCCTGCCGGTGGAGATCGAGGAATACGTCGGCCAATGGCTGGAACTGCCCGAGCGCAGCCGCGTGGGCGTGAGCGCCAACCAGCTGGGCGTGGACTTCTGCCTGGGCAGCCATGTGTGGGACCGCCAGCATAAATTCCGCATCCGCCTGGGCCCGCTCACGCTGGAGGATTACATGGGCATGCTGCCAGGCGGTCAGCCGTTCAACGAGCTGGTGGCGTGGGTGGCCGAGTACCTGGGCCATGAACTGGACTGGGACCTGAACCTGATTCTGCAACAACCCGAAGTCCCAACACTGCAGCTTAACGGCCAGTTCCGCCTGGGCTTCAACACCTGGCTCGGCCAACCCGAGCGGGACGCCAACGACCTAATCCTGGCCCGGCATTACGCCGATTACGCCACCACCTCAAGGAATCCAGAGCATGGGTGAAATCAGTCGCGCCGCACTGTTCGGCAAACTCAACAGCGTGGCCTACAAGGCCATCGAAGCCGCCACCGTGTTCTGCAAGCTGCGGGGCAACCCGTATGTGGAACTGGCTCACTGGTTCCACCAGTTGCTGCAACTGCAGGACTCGGACCTGCACCGCATCATCCGCCAGTTCAACGTGGAACCGGCGCGTCTGGCCCGTGACCTCACCGAAGCCCTGGACCGCCTGCCGCGCGGCTCGACGTCGATCACCGACCTGTCCTCCCACGTGGAAGAAGCCGTGGAGCGCGGCTGGGTGTACGGCAGCCTGATGTTTGGCGAAAGCCAGGTGCGCACCGGGTATCTGGTGCTGGGCATCTTGAAGACGCCGAGCCTGCGTCACGCCCTGCTGGGCTTGTCCGCCGAGTTCGACAAGATCAAGCCCGAAGCCCTGAGCGAGCGCTTTGACGAATACGTTGGCGACTCGCCGGAAAACGCCTTGAGCGCCAGCGACGGTTTCAATGCCGGCGTGCCCGGCGAAGCCAGCGGCGCCATGGCGCCCAGCGCGATGGGCAAGCAGGAAGCCCTCAAACGCTTCACCGTGGACCTCACCGAACAGGCGCGCAGCGGCAAGCTTGACCCGATCGTGGGACGTGACGAAGAGATCCGCCAACTGGTGGACATCCTGATGCGCCGACGCCAGAACAACCCGATCCTCACCGGTGAAGCCGGCGTGGGCAAGACCGCCGTGGTCGAAGGGTTCGCCCTGCGTATCGTCGCCGGTGACGTACCGCCGGCGCTCAAGGATGTGGAGCTGCGCAGCCTCGACGTGGGCCTGCTGCAAGCCGGCGCCAGCATGAAAGGCGAGTTCGAACAGCGCCTGCGCCAGGTCATCGAAGACGTGCAAGCCTCACCCAAGCCGATCATTCTGTTCATCGACGAAGCCCACACCCTGGTGGGTGCCGGTGGCGCCGCCGGCACGGGCGATGCAGCCAATCTGCTCAAGCCTGCGCTGGCCCGTGGCACCCTGCGTACCGTGGCCGCCACCACCTGGGCCGAGTACAAAAAGCACATCGAGAAAGACCCGGCCCTGACCCGCCGCTTCCAGGTGGTCCAGGTGGCCGAGCCGTCAGAAGACAAGGCGCTGCTGATGATGCGCGGCGTGGCGTCGACCATGGAGAAGCACCATCAGGTGCAGGTGCTCGACGAAGCCCTGGAAGCTTCGGTGAAGTTGTCGCACCGCTACATCCCCGCTCGCCAGCTACCTGACAAATCCGTGAGCCTGCTGGACACTGCCTGCGCCCGCGTCGCCATCAGCCTGCACGCCGTGCCCGCCGAAGTGGACGACAGCCGCCGCCGCATCGAAGCACTGGAAACCGAGCTGCAGATCATCGCCCGCGAACATGCCATCGGCATCGACATTGGCGCGCGCCAAACCAACGCCGAGGCGCTGTTGAGCGCTGAGCGCGAGCGCCTGACCACCCTGGAAAGCCGCTGGGCCGAAGAGAAGACCCTGGTGGATGAGTTGCTCGCCACCCGCGCAACCCTGCGCGAAAAAGCCGGCGTGGTGGACAGCGGCAGCGATGAGTTGCGCACGCAACTGGTCGACCTGCAACAACGCCTCAGCGCCCTGCAGGGCGAAACCCCACTGATCCTGCCGACCGTGGATTACCAGGCCGTGGCCTCGGTGGTCGCCGACTGGACCGGCATCCCGGTGGGCCGTATGGCACGCAACGAGTTGGAGACGGTGCTCAACCTCGATCAGCACCTGAAGAAACGCATCATCGGCCAGGACCACGCCTTGCAGATGATCGCCAAGCGCATCCAGACGTCCCGCGCCGGCCTCGACAACCCGAGCAAGCCGATTGGCGTGTTCATGCTCGCCGGCACTTCCGGCGTGGGCAAGACCGAAACCGCCCTTGCCCTGGCTGAAGCCATGTACGGCGGTGAGCAGAACGTGATCACCATCAACATGAGCGAGTTCCAGGAAGCCCACACGGTATCGACGCTCAAGGGCGCGCCACCGGGCTACATCGGCTACGGCGAAGGCGGCGTGCTGACCGAAGCGGTGCGGCGCAAGCCCTACAGCGTGGTGCTGCTGGACGAAGTGGAAAAAGCTCACCCGGATGTGCATGAAATCTTCTTCCAGGTGTTCGATAAAGGCGTGATGGAAGACGGCGAAGGCCGGGTGATCGACTTCAAGAACACCCTGATCCTGCTGACCACCAACGCCGGTACCGAGCTGATTTCCCAGGTGTGCAAGGACCCGGCGAACATCCCCGAGCCCGAGGAAATCGCCAAGGCCCTGCGCCAGCCGCTGCTGGAGATTTTCCCGCCGGCGCTGCTGGGCCGCCTGGTGACGATTCCGTACTACCCGCTGAGTGACACGATGCTCAAGGCGATCACCCGCCTGCAATTGGGCCGCATCAAGAAGCGTGTGGAGAGCACCCACAAAGTCGCCTTCGACTACGACGATGCGGTGGTCGACCTGATCGTGTCGCGCTGCACCGAAACCGAAAGCGGCGGGCGCATGATCGACACCATCCTCACCAACAGCCTGTTGCCGGACATGAGCCGTGAATTCCTCACGCGCATGCTTGAAGGCAAGGCGCTGGCGGGGGTGCGGATCAGCAGCCGGGATAACGAATTGCACTATCAGTTCAACGATTGACCTGAAGAAACACGATCAAACTGTGGGAGCTGGCTTGCCTGCGATAGCGGTCTGACATCCAACATCAATGTCGACAGATCCACCGTAATCGCAGGCAAGCCAGCTCCCACATGGATACGGTTTCTTCAGGGATGACGATACAGACAGGACAACCGATGCTATTCAACCAAGCCTCACGCCTGGCCAAAATCACCAGCCCCCTCGGGCCGGATGTGCTGCTGCTCAATGAAATGGGCGGCGGTGAAGAGCTGGGCAGGCTGTTCAACTATGAGCTGCAACTGACGTCACTGGACGCCAACATCGATCTCAACCAATTGCTGGGCAAGCCGATGAGCGTGGGCGTGCAACTGGCGGACGGCGGCGAGCGGCACTTCAACGGCATCGTCGCGCGCTGCAGCCAGAACATCGACCAAGGCCAGTTCGCCAGTTACCAGGTAACACTGCGCCCGTGGTTGTGGCTGCTGAGCCGCACCTCGGATTGCCGGATTTTCCAGAACCTGAGCATCCCGCAGATCATCAAGCAGGTGTTTCGCGACCTGGGCTTTTCCGACTTCGAAGACGCCCTGAGCCGGCCGTACCGCGAGTGGGAATACTGCGTGCAGTACCGCGAGACCAGCTTTGATTTCGTCAGCCGCTTGATGGAGCAGGAAGGGATCTACTACTTCTTCCGCCATGAGCAGGACCGCCATGTACTGGTGCTGGCCGATGCCTACGGTGCCCACACCACGGTGCCGGGCTACGCGTCGATTCCGTACTACCCCAAAGACGAGCAGCAGCGCGAACGCGACCACATGCACAACTGGCACCTGGCCCAGGAGGTGCAGCCCGGCTCGCTGGAGCTTAACGACTACGACTTCCAGCGCCCCAGCGCCAGCATCGACGTGCGCTCGGCCATGCCGCGCCCGCACGCCGCCGGCGACTACCCGCTGTACGACTACCCCGGCACTTACGTGCAAAGCGCCGATGGCGAACACTACGCGCGCACCCGCATCGAGGCACTGCAAACCCTGCACGAGCAGATCGAGTTCGCCGGCAATGCCCGTGGCCTGGGTTCGGGTCATCTGTTCAGCCTTACCGGCTTCAGCCGCCAGGACCAGAACCGCGAATACCTGATTGTCGGCTGCCGCTACTACATCACCCAGGAAAGCCTGGAAAGCGGCGGTGGCACGGCCTCGGCGCAATTTGAAAGCAGCCTGACCTGCATCGACGCCCAGCAGAGCTTCCGCCCGCTGGCCAACACCCATCGACCCATCGTCAAAGGCCCTCAGACCGCACTGGTGGTCGGCCCCAAGGGCGAGGAAATCTGGACCGACCAATACGGCCGCGTGAAGGTGCACTTTTACTGGGACCGTCACGACCAGTCCAACGAGAACAGCTCGTGCTGGATTCGTGTCTCACAGTCCTGGGCCGGCAAGAACTGGGGCTCGATGCAGATTCCACGCATCGGCCAGGAAGTGATCGTGAGCTTTCTGGAAGGTGACCCGGACCGGCCGATCATCACCGGGCGCGTTTACAACGCCGAGCAGACGGTGCCTTACGACCTGCCAGAGAACGCCACCCAGAGCGGCCTGAAAAGCCGTTCGAGCAAGGGCGGCACGCCGGCCAACTTCAATGAAATCCGCATGGAGGACAAGAAGGGGCTGGAGCAGTTGTATATCCACGCCGAGCGCAATCAGGACATTGTGGTGGAAGTGGATGAGAGCCACTCGGTGGGGCATGACCGCAACAAGAGCATCGGCCACAACGAGACGGTAACCATCGGCAACAACCGACTGCGCATCGTCAAACAGGAAGACATTCTTTCGGTCGGGCAAAAGAAGACCGACAGTATCAGCCAGAGCTACGTGATTGAAGTGGGTGAAAACCTGCGCCTGGTCTGCGGCGAAAGCATCCTGGAATTGAACGCCAGCGGGCAGATCAACCTCACCGGCGTGCAAATCAGCTTCTATGCCAGCGGCGATGCCGAGTTCAACACCGGCGGCGTGCTGCACCTGAACAACGGCGGTGGCGCTGGCGCCACGCCTGACGGCCAGGGCGTGAAAGCCAGCATCGACGCCAATATCAAAGCCGCCTTCCCCGCGCCCAAAAGCTCCTGACGAGACTGTTTGCCATGACGTACCGCATCAACGAATTTCAGTTTCAACTGCCGGCCGCCGAGTTGCAGGACGCGACGATCAACATCCTCAAGTTCCCCGAACTGGGCACCTCCCTGATCGTCAGCCGCAGTTTGCTGGCCGATGGCGAAACCCTGCACAGCAACTTCAACGACCAGCTCCAGCGCCTGGAAAAGCAGGTGCAGGATTTGCGTTATCAGCCGGGCGTCGACGTGCGCCTGGGTGCGGCGCAGGAAGTCGAAGGCATCGAACTGCGCAGCCAGTTCAACAAGGGCAATGACAAGGTGTTCCAGTATCAACTGGCACTAGTGATTCCGGGCACCCGCAAGATGCTTGCCTTGAGTTATGTGAAGGCGGACACGCTTGGGGATGCCGAGGCGGCGCATTGGGCGTTGATCAAAAACTCGTTGTCGTTTGACGCTATTTCTTGATGAGCGGCTCGCATGTCTGACGCATTATGGGCGGCCCGAATGGGCGACGCACTCTCCCACACCTCGATGATGGCAGACATCCTTGGCGGGGTGCTGGAGGTCGCGGCCAACGTAGCGATTACTGCGCTGGCGACTGCCGCTGTCGCAGCTGCCGTGGGGGTGACCATTGCTACCGCCGGCATCGGCGGCTGCATCCTCGGCGCGGTGGTGGGCATAGTTGTCGGCATGGCCATGAGCAAGACGGGGGCCGACAAGGGCCTCAGTAAGATGTGCGAGAGCTTCGCCAATGCACTGTTCCCGCCCGTGGTGGAAGCCACGATTGCGGTGGGCTCGACAGACACGTTCGTCAACGGCATCCCCGCTGCACGCGCTGCAGGCTCAATCCCCTCGCATGTTGCTCCCGCAGGCACGGAGCTTGAACCAGACTCGGCAGAGCCCGAGCCCATACCACAAGCAGAACCTGGCTTTCTGGACATGGCAGAGAGTTTCTTCTCCCAGCTATGGCGGCCGACCGTTGCCACGCCCACACCAGGCGTTATTCCTGCGCTCACCGATATGGTCCTTTGCGCTCGTCATCCGCCAATGCCACCCCAGCTCCTCGCCGAAGGTTCGGATAAGGTCACCGTCAACGGCCAGCCCGCCGTACGCAGTGGTGACCGCAGCATGTGCGAGGCGACGGTGGTGTCGTCGGGTCTTATCTCGCCAAATGTCACGATTGGCGGCGGCACGGTGGTGGTGCAGGAGATTCGCAGCGGGAAAACTCCTGGCGTAGGTTTGGCGATTGAAGCGTTGATGATGCTCAAAGGTGCCAAGGGCAAAACACTGAGTAATTTGCCGTGCATGTTGCTGGGCGGCGTCAGCTCTTACGCTGTGAGTCAAGCCATTGGCGCAATGACCAATGCTGCGCTCGGCTCACCCAACCCCGTGCACGCTGCCACAGGCGCAAAAGTGCTGGGTGACAGCAATGAAATGGATTTTGCATTACCAGGGTTGTTGCCTATCGTCTGGCAGCGCTTCTACAACAGCCGCGATGAACGTCGTGATGGTCTGTTGGGGGCAGGATGGAGTGTGTCCTATGAAGTGGATGTTGAAATCCAGCCACATCCAGACGGTGGCGATCAACTGATCTACACCGATGAGCAGGGACGACGCATCAACTTGGGCTCACTGAGCCTGGGTGCGGCGATGTTCAGTGCTGGAGAAGGCTTGAGCATACGTCGCCATCTCAATGGTCAATTGCTGATCGAAAGCATGGAGGGTTTGTACCGTCTGTTTGAGCCGGCACCGGCGTCGTCCTCCTTGCTTCGACTGAGTCAACTGGGGGATCGCAATAACAACAGTGTCTATCTGGATTACGGTGATGATGGGCAACTTTGGAGGCTGCGCAACTCCTTTGATCGCGTAAATATCGAACTCGCCTGTAGCCTGGGCAGGCTGATACAAGTTCAACGGATTTACCCTGACCAAAGTCGTGAAGTGTTGGTCACTTATGACTATGACGCAAACGGCGACCTGATTGAAGTCAGAGACAGTGCGGGCGAGGTGCGCCGTCGCTTTTCTTACGACACCGGCCGGCGAATGGTGGAGCACCAGCTACCGGCTGGCCTTAGATGCTTCTATCAATGGGCTTTCGTTGACAATCTTGAGTGGCGGGTCATCAAGCACTGGACCGAGGAAGGTGACGAGTATCAGTTTGATTACGACTTGGCTGCAGGCATCACGCGGATTACCGATAACCTGCAACGCGTCAGCGTTCGCAAATGGGATGCGCTGCACCAAATCACCGAATACACCGATAACCTTGATCAGACCTGGCTTTTCGAGTGGAACGATGAGCGTCAATTACTCGGTGCAACTGACCCGCTAGGTGGTCAATACCGATACGTTTATGACGAGTCGGGCAACCTGATTAGCAGCCTGGACCCCTTGGGCCGCGCCGACTCCACCATTTGGCTGGAGCATTGGTCACTTCCACTGATCGAGACGGATGCGGCAGGGAACAGCTGGCAATATCGCTACGATAGCCGCGGTAATTGCATACGCGAAACCGATCCTCTTGGGCATATCACCCGATACCAGTACGACATGAATGGGCAAGTCATCGAGATCATCGATGCCACTGGAAAAAGTAAAAAGCTGCGCTGGACCCCACTTGGCCAACTGGCTGAACATATAGATTGCTCCGGTTACCCAACGCGCCTGAGCTACAACCACCGTGGCTATCTGCAAGCCATCACAAACGCACTTGGAGAGCACACGCAGTTTAGTTATGACCATCAAGGTCGATTAATCAGCACTCGATTACCCGATGGTCGTACGGAACATTTTGGGCGTGATTCGAGCGGACAATTGACCGCCTATACGGACCTGGCAGGGCATACCACTCACTATCAGCACAACCGACGAGGGCAGATCCGCCTACGCACAGACGCCCTTGGACGGCAAGTGCGATTCAGTTATGACAACTATGGTCGTTTGTACGTACTGACGAATGAGAATGGCGAAAGCTATCGGTTTACCTGGGATGCCGGAAACCGGCTGATAGAGCAGCAAGATCTCGATGGCAGCGCCAAGCGCTACCACTACGACAAGCTCGACAACGTCACCTTGGCGTCCTGTATTCCTGCCCCCTTCGGGACCGGTTTGGATATCGTCCCGACGGCGCCCATAGCGCCAATTGATCACGTCCTTGAACGCGACAGAGCAGGCCGCCTGACGGCAAAGATCACCGAAGACGGCAAAACAGAATACGCCCACGATCCGCTGGACCAACTGACGGCCATCACGTTTACCGACAATCAGGGGCGGCAACAAAAGCTCACCTTCACATATGACCCGCTGGGGCAACTCATCAGGGAGCAGAGTGATACAGGAAGGCTGCGGCACCACTACGACGAACTCGGCAACCTGGTCCAGACTCAACTACCCGATGGCCGTTGGCTGAACCGCCTTTACTACGGAAGCGGTCACCTCCATCAAATCAACTTGGACGGGAAGGTGATCAGTGATTTCGAGCGAGACCGTTTGCATCGAGAAATACTGCGCACACAGGGCCAGGTCTTCACTCGCAGCGAATATGACCGCAGCGGTCGTATCCGCTCACGGGTGAGGCGATTGGCCGACCAGCCCAAGCTTTCCTTGGGCACCACAAGTCGCCAATTTGAATATGATCCGGGTAATAACCTGATTGGGCGCCTGGATGAGAACCCCACTCGCCCGTCTCGACAACTCCTTCACTACGACGCCACGGGCAGAATTATTGCGAGCCAGGACAGCGGACAGGGACAACATGAAACATTCGCCTATGACGCGGCAGCAAACCTGCTTTCCAATACACACATAGGCGCTGGCTTGGTGGTGCACAACAAGGTATTGACGTATCAGGACAAGCGCTACCGCTACGACGCATTCGGTCGGATGATAGAAAAGCGAAGCGGAAGCCGAACGCTCCAGCGTTTCAAATACGATGCAGAACACCGCTTGATAGAGGTGCACAATCAAAACGGCAGCACTGAAACAGTGGTGTCGATGCTCTACGACCCTCTGGGCCGTCGCATCGAAAAAAGGGTATATGACCCCAGAGGGTATCTAATAGGTCAAACGCGGTTCGACTGGGATGGTCTGCATCTGATACAAGAGCGCAGTCATCAGCAGACCACCCTGTACCTGTATGCCGACGAGGGTTACGAGCCACTGGCTCGCGTGGATGGATCCAAAGAGCAGCAAAAAGTCCGTTACTACCACAACGACTTGAATGGGTTGCCGGAACAATTGACGGAGCCTGACGGGCACCCTGTCTGGCAAGCCAGATACCAAGTCTGGGGCAACACCGCGCTTGAGAATCGCGAAGCTTACTTTATCGAAGAACAGAACCTCAGGTTTCAGGGGCAATATCTGGACCGGGAAATCGGGCTTCACTACAACACGTTCAGATTTTACGATCCAGACGTGGGACGGTTTACTACTCCAGATCCCATTGGACTCATGGGCGGACTGAACCTCTACCAGTACTCACCGAACCCTGTTTCCTATATCGATCCCCTAGGCCTGACGGGGTGTCAGCTGGCGGCTGCAATGAAAAAGAAGACGGGGCTTCCCAGACCTCCGAATTCCGCAGCGCATCACATCGTGGGTGAAACCTCAAAAGGCTCAGCGGCTGCCAGGAAAATTCTTAAAAAGCACAAAATAGATATCAACAGCGCTGAGAACGGTGTGTTCTTACCGAACAAAAACAACACCAATGGCATGCCTGGCATATTGCACAATGGCAGGCACCCCAACGACTATCTCGATACCGTCAATAGCCGCATCATCGCCGCCAGTAAAGCAGGAGGCAAAAAAGAGGTGCTTGCCGAATTAAAGAGCATGAAGGACAAATTGTCTTCGGCCAGCAGAGACTCCGACTGGAAAACTATATTGGGTGGACCATGAGCAGTATCTATTTATTGAAATCCAACGTCCGAGACCACAGTTCATTTATCCAGACCATGAACGATGATGAAGACAGCATCATGGCCCTTGCCATGGATCAGAACTGGCAGGCTTTCACAAAACCACCTTCACCTGTTTCACTCGAACTTAGAAAAAGTGACTCCGGGAAAAAAAATTATCAGTTCGATCTCAGTAGTGCCCTGAGGCCCTTTTTCGTTTTCAGTGAGTCTGCATTGGATGCGCTGAGCGACATACTCAAACCTCGCGGGCAAGTTCTGCCAGTGAAAACAGATAGCCAGAAAAAGCAATTTTCCGGTTACTACCCTACAAATGCCATGACCGGTTGCTTCGATAAAGAGAGATCGGTGTACCGCGTGGCAAAAAAGGGTTTATTGATTGAGCGCGTGGTGTTGATTTCGGCGCATATCAAGGATGACTACATGTTTTCGATCGAAGAAGATTTCACTCGAGTATTCGTGACGTCTGCGTTTAAACGTCGGGTTGAAGAGGCGGGACTGACTGGCTTTGATTTTTCCAGCGAAATAGAAACGTCGTAAGGCCGCCAAATTGACACTGGTTTGGCCGCGCAACGCTGGAAACACGAGAATAGCGCTGAGACCTCACAAAAAAATGGGCACCCAACCCAGTCGGCGTGCCCATTTTTTTCCGTACCACCCCGCCTCCCTTCGAGGCAGTACTGCCCGTTACGGGTTAACACTGTCCTTCAACGACTTGCCCGGCTTGAACGCCACGGTATTGCTCGCCTTGATCTTAACCGGCTCGCCGGTCTGCGGGTTTTTGCCGGTGCGGGCGCCGCGGTGGCGTTGCAGGAAGGTGCCGAAGCCAACGAGGGTGACGCTGTCCTTGCGGTGCAGGGCGCCGGTGATTTCTTCGAGGACGGCGTTGAGCACGCGGTTGGCCTGTTCTTTGGTGAGATCCGCTTTTTCAGCGATGGCGGCTGCGAGTTCTGGTTTACGCATAGATGAAGCCTCTTTGACGGTTTTTTGTTGTTATGTCCGTGCCGCTCTCTGGCGGAACGGCGCCCAAAGCGCCGCAGGCTCTACTCTGCGGCAGACGGAAGTGAGGATGGCATGCCCACAGACGCCGCGCCAGCCTCACGGCGACCTTTCTCTGGGCAAAAACGTGCTTATTCCGACAGAACGACAGGCATTTACGCCAGCAAAGGCGGGAGTTCCTTGTTGAGCGCCAGTTTTTCCATCACAGCGCTGCCAGTCAGCGCGTAGCCCAGCAGGCGGCCGCTGGTGTCGCGGCACAAGGCCTTGATGTTGGCGCCCTCGCCTTCGACGCTCCACACGCCTTCGGTGCCCCGTGGCGGTGGCGAGACCACCAGCGGGCAGACCGGGGTTTTTACCGTAACCGGCATCGGCCCGTAGCTGACCGCCGTGGCATTGCCGACCAGCGTCTGGGCCAGGGCGCGGGCGCAGGTCATGAGGGGCATCACGTACAGCAGGTTCAGACCCTCGACCTCGGCGCAGTCACCCAGGGCGTAGATATTGGCGTGTGAAGTCTTGAGGTGGCGGTCCACCATGATTCCACGGTTGATCTGCAGACCGGCGGCGGCGGCGAGGTCGACGCGCGGGCGCAGGCCGATGGCCGAGACCACCAGGTCGCACGGGATCACCTTGCCGTCCGACAAGTGGGCCTCAAGGCCCTCCGCCGTGCGTTGCAGGCGGTTGAGCACCGGGCCCAGATGGAAACGCGCGCCCAGGCCTTCCAGACCGGCCTGTACCGCAGCGGCCGCCGCCGGGTGCAGCAGGGTCGGCATGACGTGTTCGCACGGCGCCACCAGGTCGATCTCATAGCCACCGAGTATCAGGTCGTTGGCGAACTCGCAACCGATCAGGCCGGCGCCGAGCACCAGTACGCGGCGTTTGCCCGCAGCTGCGGCGCGAAAGCGGGCGTAGTCTTCAAGGTCGTTGATCGGGAAAATCAGCTCAGCCGCATCGCCTTCGACCGGCACGCGTACGGTTTCGGCGCCCCAGGCCAGAATCAGGTCGCGGTAGGCCACCGCTTCCTCGCCGATCCACAGGCGCTTGTGGCCCGGGTCTATACCGCTGATGCGAGTGTGGGTGCGCACTTCGGCCTTGAGTTGCTCGGCCATGGCGCCCGGTTCAGCCATGCTCAGGCCATCGGCCTCCTTGTTTTTGCCAAAGCCGGTGGAGAGCATGGGCTTGGAGTAGGAGCGCCCGTCATCGGCGGTGATCAGCAGCAAAGGCGTGTCGCTGTCGAGCTTGCGAAACTCCCGGGCCACGTTGTAACCGGCCAGTCCTGTGCCGATGATCACGACAGGTGCGTTCATTCCTTTCTCCTTGTAATACGGTTCTGAAACTTCGAATCAGCCGATTTCGATCATCTCGAAATCCATCTTGCCCACGCCGCAGTCCGGGCACAGCCAGTCTTCCGGGACGTCTTGCCACAGGGTGCCCGGCGCGATTCCGTCATCCGGCCAGCCGTCCTTTTCGTCGTAGATCAGGCCGCAGACTACACATTGCCACTTCTTCATCACTTGCTTCCTCAGGGTCCAGGCATTTTGGCCGGCGGTCGATATCCCGCATTGCCACGCGGCTCAGGGCGTTTTGTACTGACAGGTGCCGCCGGATGCAAGCATGTTCGGCGCAAACGGCCGGTTCAGCCCGGCAAAAGGTCGGGACGCCATGGTAAGCTCGGCGCCTCTTTTGCTGCCCATACTGACTCGCCGTGCCGCACTCAACCGCGCTTCCCGATGCTTGCCAATGGCTGACCCAGAGCCTTCTGCGCCCCACACCCGCGCCCCTGATCCTTGATTGGCTGTTCGACGAAGGCTCGCTCACGCGGCGGCTGACGGGGTTGTCCAACGACGCTTTCAGCGTGACGCCGCTGGTCGAAGGCTGGCAAGCGCTGCGCAACGACGAATGCGCTGCGCTGGGCCTGCCACCGGCCACACTGGGCTGGGTGCGTGAGGTGTACCTGCGCGGGCACGGCCAGCCGTGGGTATTCGCCCGCAGCGTGGCGTCGCGCAGTGCGTTGCAGGGTGACGGCTTGCACATGGACGCGCTGGGCAGCCGCTCGCTGGGTGAGTTGTTGTTCTGTGACCAAGCGTTTACCCGTCAGGCCATCGAGGTCTGCCATTACCCACGTCAGTGGCTGCCCACGGCGGACCGGGCCGAAGGGCTTTGGGCACGCCGCTCGCGCTTTGATCGCGGGGCATTGAGCGTGCTAGTGGCGGAAACCTTCCTGCCGGGCTTCTGGCAGGCGCTGCATGACCATCCGGAGAGTTGCTGATGTATCAACGTGTGCTCAAGTCCCTCAATCGCCTGAACCCCAGGGCCTGGGATTTCATTCAGTTGACGCGCATGGACAAGCCCATCGGCATCTACCTGCTGCTGTGGCCGACGCTGTGGGCGCTGTGGATCGCCGGCAAGGGCTCGCCGTCGCTGCTCAATATCGTGATTTTCGTGCTCGGCGTGGTGCTCACCCGGGCGGGCGGCTGCGTGATTAACGACTGGGCCGATCGCAAGGTCGACGGCCATGTGAAGCGCACCGAGCAACGCCCGCTGGTCAGCGGCAAAATCAGCTCGAAAGAGGCGCTGGTGTTTTTTGCGCTGCTGATGGGCATCAGTTTCCTGCTGGTGCTGCTGACCAATGCCAGCACTATCCTGCTGTCCCTCGGCGGCTTGGCGCTGGCGGCAAGCTACCCGTTCATGAAGCGCTACACCTATTACCCGCAGGTGGTGCTGGGCGCGGCATTTTCCTGGGGCATGCCGATGGCGTTTACCGCCGAAACCGGCCACCTGCCGGCCACCGCCTGGCTGTTGTATATCGCCAACCTGCTGTGGACGGTGGGGTATGACACCTATTACGCGATGACCGATCGCGACGACGATGTGAGGATCGGGGTGAAATCCACGGCGATTCTGTTTGGCGATGCCGATCGGGTGATCATTCTCACTCTGCAAGGCCTGTCGCTGGCGTGCCTGCTGCTGGCCGGCGCGCGGTTCGAACTGGGCGGCTGGTTCCAATTGGGGCTGCTGGCGGCGGCGGGCTGTTTTGCATGGGAGTTCTGGTACACGCGGGACAGGGACCGCATGAAATGCTTCAAGGCGTTTTTGCACAACCACTGGGCGGGATTGGCGATTTTTGTGGGGATTGTGGTGGATTACGCGGTTCGGTAATTCACGATCGAGGCCATCGCGGGCAAGCCCGCTCCCACAGGATGTGTTGCAAATGTGGGAGCGGGCTTGCCCGCGATGGCTTCAGCAGCGCCACAGGATCATGGCTTGATGATGTGCCAGACGCCACCCTTGCCATCACCGGTCTTTTCCCCGGCCTTGGTGTCGCCCTTGAACGTGTACACCGGCTTGCCCTTGTAGGCCCATTGGCTGGTCTGATCGTCACGGGTGACGACCGTCCAGTCGCCGGCCTTGGTATCGGTGGACTCTGCCTTCAGCGGCGGCCAGTTGATTGCGCATTGGTCCTTGCACGCTGACTTGCCATCGGCATCCTTATCGAAGGTGTAGAGGGTCAGGCCTTTGTGGTCCACCAGCAGACCGTCTTTGGTCATTGCAGGCTCTGCTGCGGATGCCAGGCCAGGCAGCGCCAGCGCAGCCGATACCAGCAGGGCTTTCCAGGAAACAGTGCTGTACGTCATCGGAACCTTCTTCATCGTGGTTGTCAGGATTCGGACCCATAGGGTAGTCCAGAGTGCCGTGAATTGCCCAAGCGGCGAAATTACTGTCACACGACTGCAATAATTCCGTTATCTAATGCGGCGCAAGACAGTTAAATGACAAGAGGATTTTCGAGCATGGTTGGCAGGAGCATTCTGATCGTCGACGACGAAGCGCCCATCCGCGAGATGATCGCCGTTGCGTTGGAAATGGCCGGCTACGACTGCCTGGAGGCGGAGAACTCCCAGCAGGCCCATGCCATTATCGTCGACCGTAAGCCGGATCTGATCCTGCTGGACTGGATGCTGCCCGGCACTTCCGGCATCGAACTGGCCCGCCGCCTCAAGCGTGACGAGCTGACCGGGGACATCCCGATCATCATGCTCACCGCCAAGGGCGAAGAGGACAACAAGATCCAGGGTCTGGAAGTGGGCGCGGATGATTACATCACCAAGCCGTTTTCCCCACGCGAACTGGTCGCGCGCCTGAAGGCCGTACTGCGCCGCGCGGGGCCGACCGATGGCGAGGCACCGATTGAAGTCGGCGGCCTTATTCTGGACCCGATCAGCCACCGTGTGACCATCGATGGCACACCGGCGGAGATGGGCCCCACCGAATACCGCCTGCTGCAGTTTTTCATGACACACCAGGAGCGCGCCTACACCCGCGGCCAGTTGCTGGACCAGGTGTGGGGCGGCAATGTGTATGTGGAGGAGCGCACCGTGGACGTGCATATCCGTCGCCTGCGCAAAGCCTTGGGCGATGCCTACGAGAATCTGGTACAAACCGTGCGCGGTACCGGCTATCGGTTTTCCACCAAAGGATGAAAACCTGGCTGCAAGTGATCAGCTACAAGCGGCAAGAAAAAAGTCGCCTTGCTCTGATTTGAAGCTTGCAGCTTGAAGCTGCTCCCAAGGACGCTCAATGAATCAAAACTGGCATGGCACCCTGATCCGCCACATGCTTTTGCTGATCACCGGCTGCCTGTTGGTGGGCCTGGTCAGTGGATATTACGGCTGGAGCCTGGCCGTCGGTATTGCCTTGTACCTGGGCTGGACCCTCAAGCAATTGCTGCGTCTGCACGAATGGCTGCGCCAGCACAAACCCGACGAAGCGCCACCCGACGGTTACGGCCTGTGGGGCGAGGTGTTCGACAGCATTTACCACCTGCAACGCCGCGACCAGCGGGTGCGCGGACGCCTGCAGGCGGTGATCGACCGGGTGCAGGAGTCCACCGCCGCGCTCAAGGATGCGGTGATCATGCTCGACAGCGACGGCAACCTTGAATGGTGGAACCGCGCCGCCGAGACCCTGCTGGGCCTCAAGACGCCCCAGGACAGCGGCCAGCCGGTCACCAACCTGGTGCGCCACCCGCGCTTCAAGGAATACTTCGAGCAGGACAACTACGAAGAAGCCCTGGAAATCCCCTCGCCCACCAACGACCGGGTGCGCATCCAGCTGTACCTGACGCGCTACGGCAACAATGAGCACCTGATGCTGGTGCGCGATGTCACCCGCATCCACCAGATGGAACAGATGCGCAAAGACTTCGTCGCCAACGTTTCCCACGAGTTGCGCACGCCGTTGACGGTGATCTGCGGCTACCTGGAGACGTTGCTGGACAACGTCGACGAGATCAACCCGCGCTGGACCCGCGCGCTGCAACAGATGCAGCAGCAGGGTTCGCGCATGCAGACCCTGCTCAACGACTTGCTGCTGCTGGCCAAGCTGGAAGCCACCGACTACCCCTCGGACAATCATCCGGTGGCGGTGAAAAGCCTGTTGCACACCATCAAGAACGACGCCCAGGCCCTCTCCGGCGAACGCGGGCAGCAGATCAGCCTGGAAGCCGATCCATCGTTTCTGCTCAAGGGTAGCGAAGGCGAATTGCGCAGTGCGTTTTCCAACCTGGTGTTCAACGCGGTCAAGTACACCCAGGACAAAGGCAACATCCGCATCCGCTGGTGGGCCGACGACCACGGCGCGCACCTGAGCGTGCAGGACTCCGGCATCGGCATCGATGCCAAGCACCTGCCGCGCCTGACCGAGCGCTTCTACCGCGTCGACTCCAGCCGCAATTCCAGCACCGGCGGCACGGGCCTGGGCCTGGCCATCGTCAAGCATGTGCTGCTGCGCCATCGCGCACGCCTGGAAATCAGCAGCGTGCTGGGGCATGGCAGCACGTTCACCTGCCATTTTCCGCCGACGCAGGTGGCCCGCTCGCCCAGAGTCGACGAAGACCTGTAACCGGGAACACTGTAGGAGCAAGCCCCCTTCCACATTGGCATTGGGTTGTCTGGAAAGTGGTATTCCAGAGCCCGCCCGCCGGCGGGTACTAGGCAAGCGCCCCGCCAGCCGCTACATTGGCCGCCTTGCGCCTGCCTTTCGGGGCCTGCCTGCCATCCCTTATTGAACACACGGAACCCGCAAAACCCCATCATGGACCCTTCCCCTGGTATCACCTTCGCCACACTGTTCGCCGATTTCGGCATGATTCTTTTTGCACTGGTCCTGGTACTGCTCAACGGTTTCTTCGTTGCGGCCGAATTTGCCATGGTCAAGCTGCGCTCCACCCGGGTGGAGGCCATCGCCCACACCAACGGCTGGCGCGGACAGATCCTGCGCACCGTACACAGCCAGCTCGACGCCTACCTGTCGGCCTGTCAGTTGGGTATCACCCTCGCCTCCCTCGGCCTGGGCTGGGTCGGTGAGCCTGCGTTCGCGCATATTCTGGAACCCCTGCTGAGCGCTGCGGGCGTCGAATCGCCGGAAGTGATCAAGGGCGTGTCGTTCTTTGCCGCCTTCTTTGTGATTTCCTACCTGCACATCGTGGTCGGCGAGCTGGCGCCCAAATCCTGGGCGATTCGCAAGCCAGAGTTGCTGTCGCTGTGGACGGCCGTGCCGCTCTACCTGTTCTACTGGGCGATGTACCCGGCGATCTACCTGCTCAACGCCAGCGCCAACGCGATCCTGCGTATTGCCGGCCAGGGCGAGCCTGGCCCGCACCATGAGCACCATTACAGCCGTGAAGAACTCAAGCTGATCCTGCACTCCAGCCGTGGCCAGGACCCAAGCGACCAGGGCATGCGCGTACTGGCCTCGGCCGTGGAGATGGGCGAACTGGAAGTGGTCGACTGGGCCAACTCCCGGGAAGACCTGGTGACCCTGGACTTCAACGCCCCGCTCAAGGAAATCCTCGCGCTGTTTCGCCGCCACAAATTCAGTCGCTACCCGGTGTATGACGCCGAGCGCAACGAATTCGTCGGCCTGCTGCACATCAAGGACCTGCTGCTGGAGCTGGCGGCGCTGGACCACATCCCGGAGTCGTTCAACCTGGCCGAGCTGACCCGCCCGCTGGAGCGCGTGTCACGGCACATGCCGTTGTCGCAGCTGCTGGAGCAGTTCCGCAAGGGCGGCGCGCACTTTGCCCTGGTGGAAGAGGCCGACGGCAATATCATCGGCTACCTCACCATGGAAGACGTGCTGGAAGTATTGGTAGGCGATATCCAGGACGAACACCGCAAGGCCGAGCGCGGCATCCTGGCCTACCAGCCGGGCAAACTGCTGGTGCGCGGCGACACCCCGCTGTTCAAGGTCGAACGCCTGCTGGGCGTGGACCTTGACCACATCGAAGCCGAAACCCTGGCCGGCCTGATCTACGACACCCTCAAGCGCGTGCCGGAAGAGGAGGAAGTGCTGGAGGTTGAAGGCCTGCGGATCATCATCAAGAAGATGAAAGGCCCGAAAATCGTGCTGGCCAAGGTTGTGATGCTGGATTGACCCTCAATTGCCCTGCGCAAAGTTGGGCAATACCCCCACGGGCTGGCCGAATTCATACGGGATCGACACCAGCCCCGCCTCGGTACTCTGGCGTAGCGGCTTTTGGCATCGGTGTGGCTGAAGCTGCCCGCTCTACGCTGGAAGGCCGTTGAAACAAATATCAACGTTCATCTGGGCAGCAGCCGACAAATTAACCAAGGCATCCAGCGAGAGCTTGTCGATCTTGCCGGTGAGAACGTCGTTAAGACGGGGCTGGCTGATGCCGAGTCGTTGTGCCGCCGCTTTTTGAGAAAGCTCCCAGCTGCGGATGGTTTGGCACAGTTCCAGGAGCAGCTTGGAACGCAGGCGCATATTGGCGGCCTTCTGGGGTGTATCTTCCAACGCGTCCCAGACACTGCCGAAACGTTCACCGTAAACTTTTTGATTGGTCATGGATTTACCCTAACTCCCGCAATCTGGCGCGAGCCAGTTCGGCATAGCAAAAACCCGATAACGCTGAGGCGTTATCGAGAGGCTATATCGAAACAGATATAAATCAAGCAAGGCATCGGGAATCAGATAGTCGGTCGATTCCCGATAATCAGCCGATCACGCACCCGGCACAAAGTGCTTCTGCGCCGTGCCGCGTGCGATCAGGCGGGAGATGTAGTCGAGCTTCTGCGCGTCCTGGTCGATGAAGCGGAAGGTCAGTTGCAGCCAGTCGCTGTCGGGCTTGGGCTCGAAGGCAACGATGGCGTGCAGGTAACCGTTGAGGCGTGCGACTTCGGCATTCTCGCCTTGCTCAAGGTCGAGCACGGCGCTTTCCAGCACCTGGGGCAGCACCTCGCCGCGACGCACCACCAGCAGCGCCTCCTTGATGCTCAGCGCCTTGATAACGCATTGCTGGGTGCCGCTGGACAGCCGCAACTGGCCCTGGCCACGACCGCTGGCAGGTGAAGCGGCCGGGGCGGACGGCGATGGGGTGTTGAGCAGGCCTTTGCTCGGCGCCGCCACGGGGGCCGGCTTGATGGCTTCGGGCTTGCCGCCGGTGAGAGCACTCAGGGAATCGTTGCCGAAAGCCGAGCTCATCTTGGTCGGTGCGCTGGCAATCAGCGCGTCAAGGCGACCCACCTTGTGCAGCGCCTGGCGTACCTTGCTCAGCAACTGCTCGTTGGTGAACGGCTTGCTGACGTAGCCGGAAACACCGGCCTGAATCGCCTGCACCACGTTTTCCTTGTCGCCACGGCTGGTCACCATCACGAAAGGCATGGCCTTCAGGTGTTCCTGTTCGCGGCACCAGGTCAGCAACTCCAGGCCGGACATCTCCGGCATTTCCCAGTCGCACAACACCAGGTCGTAGGTTTCGCGCATCAGGATGGATTGCGCCTTTTTGCCGTTTACCGCGTCTTCAAGCTTGATCCCCGGGAAGTAATTGCGCAGGCACTTCTTCACCAGGTCGCGAATAAACGAGGCGTCATCCACCACCAATACACTGACTTTACTCATCGACCCTTCATCCTATAAAAACCTTGGCTGGCAGCACGCCTGACTGGTGGCATTTTGCCAAAACTCTGCAATCACGTTCGGACTTTATTTCGCCTTTGGCGCAATAACATTCTGCTGGGCCCAAACGAAAACGCCCGGCCAATGGCCGGGCGTTAATTTCACGGGCAACCTTACTTATCGTCAGGTTCGCCCGGAACATTAGGCATTTGATCGGCAGTGCCCTCAACTTCAGCCTTCATGCGCTTTAGGCCCATGTGCCGCACGTCGGTACCGCGCACCAGGTAAATCACCAGTTCCGAGATATTGCGCGCGTGGTCACCGATGCGCTCCAGCGAACGCAGCACCCAGATTATGTTCAGGACCCGCGAGATAGAGCGCGGGTCTTCCATCATGTAGGTGGCCAGCTCGCGCAGGGCCGTTTTGTATTCACGGTCGATGATCTTGTCGTACTGCGCCACCGACAACGCCAGATCGGCGTCGAAGCGGGCAAACGCATCCAGCGCATCGCGCACCATGTTGCGCACCTGATCGCCGATATGGCGCACTTCCACATAGCCGCGTGGCGCTTCACCTTCTTCGCACAACTGGATGGCCCGGCGCGCGATCTTGGTGGCTTCGTCGCCGATGCGCTCCAGGTCGATCACCGACTTGGAAATGCTGATGATCAAACGCAGGTCCGAGGCCGCCGGTTGGCGACGGGCAAGAATGCGCAGGCATTCCTCGTCGATATTGCGTTCCATCTGGTTGATCTGGTCGTCGACCTCGCGCACTTGCTGGGCCAGGCCCGAGTCGGCCTCGATCAACGCGGTGACCGCATCGTTGACTTGCTTCTCCACCAGCCCACCCATCGCCAGGAGGTGGCTGCGCACTTCCTCGAGCTCGGCGTTGAACTGCGCGGAGATGTGATGGGTGAGGCCTTCTTTGCTAATCATGTTGGCGTCCTTGGAGCGTCCGGTAAGGTGCGGAGAACCGCAGCGTCAGTGCAATCGGAACCACAGCTTCCTAGCCATAGCGACCGGTGATGTAGTCCTCGGTCTGCTTCTTCGCCGGATTGGTGAACAGGGTGTCGGTGTCGCCGAATTCCACCAGCTTGCCCATGTACATGAACGCGGTGTAGTCGGAAACCCGTGCCGCCTGCTGCATGTTGTGGGTCACGATGACGATGGTGAATTTGGATTTGAGTTCGTAGATCAGCTCTTCGACTTTCAGCGTGGAGATCGGGTCGAGGGCCGAGCAGGGTTCGTCGAGCAGCAGCACTTCCGGCTCCACGGCGATGGTACGTGCGATCACCAGACGCTGCTGCTGACCGCCGGACAAGCCCAGCGCCGACTCGTGCAGGCGGTCCTTGACCTCGTCCCACAGTGCCGCGCCCTTGAGCGCCCACTCCACTGCTTCGTCGAGAACGCGCTTCTTGTTGATGCCCTGGATACGCAGGCCGTACACCACGTTTTCGTAAATGGTCTTGGGAAACGGGTTGGGCTTCTGGAACACCATGCCGACGCGACGACGCAGCTCGGCCACGTCCTCGCCCTTGCGGTAGATGTTGGTGCCGTAGAGGTTGATCGCGCCCTCCACGCGGCAACCGTCCACCAGGTCGTTCATGCGGTTGAAGGTGCGCAGCAGCGTGGACTTGCCGCAGCCGGACGGGCCGATGAAGGCGGTCACGCGCTGCTTGGGGATGTTCATGCTGACGTCGAACAGCGCCTGCTTTTCACCGTAGTACAGGCTCAGGCCAGGCACTTCGATGGCCACGGTTTCCTGGGCCAGGCTCAGGCTCTGCTTGTCGCGACCCAGGGCAGACATGTTGATGCCGTGGGATTGGGTTTCGTGTTGCATGGGATGCTCCCTGTGCTACCAATTCATTCGTTGAACCGCCGGGGCGGCTTACTCAAATTCTGTGCCTGACGCCGAGCCCTGTGGGAGCTGGCTTGCCTGCGATGCGGGCGGCGCGGTATTGCAGTAAAACCGCGTTGATGCCATCGCAGGCAAGCCAGCTCCCACAGTGGATCGCATCAGCTGTCCAGCGCTTTGTATTTTTCGCGCAGGTGGTTACGTATCCACACCGCCGACAGGTTGAGCGTGGCGATCACCAGCACCAGCAGCAACGCGGTGGCATACACCAGCGGGCGTGCCGCCTCGACGTTGGGGCTCTGGAAGCCAACGTCGTAGATATGAAAGCCCAGGTGCATGATCTTCTGGTCCAGGTGCAGGTACGGGTAGTTGCCGTCCACCGGCAGCGACGGCGCCAGTTTCACCACACCCACCAGCATCAGCGGCGCCACTTCGCCGGCGGCGCGGGCCACGGCGAGGATCATGCCGGTCATCATGGCCGGGCTGGCCATCGGCAGCACGATCTTCCAAAGCGTTTCCGCCTTGGTCGCGCCCAGCGCCAGGGAGCCTTCACGCACGGTACGCGGAATGCGCGCCAAGCCCTCTTCGGTGGCCACGATCACCACCGGCACCGCCAGCAGCGCCAGGGTCAGGGAGGCCCACAGCAGGCCCGGCGTACCGAAGGTCGGTGCCGGCAGCGCTTCGGCGAAGAACAGGCGGTCCACCGAACCACCCAGCACATACACGAAGAAGCCCAGGCCAAACACGCCATAGACGATGGCCGGTACGCCCGCCAGGTTGTTCACGGCGATGCGGATAACCCGTGTCAGGGTGTTCTGCTTGGCGTATTCACGCAGGTAAACCGCCGCCAGCACGCCGAACGGCGTCACGATCATCGCCATGATCAAAGTCATCATCACGGTGCCGAAAATCGCCGGGAAAATCCCGCCCTCGGTGTTGGCTTCCCGTGGGTCGTCGCTCAGGAATTCCCAGACCTTGCTGAAGTAGAAGCCGATCTTGGTCAGCGTGCCCATGGCATTCGGCTGGTAGGCGTGCACCACCTTGCCGATGCCGATTTCAATCTCCTTGCCGTTGCCGTCGCGCGCCGTCAGCGCATCACGGTTGAACTGGGCGTGCAGGTCGGCCAGACGCGCTTCGATATCCTGATAACGCGCGTTCAGTTCGGCGCGGTCGGCATCCATGTCGGCCTGGGCGGCGGCGTCGAGCTTGCCTTCCAGCTCCAGCTTGCGACCGTGCAGGCGGATGCGTTCGAGACCGGCGTTGATCGCGCCGATGTCGGACTTCTCCAGGGTCTTGAGCTGGGCGGCCAGCGCGTTCACACGGTCGACGCGGGCTTGCAGCTCCGGCCACGCAGCCTCGCCCTCGGCGATCACCTTGCCGTCCTGCTTGACGTTGACCAGGGTGCCGTAGAAATTGCCCCACTCACGACGCTCGATGGTCATGAGGTTTTTCGGGGTGGTCTGGTCCTTCAACCATTCGCCGACGATCCAGGTGAAGTCATTGCCGTTAAGGTCGCGGTTGCCGACCTTGATCAGTTCGCGGGTCATGAATTCCGGACCCGCATCGGGCACCGGCAGGCCCGCGCTTTTCAGGCGTTCGCGCGGTACTTCTTCCTTCTGCACCACTTCGCCGATGACGATATGGTTTTCCTGGCCCGGCACGTTGTAGCTGGCCTGGATCAGGTCGGCCGGCCAGAAGTGGCCCAGGCCGCGCACCGCAATCACAGCCAGCAAACCCAGGGTCATGATGACCGCGATGGACACCGCGCCACCGCTGATCCAGACGCCGGGGGCGCCGCTCTTGAACCATCCGTTCAGGGAGTTCTGTTTCACAGACTTCTACCTTTCTTAAAGCGACGAGTATTTCTTGCGCAGACGCTGACGGATCAGCTCGGCGAGGGTGTTCATGATGAAGGTGAACAGCAGCAGCACCAGCGCCGAGAGGAACAGCACGCGATAGTGACTGCCACCCACTTCCGACTCGGGCATTTCTACCGCGACGTTGGCCGCCAGTGTGCGCAGGCCTTCGAACAGGTTCATCTCCATCACCGGGGTGTTGCCGGTGGCCATCAGCACGATCATGGTCTCGCCCACGGCGCGGCCCATGCCGATCATCAGCGCCGAGAAGATGCCCGGGCTGGCAGTCAGGATCACCACGCGGGTCATGGTCTGCCACGGCGTGGCGCCCAGTGCCAGGGAGCCCAGCGTCAGGCCGCGCGGTACGCTGAACACGGCGTCTTCGGCGATGGAGTAGATGTTCGGGATCACCGCAAAGCCCATCGCCAGGCCCACCACCAGCGCGTTGCGCTGGTCGTAGGTAATGCCCAGGTCGTGCGAGATCCACATGCGCATGTCGCCGCCAAAGAACCAGGTTTCCAGGTAGGGGCTCATGTACAGCGACAGCCAGCCCACAAACAGGATCACCGGGATCAGGATCGCGCTTTCCCAGCCATCGGGAACCCGCAGGCGGATCGACTCAGGCAGGCGGCTGAACACGAAACCGGCCACCAGAATGCCAATCGGCAGCAGCATCAGCAGGCTGAAAATCCCCGGCAAATGCCCCTCCACATACGGCGCCAGGAACAGGCCGGCGAAGAAGCCGAGGATCACCGTCGGCATGGCTTCCATCAGTTCGATCACCGGCTTGACCTTGCGGCGCAGGCTCGGCGCCATGAAGTAGGCGGTGTAGATTGCCGCAGCCACCGCCAGCGGGGCGGCCAGCAGCATGGCGTAGAACGCCGCCTTCAAGGTGCCGAAGGTCAACGGCGCGAGGCTCATCTTGGGTTCGAAATCGGTGTTGGCGGCGGTCGATTGCCAGACGTACTTGGGTTCGTCGTAGTTTTCGTACCAGACCTTGCTCCACAGCGCGCTCCACGAAACTTCGGGATGCGGGTTGTCGAGCAGCAGTGGCTGCAGCTTGCCGCCGGCTTCGACGATCACGCGGTTGGCCCGAGGCGACAGGCCGTAGACGCCCTGGCCCTCGACCACCGGGTCGACCAGCAGGGTGCGGTGCGCGGTGCTGTGGAACACGCCGAACTGGCCGGACGCATCCAGCGCGGTGAAGCCCTTGCGACGCTCTTCGGCGCTGATTTCCACAATGGGCGAGGTGCCCATCTGGAACGTGCGGATCTGCTTCAAGCGCTGCTCGCCATCCGGGTCGCGGGCCATGAACCACTGGGCCAGGCCGCCCTTGGAGTTACCGACGATCAGTGAGATACCGCCCACCAGCTGGGTGCTGGCGGTGATTTCAGCGTTGCCGTCTTCGAGCAATTTATAGCGACCGTTGAGGTTCTTGTCGCGCAGGCTGAACACATCGGCCTGCGCGCGACCGTTGACCACATACAGCCATTGCTGGCGCGGGTCGATGAAGATCGCCTTCACCGGCTCGGTCATCTGCGGCAGCTCGATGCGCTTCTGCTCGCTGGTGACTTCGCCAGTCATCATGTTTTCTTCGCGACTCAGGGACAGCACGTTCAGGAACGAGCCGGCGGAACCGGCCAGCACCAGCGTGGAGTCGGTGGCGTTGAGGGCCACGTGCTCCAGCGGGCGACCGGCGTCATCCAGCACGATCGGCGTTTCGCCATAGGGGTATTCGATGGCCGGCGTGATGGTTTTCTTGCCGTCCGGGTACGACACCTTATAGGTGTGGCGAAACACCAGGGACTGGCCGTTGGACAGGCCGAGCACTACCAGCGGGCTGCCGGGCTGGTCTTCACCGATGGATGCCACGCTGGCACCGGCCGGCAACGGCAGGTCGACGCGCTTGAGTTCCGCGCCGGTGGTGATGTCAAAGAACAGCGCCTGGCCCTTGTCGGAAACCCGCATGGCCACCTGGTTCTGCTCTTCAAGCGAGATCATCAGTGGCTTGCCCGCGTCCTGGATCCAGGCCGGGGTGAGTGCGTCTTCCCTGGTCAGCGAGGCGCCCTGGAACAGCGGTGCCACCACGTAGGCAAGAAAGAAGAAAATCAAGGTAATGGCGCCAAGGACAGCGAGGCCACCGACCAGCACGTACCAGCGGGTCAGGCGGTCCTTGAGCGCGCGAATGCGGCGCTTGCGTTGCAGCTCAGGCGTATTGAAATCAATGCGCTTGGGGGGGGAAGTCGTTGTCATGGTGGAATTGGCCAGATCATTCATGCGCACACCCTAGCGGTCCTGTATGACAGAAAGATGACAATGCGGTGACGCAGAAAATCCGCCGCGCAGCGGGGCTGGCAGCGGATAAAAGGATTTTGGGTGCAGTGCGCTCCCACAGGGAAGCATCCATCTACACCCGGTATTACGGGCTTAGTTGCCTTCTTTCAGACCCAGGTCAGCCAGCGCCTTGGCGGCAACCTTGGCTGGCAGTGGGATGTAGCCGTCTTTCACGACAACTTCCTGGCCCTGCTTGGAAAGCACAAGCTTCACGAACTCGGCTTCCAGCGGGGCCAGAGGCTTGTTCGGGGCTTTGTTGACGTAAACGTAGAGGAAGCGCGACAGCGGGTACTTGCCGTTCAGGGCGTTTTCTTCGGTGTCTTCGATGAAGTCCGTGCTGCCTTTTTTGGCCAGGGCCACGGTTTTCACGCTGGCGGTCTTGTAGCCGATGCCCGAGTAACCGATGCCGTTGAGCGAGGAGCTGATCGACTGCACAACCGAAGCCGAGCCCGGCTGTTCGTTCACGTTAGGCTTGTAGTCGCCTTTGCACAGGGCTTCTTCCTTGAAGTAGCCGTAGGTGCCGGAAACCGAGTTACGACCGAACAGTTGCACCGGCTTGTTGGCCAGGTCGCCGGTCACACCCAGGTCGCCCCAGGTTTTCACGTCGGCTTTGGCACCGCACAGGCGAGTCGAGGAGAAAACTGAATCGACCTGCTCCATGGTCAGGTGCTGGATCGGGTTGTCCTTGTGCACGAACACCGCCAATGCATCCACGGCCACCGGGATAGCGGTGGGCTTGTAGCCGTACTTCTGCTCGAAGGCCGCCAGTTCGGTGTCCTTCATCTTGCGGCTCATCGGGCCCAGGTTGGAGGTGCCTTCAGTCAGCGCAGGAGGCGCGGTGGCGGAGCCGGCAGCTTGAATCTGGATGTTGACGTTCGGGTATTCCTTCTTGTAACCCTCAGCCCACAGGGTCATCAGGTTAGCCAGGGTATCGGAACCAACGCTGGACAGGTTGCCCGACACACCAGTGGTCTTAACATAAGCCGCAATTGCCGGGTCAACACCAGCGGCCACCGCGTTGGCGGTCGCAACGCCAGCGGCGACAAAAGTCATTGCCGCCATCAAACGCTTCAGTTTCATGCCTTGCTCCTAGCAGATAGGGATAGTTGGATCGGGGCCAAGTATCGAGAGGCCGTGTGAACACTCTATGTCGAGAATATGACAGTTAGATGAAAGGCCACTATCGCAAGCAAGGGGGACTTGGGCGTCCCCGGAGAGGCTTCCCACGCAGAACGTGGGAGCCATCAATCAGCGTCCACGCTTCCAGAGATACCCGCCTACCAGCATCCCCATCACGCACAGCACGGCAACATAGTAGGAAGGGCCCATCGGGCTTTCCTTCATCAGCAGCGACACCGCCAGCGGCGTCAGCCCGCCGAAGATGGCGTAGGCCACATTGTAGGAAAACGACAAGCCGCTGAAACGCACCACGGGCGGGAAGGCTTTGACCATGACGTAAGGCACCACGCCGATGACACCGACAAACAGGCCGGTCAGGGTGTACAGCGGGAAGAGCCAGTTCGGGTGCTCGATGAGGCTGTGGTACAGCGTCCAGGACGTCGCCAGCAGCAGCAGGCAACCGCTGACCAGCACGCGCCCGGCGCCGAAGCGGTCGGCCAGTGCGCCGGCGGCGATGCACCCCAGGCTCAGGGTAACAATGGCCAGGCTGTTGGCTTGCAGCGCCGTCGTGGGGCTGAAGTGGTAGACGGTTTGCAGCACGGTCGGGGTCATCAGGATAACCACCACGACGCCGGCCGACAGCAACCAGGTCAGCAGCATCGACAGCACGATGGCGCCCCGGTGGTCGCGCAATACCGCACGCAACGGCAGCTCGGCGGCCAGGGCCTTGCGTTGCTGCATCTCGGCGAAGATCGGCGTTTCATGTAGCCAGCGACGCAGGTACACCGACAGCAGGCCGAACACCCCGCCCAGCAGGAACGGGATGCGCCAGGCGTAATCCGAGACCTGCTCGGGGCTGTAAATAGTGTTGATCGCCGTGGCCACCAGCGAACCCAACAGGATACCGGCGGTGAGACCGCTGGTCAGGGTGCCGCAGGCGTAGCCGATGTGGCGCGGCGGGACGTGTTCGGAGACGAACACCCAGGCGCCGGGCACTTCACCGCCAATC
Organism: Pseudomonas poae; assembly: GCF_001439785.1. Classification (GTDB taxonomy): domain Bacteria; phylum Pseudomonadota; class Gammaproteobacteria; order Pseudomonadales; family Pseudomonadaceae; genus Aquipseudomonas; species Aquipseudomonas poae. Next base: position 127,646 of record NZ_JYLI01000008.1, on the reverse strand, counting down.
GCCGCGCCCTGAATGACGCGCATCAGCAGCAGTAACAGCGGCGCCCACAGGCCGATCTGCGCATAGGTCGGCAGCAGGCCCATGATCAGGGTGGGTACGGCCATCATGAAGATGCTCAGGGTGAACATCTTCTTGCGGCCCAGCAGGTCACCGAAGTGCGCCATGATAATGCCGCCCAGTGGGCGTGCCAGGTAACCAGCGGCGAAGATGCCGAACGTCTGCATCATGCGCAGCCATTCCGGCATGTCGACGGGGAAAAACAGTTTTCCGACCACCGTGGCGAAAAACACAAAGATGATGAAGTCGTAGAACTCCAGCGCCCCGCCCAAGGCAGACAGCGACAGGGTTTTGTAGTCGTTGCGGGTCAGCGGGCGCGAAGGTGGCGCACTGCTTGCGGGCACGGAGGACATGGCAAGGCTTCTCTTATAGTAATCAGCGTAATAGGACGGCGCGCCGTGACGGGCGGCGGCTTGGCAAGATAGCAAATCGCTTGTAAAAGCACAGCGCCAGGAGAACAGTTGCCCGCAAAAGCCCCCGTACAGCGCCTGATTAGCGACCAAATGAGCCCCGGGAGGTCGTAGTGACGCCAACCTGTGGATATACTCGGCCCTTGCAAGTGCAAGAACCCCAGTCTTGACGGGCTGCTGTGCCAAAACGCCGTTGGGTGCCATCCAGCCGATTTGGCAGAGTTTCCCTTGAGTACGCCTTACGAGAAACGCATCGAGCGGTGTATGTTGGTGCTGAAACGTTTTTCCGCAAGACGGCTATCCATTTGAAATACCCATGAAGCGTCACGGGTCAGAGGCACCCTCGGCATGATCGAACTCGAACAAGAAGATCCAATCCCGCAAGGCGATCTCGCCCTGCAAATCACCGCGCTCCCCCGTGAAACCAACGGCTTTGGCGATATCTTCGGCGGCTGGCTGGTCGCGCAGATGGACCTGGCAGGCACGGCAATGGCCAGCAAGGTCGCCGGTGGTCGCGTGGCCACCGTGGCGATTGATCGCATGGCCTTTCTGGTGCCGGTGGCCGTGGGCGCGCAGCTGTCGTTCTATACCCAGGCCCTGGAAATCGGCCGCAGTTCGATCCAGATGATGGTCGAAGTGTGGAGCGACGACCCGCTGTCCAGCGAATGGCGCAAGGTGACCGAGGCGGTGTTCGTGTTTGTCGCCATTGATGGCAGTGGGCGCACTCGCTCGGTGCCGTCACGCGCGCGTTAAACCTCGCACGGTTTTGACGGTCCATTGCCCCATTGCCTGCCATTGAGAGAGCTGTCACATGCCGACGCCCCACGTTGAAACCGTAAAGATCGACGAACTGGACTGCTGGCGTATTCGCCACAACGGCGCCGAACTGATGGTGGCCCAACAGGGCGCGCATGTCTTCAGCTATCAGCGCCAGGGCGAGCAGCCGCTGATCTGGCCGAACCCCGAGGCGGTGTTCAAGCAGGGCAAAGGCATTCGTACCGGCGTCCCGGTGTGCTGGCCCTGGTTTGGTGTATTCGACCGTAACCCGCAGAGCGTGAAGGCGATGCGCCAAAGCGAACAGCCGGCCGGTGCCCATGGTTTTGTCCGAACTGCGATCTGGGAATTGGCTGCGACCGAACTCGAGGGTGAAGCACTGCGTGTGGACCTGGCCCTGCCAGCGCCTGCCGGCGGCTTTCCTGGCTGGCCCCATCAGGTCGACCTGAAGCTGAGCCTGCTGCTGGACGACCAACTGCACATCCGCCTGACCAGCCACAACCGTGACGACCACACCGTGACACTCAGTCAGGCGCTGCACACCTATTTCGCGGTCAGCGATGTGCGCAACGTGCAGGTTGAGGGTCTGGATGGCCTGACGTATATCGATACCGCCGATGGCTGGACCGAGAAACAGCAGTCCGGCCTACTACCGTTCGCCGCCGAGACCGACCGTATCTATCTCGACACTCCGACGCAGCTCAACATCGTCGACAAAGACTGGCAGCGCCGCATCCAGCTCACCAGCCAGGGCTCCCACTCCACCGTCATCTGGAACCCCTGGACCGAACGCGCCAAGGCGTTTGACGACATGGCCGACGATGGCTGGACGGGCATGTTGTGCATCGAGACGACGAATGTGCTGGATGATGTGGTGGCATTGGCCCCGGGCGAAAGCCACACCCTGGCCGTGAGCATCACAGCCCTGCCCCTGTAAACCCGATTCAAATGTGGGAGCTGGCTTGCCTGCGATAGCATCACCTCGGCATTACTGACACACCGAGGCGTCTGCATCGCAGGCAAGCCAGCTCCCACACCGGCAGGTTCGTTTCTTACAGGTCGGATTCCTTGACTACGCGGACCTTGCCCGCATCCAGCGCATACGCCGCATCCGCCAAATCGTTATTCACCTTCTCCACCTTCAACGTTCCCGTGACCCACAGCGGCGTGTAGATATCATCCAGCTTCAGCCCCTTGGGATAGCGCACCAGCACCAACTGGTTGGGCGGCGGTGGCGGAACATGAATGCATGCGCCGGGGTAAGGCACTAGAAAGAACAGCGTGCTGCGGCCCTTGGCATCGGTTTCCAGCGGCACCGGGTAGCCGCCAATGCGGATGTTCTTGCCGTTCATGGCGGGCACAGTCTTGGTGGAATACATCACCGCCGGCAACCCCTTGCTTTGCTTGAGGCCACCCTTGTCGGTGAAGGTGCCTTGGGCTTCGGGGGAGTTGTGGTCGATCTCGGGCATGGCTTCGAGGGCTTTTTGGTCCGACAGGGGCATCAGGTCGAGCCAGTCGGTTTCCGGCAGTTCACCGGCGTGCGCCAGGCCTGAGCCCAGCAGGAGGAGTGTCAACAGTAGACGGCGCATGGAGAGGCTCGGCAAATTCAAGTGCCGAGTATTCTAGCCCTCTGCGCCTGCGCAGCGCAGAGGACTTTGTCGGCTGATTACTTCCTTTTGATCAGGCCGTAGATCACCAGCAGCACGATGGCACCGACCAGCGCGCCTAGGAAGCCTGCGCCTTGACCGGCCTGGTAGATACCCAGCGCCTGACCACCGTAGGTCGCGGCCAGGGAGCCGGCGATACCTAGCAGGATGGTCATGATCCAGCCCATGCTGTCGTCGCCGGGCTTGAGAAAGCGAGCCAGCAGGCCGACGATCAAGCCGATAAAAATGGTTCCGATGATACCCATGGCATTTCCCTCTGATTGGTGTGAGTCATGCCAAAGCCCGGTCAGGCTTTGCCATCCTGCAATCAGAGGGACGGCGGTGACCAATGGTTCCCGCCATTGCCAGGCTTATTGTTCGGAGATCAGCGCTTCGACCTTGAGGATCTGCGCCTGCAGCGTCGCGCGGTCCTTGCAGCGCAGGTTGGCGTGACCGACCTTGCGCCCGGCCTTGAAGGCCTTGCCGTAGTGATGCAGGTGGCAATCATCGATGGCGATCACCCGCTCCACGGGCGGCACCGAGCCGATGAAATTGAGCATGGCGCTCTCGCCGATTTTGGCTGTGGAGCCCAACGGCAAGCCCGCTACCGCCCGCAGGTGGTTTTCGAACTGGCTGCACTCGGCGCCTTCGGTGGTCCAGTGCCCGGAGTTGTGCACCCGTGGCGCTATTTCGTTGGCCTTGAGGCCACCTTCCACTTCAAAGAACTCGAAGGCCATCACCCCGACGTAATCCAGTTGCTTGAGCACGCGGCTGGAATAGTCTTCGGCCAGGGCTTGCAGAGGATGGTCGGTGCTGGCCACGGACAGCTTGAGAATGCCGCTGTCGTGGGTGTTGTGCACCAGCGGGTAGAAGCGGGTTTCACCGTCGCGGGCGCGCACGGCGATCAACGACACTTCGCCGGTGAACGGCACGAAGCCTTCCAGCAGGCAGGCGACGCTGCCCAGTTCGGCGAAGGTGTCCACCACGTCGGCCTCGCTGCGCAGCACTTTCTGGCCCTTGCCGTCGTACCCCAGGGTGCGGGTCTTGAGCACCGCCGGCAGGCCGATGCGGGCGACGGCGGCGTCCAGGTCCGCCTGGGACTGGATGTCGGCGAAGTCCGGGGTCGGAATACCCAGGTCCTTGAACATGCTTTTTTCGAACCAGCGGTCGCGCGCAATGCGCAGCGCTTCGGCGCTCGGGTACACCGGCACGAATTGCGACAGGAACGCCACGGTTTCAGCCGGGACGCTTTCGAACTCGAAGGTCACCAGATCGACTTCGTCGGCCAGTTGGCGCAGGTGATCCGGGTCACTGTAGTCAGCACGCAGATGCTCACCCAGGGCGGCCGCGCAGGCGTCCGGCGCAGGGTCCAGGAAAGCGAAGTTCATCCCCAGCGGGGTGCCCGCCAGAGCCAGCATACGACCCAGTTGGCCGCCACCGATTACACCGATTTTCATCAATAACAACCTCAGGCGATGCGTGGGTCTGGATTGTCCAGCACGCTGTCTGTCTGCTCGGCACGGAATTTTTTCAGCACCGCGTGAAACTGCGGGTGCTTGGCGCCCAGGATGCTGGCCGCCAGCAAAGCGGCGTTGATCGCGCCGGCCTTGCCGATCGCCAGGGTCGCCACCGGGATGCCGGCGGGCATCTGTACGATGGACAACAGCGAGTCCACGCCCGAGAGCATCGACGACTGCACCGGCACCCCAAGCACAGGCAGGTGGGTCTTGGCCGCACACATGCCCGGCAAATGCGCCGCACCGCCGGCACCGGCGATGATCACCTCGATGCCACGGGATTCTGCCTCATCGGCATACTGGAACAGCAGGTCCGGAGTGCGGTGGGCAGAGACCACCTTCACTTCGTACGCAATGCCGAGTTTTTCCAGCATATCGGCGGTGTGGCTAAGGGTGGACCAATCGGACTTGGAGCCCATGATCACGCCAACCAATGCACTCATCGTCGTGCCTCTTCTCTCTGGGCGCCCGCAGGCGCGTCAAAAAACAACAAGCCACGCAGGAAATCCGGCGTGGCTTGGTGTACGAAATAAGGCCGGTTGGACCGGCCGAAGGCCGCGCAGTATACCGTAATAATCGGGATAAACAGCCCCTTGGATGACCATCTGTCCAACGGCGCAAAGCGGCGGTTTTATTGACTCGGGAGTCAGCGACGAGGTCCCGGTAATGGGCGCTTGGTCGCGAAGAAGTGCTCAATTCCCCCGCTGGGCATTTGCATGTCCAGCACGCGCGACTCAGCCATGGTCACCCCGGCGTCCCTGGCCATTCGGCATAGGCAAACTCGATACGCCCGGTTTCAACTGGCTCGTGCAGAGCCCTGAACTTAACGATCCAATGGTCGTAGCCCTGGGGAAGAGGTCCAAAGGCGTGGGAGGCATTCTTGCCATCGTCAGAAAGAGCCAGAATCGCCTTTGGGCGCGCGCCGCCGGGCGAGCCGCCCGCGAGTCGCAGCGCAGTCAGTACAGTCAGTGCCTGCACGTGCTTTAACGTCTTGGTCATCACCTCATACCCCGCTTGCGCTTGGCGTTTTTCAGTTCATCGTATGAGCCTGGGTGCTCCGGCTTGAAGAGCCTGGTCACGCCACTCAACTCATCAAGTGCGGTGGCAATGAGGATCAGCGCCTCAAGGGTTACCACGCCAGTCAGTTCGAATCGCTTGATCGTCGACTCTGAAACCCCCGAATTCTCAGCAAGCGTTTTTCGCGAGAGGTTTTTGGAGAGGCGGCGTTTTTTTGCATTGCTGCCTACCTCCCTGGCGATTTCCGCAGGTGAAGAGAATAGATAGATGAATGACATAAGCCGATCTCCATCTTTAAAAAGACTATATATGACCCGCTAAGCCGTAATATCAATTAAAAGGCTCATATATGAGCTTTAATATCAGACACTACTCTGCGCGGCTCCACCCTCCAACTTGCGCCACAACAACCGCACATTCGCCTTGCGCACCAACGCGCACCGGTACAACCGAATCTCCAGCGGCACATGCCACTGCGGCCCGCCACACACCACCAGTTCACCCCGCGCCAGTTCAGCGCGCACACTCAACTGCGGCACCCAGGCGATGCCCAGGCCTTCGAGGGCCATGCTCTTGAGGCTGTCGGCCATGGCGGTCTCGTACACGGTGGTGAAACGCAACGCGCGCTGGCGCAGGAGCAAATGCACCGACCGCCCGAGAAACGCGCCGGCGCTGTAGGCCAGCAAAGGCACGCTGCCTTCGCCTTCCAGATCGAACAGTGGTTTACCGTCGGCATCGGCGGCGCACACCGGGAGCATTTCGGTATTGCCCAGGTGCAGCGAGGGGAAGATTTCGGCGTCCATCTGCATCGCGGCGTCCGGGTCGTAGAACGCCAGCATCAGGTCGCAGCCACCTTCGCGCAGGGCGTGCACAGCGTCGCCAACGTTGGTGGCGACCAGCCGTGTGGCGATGTTCAAACCTTCGTTGCGCAGTTGGGCGATCCAGCGCGGGAAGAAACCCAGCGCCAGGGAGTGGGCGGCGGCCACTTGCATGACTTCGCCCTGCCCGCCTTCCAAGTGATGCAAATGGCGTAGCACTTCGCCCAACTGTTCGACCACCGTACGCGCGGTGACCAGAAACAGCTGCCCCGCCGCTGTCAGCTCCACCGGCGTGCGCGAACGGTTGACCAGCGTCAGGCCCAGCGCGGCCTCCAGGCTGCGGATACGCCGACTGAACGCAGGCTGGGTGACGAAACGCCGCTCCGCCGCCTGGGAAAAGCTGCGCGTCGCCGCCAGGGCGCTGAAGTCTTCCAGCCATTTGCTCTCAAGGTTCATCACTGCCTCCAAGGCCACGCACCATTTTGGCACACACGCCCGTCATGATAGCTGGGTCACGCCGACATTATGCCGTTTGTGCATAGCCCAGTGTTTAACAGCATTGGCCCAAAAACGTCCACACGCCTAGCATTCGCAGCGTTCCGGCCTGTTCCGGGTCCTTATCGAGATGATTTCCGTCATGTCCTCCGCTGCATCATTCCGCACAGAAAAAGACCTGCTTGGCGTACTCGACGTACCGGCTCAAGCGTATTACGGCATCCAGACCCTGCGAGCGGTGAACAACTTCCGCCTCTCGGGCGTTCCGATTTCGCATTACCCGAAATTGGTGGTCGGTCTGGCAATGGTCAAGCAGGCGGCGGCGGATGCCAACCGCGAACTGGGCCAGCTCAGCGACGCCAAGCACGCCGCCATCAGCGAAGCCTGTGCCCGCTTGATCCGCGGCGATTTCCACGAAGAATTCGTGGTGGACATGATTCAAGGCGGCGCCGGCACTTCAACCAATATGAATGCCAACGAAGTCATCGCCAATATCGCGCTGGAGGCCATGGGTCACCAGAAGGGCGAATATCAGTACCTGCATCCCAACAACGACGTGAACATGGCGCAGTCGACCAACGATGCCTACCCCACCGCGATCCGTCTGGGTCTGCTGCTGGGTCACGACGCACTGCTGGCCAGCCTCGACAGCCTGATTCAGGCGTTCGCCGCCAAGGGCGTGGAGTTCGGCCATGTGCTGAAAATGGGCCGCACCCAATTGCAAGACGCCGTGCCGATGACCCTCGGCCAGGAATTCCGCGCCTTCGCCACCACCCTGAGCGAAGACCTGGCCCGCCTGAAGACCCTGGCGCCGGAGCTGCTCACCGAAGTGAACCTGGGCGGCACCGCCATCGGCACCGGCATCAACGCCGACCCGCGCTACCAGGCCCTGGCTGTAGAACGCCTGGCCCTGATCAGCGGCCAACCACTGGTGCCGGCCGCAGACCTGATCGAAGCCACTTCCGACATGGGCGCCTTCGTGTTGTTCTCCGGCATGCTCAAGCGTACCGCGGTGAAGCTGTCGAAAATCTGCAACGACCTGCGCCTGCTGTCCAGCGGCCCACGCACCGGCATCAACGAGATCAACCTGCCGGCCCGCCAGCCAGGCAGCTCGATCATGCCCGGCAAGGTCAACCCGGTGATTCCGGAAGCGGTCAACCAAGTGGCATTCCAGGTCATCGGCAATGACCTGGCGCTGACCATGGCGGCCGAAGGCGGCCAACTGCAGTTGAACGTGATGGAGCCGCTGATCGCCTTCAAGATCTTCGACTCGATCCGCCTGCTGCAACGCGCCATGGACATGCTGCGCGAACACTGCATCGTCGGCATCACCGCCAACGAAGCACGCTGCCGCGAACTGGTGGAACACTCCATCGGCCTGGTGACCGCGCTGAACCCTTACATCGGCTATGAAAACGCCACCCGCATTGCGCGAATCGCCCTGGAAAGCGGTCGCGGCGTGCTGGAACTGGTGCGCGAAGAAGGCTTGCTCGATGACGCCATGCTCGACGACATCCTGCGCCCCGAAAACATGATCGCTCCACGTCTGGTCCCGTTGAAGGCCTGATGTTCGTTGCACCGCTCACCAGGTTGAGGGACTAGACACCTCTCACCTTTTGAGGGCCTGAAGGCTCGTTCTTCAGGCCCTTTTTTTTGCCTTGAGGTTGCGAAATGACGCCTATAAAAAATCCAACATCGCCCTGCAAACCCGACTTGCCCGATTCAGTGTTGCTGAAGCCTTTAATCGGCCCATGCAGACGGATCACGCGCGCCTAGGTATAGTGCCGCCCCTCATAGCGTCTGCGGCCATCGGTAACGGGGCCCGGAACAACGCGAAGCGCATGAATAACAACACCCGCAAAAGGATTGGGGTCGAAGCGTCGTGCACTGCCTGGTGCCGAGCGATGCGTCGAGCCCTCCTGCGTTTGCCATTAAAAAATCAGCGAGGAACACTCCATGCTCGAAGTCATCAACGACTTCCTCTCAGGGAAAGTACTGATCGTGCTCATTGTCGGGCTCGGTGGTTATTTCACGATTCGCTCGCGATTCGTTCAGCTGCGCCACTTTTTCCACATGTTTTCGGTGTTCAAAGACAGCCTGAAGAGCAGCTCCGGCCAGCTCAGTTCGTTTCAGGCGCTGATGCTCAGCCTGGCAGGCCGCGTCGGTGCCGGTAACATCGCGGGCGTCGGCATTGCCGTGACCCTGGGTGGCCCGGGTGCCGTGTTCTGGATGTGGGTCACCGCGCTGGTGGGCATGTCGTCGAGCTTTATCGAGTGCTCCCTGGGCCAGCTGTACAAGCGTACCGACGCTGAAGGCGCCTACCGTGGCGGCCCGGCCTATTACATCCAGCACGGCCTGCACAAACGCTGGCTGGGCATGGTCATGGCGTTCCTGCTGCTGGTGACCTTCGGCTTTGCCTTCAACGGCCTGCAAGCCCACGCCGTGACCCACTCGCTGAACAACGCCTTTGGTCTGGACACCACCTACACCGGCCTGGCGCTGGCGGTATTGCTGGGCCTGGTGTTCATCGGCGGGATCAAGCGCATCGCGTCGATTGCCGACCTGCTGGTGCCCGTCAAAACTCTCATCTACATCGCCGTAACCCTTTACGTGATCGTGCTGCAATTCGACCACGTACCGGCCATGCTCGCGACCATCGTCAAGAGCGCCTTCGGTCTCGACCAGGCCTTCGGTGGCCTGGTGGGCAGCGCGATCATCATGGGCGTCAAGCGCGGCGTGTTCGCCAACGAAGCAGGCCTGGGCAGTGCGCCCAACGTGGCCGCCGTCGCGTCGGTAGAGCACCCGATTGCCCAGGGCGTGGTCCAGGCGTTCAGCGTGTTCCTCGACACCTTCGTGATCTGCACCTGCACCGCGCTGCTGATCCTGCTCTCAGGCTTCTACACCCCGGGCTTTGAAGGCGACGGCATTGCCCTGACCCAGAACTCCCTGGCCGCAGTGGTCGGTGACTGGGGCCGCATGTTCATCTCGGTGGCCCTGGCGTTGTTCGTGTTCACCTCGATCATGTACAACTACTACTTGGGCGAGAGCAACCTGCGCTTTCTGGTCGGCAACAACCGCAAGGTGTTGATGGGCTACCGCGCGCTGGTGCTGGTGCTGATCTTCTGGGGTTCGATCGAGAACCTGAGCACCGTATTCGCCTTCGCCGACATCACCATGACCCTGCTCGCGTTCGTCAACCTGTTCGCCCTGGCGTTCCTGTTCAAGATCGCCATGCGCATCCTGAACGACTACGACAGCCAGCGCGCTGCAGGCATCAAGACGCCGGTGTTCGATTCCAGCCAGTTCCCGGATCTGGACTTGGACCGCAGCGCCTGGCCGGCCAATCCGGCAAAGCCGCAGCAAGCGCCAGCCGCTGAACTGAGCGCGCACGCACCGCGCTGAGCCTAGAGAGATGACACGCCGCCCGGCCTTGGGCATGCTCTGGGCCCGGCGGCGTTTTTCGTTCAGGAGATTCTTCGATGCAATCAGCCAACAACGTGATGGTGCTCTACACCGGCGGTACCATCGGCATGCAGGCCAGCGCCAACGGCCTGGCACCTGCTTCGGGTTTTGAAGCGCGCATGCGTGAGCAACTCGCCGATGCGCACGTGCCTACATGGCGCTTTCAGGAAATGGCGCCGCTGATCGACAGCGCCAACATGACCCCCGCTTACTGGCAGCGCCTGCGCACGGCGGTGATCGATGCGCTGGACGCCGGTTGCGACGCCGTGCTGATCCTGCACGGCACCGACACACTGGCCTACAGCGCCGCCGCCATGAGCTTCCAACTACTCGGCCTGCCGGTGCCGCTGGTGTTCACCGGATCGATGCTGCCGGCCGGCGTGCCCGACAGCGATGCCTGGGAGAATGTCAGCGGCGCCTTGGCCGCTCTGGGCGCAGGCTTGGCGCCGGGGGTGCACCTGCACTTTCACGGCGCGCTGCTGGCGCCCACCGCCTGCGCGAAAATTCGCAGTTTCGGGCGCAATCCCTTTGCGGCCCTCAAGCGTCAGGGCGGCGTGGCGCGTGTCGCCTCGCTCCCCACGGCGCTGGATTATCGCCAGCCGAAAACCCTGGCCAGCGTCGGCGTGCTGCCGCTGGTGCCCGGTATTGGCGCGGCGCAGTTGGATGGCCTGATCGACAGCGGCATTCACGGGCTGATCCTCGAATGCTTCGGCAGCGGCACCGGCCCCAGCGACAACCCCGAGTTTCTCGCCAGCCTGCAGCGGGCGCAGGACAAGGGCATTGCCGTGGTCGCGATCACCCAATGCCATGAAGGCGGCGTGGAGCTGGACATCTACGAAGCCGGCAGCCGCCTGCGCGGTGTGGGCGTGCTCTCCGGTGGCGGCATGACCCGCGAAGCGGCGTTCGGCAAGCTCAACGCGCTACTCGGTGCCGGGCTGGATCACGCCCAAGTGCGGCGCCTGGTGGAAGCCAACCTGTGCGGTGAACTGGGCTGAGGCCCGCCCTTACATAATCACCGCCCTCCTGACTGAGCGGTTCCTAGTATGGCAACACCCCAGGCATGCCCTCGGGTCGTTTCCACTCTCAGGCTCGTCAGGAGTTTTCCATGGCTTCAACGCTTACCCCACGTCCCGCCTTATTGACCGACAACAACGAGCTGCTGACCCAACTGATCACTGGCCCGTCCCTGCGTGAAGTGGCTTCAGCCACCTTGAAAACGGCGCTGCACGAACTGTACCCGACACTGAATCTCAACCCGAATCTGGCCATCGTCAGAACCCCGAGATGGTCTGTGCAAGACGGCGAACTCATCCCCGAAAAAGCCTTTGGAGAAACCCTCACCGGCGCCCTCACACGCAGTGCATTCGCTCAGGCGCCGGTGACTTACCTCGATAACGAGCACTACTTGGTGAGCCTTTCGGGCAGCGACCGCGAAGCGCACCTGCCCGTGAAGATCGATGCCATCGGGCGGCTGATCAACGAGCTGGCACCCTTGCTGCGCGTGGCGTTCCAGGAGCAACAGGTGGATTTCTGGAACCAGAGTGCAGGCACCAATGGCACGCGCTGGCGCGTGCTGGCCAAGACCCTGCGTGATATCTGGAATGTGCAGGAGATGGATGACTGGGATACCGACGACTGCGCCGTGGCCCGCCTGGTGTATCACTATCCCGATTACGCTGAGCGCCTGCCCCACGACAAATACGCCACTCGCACCTACCTTGTGGACATCGACCGTCAGGACGGCTCAAGCGTCCAGCATATCAGCCTGCTGTCCACTGCCGTGCTGGTCGCGCGCCACGGGCAGAAAACCATCCTGCTCACCTACTCGATCAACGCCGGGTACAAAAAGTTTGCCAGCCTGGAGGCGTTCGGCAAAACACTGGCTTCTTATCAGGGCACCGCCGACGCGCAACTGCACTGGCGGCTGCTGGAACCAGATGGCAATTTCTTCGAGTACCAGGCCTGCAGTTTGATCGGCCTGCAACTCGAGGCCATTGGTGACATCGACTTTTTCTCCACGCATACACCGACCCTGCTGCCCACCCATGACTTGAATACGCCCGCGACCGGAGCGGTGATCAAGCCATCGAGGATCGATGAAATACGCAGCGCTTTACCCGACTGGTTGTTAAAGGCATCGCAGACCGATCAGACCGCCTACGCGCGCTACATGATGGACCTGGGCACCCTGTCCGTTCAGAACGAAGGCAAGACCTTCACGGATGAGCTGCCGTCGATCACCGATTTTGCGCGCCAGGCGCTACTGACAGAGTTGCTCAAGGACCATCCCGAGGCCGCGCATCTGAACCTGGACAACATAGAGATCACCGTCACCAGCCAGGTGGTCTGGGGCACCATCGCTATACCCGGCGCCACTCAAACCGAAACCTTCAAGCTGATCGAACTGGCCCTGCAGAATCTTGCCGAGTTGCCACTGGGCAACAAAACCCTGAGCTACCGCAATGGCAAAGCAGCGCCGGCCTGGATGACGGTCGCCTACCTGGAGCAACTGATTGTCCAGGCCGATATCGGCCGCCACTACCCTGAACAGGTCAACACGCGGCTACTCAAGGACCCGGCGCAAACTCAACGTCGTCAACGCCTGTACACCGAGCAACTGCGCCTGCAACTGCCGCTGCTGGCGCTGCAGTACAAGATTCGCCAGGAATTCGACCTGGATGAACTGGGTTATCGGTATGTGTGCGCCGTGATGCTCGAAGACGCAACGCAGCGCAAGGTAAACGGCTACGCGGTGGTCATCCGGCCCATGGCATTGCGCCCCACACGGCGGTTGGGCGGCGCTGCGGATCGGGTTGAAAACATGTTCATCATCGGGCCGCAGGATCCGAAAAACGGCCCTTGTCTGCTGTATCGACCGTTGGCCGGCGAACCCTTGATGCAATTTCCCTCACCGACCAATCTGCTTTACGCGATCAAACAGGACACTGAGCTACGCCAGTCAGTGCTCGCCTGGCTGGCTGACGACGTGCGTAACGACTACACGCAATTCGTCTTTCCGGGCAGCGTGCCTTCCCCCTGGGTGCTGCCTGAACTGCTCAGCGCGCCCGTCAGTTCATGGGTAATGAGCGGGCCTGTCGAACTCGACACCCAATTGCTGGACAGCGATGTGTTCACAGCGCTTTACACGGCTAACGCCCGTGCGCTGGTGACCCTGGCGGATCGGCAATCGGTTTCGAATGCGCAGGCACGCTGGGAAAGCTTCAAGCACGCTGGCTGGGTGCTGCTCAACGCCGCGCTGCCGTTCATGGGGCGAACGGCAGGCGCTGCAGCGTGGGTCTGGCAGCTTCTGGACGACGTGCAGCAAGGCATCGATGCCGAAGAAAGCGGCGACACGTCCAAGGGCGTCGGCGCAGCCGTGGATTTTTTCCTGACGCTGGGCATGGCGCTGGCGCTGCACGTCAGCGAGCAGCACAGGCCAACGGTTGCGCTTGAAAAGGCGCCGGCACCCAAGGCGCCGCTGCCGGCCAAACTGTCGATCATCCAGAAACCGACCCTCGATATTGCCCACTTGACCGCCACCCATGACATGAGCGTGCACTTCAGTGGCGCGCTGACGCGCAGCCGCCTCAACCTCGCCGCGACGCTGGACAGTTTCAGCCTGAGCAAACCCGAAGGGCTGGGCGAACAGACCACCACGCCTGGCGCCCATCTGCATCTTTATCCGAAAGGCTCGAAGTGGTACGCACCGGTCGCGCATCGCTGGTTTGAGGTGACACTGGACGAAAATGACGCGGTACTGATCATCGACCCCAAAAATCCGGATCGCTTGGGCCCGCCGTTGGTCAACAACCGCCTCGGCCAATGGTTTATCGATACCCGGCTGCGCCTGCGCGGCGGCGGGCTGCGCAGCCGGCGGCAGAAGGGCCAGCGCCTGAGGCCGCCGAAAATCCGTGAACTGCGCGAACAGCTGGATGCCTTCGATACCCAGCTGGAACAGCGGCGCAAGCAACTGGTGGACCTGCAGGAGGCGATTGAGAAGGCAGACCCGGCTGATCGTGCGCAGGCCCGCAGCACTTACCTGACGAATGTGACAACCCGCCTTGAAGAATTGGACCTGCCGATCTCCCAGCTCAAATCGCTGAATATCCTCGATACCGTGCCCACATATCAGCAGGCCATGCTCGGCTACCTGGGCGACCAGATCATCCTGGCGCGCAGCGCCACCGCTGAACAAATGACCCACCTTGAAGAAGACTTGCTGAGCGTCTCTGACTACCTTGACCTTGAAGACGTGCCGGTGCCCCGCACGGCCATTGAAGATTGTCGCCGCGTCGATGCCTCCACCCAAGCGGTGATAGATCGCCTCAATTACCTGGAGGCACACTTTAAGGACGCGCGCGCGTTGGGTGCCGAAGGCGTGCTGTTCGCCGATCAACAGGCCTCGCTTCTGCCCAAGTTGGCCGTGGATGATCTCAAGGCCTTTCGCATCACCCTGGCGCGCTTTTTGTGCTTGAACGAGGGCGCTGCGGCCGATGCCCGTTTGACCCTGAGCCAGATGGTCGACAGGGCCGATCTCGCGGTACAGAGCCTGTGTGAAGCCTCGCAGCCGAATAACCCGGCCACGCTGGATGAGCAGATCCAGTTGTTCGACAGCCTGGTGGAGCAGTTTGCCGGGCTGGACCAAAGCATGGCCGACTTGCCGGCCGACTTCCCGCAGGCTGTGCACCGACCGGCTCTTGAAACCCTGCAACAGCTCACCGAGCAATTTTCCCAACGGGCGACCAAGCGGCTGACCAGCCTGTTGCGCGAACGCAAAGCGCTGGAGTCGATGACAGCCGGTCCGTCCAGGCCTGTCCCGAAACCTCGGACAAGGGTGATCAAGACCCGCTTCAAGGGGGTGGTGGTGGGTGAGGAACGCCCGTCAAACAGCGGTGAGCCGACACCCCTGGTGGAGGTCAAGCAGCCACTGACCGGAAAAGTGATAGCGCTGTTTCATGAGAAAGACGGCGTGTGGGTCGAACGCCGACGCGTGTCGCCACAGCCCGCGCGCGGAACGGCGCGAGATGTGGCCGTCAGCATCACCGGCGCCCAGGCGCTGCTCGATGATGTCGAGCGTTTCATCGAGCGCACCAAAGGACTGGCCGGCGAAGCACGCCGCCTGCCGGTGGAAATCGAAGAGCGCTTCCACCGCAAGGCCGACGAGTTGGAGCAGGCCAGCCGCGATATCGACTCGGCTCTGACCGCCAGTAACCAGACCGAAAGCAGTTCGTCGTCGGCGGCGCTGACCAATCGCAACCTCGACAGTGCCGTCAAACGCCTCTATGCAGAGGGTCGCCGGGTCAAGCTCGACATGCTCAAGCAACGCCCCCCTACAGCCGCTCATGTCGAACTGCTGTACCGCGAAAAGGAGATCACCATCAAACCGTTCCCGGGCGCGCGCAGTAAGCTGGCCGGGCGTCACAAAGGCTATTTGAAGGAATATGAAATCCTCGACACGCAAAGCGCCAATGCGCTGTGGTATGCGCATTTTCACTACAAGGACTTGGTCAGCCCAGAGGAGACTTACACCGCAGCGCACCTTAAAACCAAGGCGCAGCGGCGTCTGGGCGGCAAGTATCAACCAACCGGCCGCGGCGACGAACGCGACAATATTGCGGTATACCGCAGTGAAATAAGCCCGCAACTGGCTCGATCGCTGTTTTTTAACCCACCTCCTGCAGGGGTTTAGCCACCCCAGGCCTGGCGCAGGCGCTCCAGGGCCTGCGCGATCTGCGCCACAGGCACAGCCGCAAAGCCGAGCACCAGCCCGGCGCGCTGGTCGGGCGGCGTGCTGGAATCGGGTAGCCAGTATCGGCTCAGGCCGGTGATCTCAACCCCCACCGCCTCCGCCTGCATCAGCAATTGCCGTTCACGGGCGAGGCTGTCTACCCGCACGCTCAGGTGCAGGCCGGCAACGACCGTGGGCAGGCCGCTCACGCCGGGCAATGGGCCCGGCCAGCCGCTCTGCAGCGCAGCGAGACGGCTCAGTGCGGCGCGACGCATGCGCCGGATGTGTCGCTGAAAATGCCCCGCCGCCATGAATTCGGCCATCACCGCCTGGGTGCTGACCTCGGAGTGGCGCATGTCGATGGCACGGCGCCGTGAGAACGGCTCTACCAGACCCGGCGGCAACACCAGGTAGCCCAGACGCAATGCGGGAAAGGCCACCTTGCCGAAGGTGCCGACATAGAGCACGCGCCCGCTGCGGTCCAACGCCGCCAATGGCGCCAGCGGTGCGCCGCTGTAGCGGTATTCGCCGTCATAGTCGTCCTCGATCACCCAACCGTCGGTCCGCTCGGCCCAGGCCAATAACTCCAAACGTCGCGCCAGGCTCATCACCACCCCCAGCGGGTATTGATGGGACGGGGTGACGTAGGCCAGGCGGCAATGCTCAAGGGCATTGAGGGCAGCACAGTCGATGCCTTCGCTGTCCACCGTCACGCCGTGCAATCGGCCACCGGCCACGGCGAACGCGTGAGCGGCGGCCTGGTACCCCGGATTCTCGATGGCCACGTGGTCGCCTGGCTCCACCAGCAGCTGTGCACAAAGGCTGATGGCCTGCTGCGCACCGCTGGTGATCACTATTTGCTCAGCCGTGCATTGCAGACCGCGGGAGCTGCGCAAGTAGGCGGCGATCAGGCCACGCAGGCGCATGTCACCGGCCGGGTCGCCATAGCAGAGGTGCTGCAGGGCGGGTCGGCGCCAGAACGCCGCATTCAGCTTGGCCCACACCTCAAAAGGGAACAGATCGAAGGCCGGCACACCGACCCGAAACGCTCGCGGCGGGCCGCTGGGAGGCCGTGCAAGATGATGGATTTGCAAGCGGTCCAGCGCACCGCTGTGGATAACTTTGACACTGGAATCCGGGCAATTTGTGGATAAACCTGTGGGTAAGCATGTTGATAAGGCTGTGGACAGTTTTGTGGATAGTTTTTTGGCGGGCATTGCCGCCTGGGGTAACTGCGCTACATAGGTGCCATCGCCCACCCGCGTCTCGATAAAGCCCTCGGCATACAGCTGGTCATACGCCCTGACCACGCTATTACGGGAAATACCGAGCGCGGCAGCCAGGTCACGGCTGGCTGGCAATCGCGTCCCGCTGACCAGACGCGCATCAAGCACCCGCTGGCGCAGGGCAAGGTACAGCTGACGGGTCAGGCCAAAGCGGCGATCCAGCTCGATACCTGCGGGGTTGAACGACAAGGGCGGTTCGATAACCGACATGAAATTGGACCCCTGAAATTTGCCAAAGATGGCTCTTACAACGAGCCATTAGCCTGCCTAGGATGGAGGCATTCGCCAAGGAAAATTTCCATGTACACACCCCGCGCCTTTGCCGTCGATGATCTGCCCGAACTCCAGCAATGGATCCGCCACACCCGCTTGGCCCAGTTGGTGACGTTCGGTGAGCAAGGCCTGCTGGCCAGCCACCTGCCGCTGCTGCTCAACTCGGACGAGAGCCCCAATGGCACGCTTTACGGGCATCTGGCCAAGGCCAATCCACAGTGGCGCGAACTGCAGAACGGCGCCGAGGCGCTGGTGATCTTTGCCGGTGCCGACGCCTATATCAGTCCGTCGTTCTACCCGGCCAAGACCGAGCACGGCAAAGTGGTGCCGACCTGGAATTACCAGGCGGTGCACGCTTACGGCACCGCCGAGGTGTTCAACGACGCGGCGCGCCTGCTCGGCGTGGTCACGGCCCTGACTGATCGCCACGAGGCTCGATGCGAGCAGCCATGGCAAGTCAGCGATGCGCCGGCCGACTATATTGACGGCATGCTCAAGGCCATCGTCGGCTTCGCGCTGCCCATCGAACGCCTGATCGGCAAACGCAAACTCAGCCAGAACCGCAGCCCGGCCGACATCGCCGGGGTACGCGAAGGCCTGGCGGTCAGCGCCGATGTGCGTGATCAGGCCGTGGCCCGCCTTATTTCCCAAGGAGTTTGAGAATGAGCCCGATCGACATCCGCCTGGTCACCGCCGCCGACCACGCGGCCTGGCTGCCGCTGCGGCAGGCGTATTTGGCGTTCTACAAGACCGAGTTGCCGCAGGCCGTCAGCCACAGCACCTGGCAACGCCTGACCGACCCCGGCGAGCCCACTCATTCAGCGTTGGCCTGGCAGGATGGCCAGGCGGTGGGCATGGTCAACTTCATCTACCATCGGTCCAACTGGAGCATCGAAAATTCCTGCTACCTGCAGGACCTGCTGGTGGCCCCGTCCCAGCGCGGCACTGGCATAGGCCGCAAGCTGATCGAATTCGTGTATGCCACCGCAAGGGCCGATGGCTGTGCCAAAGTGCACTGGTTGACCCATGAAACCAACGCCACGGCGATCCAACTGTACGAGCGCATCGCCGAACGCCCAGGCCTCATCCAATTTCGCCAAGCCCTTTAAGGAGCGTCACATGTCCACTCCTCTCCCCGACTGGAAGGGCGTCCCGGCGCCTGCCGTGCAACAGCTCGACGGGCGTTTCATCCACCTGGAAAAACTCGACCCGGCGCAGCATGGCGACGACCTGTTCGATGCCCTGCAAGGGCCCGACGCCGATCCGAGACTGTGGGATTATTTGCCCTACGGCCCATTCCCCGAGCGCGGCGCCTTCGATGCCTGGCTGAGCAATCATGCCGCGCACAGCGACCCGTATTTTTTCAGCGTGATCGACCGCACGAGCGGCCGCGCCCAAGGCCTTATCAGCCTGATGTCCATCGTGCCCGAACACGGGCGCATCGAAATCGGCCACGTCACCTTCGGCGCGCCGATGCAACGCTCGCCCAAAAGCACCGAGGCGGTGTACCTGCTCGCCAGGCACGCGTTCGACCTGGGCTATCGCCGGCTGGAATGGAAATGCAACAACGCCAACGACCGCTCGCGCTACGCGGCCGAGCGGTTGGGATTCAGTTTTGAGGGTGTGTTTCGCCAGCACTCGGTGATCAAGGGGCACAACCGGGACACGGCATGGTTTTCGATCATCGACGCGCAGTGGCCGAAGGTGGGCGCGGGGTTTGAAGCCTGGTTGTCAGAAGCCAATCAGGCAGGCGCCGGCCAACTGAAAACCCTGGCCGAGTGCCGGGCCTGAACACAACACGGGAGGGGCCTTGCTCCCTCTTGTTATTTAACCTGCAGTTTCAGGCAGCCACACGCCTGTGGCGAGCGGGCTTGCCCCGCGTTGGGATGCGAAGCGCACCCAATTCAGCAAAACGCGGTGTACCTGATACGGCTCAGCGCCTGGTTTTGGGGCTGCTGCGCAGCCCAACGCAGGACAAGCCTGCTCGCCACAGTGTATCTGCGCTTGACTGAACGGCATTGGGGCAAGCTCGCTCGCCACGCAGCCTCCTGGAGTTTCAGCCTGTAGTGAATCAGCGATTCAGTTGCTCGGCCAACACCGCAATATGCTCCGGCCCGATCCCGCAGCAACCGCCCAGGTGGCTCGCGCCACGCGCCTGCCAGTCGACGGCCCAGTGCAGGTAGCCCGGAGGGTCGAGGTCGTCGCGCAACGGGTCCAGACCGTCGTTGGCCGTGGCTTCCTTGGGTTGCGGCGGGAAAGCGTTGGCGTAGGCGCCGATCCGGATCGGTGCCCCCAGGCGCTCGAAGGTGTGCCGGGCGGCATCAATCGCGGCACCGATCACTTCCGGTTGGCTGCAGTTGAACAGCAGCACCTGCACGCCCAATTGCGCCGCCGCCTCGGCAGCCTCTGTCACCGGCTCGCCGGAGCGCAGACGCGGGACGTCGTCGGTGTCTTCATCCTTCAAGGTAAACGACAGCCAGAACGGCTTGCCGTCCTGCGGCAAACCGGCATGAATCGCCCGCGCCTCGGTGATTGAGCTCTGAGTCTCCGCCAGCCACAGGTCGACATGGGGCGCGAGGCCTTGCACCAACGGGCTCAGCAGTTCGTTCACGCGCTCGGCCTGGAACAGGTCCGGGCGGTACGAGCCGAACAACGGCGGCAACGAGCCGGCCACGCGCACCGCCTTGCCCGAGGCGTCCACCGCACGCCGCGCCAACTCACCAGCCAATGCAGCCAGCGCTTGGCCTTCCTCGGCGAACCGCGCTTCCCCGATATGAAACGGCACCACTGCGTAGCTGTTGCTGGTAATCACGTTGGCGCCGCTGGCGATATACGCCGCATGCACCGCCTCTACCGCCTGCGGCGCCTCGCTCAAGGCCAATGCAGACCACTCCGGCTGGCGAAACGGTGCGCCACGGCGTTGCAGTTCGCGGCCCATGCCGCCGTCGAGAATTACTGTGCTTGCTGCGCCCATATGCTTTTTACTCATATGCTTATGAAAATAACTCACTATGAGAGTCGTTCTTATAACTATTTAATGCGTACCATCCGCTTAATAACAACCTCTTTTTTATTCAGGTGTTCAATTTTGAAAATCCAACCGCTGCTGGCCCTGGGCCTGACATTGCTGGCTGCTTCCACTCAAGCTTTTGGCGGTGCCACGCTGGACCGTATCGAGCAAAAGAAGGAACTGGTCGGCGTGCTGATGGAAAGCTACCCGCCGTTCTCATTTCTCAATGATCAGAATCAGCTCGACGGTTTCGATGTGGACGTGGCCAAGGCCGTGGCGCAGAAGCTGGGCGTGAAACTGCGCCTGGAAACCCCCTCATGGGACGTGATCGCCGCCGGCCGCTGGAGCGGTCGCTATGACATTTGCATCTGCTCCATGACGCCGAGCAAGGCACGCGCCGAGGTGTTCGACTTCCCGGTGCAGTATTACGCCTCGCCTGCCGTGATCGTGGTCAATGCCAAGGACGACCGCATCCACGAAGCCAAAGACCTGAGCGGCAAGAAAGTCGGCCTCACCAGCGCCTCCAGCTACGAAAGCTACCTGAACAAGAACCTGGTGATCGAAGGCGCCGAAGACACGCAGCTGCAATACCCGTTCGAAGACGTACAGATTGCCCCGTATGACACCGACAACGTGGCCTTCCAGGACCTGGGCCTGGGGGCTGGCGTGCGCCTGGATGCAATTCTCACCAACCTGGTCACTGCACAGCCGCGCCTGAGCCAGGACAAGCGTTTCAAGCTGGCCGGCGCGCCGTTGTATTCGGAGCCCAACTCGGTGGCCATCGAAAAAGGCGACCCGCAGTGGGACAGCAAGGTGCGTGAGGTCTTCGCCCAGCTCAAACAGGACGGCACCTTGAGCAAGCTGTCGCAAAAATGGATCGGCGCCGACATCAGCCAATGAGTTTTCGCACACGGCTTTACCTGACCTGGGCAGCGTTGTTTGTTCTGTTTGCCAGTTTTTTCCTGAGCTTTGACCTGAAGTTCTCGATCATCCTCGACAAGCTGCCCAATCTGGTCGGCCTGCACCTGGCGCCCAACGGTTTTTTGCAGGGCGCGGCGCTCACGCTGTTCCTGTGCCTGTGCTCGATGCTGGCGTCGTCGGTGCTGGGTTTTGTCACGGCCCTGGGACGTCTGTCGAAAAGCGCGGTGGCGTTTGGCATCGCCAGTTTCTACGCGTCGTTTTTTCGCGGCACGCCGCTGCTGATCCAGATTTTGCTGATCTACCTGGGCCTGCCGCAGTTGGGCCTGGTACCGGGGGCTATCGTTGCCGGAATCATTGCGCTGTCGCTGAACTATGGCGCCTACCTGAGCGAGATTTTCCGCGCTGGCATCCTCGGCGTGCCCCACGGGCAACGCGAGGCCGCCCTGGCACTGGGCATGCGCGACAGGGCGATCTTCTGGCACGTCACCTTGCCCCAGGCCATGCGCACCATCATCCCGCCAGCGACCAACCAGTTCATCTCAATGCTCAAGGACTCGTCGCTGATCTCGGTGATGGGGGTGTGGGAAGTGATGTTCCTCGCGCAGTCCTACGGCCGCTCCAGCTACCGCTACATCGAGATGCTCACCACGGCGGCGATCATCTACTGGGTGATGTCCCTGGCACTGGAGTTGATCCAGGCGCGCCTGGAGCGGCACTTCGGCAAGGGTTATGTGCGGCGCGGTTGAAACGCTAATGTCGCCCAGCGCATCGCAGACACCCCGCCAATTGATGTCGCCCGCCACTTCCAGGGGTTTGGGCCACTTGGTCGTTCGGGTGACGCCCTCGGCATCCATCACCAGAGTAGATAGCAGCCATATTTACGCATTAAAATGCACTTTTTTTGCAAAAGCTCGTAAAAAACGCAATCTAATGCAAACGAGCATCTAAGGCTTGAGTGTTTTTAATCGCCGCCGAGTAGAGACAACTCCCGCAAAACAGCAGTCGCGGGCCTGACATTTATCACCCGTCCATCTCGCTAAATTCCCGGCCTCATTTATCAGAGGTTGGGATTACATGCTTCTAACACCCCACAGATTTGCCCTGGTCATGGCCCTTGCTATCAGCACGGCTAGCCTTTCAACCGCCTATGCGCGAGGTGGTGCCGACTACTTGAAGGAGGACGATACAGAGGATGCCGAGTGGTATGAAGTGCCTAAAGTCGACACGTCGCCGGTGGACGGTTATCTGATCCAGAAGGCCACGTCGTACAACGGTTTGCAGGTCGCTGCCGTGCTGGATTCCGCGATGGCCGATTTGATGGACGCCGAACTGACATCGGAAGATGAAAAGGCACTGGACGACATTGCCCACGCCCTCACTCAGGCACCCGGAGGAATGGGTGCCGCTCTTGAACAACTGGCGGGCAGCCAGAACGCTAACCTCGCCGCCGCGACTCAAAACACCACGCATCAGCTCGGCAGCCAGTTGCTTTCGACCCTGCACGCGCTGCCCGACACCGAGGAGGGCCACTTCTGGGCCAAAGGCGTGCGCAACCAGGGCCACCTCGCCAGACAAGGGGGCAGCGCCGGCCTGAAGACCGACACCCAAGGCGTGATGCTGGGTGGCGACTGGGCACTGGACCACGCCTGGCGCGTCGGTGTAATGGCCGCAAAGACCAGCAGCCGCCTCGACGCCCAACGCTTTGACGCAGACCTCGACAGCTGGCACCTGGGTGGCTACGCGGTGCGCCAGGACGGGCCCATGGCCCTGCGCCTGGGGGGCATCTATAGCCGCCATGCCGGCACCAACAAGCGCCGCATTGAACTGCTCGACTACCAGGAGCAGTTCAAGAGCCGCTACGACGCCCAGAGCCATACCCTCTTCTCTGAACTGGGCTACCAATTGGGCAGCGCGGGTTTCAGCGCCGAGCCGTTCATCGGCCTTGGTTACCAGCGTTATCACCGCGACAGCTTCAAGGAGCGCGGCGGTCTGGCCGCGCTGAACGTCGGCTCGCAAACTCAGCAAAACCTGAACAGTACCGCTGGCCTGCGTCTGGCGACGGCGTATCGGTTCGATAATCAGGTCAGCCTCAAACCCCACCTGAGCGCTCGCTGGAAACACCTCTACGGCGCGGTCGACAGCCAGGTACGCCAGTCCTATCGCCACACACCGGGGCTGATTGATGATTTCACCATCATCGGCACCTCACTCGACCGCGACAGCCTGGAGCTGCAAGCTGGTCTGGACCTTGCGCTGTCCGCGCAACACACCGTCGGCCTGAGCTACAGCGGCCAGGCCGGCACCCAGAGCCGCAATCAGGGCCTGATGGGGCAGTGGACGATGAGTTTTTAAGCGCGGCCACCAAATCGCAGACGAAAAAAAGGGGAGCACCTGCTCCCCCGAGGATTAAACGGTAGTGTCGAAGGCTGTGTGTCAGCCTTCGATTTCAATCAGAATTTCGCCAGGATTGACGCGGTCGCCCTTGGCCACATGAACGGCGATTACCTTGCCGGCAATCGATGCCTGCACTTCGGTTTCCATCTTCATGGCTTCGGTAATCAGCACCGCCTGGCCGGCCTTGACCACGTCGCCTTCCTTGACCAGCACATCGACGATATTGCCCGGCATTGCCGTGCTGACGTGCCCTGGCTCGGTGGCGTGCTTGCGCTTGCTGCCGCCGCTGCTGACAAAGTCGTTGAGTGGTTCGAACACCACTTCTTCGGGCATGCCGTCGATAGACAGGTAAAAGTGCCGCTTGCCCTCGGCCTTCACGCCCACACCGGTGATGTCCACGCGGTAGCTTTCGCCGTGCACATCGATCACGAACTCGGTTGGCACACCTTCCCCGCCTGCGCGGACCACGCCGCCGGCTTCAGGGATCGGCAGCAACACTTCCGGCGCCAGGGTGCCGGCGTCGCGTTCTTCGAGGAACTTGCGTCCGATATCCGGGAACATGGCGTAGGTCAGCACGTCCTCTTCGGACTTGGCCAACGCGCCGATTTCGCCACGCAGCTTGGTCATCTCCGGTTTGAGCAAATCGGCAGGGCGCACGTCGATCACGTCTTCGCTGCCGATGGCCTGACGACGCAGCTTCTCGTTCACGGTGCCCGGCGCCTTGCCGTAGCCGCCTTGCAGGTAGAGCTTCACTTCGTTGGTGATGGTCTTGTAGCGCTCGCCGGCCAGCACGTTGAAGAACGCCTGGGTGCCGACGATCTGTGAGGTCGGCGTGACCAGCGGCGGGAAGCCTAGGTCTTCACGCACGCGCGGGATTTCGGCCAGCACTTCGCTCATGCGGTTGAGGGCGCCCTGCTCTTTCAACTGGTTGGCCAGGTTGGAAATCATCCCGCCCGGCACCTGGTTGACTTGTACGCGGGTGTCGACGGCGGTGAATTCGCTTTCGAACTGGTGGTACTTCTTGCGCACCGCGTAGAAGTACAGGCCGATCTCTTGCAGCAGTTCCAGGCTCAGGCCGGTGTCGAATTCGCTACCTTTAAGGGCGGCGACCATCGATTCGGTACCGGGGTGGCTGGTGCCCCAGGCGAAGCTGGAGATCGCGGTGTCGATGTGGTCGGCACCGTTTTCGATGGCCTTGAGTTGGCACATCGCGGCCAGGCCGGCGGTGTCGTGGGAGTGGATAAAGATCGGCAGGGTCTGCTCGGCTTTCAGCGCCTTGACCAGTTCGCCGGTGGCGTACGGGGTCAGCAGGCCGGCCATGTCCTTGATCGCGATGGAGTCGCAGCCCATGGATTCCAGCTGCCTGGCCTGGGCCACGAACGCTTCGACGGTGTGCACCGGGCTGGTGGTGTAGGCGATGGTGCCCTGGGCATGTTTGCCGGCAGCTTTTACCGCCTCGATGGCGACGCGCAGGTTACGTACGTCGTTCATGGCATCGAAGATGCGGAACACGTCGATGCCATTCACGGCCGCCTTGGCGACGAAGGCTTTGACCACGTCGTCGCTGTAGTGGCGATAGCCCAGCAGGTTTTGGCCACGCAGCAGCATTTGCAGGCGGGTGTTAGGCAACGCGGCGCGCAGTTGGCGCAGGCGCTCCCACGGGTCTTCTTTCAAAAAGCGTACGCAGGCGTCGAAGGTCGCGCCGCCCCAGACTTCCAGGGACCAGTAGCCGACTTTGTCGAGCTTGTCGCAGATCGGCAGCATGTCGTCGGTGCGCATGCGGGTCGCCAGCAACGATTGGTGGGCGTCGCGCAGGATGGTGTCGGTGACAAAGATTTTCTTGGACATTGTTGTATTCCTCACAGGCCTGCGTGGGCGGCGATGGCGGCGGCGATGGCCAGGGCCAGCTCTTCGGGTTTGCGCTTGATCGAGTAGTTGGTCAGCTCAGGGTGGCTTTCCACAAAGCTGGTATTGAACTGGCCGCTGCGGAATTCCGGGTTGCGCAGGATTTCCTGGTAGTAGGCGGCGGTGGTCTTCACGCCTTGCAAGCGCATGTCGTCCAGGGCGCGCAGGCCGCGGTCCATGGCTTCTTCCCAGGTGAGCGCCCACACCACCAATTTGAGGCACATGGAGTCGTAGAACGGCGGGATGGTGTAGCCGGTGTAGATCGCCGTATCGGTGCGTACGCCGGGGCCGCCGGGCGCGTAGTAACGGGTGATCTTGCCGAAGCTGGGCAGGAAGTTGTTCTTCGGGTCTTCGGCGTTGATACGAAACTGCAATGCGAAGCCACGGTGCTGGATGTCTTCCTGCTTCACCGACAGCGCCAGGCCGGAGGCGATGCGGATTTGCTCGCGCACGATGTCGATGCCGGTGATTTCTTCGGTGATGGTGTGTTCCACCTGCACCCGGGTGTTCATCTCCATGAAATACACTTCGCCTTCGGCGAGCAAAAATTCCACGGTGCCGGCGTTCTCGTAGCCCACGGCCTTGGCGGCGCGCACCGACAGGTCGCCGATGTAGGCGCGCTGTTCAGGGGTCAGCTGTGGGCTGGGCGCGATTTCGATCAGCTTCTGGTTGCGGCGCTGGATCGAGCAATCGCGCTCGAACAGGTGCACCACGTTGCCAAAGCTGTCACCGAGGATCTGCGCCTCGATGTGCTTGGGATTGACGATGCATTTTTCCAGGAACACTTCCGCCGATCCGAAAGCCTTGGTGGCCTCGGAGATCACGCGAGGGAAGGCTTGCTCTAGTTCTTCACGGCTGTTGCAACGACGAATACCGCGACCGCCACCACCGGAAGTGGCCTTGAGCATCACCGGGTAACCAATGCGGTCGCCTTCGGTGAGGGCCTCGGCGATGTCAGCGACATTGCCTTCTGTGCCGGGGGTCACCGGCACGCCGGCCTTGATCATGCTGCGGCGCGCTTCGGTCTTGTCGCCCATGCGGCGGATCACTTCAGCAGACGGGCCGATGAACTTGATCCCACGTTCGGCGCAGATATCTGCGAGTTCGGCGTTTTCCGACAGGAAGCCGTAGCCGGGGTGCAGCGCATCACAGCCGGTTTCCACGGCCAGGTTCACCAGCTTGCGCGGGTTCAGGTAACCGGCCAAAGGCTCGGCACCAATGCTGTGGGCTTCGTCGGCACGTTTGACGTGCAACGCATGGCGGTCGGCATCGGAATAGACCGCGACCGAGCGAATGCCCATCTCGGCGCAGGCACGCACGATTCGTACGGCAATCTCACCACGGTTGGCGATCAGGATCTTTTTTATCACTTGGAAATTCCCTTGAGCCGATTGCTGCGTCTTCGACCCGATTAGGCGGGGTCGGCGCGTGACCAAATGTTTCATGACAGTCGCGAGACACACACTAAGCGGCTGGAGGGATTAACAAAAATCAATAATTATTGGGTTGTGTATAAGTAAAGACTTATAGTCGATGCCTGTGGGCTGGCCAGGGTTATTTGATAATGCGTAAGTCATTGATGCGGCTGACATTGCGTCAGCTGCAAATCTTCCACGAGGTGTGTGATCTACGGTCCTACAGCCGGGCGGCCGAGGAAATGTCCCTCACGCAACCGGCCGTCAGCCTGCAAATTCGCCAGCTTGAAGAGCTGCTTGGTCAGCCGCTGTTCGAGTATGTCGGCAAAAAGCTTTACATGACCGAGGCCGCCGAGGCCCTACAACGGGCCAGCCGCGATATTTTCGGGCGCCTGGAAAACCTCGATATGCAGCTGTCGGACATGCAGGGGTCGCTGCAGGGCCAGTTGAAACTGGCGGTGGAGTCCAGCGCCAAGTACTTCGTGCCGCACTTGTTCGCCGCTTTCAAACGCCAGCATCCGGACGTGCAACTGCACCTCACGGTGGTGAACCGCGCGCAGGTGATTCGCAGGCTCTCGGATAACCGTGACGACCTGGTGATCATGTCCATGGTGCCCCAGGACATGGGCCTGGAGTTTTTGCCCTTCCTCAACAATCCGATTGTGGCGGTGGCGCCACCGGATCATCCGTTAAGCCTCAAAGGACGGCTGCGCCTGCAGGACCTGGAGCCTTACACGCTGCTGCTGCGCGAGCCTGGCTCCGGCACGCGGATGGCGTGTGAAGAGTATTTCAAGGAAAAACGCGTGCACTTCACCCAGACGGTGGAAGTGGCTTCGGCCGAGGCGCAACGCGAATGTGTGTGCGCCGGGCTCGGCGTGGCGCTGCTGACGCGCCATGCGGTCAACATGGAACTGGCCACCGGCGGGCTCAGGGAGCTGCCGGTGGAGGAACTGCCGCTGTACCGCAGTTGGTGCCTGGTGCAGGCCAAGGCCAAGCGCCTGTCACCGGTGGCCCATGCCTTCCTGGGCTTTATCCGCAGCGAGCGATTGCAGATCAGCGCGCTGGCTGAACGTTTCGCTGGGCAGCCACGGGTGCCTGCCAATGCAGTTCCGGGTAGTCACTGATGCTCTGCAGCAGTTGACGCTGATCGCAACGATCTTCGATCGCGCGACGGAACGCCATGCGGCGCTGGTCTTCCTGCTGACGACGGGTTTTGACGGAGCTGCTGCTTTCTTCGTAGTGCCGGGCCATTTCGAGTCTCCCAATGCGAGTACGGGGAGTACAGGATGGGCGCAGGGGATGACGGTTTGGCGGCGCGGGGATGACAGGAAGATGAATCTTCCAGCCTCAATGCAAATCAACTGTGGGAGCTGGCTTGCCTGCGATGCAGACAACTCGGTCTACCCGTCAAACCGAGGTGATGCTATCGCAGGCAAGCCAGCTCCCACATGTTGAACCAGTATGGCCTTGGGATCAGTCGTCCAGGGCTTTGACCGACTTGGGCGACAACCGCAGGCTGCGCAAGCTGCGCTTCACGCTCTTGAGGTGGTTGACCAGGCTCGGTCCACGCGCCATGGCTACGCCCATGGCGAGCACGTCGATCACCACCAGGTGGGCGATGCGCGAGGTCAGCGGCGTGTAGATTTCGGTGTCTTCGTGTACATCGATCGCCAGGTTGACCGTGGACAGTTCTGCCAATGGTGTCTGGCTCGGGCACAGGGTAATCAGCGAGGCGCCGCTTTCGCGCACCAGGTTGGCGGTGATCAGCAGGTCTTTGGAGCGGCCGGACTGGGAAATGCAGATGGCCACGTCGGTAGGCTTCAAGGTCACCGCCGACATGGCCTGCATGTGCGGGTCGCTGTAGGCCGCTGCGGTGAGCAGCAAGCGGAAGAACTTGTGCTGGGCGTCGGCCGCCACCGCACCCGAGGCGCCAAAGCCGTAAAACTCCACGCGCTGGGCCTGGGACATTGCGGTCACGGCTTTTTGCAGCTCCACCGGATCGAGCTTCTCGCGCACTTCCATCAGGGTGTGCAGGGTGGTGTCAAAAATTTTCAGGCTGTAGTCGGCGACCGAATCGTCTTCGTGGATCGCGAACTGGCCAAAACTCGCGCCGGCGGCCAGGCTCTGGGCCAATTTGAGTTTCAGGTCCTGGAACCCCGAGCAACCGATGGCGCGGCAGAAGCGCACGATGGTCGGCTCGCTGATGCCCACGCTGTGGGCCAGGTCGGCCATGGAACTGTGCATTACAGCCGCAGGGTCAAGCAGCACGTGATCGGCAACCTTGAGTTCCGATTTGCGTAACAGGTGGCGCGACTGGGCGATATGTTGCAACAGGTTCACAGGGCAGGACTCTTGTTATTGGCAGATGCCAGGGATGTAGCAAGCTTGTAGTTATACTACAAGAATTGCCGTTTTGCCCGCGTGATCCTTCACTAAATCGCCTTCTTCCCCCTTGAATTCAAGGCCACACACCATGTAGCAACAGCGGCGGCCCCGGCGTCGTTAAGAAAAATCCGCATTCTCGCGTAACAATTGCGCCAGCTGTTCGGCCGGGATCGGCCGGCTGATCAAGTAGCCCTGTACCTCGTCGCACTGTTGCGCGCGCAGGAAATCCAACTGCTGCTGATCTTCCACGCCCTCGGCCACCACCTTGAGCGCCAGGCCATGGGCCATGGCGATGACTGCGCGGGTGATGGCCGCGTCTTCGCGCCCCTGCCCCAGCCCACGGATGAAGGTCTGGTCGATCTTCACGTAGTCCACGGGGATGCGCTTGAGGTAGCTCAGGGACGAATAGCCGGTGCCAAAGTCGTCTATCGCCAGCTTTACCCCCAAGTCGCGCAGTTGCTGGAAGGTGGCGATGATGTGCTCGACGCTGTCGAGCAACTGGCTTTCCGTCAGCTCCAGCTCCAGATATTGCGGGTCCAGGCCGGTTTCTTCGAGCACCTGACGCACCAGGCTGACCAGCTTGCCCTGGCGCAACTGATGCACCGACAAGTTCACCGACACCCGGATGGGCGCCAGCCCCTGGCGCTGCCACTCACAGGCCTGCCAGCAGGCCTGGCGCAACACGAATTCGCCCAGCGGAACGATCAGCCCGGTCTCTTCGGCCAGGCCGATAAAATCTCCCGGCGGCACCATGCCCCATTGCGGATGTTCCCAGCGCACCAGCGCTTCGGCCGCATTGAGGGTGCCGCTGGCCAGGCACAGCTTGGGCTGATAGAACACCGTGAGCTGGCGCTCCTCGATGGCCTTGCGCAGGTGGTTTTCCAGCTGCAGACGCTCCAGGGTGCTGGCTTGCAGGCTGTCGGTGTAGAACTGGAAGTTGTTACCGCCCAAATGCTTGGCGTGTTGCATGGCCATGTTCGATTGGCTGACCAGTGCGGAAATTTCCCGCGCATTATCCGGCAACAGGCTGACCCCCATTGAGGCGCTGACTACCAATTCGTGCCCTTCCACCGTCACCGGCACGCGCAGCTTGGCCAACAACCGCGTGGCCACCCGGGCCAGGCTGGAGAGGTTGCCGTAGGCGTCAAACAGCACGGCGAATTCGTCACCGGACAGGCGTGCAATGGTGTCGGCCTCGGGCAAGGCGTTGATCAAGCGGCGAGCCATTTTTTGCAACAACTGGTCAGCCACTTCATGGCCCAGGCTGTCGTTGAGCAACTTGAAACGGTCCAGGTTGATATGCAGCAGCGCGAGGCTGCGGCCGCCCTGACGCACCCGCTGGTGCGCCTCGCGCAAGCGCTCGCGAAACAGCGAGCGGTTGGCCAGCCCGGTCAATTCGTCGTAGTGAGTGAGGTAGCGCATGCGCTCCTCCGACTCGCGTCTGGCGGACAGATCGGCGAAGAAGCCCACGATATGGCTGACGTTTCCGCGAATATCGCGCACCACGTTCAGGTGCAGCCATTGCGGATACAACTCGCCGTTCTTGCGCGTTTCCACCAGTTCCCCTTGCCAGGTGCCATGGCTGAGCAGCGCCTGATGGATCAGCGGGAAGTGACGTCGAGCGTCGCGGCTGCAGGGCAGCTCCACAACGTTGCGGCCCAGCATGTCATCTATATCGAAGCCGGTGACCCGGCTGAAGGCCTGGTTGACGGCGATCAACGCGTAATTCGGGTCAAGGATCACGATGCCTTCGCTGGCGGCCTCGAACACCGTCGAGGCCAGCCGCTGCTGCTCCTCCAGAACCTTGTCGGCGCTGATATCACGGCGCGTGCCGAGCATGCGCGTCACGCGCCCGCTGGCGGAATGCTCCACTGCGCGGCCACGATCTTCGATCCATACCCAGTGACCATCGCCATGGCGCACGCGGTATTGCACGTGATAATCCTCGCTGCGGCCCTTGAGGTGATCCACCAGCGCGCGCTTGAGCAGCGGCAGATCCTCGGGGTGCAGGCGCGGCTTGAGATGACTGAGCATGGCCGTGACGTACTCGGGCTCAAGGCCGAACAACTCCTTGAGCTGAGAGTGGTGGACTTCGTCGGTCTGCAGGTTCCAGTCCCACAGGCCCAGTTCGCTGGCTTGCAGGGCCATGGCCAGGCGCTCTTCGCTTTTATTGAGGGCCAGGCTGGCGGCATCCAGTTCCTGGCTGCGTTGCACCACGCGGTCCTGCAGGCCCACTTGTGCCTCGCGCAGGTCCTGTTCAACCTTGCGCCGCTGCTCGACTTCACGCGTCAGGTCCTGATTCAACTGCTCGCTGCGCTGACGGGCCTGTTGCAAGTGCTCGATCAAGGCCTGGTTCTGAAAGCGCCGCACCAGCCCGCGCTGGATCAGGCGGTTGACCTGCCAGGCGACCAGGCTCAGTGATGCCAGCAGAATCAGCCCGAGCACCGCCCAGCCACGCTGCTGCGTCGCGCCGTCCCAGAGCAGATAGGCGATGGCCGGCACCAGGCATGGCAAAGCGAACGAGAGGAACGCCGACAGGCTCACGGCGTAGGCCACGCTGGCCGACAAGGTGGCCGCCCCGAGCAGGCCGAACACCCAGGCCTGCTGCATGAAGCTGTCGGTGGGCACCAAGGCGATGGCGGCGGTGGCCAGGGTCAGGCCGCTGACCGCCGAGCCGAGCATGAACATGCGCCGCCACACCGGTTGCGCCTGCCGACTGGGCATCGCCGAATCAAACGCCGCCACCTGAATCACGCGCATCGCCACCAGCGCGAGCAACCAGACCATCCACAGGCTGTCGAGCAGGTATTGTCGGGGGTTCCACAGCAGCCAGGCACAGACCAG
This sequence comes from Pseudomonas poae, assembly GCF_001439785.1. Taxonomy (GTDB): domain Bacteria; phylum Pseudomonadota; class Gammaproteobacteria; order Pseudomonadales; family Pseudomonadaceae; genus Aquipseudomonas; species Aquipseudomonas poae. The sequence continues at coordinate 95,289 of NZ_JYLI01000008.1, read as the reverse complement.
CCCGTTCACCAACATCAATAAAGTCGGCAGCAGCGAGCCCTGATAAAGCAGACGGGTGCGCTCGACCGCCATCTCGGTGGCGTAGTGCTTGCGGATAACCTGCGCGGGCGCGGCCGTGAGGCCAGACAGGTCAGTGCTGAGGGTCATAGGCGATGTTCTTATAAGGGTGAGCCCGAACGTTCGCGGAGCATACACAAGCCAGTGCCCAGGCCAAACCGCCCAGCGTGATAAAAATCACCGGCCATTGGCGCGCAAAGCTTGGGCCCAGCGGCCTTCAGCGAGACGCAGCGCGGGCTGTGGCCGTGACTTACCGGTCATCCCGCCCGAAAGATTATTTACCGGGCAGCGGCACGCCGCGGGTTTTCCGTCGACCGGGCGGCATTGGGATTTGCCCGACTCCCCCCGGCACCCTAGAATGCGTCGATGCGCGATGATCTCTCCCTTCTGCTGAACTCCCTCAACGATGCCCAACGCCAGGCCGTAGCGGCCCCCGTTGGCCGTCAGTTGGTCCTGGCCGGTGCTGGCTCCGGTAAAACCCGCGTGCTGGTGCACCGTATCGCCTGGTTGATCCAGGTCGAAAACGCGTCGCCGCACTCCATCCTCTCGGTGACTTTCACCAACAAGGCGGCTGCCGAGATGCGCCACCGCATCGAGCAGTTGATGGGCATCAGCCCGGCCGGCATGTGGGTGGGCACCTTCCACGGCCTGGCGCACCGCCTGTTGCGCGCGCACTGGCAGGAAGCGGGCTTGAGCCAGTCCTTCCAGATCCTCGACAGCGACGACCAGCAACGCCTGGTCAAGCGGGTGATGCGCGAGCTGGGCCTGGACGAACAGCGCTGGCCCGCGCGCCAGGCGCAGTGGTTTATCAACGGCCAGAAAGACGAAGGCCTGCGCCCGCAGCATATCCAGGCCAGCGGCGATCTGTTCCTGGCCACCATGCGCAGCGTTTATGAAGCCTACGAGGCCGCCTGCCTGCGTGCCGGCGTGATCGACTTCTCCGAATTGCTGTTGCGCGCCCTCGACCTGTGGCGCGACAACCCGGGCCTGCTGGCGCATTACCAGAAACGCTTTCGCCACATTCTGGTGGACGAGTTCCAGGACACCAACGCCGTGCAGTACGCCTGGTTGCGCCTGCTGGCCAAGGGCGGCGACAGCCTGATGGTGGTGGGCGACGACGACCAGTCGATCTACGGCTGGCGCGGCGCAAAGATCGAGAACATCTATCAGTATTCCGATGACTTCCCGGACGCGGCCACCATCCGCCTGGAGCAGAACTACCGCTCCACCGCCGGTATCCTCAAGGCCGCCAACGCCTTGATCGCCAACAACACCGGGCGCCTGGGCAAAGAGCTGTGGACCGACGGCGGCGAAGGCGAAGCGATCAACCTGTACGCCGCGTTCAACGAGCACGATGAAGCGCGCTATGTGGTGGAAACCATCGAGAGCGCGCTGAAAACCGGCCTGGCGCGCAGCGACATCGCCATTCTGTACCGCTCCAACGCCCAGTCGCGGGTGCTGGAAGAAGCCTTGCTGCGCGAGCGCATCCCGTATCGCATCTATGGCGGTCAGCGCTTCTTCGAACGCGCGGAAATCAAGAACGCCATGGCCTACCTGCGCTTGCTGGAAGGCCGTGGCAACGATGCCGCGCTGGAGCGGGTGATCAACGTGCCAGCGCGAGGCATCGGCGAGAAGACCGTCGAGGCGATCCGCGAACACGCGCGCCATGCGGATGTGTCGATGTGGGAAGCCATGCGCCTGCTCATCGCCAACAAAGGCCTGACCGGCCGCGCTGCCGGGGCGCTGGGCGGGTTTGTCGAGCTGATCGACAACCTTGCCGCCAAGTGCATGGAAATGCCCCTGCACCTGATGACCCAGACCGTGATCGAGCAGTCCGGCCTGATCGCTTACCACGAAGCGGAAAAAGGCGAAAAAGGCCAGGCCCGGGTGGAAAACCTTGAGGAACTGGTCAGCGCCGCGAGGGCGTTCGAAAACGCCGAGACCGAAGAAGACCTTACACCGCTCGCCGCGTTCCTCGGCCATGCATCGCTGGAAGCCGGCGATACCCAAGCCGACGAACATGAAGACAGCGTCCAGCTGATGACCTTGCACAGCGCCAAGGGCCTGGAATTCCCCTACGTGTTCCTGGTGGGCATGGAGGAAGGTCTGTTCCCGCACAAGATGAGTCTGGAAGAACCCGGCCGTCTTGAAGAAGAGCGGCGCCTGGCCTATGTGGGCATCACCCGGGCGATGCAGAACCTGGTGATGACCTACGCCGAGACACGACGCCTGTACGGCAGCGAGACCTACAACAAGGTGTCGCGCTTCGTACGGGAAGTGCCGAAGGGTCTGATCCAGGAAGTGCGCCTGTCCAACAGCGTCAGCCGCCCGTTCGGCGGTGGTCAGCAGCAGAACAGCAGCACCCTGTTTGCAGGGTCCGAGATTCCCGAAACCCAGTTCAGCCTGGGTCAGCAGGTGCGGCACTCGATATTCGGCGAAGGGGTGATCCTCAACTTCGAGGGTGCCGGAGCCCAGGCCCGTGTGCAGGTGAACTTCGCCGAAGGCAGCAAGTGGCTGATGATGGGTTACGCGAAGCTCGAAGCGGTCTGACACATTTGTCTACATGAAGGCTATTGGCCCGCCCTTGTTTTTAACGAGCGCGGGCCAATATCTGTAATTAGTCCTACAGACCCTTCGAGATAGGTCCTACGCAAAAGCCCGAAACACTCTGCCGCTAGCCACTGCCACAACACCTGTGCAACATGGCGCGCGTGCAATCCACAAATGGGAATTCCCTTTATGAAACGTTTTCTTAGCATCGCCATGGCGTTGTGCATCGGTTTGACGATGAGCATCGACGCCAACGCCAAACGCTTCGGTGGCGGCAAAAGTTCGGGCGCGGCACCGACCCACCAGACCAGCCAAATGGCGCCATCCGCCGGTGCTGGCGGCGCTGCAGCCACCGCGGGCGCAGCCGGTGCCGCAGGCGCGGCGAAGGCCGGTGGTGCTTCGCGCTGGCTCGGCCCTCTGGCCGGTATCGCAGCCGGTGGCCTGCTCGCCTCCATGTTCATGGGCGGCGGCTTCCAGGGCATGCAGATCTTCGACATCCTGATCCTGGCGGTCATCGCTTTTGTGATCTTCCGCTTCATCGCCGCCCGTCGCCGCAAGCAGCAGGAGCATATGGCCCCGGCCGGCGCGCCGATGCAGCGTGAAGTGTTCGAGCAGAAGCCAGCGGCAATGGGTTCGATCTTCGGTGGTTCGGCGGCCCAGGCTCCCGCTCGTCCGGTTATCAATGCACCGGCCTGGTTCAACGAGGAGCGTTTCGTCGAAGCGGCCCGCAGCCACTTCCAGTCCCTGCAGCAGCACTGGGACGCCAACGAAATGGACAAGATCGCCGAGTTCGTGACCCCGCAACTGCTTGAGTTCCTCAAGCGCGAACGTGCCGAGATTGGCGACGCGTTCCAGTCGACCTACATCGACGACCTGCGCGTCCAGCTGGACGGTGTGGATGATCGCGCCGACAAGACCATCGCCACCCTGACCTTCAGCGGTGTGTCGAAGACCTCCCGCTTCGACCAGGGCGAGGCGTTCAGCGAAAGCTGGAACATGGAACGTCCGCAGGGCGAGAACCAGCCATGGCTGGTCGCCGGTATCCGCCAGAACAGCTGATACCCGCGCGTTTGAGCATGCGGTAATAAAAACCCCGGACTTGTCCGGGGTTTTCTATTTCACGGTTGCACTTATAGCGAGCTACTGTATAAAACGCCCCTATTAACCGCGCCATCTAGCAAGAGGATCCCGGCCGTGGAAGAAATCATCGAACAACTGCGTGAAGCCAACGAGCCCGTACCGGTTCCTCTGGAACTGCCTGACGAAGACCAACTGGTGGAAATCGAGGAACAACTGTTCATCGACATCCCGTTCGTCTTCCGCGAATTCCTGCTCACCGTCAGCGACGTGGTCTACGGCAGCCTGGAGCCGGTGACTGTCACCGATCCCCAATCGCACACCTACCTGCCGGACGTGGCAGCCAATGCCTGGGATGCCGGCGTGGACCGCAGCCTGATTCCGATCTGCCAGGACGGTGACGACTACTACTGCGTCGAGGAGGACGGCACCGTGGTGCTGTGGTCGGCGGAAGAAGAACTGGTCCAGGAAGAAACCTGGGAATCGGTGTGGCACTGGGCGCGGGACGTCTGGCTGGAAAGCTGATGCCACGACCCGTTAGTGGTGAGTGGGTTTGCGGTGGGCAGTCGAGCTTGCTGTGGCGAGCAGGCTTGTCCTAATGCCAGTCAGTTAAGCGCAGATCAAATGTGGGAGCGGGCTTGCCCGCGAAGACGTCTGCCCAGCAAACAGTGACGTTGACTGACCCACCGCCTTCGCGGGCAAGCCCGCTCCCACATTTGATCTTCGTCGCTTTGAGCATTGCGTCCGCTTAACTGAACGGCATCAGGGCTTGCCCCGCGTTGGGCCGCGAAGCGGCCCCCCCACCACTAGGTTCAGTGCTCCGACGTATCCTTATGGTTATCCAGCGTTTCCAGCAACGCCACCTGCATCCGCGTATGCACGCGGATGAACCAGCGCCAGAGCACCGCCGCCACCGCCGCTGTCACCACGGCAATCAACACCAGCAACTTGTTGGTCGGCAATATGCTGGCCGACAAGGCTGCCAGCAGCACAAAAATCACCAGCAACGACAGAATCGGAATCAGCTCTGCGATCACCCGCCGCACACGCTGGGTATGCCGACCGGCCATCTCCGGCTTCACGCTCATCTCCGCCAGCAACATCGACAGCGCCTTGAGTTTGCGGTACGCCGCGATCAGAAACGGCAGCGACAACAGCAACGCCCCACCCCAGATCAAAGCCTTCTGCCAGCTTGGATCGCTGATCCAACCTTCCAGATACCCCCCGATGCGCCCCGCAAAAAAGCTGCCGGTGAAGAAAATCGCGATCACCAGCGCCAGATTTACCCCCACTTGCAGGATGATCTTGCGGATCATCGACGCCAGCATCGCGCCCTCGCCTTGCGGCTGGATACTGCGCAACCACTCCCCGTACAGGCCGAATACCCGACTCATGCGCGTTGGCATAATGGCGGCAATCTTCAGTGACAGTGGGTCGGCACTGCGAATCAGGTAAGGCGTGAGCAAGGTGGTAATTACCGATACGGCCACCGCCACCGGGTAAAGAAAGTCGCTGGTCACCTGCAATGTCATCCCCAGCGCGGCGATGATGAAGGAAAACTCACCAATCTGAGACAGCCCCATGCCCACGCGCAGTGAGGTGCGGCCGTCATTGCCGGCGATAAAAGCCCCCAGGCCGCAGGACAGCATTTTGCCCAGCACTACCGCCACAGTGATCACCGCGATCGGCCAGGCGTATTGCAACAGGATCTGCGGGTCGATCATCAAGCCGATCGCCACGAAGAAGATAGCGCTGAACATGTCGCGAACCGGTTCGATCAGGCGTTCGATCTTAATCAACTGGCGGGACTCGGCCATGATCGCGCCGATCAGAAACGCCCCCAGCACCATGCTGTATTCGAGCTTGACCACCAGCAGGCAGAAGCCGAAACACAGGCCCAATACGGTGATCAGCAGCATTTCATTACTTTCGAACCGGGCCACATAGGCCAGCAGACGCGGCACCAGCAAAATGCCGATCACCAACGCCACGATCATGAACAACGAGAGCTTGCCGACCGTGGAAAACACCTCGCCGGAGCTGACTGTGCCACTGACGGCGAGGCTCGACAGCAAGGCGATGATGCCGATGCCCAGGATGTCCTCAACGATCAGCACGCCGAAAATCAGCTGGGCAAAGCGCTGGTTTTTCATTTTCAGGTCATTGAGCGCCTTGACGATGATGGTGGTCGAGGAAATGGCCAGGATTGCACCGAGGAACAGCGAGTCCATGGTGTTCCAGTCGAACCACTGGCCGATTTCGTAGCCAATCCAGATCATCAGGATGATTTCGAGGAACGCTGCGATAAACGCCGTGGCGCCCACCTTGAACAACTTGCGCAGGCTGAACTCCAGGCCCAGGCAGAACATCAGGAAGATCACCCCCAGCTCGGCGAGGGTCTTGATGGTGTCTTCGTCATGGATCAGGCCGAACGGAGGGGTGTGGGGGCCGATGATGAAGCCGGCGACGATGTAGCCCAGCACCACCGGCTGCTTGAGGCGGTGAAACAGGATGGTGACCACCCCAGCCACCAGCATGATCACGGCCAGGTCCTGAATAAAGCTGATGGCGTGCATGGCGAGGGGCTCCTTGAGGGTACTGGCGCTTTTCCCACTTCCGCCCACGCCGCTGAACAGTCGCCAAGAGCGGAAGGAAAAGTCTACCTTGATCGTAAGAAATGCCCTGAGATGGGCGTTTGAAGGTTAACACCGCGACTTCCAGCGAAAAGCCGGTGCAATATATGGAAACAATCGCTGCGGGCGTGACGGCAAGCCGCCCGCCGGCGTCCCGTTACCGATAGCGCTGCAAATGATTCCAGCACCCGCAGAGGTGCCTACCCAACCAACGCCTACAACCGTGAGTGTGCTATGGAACCCGGAAACGCCCAGCTGTCGATGACGGTATTGATGACCCCAGACATGGCCAACTTCTCAGGCAATGTCCACGGCGGCACGTTGCTCAAGTACCTCGACGAAGTGGCCTACGCCTGTGCCAGCCGTTATGCGGGCCGCTATGTAGTCACCCTGTCGGTCGACCAGGTGATTTTTCGCGAACCGATTCATGTCGGCGAACTGGTGACCTTCCTCGCGTCGGTCAACTACACCGGCAATACCTCGATGGAAGTGGGCATCAAGGTGGTGACCGAGAACATCCGCGAACGCTCGGTGCGCCACACCAACAGTTGTTTCTTCACCATGGTGGCGGTGGACGACCAGCGCAAACCCGCCGCCGTACCGCCACTGCAGCCGCAGAACAGCGAAGACAAGCGCCGCTTCATGCAGGCCCAGCAACGCCGGCAGATTCGCCAGGAGCTGGAAAAACGTTATCAGGAGATCAAGGCCGACGCGCCCTGATCCCACGCTGTAAACCCAACCACATTGGTGTTGTGTGCTTACAGGCTGATCGGCGTGGCTTCAAACCGCACGCGCGGGTGGGCGATTCGATCCTGCGCCCGCACCAGCTCCAACTCGTAGCTGGCGCAAGCCTGGGTTTCCAGCAGCACTTCATGCACCGCCGCAGCGGTGAATTCGAACGCCGCCAGCAGGCTGTCGCCCAGCAGCACCCGCGCCAGGAACAGCCCCGAGGTCAGGTCGCCCACGCCCACCGGTTGGCGCGGGAATGCCAGCAGCGGCCGACGCAGGTGCCAGCTGCCGTCGGCAGTTACCAGCAGCATCTCGAAGCCGTCCGGCAACTTGCCCGGATAATCCAGGTGCTTGACCAACACAGCCTTTGGCCCGCGCGCCAGCAAGGCCTTGGCCATCGCCAGGCAATCGAACAATGACTGCGGCTTGCGCCCGGCAAAGCTGTCCAGCTCAAGCTGGTTGGGGCAGAGGAAATCGGCCATGGCGGCGGCTTCATCCAATAAAAAATCACTGACCTCCTGGGGCACGACGCAGCCTTTTTCCGCGTGGCCCATCACCGGGTCGCACAGGTACAGGGCTTTGGGGTTGATCGCCTTGATGCGCGCCACGCCAGTGAGGATCGCGCGGCCCTGAGCGGCGCTGCCCAGGTAGCCAGAGAGAATGGCGTCGCAGTTGCCCAGTTCGCCAATTGCCGCGATACCTTCCACCAGCGCCGGAATCTGCTGCGGCGCCAGCACTTCGCCGGCCCACTGACCATACTGGGTGTGGTTGGAGAACTGCACCGTGTTGAGCGGCCACACATTCACCCCGACCCGCTGCATGGGGAATACGGCGGCGCTGTTTCCGGCGTGACCAAAGACCACGTGAGACTGGATCGCAAGCAGATGGGGTGTACGTTTCATGCAGGAAATGTCCATAAAGCCGTTGAAATTCCGGCCGCGCAGTATGCGACTAAACGCAGCCTGTACGACAGACCGGCGACACAGTTAAGCTGCTCTCACTTTGTTGGAGTTCATCGCATGCTGACCCTGGGAAACATCTTCGTGTTGATGCTGCTGGCGACCGGCGCCGCCTGGGTCTGGCACAACCACGGCTTGCGCGAACGAGCGCTGGCGCGGGTCAAGCAGCATTGCGCCCGGCTCGACATCGAGCTGCTCGATGGTGCGGTGGCGCTCAAGCGCATCGGTTTTGTGAAGGACGCCAACGGCCGACGACGTCTGGCGCGGATCTACGCTTTCGAATTTACCGTGACCGGCGAAACCCGCCACGCCGGCGTCATCACGCAGTTCGGCGCCCACAGCGCGCAGATCGAGCTGGCGCCCTACCCGTTCGAGGCCAAAGAGCCATTGCCCAGTGCCGAGGTGATCGAGCTGAGCCAATGGCGCCAGGATCACCCGGCCAAGAACCGTCAATAACGGCAGGCGGCAAGTGCAGTCTGCAACGCGGCGACTGCCTGTGGTTCACTGAAGATCAATTCGATACGCGAGTCCCGGCGCCATTCGCTGGGCTGCCAGGCAAGCACGTCGTTATCCACAGCATTGGCCGAAACCCAACCCTGCGTGCTGTGGATAACCAGCTTGGCGCGCCGCCAGTCCAGACCTGATAGCCAATGCTGCAGTCGCTCAGCGTGAAAGCGCTGGCTCGGGTGCCAGCGCCAGCCGATGCTCCAGCCGCCCTCCTGCCCCTGGCTCAAGCAAATCGGCAGCGCGGGATCGCTCCAGATCGCCGGTATTTGCGCCAATCCTTTGGGCACTTCAAAGTTATCCACAGCCGCTTTGGCCTGCGCGTACAAACCGGGCATTTGCTCGATCGGCAGCTGCGCCTGGCGCGTCCAATACAGCGCGCAACCGGGTAATTGCCGCTCGATGGCCTGACGCTGCCCGGTTTCCAGGCCCTCATCCTTGTTCAGCACCAATAAACCGGCGCTGGCCAATGCCTCTTGCTGCGCGGGCGGCAGGGGTTTGCCCGCCGCCAGAGCCTGGGCGTCCAGCACCAGCACACAGGGTTGAACCGCCAACACGTCCTGCCACGGCGTTTCGCGCAGTTGTTTGAGCAATTGCGCCGGGTGGCCCAGGCCTGAGGGCTCGATAAACAACCGGTCCGGCCTGGCTTTGCGCAACAGGCGGCCAAGGCCTACCTGAAACGGCGCGCCATTGACGCAACACAGGCAGCCGCCCGCCACTTCGCCCAAGGCAATGCCGTCGTCGTCCTGGGTGAGCAACGCGGCATCCAGGCCGATCTGCCCGAACTCGTTGATCAGCACCGCCCAACGCTCATCGGCCGGACGCTGGGCGAGCAGGTGCTTGATCAGGCTGGTCTTGCCGGCGCCCAGGGGGCCGGCGATCACGTGGGTAGGGATGTTCTGCAGCATCGTGGGCATCGTTCAGACCGTGTGGAGCGCTTGATCCTACGCGGTTATGCCAGCCAATCCAGCGTCAGGATCAACCGGCGCTCGTCCGCCTTGAGGGCGGGCGAGCGATGAATCAGGCCGTGCGCTTCATTGCCATGCCATTTGGTGCCTTTGAGGAGGGCCACTTCGCCACACTGGACCTGTTCGATGCGTTCGCCGGGCTCGGCCTCCGGCTGGCCGAGTGTGCGCCGGTCCATCACACCCTCGCGCAACCATTGGCTGCCGACACCGGCGTAGGTGGTGATCAGGCGCACCGGCACATGATCCACGTGAAAGCGCGGGCACATGGCCTTGTCCAGCAGCCGCAGGCGCACGCCGATACGCTTGGCGCCGAGCAGGCAGGCGAACGCGCTGACCAGCCATGACACATCGGCGATAAAGCCTTCATAGCCTTCCAGATCGCAGCAGCTGGACGCCAAACCCTGCAAGTTCGGCATCGCATTTTCATCGCTGAGTTCGATGACCATGGCATCGGCCAGCGGCTCATCGAGCGCCACCAGCAATGCGCCGAACTCGGCAATATGCAGCGGCAGTTGGCGCTGCCACAGCGCCAGGTTCACGCCGTCTTCGAGGATGTCGGATAACGCCAGCGGCGTTTCTCCGCGCGTCTGGCGCACCACGGGACGCAGTTGGAGGGTCGGCGCGAGCATCAGGCGGCCTCTTCATACCAAGGGCCAAACGGATCGGCCAACAAGCGCCACGCTTCGACGCCCAGGGCCATTTCTTCGTCGGTGAGCAAACAGGCATCCAGCTCGGTACGCATCTGTGCGAAATCGATGTTCTGCCCGATAAACACCAGTTCCTGACGGCAATCGCCGGTGCTCAGCTGCCAGTTGTCCATGATCGCCGCAACGCTTTCTTCGTCCTGGGGCCATTGGCTTTTCGGCACGAAGCGCCACCAGCGTCCGGCAAACCCGTGACGCATCAAGCCGCCGGCCTGGGACCAACTGCCCGCATCCTGATGCTTGCTGGCCAACCAGAAAAAGCCCTTGGAGCGCAGCAGTTTGCCGTTGACCCAGGGACGGTCGATAAAGTCGAAAAAGCGTTGCGGATGAAACGGGCGACGCGCGCGGTAGGCGGTGGACGCGATGCCGTACTCCTGGGTTTCCGGCACATGCTCGCCGCGCAACTCCTGCAGCCAGCCTGGGGCCTGGGCCGCGCGCTCGAAATCGAAGCGGCCGGTGTTGAGGATCTTGTTCAGCGGCACGTCGCCCATGACCATCGGGATGATCTCGGCCTGGGCGTTCAGGCGTTCGAGGATGGCCATCAGCTCTTCGCGTTCGTGGCTGCTGATCAGGTCGATCTTGCTGATCAGGATGACGTCGGCGAATTCGATCTGTTCGATCAACAGGTCGGTGATGGAGCGCTCGTCCTCTTCACCGAGGGTTTCGCCGCGTGAGGCCAGGCTTTCCGCCGCCTGGTAATCGAGCAGGAAGTTCATGCCGTCGACCACGGTGACCATGGTGTCCAGCCGCGCGATATCGGCCAGGCTCTGGTCGTTTTCATCGCGAAAGGTGAAGGTTTCGGCTACCGGCAGCGGTTCAGAAATGCCGGTGGACTCGATCAGCAGGTAATCGAACCGGCCCTCTTTGGCCAGCTTGGTGACTTCTTCGAGCAGGTCCTCACGCAGGGTGCAGCAGATGCAGCCGTTGCTCATCTCCACCAGCTTTTCTTCGGAACGGTTGAGGGTGACGTCGCGCTGCACCTCGCTGCCGTCGATGTTGATTTCGCTCATGTCGTTGACGATCACCGCCACCCGCAGATTTTCGCGGTTGCGCAGGACATGGTTGAGCAGCGTGCTTTTACCGGCGCCGAGAAAGCCGGACAACACGGTCACGGGGAGACGATTGGGCATCAGGTTTTCCTCATCAGGGTTGGCCGGTCAAACAGCCCGTTTATGGCGTTCGCGCAGCTCTTCACGTTCTTTGGCTTCGATACACAGGGTGGCGGTGGGACGCAGCAGCAAGCGTTGCAGGCCTATGGGTTCGCCGGTTTCCCGACACCAGCCGTATTCGCCGCGTGCCAGCAAATCGAGGGCGTCGTCGATCTTGTCCAGCAGCTTCTTTTCCCGCTCAAGCAGACGCAGTTGCCATTGGCGCTGTTCTTCGGCACTGCCCACATCGGCAGGGTCGCTATTGGTTTCCTGCTCGCGCAGCACCATGAATTCGGCTTCGATGCGCGCTTGCAATGCCTCGCGTTGGGCTATCAACAACGAACGGAAAAAGCCTTGCTGGGCTTCATTCATGTAGTCGTCAGGCGATTGGGCCAGGAGTTCTTGTTCAGTCATGAGCAGCGGTTCACGGGTGGGGCTGGTTTTTAATGTTATAGTATAACAACACAAATAAGCCAATCCCCTTGTCTGCGGCGACGAAGGGCGCAATGCTTGCGCACCGGCCTCCAATCCCGAGAAACCTCATGAAATACCTGGTGTGCGCCCTGTTATTGGCAACGGCGGGACCGGCCTGCGCACAGGTCCCAACCCTGCTGGCCAACTGCACGCGCAGCGCCACCCTGCTGGCCTGCGTCGATCCGCTGGGCAATGCCTACAGCGTGGCCACGGTGGGCAGCACCACGTATTTGCGGGGGTTCGAAGTGATCGGCAAACGTTATTGGGCGCAGACCAACAGCCGTTACGGGCAACTTACGTTCTTTACCGGGCTGGCCTCGGATGGCGAGGCGTGGGTGGGCTACACGCGGCGTGTGGGCTGGACGACGATCAACCGGTTCTCCAGTTCAGGGGGAGCCAGCGCCAAATTCACCTGCAGCCGCATAACCGGCTGCTAGACCTGGCCGTTCTTCTGTTCCTGGGCCCACGCCATGTAGCTGTTCATGGGCGGGTTCTTCTGGAAGTATTTTTTCAGGCCCTCGAACAACCCATCCGCCACTGCCTGTTGATGACGCGCCGTGACCAGCCGCGCGCTGTCCCGTGCATTGGAGATGAAGCCGGTTTCCACCAGAATCGACGGCACATCCGGTGACTTGAGCACCGCAAAACCGGCCTGTTCCACGCGCTTCTGATGCAGGCTGGTAATGCCCTCCAGGCTACCCAGGATGGAGTGACCCAGTTGCAGGCTGGACGCGATGGTGGCGTTCATCGACATGTCGAGAATCACCCCGGCCAGCATCGGATCCTTGTCCTTGAGGTTCAGCAGGCTGCTGGCGCCCAGCAGGTCGGCACCGTTTTCCCGCTGCGCCATGAAGCGCGCGGTGGCAGACGTGGCGCCGCCTTCGGACAAGGCATACACCGAGGCGCCCGACGCGGTGATACGCGGCGCCGCATCCGCATGCACCGAGATAAACATGTCGGCATTGTGCTTGTGTGCGATCTCCACGCGCTTGCGCAGGGGCACGAAGAAGTCGTCGTTGCGCACCAGCTTCACGTCAAAACCCTTCTCGCGTTTCAAGCGTTTGGCCAGCAGTTGGGCAATCGACAGCACAACGTCTTTTTCGCGTTGGCCCTTGGAGCCCACGGCGCCGGGGTCCTTGCCGCCATGGCCAGGGTCGACCACCACGATGATGTCGCGCCGGGGATGGGCTTTATCGATGGGTGCCACCAGCGGCGCGGGTTCGGCGGCGATCTGCCGCGGTGCCTGGGTGATGCTGCTGAGGTCCAGCACCAGGCGATGACCCTGGCCGTCCTGGGGCGGCAACAGAAAGCTGTTGAGCTGCATCGGTGAGGCCAGGTCCAACACGATCCGCGTGTCGTTGGTGCCGAAATGCCCCGAGCGAATCGAGGTAATCCCACTGTTCTTGAGCATCAATTGCGAAAAGTCACCACTGAGGCCTGCACCGCTCAAGTCGATGATCACGCGTTCCGGGGCGCTCAGGGAAAAGGTCTTGTATTGCACCGGCCCGCTGAGGTCGAACACCAGCCGCAGTTTGTCTTCCGAGCGCCACAAGCGGGCATTGCGAATCTGCGTAGCGTGGGCCGAGAACGGCAAGGTAAACAACGGGCTAACCAGGAGCAGGTTGAGGAGCTGACGTCTGTGCATGACCTATACCGCAAATAAAGGAGCGTCCCTGCTCGACATGACTGAGCAAAACCTGGAGCAGAAAATTAATCGTCGACTTTGTCGTTATACTATAACATGTCTAAATATTTCCAACGACGGACCTGCTCATGAACGCGCTGACTCTGCCGGATATTGCCGCGCAGGCTTCACGCCAGGCCATGCCACTGGACTGGGTAGGCATGTGCGGCATTGCCCTGCCCATCCTGCTCGACGGCCAACGTCTGCCTGCGACCGCCGACGCCGGCGTGAGCCTGGATGACGGCGCCGCCCGTGGCATTCACATGTCACGCCTGTACCTGGCCCTGGAGCTGCTCGACCAGCAACCCCTCACGCCTGCACTTCTGCGCAATGTACTGCAGCGCTTTCTCGACAGTCATGAAGATTTATCTAAGAACGCCTACCTGCGCATCCATACCGATTTGCTGCTTAAACGCCCTGCCCTGGTCAGCCCTCTGGCAGGCTGGAAAAGCTATCCGGTGAGCATCGAAGCACGTCTGGAAAATCAGATGTTCCACGTGGAACTAAAAATTGACGTGAGTTACTCCTCAACCTGCCCTTGCTCCGCTGCCCTCGCCAGGCAGTTGATTCAAGGGCAGTTTCTTGATGACTTCGGTGACAAGCCGCTGCAGCACGAAGCCGTAATGACCTGGCTCGGCAGCGCCAATGGCATCGTTGCCACGCCCCACAGCCAACGCAGCAGTGCACAACTTCATGTCGAACTGCAAGGCGAGCACCTGCCATTGGTGGACCTGATCAACGGCGCCGAATCCGCCCTTGGCACCGCCGTACAAACCGCCGTAAAGCGTGCAGACGAACAAGCCTTCGCCCTGGCCAACGGGCAGAACCTGATGTTCTGCGAAGACGCCGCCCGCCGCCTGAACCTCGCCTTGAAACGCTCGGACGCCGTCAAAGCCTTCCACCTCAAAGTGATCCACGCCGAAAGCCTGCACGCGCACGATGCCGTGGCCGAAAGCCGCTGGACGAGAAACCCTGCATGATCACCTGCACGGCCCTACGCTGGGGCGCCCCCGGCCAACCGCTCACACCCGCCATCGATTTCACCCTGGAAAAAGGCAGCCTCACCGGCGTCATAGGCCCCAATGGCTGCGGCAAGAGCAGCCTGCTCAAAGTCATCGCCGGCTTGCAGAAACCGCTGGCCGGGAAAGTCGTCGTGGAAGTGACACGTCGTGGCGGCCTGGCGTTTTTGCCCCAGCAGCAACAACTCGACCGCCAGTTCCCGATCAACCTGCAGGAACTGGTCGCCGCCGGTTTCTGGGGCGCGCGGCTTTCTGCTGCACAGCGCAGCGAACGCCTGCAAGCGGTGCTCGAAGACTGGTGCCTCAGCGGCCTGGAGCTGCGCCCGTTGATGGCGTTGTCCGGCGGTCAATTGCAACGCGCCCTGCTCGCCCGCATGAGCCTGGCCGACTCGCCCGTGCTGCTGCTCGACGAACCCCACGCCGCGCTCGACGAAGAAGGCCAGGCGCTGTGCTGGAATCACATTCATGCCTGGCATGCCGAAGGCCGTACGGTGGTGGTGGTTTGCCATGACCTGGCCTCGGTGCGTCATCACACTCAGCAGGTGCTGCAGATCAAAAGCAGCGGCTGCGTGTTCGGCTCGAGCAAAGAGCTGATCCGCGCGCAACCTCAGATGCAGGTGGCTTGATGCATTTTGCCGCTCACCTGTGGATGCCGTTTCTCGACTTTGTGTTCATGCGTCGCGCGCTCATCGGCGGCCTGGTACTGGCCTGCAGCACGGCGCCGCTGGGAGTGTTCCTGATCCTGCGGCGCATGAGCCTGATCGGTGATGCCGTCGCCCACGGCATCCTGCCCGGCGCGGCGCTGGGCTTCTGGTTCGCCGGCCTGAGCCTGCCCGCACTGACCATCGGCGGCCTCGGCGCCGGCCTGAGCATGGCCGGGCTGTCGGCGTGGATCACCCGCCGCACCGGCCTGCGCGAAGACGCCAGCCTGGCCGCTATCTACCCCATCTCCCTCGCCGCCGGCGTGCTGATCCTCGGCATCGCCGGCAAACGCCTGGACCTGCTGCACCTGCTGTTCGGCTCGGCCCTGGCGGTGGACGAAACCACCCTTACCGGCATGCTCTGGGTCTCCAGCTTCAGCCTGCTCGCGATGGCACTGATCTACAAACCGCTGCTGCTGGACACACTGGATCCTCTGTTCCTGCAAACCGTCAGCCGCCTCGGACCACTGGCCCACGGCTTATTCCTGACCCTGGTGGTGTTGAACCTGGTGATCGGTTTCCAGGCCATCGGCGCGTTGATGGTGGTGGGCCTGATGATGCTGCCGGCCATCGCCTCACGCTTCTGGAGCCGGCGCCTGCCGGTGTTGATCGCAATATCGGCGGTGCTGGGATGCCTGTCGGTATGGCTTGGCTTGTTGCTGTCGTTCTACTACTCACTGCCCAGCGGCCCGGCCATCGTGCTGGTGGCGGGCGGCGGGTATCTGTTGTCCGTGGTCTTTGGTCCGGTGCACGGCCTGCTGCGCCGCCCGCCCTTGCTTACATCCCAATGAGGTGTTTCCCGATGCGCGCTCTACTCGTGCTGTTCAGCCTGCTGCTGCCGCTGTCGATGGCCCATGCCGCCGACAAACTCCAGGTGGTCACCAGCTTCAGTATTCTCGATGACATCACCCACCAGATCGGTGGCGACCACATCCAGATCAGCAACATGGTCGGCCCCGACGCCGACGCTCACACCTACGAACCCACGCCGGACGACGCCAAGGCGCTGCTCAAGGCCAAATTGATCATCAAGAACGGCCTGGGCTTCGAGCCGTGGCTGGACCGCCTGATCACCAGCACCGAAACCAAGGCCACGGTGGTCACCGCCAGCAAAGGTGTGATCTCCCACACCATGGACGAGGACGGCGAAACCATTCCCGACCCGCACGCCTGGCACAACCTGGCCAACGCCGAAATCTACGTGAACAACATCACCAAGGCGCTGATCGCCGCCGACCCGGCCAACCAGGCCGACTACCAGCGCAACAGCCAGGCCTACCTGAAGGAAATCTACCGCCTGTTGGCTGAAGCCAAGACCAAGTTCGGCGCACTGCCAGCGGGTAACCGTCGCATCGTCACCTCCCATGACGCCTTTGGCTACCTGGGCCAGGCCTATGGCATTCAGTTCCTTGCGCCCCAGGGCTTGTCCACCGAGCGTGAACCCTCCGCCGCCGAAGTGGCTGCGCTGATCACGCAGATCCGCAAAGACAAGGTCAAGGCCGTGTTCATGGAAAACATCAAGGACTCGCGCCTGCTCAAGCAGATCGCCGACGAAAGCGGCGCGCAGATCGGCGGCACGCTGTACTCCGACGCCCTGGCCGCCAAAGGTCCGGCCAGCACTTTCACCGGGTTGTTCGAATACAACCTCAATACGCTTTGCGCAGCGTTGAGCACACCATGATCCGTAAAAATCCCTCAGGCGACCTGCCGGTCATTGCCGAATCGGCCTACGTCGACAAGACCGCAATCATCTGCGGCAAAGTCATCATCGGCGAGAACGTGTTCGTCGGCCCCTACGCCGTGATCCGCGCCGACGAAGTCGACGCCAGCGGCGCCATGGACCCGATTACCATTGGCGCCAACTCCAACATCCAGGACGGCGTGGTCATCCACTCCAAATCCGGTGCGGCGGTGACCATCGGCGAGTTCACGTCCATCGCGCACCGCTCCATCGTCCACGGCCCCTGCACGGTCGGCGACCGCGTGTTCATCGGCTTCAACAGCGTGCTGTTCAATTGCGTCGTCGGCGACGGCTGCGTGGTGCGCCACAACTCGGTGGTCGACGGTCGCGATTTGCCCGATGCGTTCTACGTGCCCTCCACCACCCGTATTGGGCCGAACACCGACCTGTCGCAATTCCCGCCGGTGAGTGTCAGCGCTTCGGAGTTTTCCGAAGACGTGGCCCGCACCAATGTCGACCTGGTGCGAGGTTATAAAGCCCTGCAAAACGAGTTCTGAACCATGACCCGCCTGTTGATCCGCAACGCCCGCCTGGTGAACGAAGGCCAGGCATTCGACGCCGATGTGTTGGTCGCCAATGGCCGCATCGAAAAAATCGCCGGCAGCATCACGGACTATAACGCGCCCCTGGCGATTGACGCCCGGGGCCAGTGGCTGCTGCCGGGCATGATTGATGATCAGGTGCACTTTCGTGAACCTGGTGCGCCGGAAAAAGGCAGTTTCTACAGCGAATCACGGGCGGCGGTGGCCGGTGGCATCACCAGTTTCATGGACATGCCCAATACCCGCCCGGCCACGCTGACCCTCGAAGCCCTGGCCGACAAGAAGCGCCGCGCCGGCCTGCATTCGGTGGCCAACTATGGCTTTCATTTTGGCGTCAGCAACGACAACCTCGACACCGTGGCGGCTCTGGACCCGCGCGAAGTGGCCGGGGTCAAGGTGTTCATGGGCGCGTCCACCGGCAATATGCTGGTGGACGACCCACGCATACTCGAGCGCCTGTTCGCCGAAGTACCGACCATTCTACTGGCCCACTGCGAACACACCCCCAGCATCCTGATCAACGAACAGCGTCTGCACGCGCGGTTCGGTGACCAGATTCCCGCCGTCGCCCACCCGCTGATTCGCGACGCAGAGGCTTGTTATCGCTCATCGTCACTGGCAGTGGAACTGGCCCAGCGCCACGGCACGCGCCTGCACGTCCTGCACATCACCAGCGCCCGCGAACTGGCACTGTTTGAAGACAAACCCCTGGCCGATAAACGCATCACCGCCGAAGTGTGCGTGCATCATCTGCTGTTCGATGACCGTGACTATGCACGGCTGGGCCATCAGATCAAATGCAACCCAGCGATCAAGACCCGTGCCGACCGCGACGCGCTGCGCCAGGCCTTGCTGAGTGATCGGCTGGATGTGATCGGCACCGACCACGCGCCCCACACCTGGGCGCAAAAACAGATGAGCTATCGCGAATCGCCGTCGGGCTTGCCGCTGGTGCAGCATGCGCTGCCCGCGTTGATGGAGTTGGTAGCCGACGGCCTGCTGCCCATTACCACACTGGTGGCGAAGACCAGCCATCGGGTGGCCGACCTGTTCGCTATCCCGGATCGCGGCTACCTGCGTGAGGGGTACTGGGCCGACCTGGTGCTGATCAAACCCGAACCAGAAGGCAAGCCGGTGAGTGACGAGCCGATCCTGGCACGCTGCGGCTGGACGCCGTTCGTCGAACGCCGCTTTCGCCACAGCGTCAGCACCACCCTGGTCTCCGGTCACCTGGCGTGGCACAACGGCCAGGTAGTCGAGAGCTGCCAGGGTTTACCGCTGCATTTCCTGAGATAGGCGCAGGCAGGTCATGCGCGAGGTTTGACGGTGCCGCAGTCATTGCCCAGCCACTGGGCGTGGCTGTCCAGGCTGCCTTTTTGCTGGATGCCGGTGGCATTGAAAGTGCCGTTGACCGTGGTAGTGAAGGCCTTCTGGCTCTGGAAGGTCGCCACGCCAGTGCCTTGGGCTTTCGGGCAGCTGAAACGGAATTTCCACTGGTTGCCGGTCTTCTCGGTGATTTGCTGCTTGCAACCCGATTGCGGGTCGGTCAGCGGGATGGAGTCGGTTGCCACCTGGGCGGGGGTGAGGCACACCTGCACGCCTTTACCGGCCATGGTAATGCCCTGCTTTTCGAGCATGGCGCGCTGTTCGGGGGTCATCTGCTGCTTGAGCTGACCCAGAATCAGCGACAGGTCCGGCAGGTCCTGGTTATCGACCTTCATATTGCTGGTGGTCAATTCCCACAAGCCCGGCGCCAGCATCTGCGCCTGTGCCGCCACCGGCAGCGCCAAACCAACAACCATGGACAAACACAGCAGACGAGCCTTCATCGGGTAACTCCTGGGTAATTGTGGGCGTTAGACGCCGCGGACGTGCCAGTGTTGCACGGCAAATAAAATAGCGACATTCGTGGCTGAACATGGTCTTTTACGCACTGCACTGGATCGTCTGGAGTATCGCCGTTCATGGATTTTTTTGGCCCGCACCTGCTCGCCTACTTCATCGCCACGCTGCATTTTTTCGGGACACTCGCCGCGATCCACGCGGTGCTGACAGTGCGCACCGCCCAAGGCTCTATCGCGTGGGCGCTGTCGCTGATGTTCATGCCATACCTCACGCTGATCCCCTACCTGATCTTCGGCCGCAGCACGTTCGATGCGTACATCCAGGCACGTCGCCAGGCCAACCAGGAAATGCACACCGCCATCAACGCGCTGAACTGGCGCCCGTGGGTCGAGGAAGCCTTGGCCGCGCGCAATTCCGCCGCTTACACCTCCCTGCGTGCCATGCCCAAGCTGGGACGCATGCCGTGCCTGGCCAACAACCAAGTGCGCCTGCTGATCAATGGCGAAGACACCTTCAGCGCGATTTTCGACGCCATTCGCGGCGCACAATCGGCCGTGCTGTTCCAGTTCTTCATCATTCATGACGACGCGCTGGGCCGCCAGCTGCACGCCCTGCTCAAGGCGAAGGCCGCCGAAGGGGTCGATATCCACGTACTCTACGACCGCATCGGCAGCCACGCCCTGCCCCATCGCTACGTGCAATCGCTGCGTGACGCCGGGGTCAAGGTCAAGGCATTCGCCACGCGCAGCGGCTGGCTCAATCGCTTCCAGGTCAACTTCCGCAATCACCGCAAAATCGTGGTCGTGGATGGAATTACCGGGTTTGTCGGCGGCCATAACGTGGGCGATGAATACCTCGGCAAAAAGCCGCCGCTGGCGCCCTGGCGCGATACCCACGTGCAAGTCACCGGCCCGGTGGTGGCGTGCCTGCAGGAGTCATTCGCCGAAGACTGGTTCTGGGCCGCGCGGGAGTTGCCGCCGCTGATCCTGCCGGACACCTACCCCGAAGACGGCGTGCTTTGCCAACTGCTCGCCAGCGGTCCGGCCGACCCGTATGAAACCTGCTCGCTGTTCTTCGTTGAAGCCATCCACGCAGCCACCGAGCGGGTGTGGATCACCACCCCGTATTTCATCCCCGACGAAGCCGTGTTCGCCGCCCTGCGCCTGGCGGTGCTGCGCGGCGTCGATGTGCGCGTCCTGCTGCCGTCGCGCCCGGACCATCGTATCGTGTATGCCGCGTCCAGCCTGTACGCCATCGAAGCGGTGCGCGCCGGCGTGCGCGTGTTCCGCTACACGCCCGGCTTTCTGCACCAGAAAGTGGTGCTGGTGGACGGCGAGATCAGCGCTATCGGCAGCGCGAACATGGACAACCGTTCGTTCCGTCTGAATTTCGAGGTGATGTTGCTGACGGTTGACGAGGCCTTCGCCAGGCAAGTGGAACAGATGCTGCTGGAAGATTTCGCCCTGGCCCACGAGATGAGCCTGGCAGAAAGCCGCGAGACCCGGCGCCTGCAGCAACTGGGCATGCGGATCGCGCGGCTTATTTCACCGATTCTCTAACCGCCAACACAACGTCCTGTGGGAGAGGCCTGAAATGTCAGGTAACCACACCCTGTGGCGAGCGGGCTTGCCACGATAAGCACGCTAGTCACAGAGGCGGTTTAGAATCAGGCCGTATCCCTCGATAAGGAAGGCAGACCATGCAAGGCAACGCTGTCACGATCCCTGTGGAACTGGGCGCGCCCACTTACAAAATCGATTTGCTCTACGCCGTGCTCTACGAGGCCAAACCGTTCACGGACGCCGTGCTGCTTCTATACGATAACGGCGTGTACAAAATACTCTCCCCTGGCGAGAACCATTACGGTGTCTACGTCACCAAGGGCCACGTGGACGGCGGCACCTGGGAGATGACGTTCATCTCGCTGCCCCATGCAGACTGGTACGACAACGTCGCGCTGCACACGCTCACCTTCGACAAACCGGCGATGACGTTCGGGCAGCAAGCCTATCTGCCTTCAGACCCGAACATTCCCAAGCAGCACGGCACCTTCCAGATGCACCCGAATGACATCGTCGACCCACGCGACATCGCGTGGGACGACCTGCCTCACCCGCGGTAAATATCATCGCGCGTCCACGGCAGTTCATGGCTGCCGTCCGCATGGGGCTTGAGCGCAAGAATCTGATGCAGATTGATCCAGCCCCGTGCAAACGCGTACGCGCATCCGGCCAGGTACAGCCGCCAGATGCGCAGCGCCTGCTCCGGCACGACCCGCGCTGCCGTTTCCAGGTTGTCTTCCAGCCGTTCGCTCCAGTGGTCCAGGGTGCGCGCGTAGTGCAGGCGCAGGCTTTCGACGTCGACCACTTCCAGCCCCGCGTCACTGATCTCGGCGGTCATCATTGCCAGGTGCGGCAGCTCGCCGTTGGGGAACACATAACGCCCGATAAACTCACCGGCGCCCCGCCCCACCGGGCGGCCGTCGGTGTGCTTGGCAGTGATGCCATGGTTCATCACCAGGCCACCTTCACGCACCGCGCCAAACAGCGTCTTGCAGTATTGCGTGAGGTTGGCATGGCCGACGTGCTCGAACATGCCCACGCTCACCACCTTGTCGAAACGCCCATCCTGGGGCAGGTCACGGTAATCGAGCAGTTGCAGGTCGACCTGGCCTTCCAGCCCCTCGGCTTTCACCCGCTCGCGCGCCAGGGCCAACTGCGCCTTGCTCAGGGTGATACCGAACACGTTCACCCCGAATTCGCGCGCCGCATACCGCGCCAGGCCACCCCAGCCGCAGCCCACGTCCAGCAGGTATTCGCCAGGCTGCAGGCGTAACTTGCGGCACAGGTGGCGAAATTTGTCCTGCTGGGCCTGGTCGATGGACTCGCTGCCAGTTTCGAAATAGCCGCAGGAATACGCCATGTCCTGGTCCAGCCATAGCTGGTAGAACTCATTGGAGAGATCGTAATGGTAGGAAATGGCCGCCGCGTCGGTAGCCTTGTCGTGGGTCAAGCGCACCGGACGAGTGCCCTCGTCATCGTCGATCAAGGCGTGACTCAGTTCGTCACACACCCGAATGACTTCGGTGATCGAGCCCTCCAGCTCGACTTTGCCCTCGACGAAGGCTTCGCCCAGCGAGTCGAGGGTGGGATGGGTCAGCTGTGTGACGACGGTGGGGTCCTTCACCACGATGGTCACACTGGGCTCGGGGCCCAGGTTGAATTCATGGCCATCCCAGAGTCGCAGACGCAGCGGTAGCTGAAGATTCTGTAAGGCCGGTGGAAGTTGCGCGAGCATGAGTAGTCCCCCTTGTTCAGAAGTCCGAATTGAGGGTAGACCATCCGCAGACAACTTAGGAGGCTATCTATTGGATAGCGGGCTACTGCGGTGCTCGGCGTTCGAGCATTCCGTCCTGTACCCACTGTTTCAACCATGTAACCGCTTGCAGTGGCGCGCCCTCTGCATAAGTGACTGCCAACTCAGTGCACAGTTCTGAAAAATTCCAGCCGGCCCCGACCATACCCGCCAGCGCGCAGGCCTCGGAGGGCTCAAGGCTGCGGTAACGGCACACCTGATCGTGACGCCACACCAGGCAAATATGCGCCCGGCTCAACGCCTGACTCTCGGCAAGACCAGAAGCGTCCCTGGCGGCGCGCCAGATCGCCACCGAATTGAAGCGACACAGTATCTGCTGCACCGTAGGCGCCAGGGTCACCTGCAAATCCGGCCAGTCTTGCGGCCGCAGTTGCGCCATGTCATCAAGCGTGAGCGGCTCACCGGCAGGCGCATCGAACGCCAGGGTAAAGGCCCATTCCAGACGCGCCAGTTCCGCCAGCGGCGCACTCTGCTCGGCCACCAAATGCTCAAGGATAAACGCCGGAAACCGCTCCCCGAGCCAGCGCAGGCTGTAGTGATCGGAGGGATAGCGACGCACGTAGGCCTGCGTCAGCGCCGCAAACTCATCGTCGCCCAGCCAATACCGGAGGGCGCTGAAGTCGTGGCGCAGCACATCCTGCAATCGTGACAGGTAGGCGTTGTGATAAATCGCCAGGCCCGTGTGCACATCCAGCGTTGGCCCGCCCAGCAACGTGGCGGCAAAGTGGCTGTCCACCAGCGGCGTTGGCGCTGTCAGGTGCGCTTCAAAGGCCAATTGCCAGTCGATCAGGCGCATAGCGGCCTCCTGGCCAGCGCGTTGGCACCCAGTTCACGGGCTTTGCTCAGCTCGGCGAGTAACTCGGGCAACGGTGGAAAATGATCATCGCGCTCCAGCAGGGTCGAGACCGGCCCCAGGTGCTCCAGGGTCTGTTGATACAGCGCCCACACCGGATCGCACACCGGATGATCGTGGGTATCGACCACGTAGTCGCCGTAGTCCATATGCCCCGCCAGGTGCAGTTGGCGGATGCTGTCGGGGGCCAGGTTACGAATAAAAGTCCAGGCGTCAAAGCCATGGTTGCGCGAACTCACATACACGTTGTTCACATCGAGCAGTAACTGGCAGCCGGTGAGCTCGGTCAGGGCGTTGAGGAATTGCCACTCGGTCAACGTGTCGGCCCTGGCGCGCACGTAACTGGAGACGTTTTCCAGCACCAGCGGGCGTTGCAGTATGTCCTGCACCTGGCGGACGCGACCGGCCACGTGGTCCAGGCTTTCTTCGGTGTAGGGCAGCGGCAGGAGGTCGTGCAACTGGTGCGCACTGCCGCGACTCCAGCACAGGTGATCGGAAATCCAGGCCGGCCGGATCCGTTCGGCGAGTCGCTGGAGGTGCTTGAGGTAATCCCCATCCAATGCATGGGGCCCGCCGATGGACAGCGACACACCGTGCATCACCAGGGGATAGCGCTCGGCAATCGCATCCAGGTAGTAGAGGGCCTTGCCACCCTGCACCAGATAATTCTCGGAGATCACTTCGAACCAATCCACGGGCGGCGATTGTTCCAGGATCTGCTGGTAGTACTCATTGCGCAGGCCCAGGCCGTAACCGAGGCTCACAGGGGAACTGGACATGGAACGCTCCTGGGCAAAGCGGCCGCAGCGATGGGGCACCGCTACGGCTGCACTTCAATTACTTGCCGACCTTACCTTTAGCCGCGTCGCATTCAGCCTGGGTGAGGAGCTTGAAACCGTGCCCTTTGCATACACCCTGGCCCTTGCAGGCGTTCTCGGCGGTCTTGCAGTCGTTCAGGCCCTTGCAGGAGGTCACGCCGTAGCATTGCACAGTGGCGTCGTCGGCTTGTACCTGGGTGGTGACGCCGGCAAACAGGCTGGCGGCGGCCAGCGCGAGGGCGGCACCGGCCGCGGTGGATTTAATGCTCATAGTTGTATTCCTCATGATCAGTGGTGAAGGTCGGAACCGATTGCTCAGTCTCGACACACCACTTGAGTGAGGCGTCCTGTCGGCGTTACAGCGACAAACAGAAAAAGCCCGACATTATTCGTCGAGCTTGGACAGCGGTTCCTGAAAACGCAGCAAGCGCCCGGCATTGCCCAGCACCAGCAAGGTGCTGAGGTTATGCAGCACTGCCGCAATCATGGCGCCCGCAGCGCCCAGCCAGCCAAACGCGGCAAACACCACAATGGCGAGGGTCCACCCCAGACCGATGATCACGTTGACCTGCAGCGTACGCCGGCACTGGCGACTGAGCCGCACGCAGGTGCCGAGGCGACGCAGGTCGCTGCCGATCAGCACCACATCCGCCGAGGCCAGGGCGATATCCGCGCCACCCGCGCCCATCGCCACGCCGACCACACCCGCCTTGAGCGCCAGCGAGTCGTTGATGCCGTCGCCCACCACCATCGGCCTGAAGCCGCTGCCGATTTCGCCCAGCACACGGTTGAGCTTGTCTTCCGGCAAGGCCTGGGCTTGCACATCGCTGATGCCCACCTGCGCCGCGAGGCTGTCGGCCACGCTCTGGCGGTCGCCGGTGAGCAGCAATTGCCGGCCCAGGCCCAGCTCGCGCAGTTCCTGCAGGGCCTGGTGCGCTTCCGGCTTGACGCTGTCGGCCAGCAGCAGCCAGGCCAGGAATCGTCCGTTCAGCGCCAGCCCGGCAATCGGGCCGTCGTGACGTGGAACTGCCGTGGTCATGATGCCCAACTGCTCGAACAATTCCGGGCGCCCCAGCGCCGCTTCGCCCTCCCCGGTCTGCGCTACCACGCCGAGGCCCTGACGCTCGCGAATATCGCTCAGCGCCGGCAGCTGCGTGCCCAGCCCCGCCAACGCACGGCTGACCGGGTGACTGCTGGCCGAACCGAGACTGGCCGCCAGGTTGAGTACCGCCGCGCGGTCCGTGGAGGCGCCTTCGATGGACTGCAACCGCAGGGTGCCGAAGGTCAGCGTGCCGGTCTTGTCGACCACCAATGAGGTGAGATCGGCCAATTCTTCCAGAAACGCTGAGCTGCGAATCAGAATGCCATGGCGCGCCGCCACCGCAATGCCGGCAATCGCCGTGGCCGGCGCCGACAGCACCAGGGCGCACGGGCACGCCGCTACCAGCACGGCGAGCATCGCCTGGGCGTCGTTGGTCACAAACCAGGTCACTGCCGCCAGCAACAACACCAGCACCATATAACTGCCGGCATAACGCTCCAGCAACCGGGTGATCGGCGGCTTGGCGCGCTCGGCGTTCTGCATCAGGGCGATGACTTTGCCCAGGGTCGACTCATCGCCGGTGCGCGTGACCTCCAGGCGCAGCAGGCCGTCGAGGTTGATCGCGCCGCCGAACACCTGCACCCCGACCGACGCCTCCAGAGGCACCGACTCGCCGGTGATCGGCGCCGTGTCCAGGCTCGCCTGGCCCGACAACACCACGCCATCGGCGGGCACGCGGTCGCCGGCGCGCACTTCGACGATATCGCCGGTATTGAGCGCGCCGTTATCCACTTCCACGATGCTGCCATCGGCCTGCACCCGGCGCGCCTGGCTGCGGGTGAGCTTGCCCAGGGCATGAATCGCCTCTTGGGAGCCGATCACGCTGCGCTCTTCCAGCACATGTCCGAAAATCATGATGATCGGCAGCAGCGCGGCAGTCAGCAGATCGCCCGTGGCCCAAGCGCCGAGCATGGCCAGGGCAATCAATTGGTCGGTGATGCCGTGTAGGCTGGGGAAGCGCAGGCTGTACCAGGCCGAACGCATCACCGGCACGGCCACCAGCAGCGAGGCCACGCCCAGCAGCAATTGGCTGACACCGTTCTGGTCGGGGGCCAGCCAGCGCCAGACCAGGCCCAATACCAGCAAGCCCAGGGACAGCATCGCCAGGGTCAATTGTCGGGCGGCGCTGCGCTGCTCGGCGGATGTTAGCATGGAATCGCTCATCGTTCGGCGCCCTGAATGATCAAACGGGAGTCGTCCTTGGGGTCGACCGTGGTCACAGAGCCGGCTTGGCCGAGGATCTTCGGCAAGCGTTCGCGGTACAGGCGCAGCAGCAGTCCAGGGTCTTTGACCTGGGCGAGGCTTGCGACAGTGGCCGTTTGCGCCTGGGCGCTGGCCAGTCGTTCGCTGGCCTGGGCATGGGCCACCTGCACCACGCGGTCGGCCTGCTGGTTGGCGGCCTGGGTCAGTTTCTCCGCTTCGGTGCGCGCATTGGCCACGGCCTTGTCGGCTTGCTGACTGGCGGTGAGCACGGCATTGAAGGCGTTGACCGCCGGGCCCGGCAGACTGGACTGCACATCGACACGGGTCACTTCGATGCCCAGGCCCAGGCCGCTGGCGGCCAACTCGGCCAGGCGCTTGTTGATGCCTTGCACCAGGTCGCCGCGCAGCCGTTCGCGGCGTTCGGCGGCGCCGTTATCGCTGCCGATCAGTTCCGGGCGCGCCACCAGGATGGTGTCCAAGTCTCGCGCGGCGGTCAGGGCCACGGCGCTGCGCGTCACCAGCCGATCCAGCGCGGGCAGCACATGATCGCCCTGCAACACGAATGCATAGGGTTCGCTGACCTTGTAGAACACTCGTACATCCAGCTGCACCACGCCGGCATCGCCGGTCAGCAGATAGCCGGAACCGGCCAGGGCGTCACTCAGTGGCGTGGCGAAGCTGGCCACGCGGTCGGCCTGCAGCGCCGCATCCGAGCGCAGCAGGTTGTCCACCCGGCGCTCGATCACGCGGTCGGCCGCCGGCAACAACACCACTTGCTCGAAAGGTTGCGGCCACGCCAGCAGCAGACCAGCGTTCTGAATGCGGTCCAGGGCGCCGAAGTGCAGCACCACGGCGCGGTTCTGCGGGTCGATCTGGCGCACATTGGAAAATGCCCAGGCCAATGCCGCCAACACGGTCACCGCGTACAGCGCGAGGAAGGTCAGGCGCCCGGCCTGGATCCACGGACCGTCCGGGCCGTCACGCTCGATCATGGCTGGACGTCCCGGGGCCCATCGACCAGCGCGCGAAAAGGCGCCGCGTCGGTGCGCAGGATGATTTTGGTGCCCGGCGTCACCACCGTGCCCAGGGTATCCAGCGAGCGCAACAGGTTGTACAGCTGGGGATTGCCGGCGTAGGCGCGGCCGTAGATCTGCGCAGCTTCGACCCGCGATTGCGCTTCGATGTCAGCGGCTTTCACCGTGGCATCGGCCTGCATGATGCGCGCGTCGCGCTCGGCCGCCGAGCGAATCTGCGCAGCCTCGCGCTTGCCCACCGCAGTGCGCTCGGTGGCGATGGTTTCGCGCTCGGCACGCATGCGGTCGACGGTGGCGGTGAGGGTCACCGAGGGCAACGTCAGCCGCTCGATGCCGACTTGCGCCACGCGCACGCCATAGGTGGTGAGCAATTGTTGATCGATCTGCTGGCGCAACTGCGCCTCGAATTCGGCGATGCGCACCTGACCGGCGTCGGTATTGATCAGACTGGACAGGTCAAAACTGGCCGCTGTGGTTTCCAGCGCCGAACCGACGAAGGTGCGAATCTGCCGCGCCGCTTCATCGGGCTGGTTCTGCACCGCGCGCATGAAACGCTGCACGTTGTCGGCATCGCCCTGCACCTGCCAGGCCACGTAGGCCTGCACGATGATGCGCAGGCCATCGCGGGTGCCCACATCCTGCAGGCCGCTGGAGGTAGTGCGCAAGCGCAGGTCCACCGGAATCGCCGCCTCGAACGGCGCCGGCCAGCGCCAGCCCAGGCCGGGTTCGAGCAGCACCCGCGACGGATTGCCGAAACGGGTAATCACCGTGGCTTCACCGGAGCGCACCTGCACCAGGCTCGCCGCTGCCACGGCAAACAGCACCAGCAGCGCGGCCCAGGCCATGCGCCGCCACGGGAACGGGCCCGCCGCCTGCTCATCGCCATGATGATGATGGTGGTGATGGCCGTGATGATGATCGTGAGAATGAGCGCCCAACAGACAGACTCCTTATTGAACGGCTTTACGCGGCGCCACTGGATCGGCCGGCAAGGTAAAAGAACGCAGATCAATCGTCGGTGCGCTGTCGGCGCCCAGGCGGTGATCCAGAATCAGCAGGTTGGCGTGGGCCAGGCCCAGGCTGAATTGGCCCAGGTACTGCTCCAGCACGAACGCCCGGCCAGCGCTGGCGTAGGCTTTTTGTTCGGCGTCAAAGCGCAGGTGTGCGGCCTGGGCGCCGGCATTCACTTCGCGGGCGCTGGCCACGGCCTGATCATGGGCGATGCTGGCTTGCAGCAAGGCCTGATTGGTTTGCTCGCTGGCGGCGCCGCGCTCGCGGGCAATCAGGGCCTGGGCACCGATCTGCGCGGCCTGCACGCCGTGATAGGCATTGGCTGCACCGGCCGGCGGGTGGATGGCTTCCACCACCGTGGCCAGAATCTCCACGCCGCTGTCGAGCTTGTGCAGGTCGGCCTGCACGCTGCGGCCGATCTCGTCGGCCAGGCGCGTGCGTTGTTCGCCAAGCAATTCGTCGAGGGTGCGCGAGGCGAAGTCGTGCACCAGGATGCGGCTGGCGGTGCTGCGGATCAGGGTCGGTACGTCGGCGCTGTTGTAGGTGGCGGCCAGCGCGGCCTGATCGCCAAGGCCGATGCGGTAGACGAAACGCACGTCCATGTTGACGATCTGGAAACCCTGTTTGTCGCCGCTGCTGCTGGCGATGACCTGGGATTTGTCATTCACATGGCTGGCGTCCCACAGGCGGTTGGCTATCGTGGGCGGTGGGCCTTCAGCCGCAGCGGGCTCGAGTGTTGCGCTCTGGCTGACGCTGGTGGCCAGCTCATGCACCACGCCGTTTTCCACATTGATGACACGGCCCAACGGCCAGGGCAGCCCGGTATGCAGACCCGGGCCGAACACCTGCACCGGCTTGCCGAAGCGCTCATAAATCCCACGGCCTTGCAGGGGCACTTCATGCACGCCGGTCAGCGCCCAGCCTACGGCCAACACCACCAGCAGCACCGGCAGAAACGCCCGGCGTATGTAGGTAAAGGCCCAGATCTGCCGCAGGTCGATGCCATAGCGGTTGTGCAGTTCGTGCTGCAAGGCGAGCAAGGGCTGGGGCGGCCAGCGCAGCAGGTCGGCGATGAAACTCTGCGCCATCAGGCGGGGTTCGAGGCGCGGCTGGCGCGGGCTGAACAGCGACAGCACGCCTCTTATCAAAAACTCCAGTGCCACCAGCGCGGCCAACACGCCCATCAGCACAGCCAGGCGCAACGGCCACACCGACTCGGCGTTGGCGAACAGCAGGCAGATCGAGCTCACCAGCAAACAACCGATGGCCACACGGCACAACTGTGCCAGGGATGAGGCTTCAGGCCATTGCGCGGCGCTTTCCTGGGCCAGGCGACGTTCGAACACCAGCAAGCCAAACGCCAAGGCCAGCCCCAGCGCAGCGCCGATGCTGGCTGACTGGCCGATAGCTGCCGCAGGCAGGGTCAGGTTCCAGAACTCGACGATGCTGATCAGCGCCAACAACGCCCAACCGCACAGCCACAGGACCGGTGTGCCGATCTGGGCGATAAAGCGCTCCATCAGGCGCGCGTACCGGCCCGTCTCTTCAACCGGCACGTCAACCGGCGGTGCTTCCAGCGCCTGGGCGCGCCAGTCGGCCACCCACCACGCCGACTGCAAGCCGGCTACCAGCAGCAGCAAGGCCGAGGCGCAATTGATCAACACCACCGGCCAGATCGACAGGGGCGCAAACAATGCGACAAACAACGCCAACACCCAACCACTGACACCCAGGGCGGTGAGGCTGATACCGGCCTGCCTCAATCGACGGGCATGGAACAACCCTTGTTGAAAACGCGGCAGGCTTTCAGCCCGCGCGCCGTCAACGTCCAGATCCACTTGCATCCACTCAACGCCCGATAGCACACAGTTCGTTACGATATAACACAGGGCGTGAAATTTTTGTTCGCTAAACACCGACAATCACTATGGGAGGGGGCTTGAGATTGCACTAAACCCCTATAAACAGGCGACATCACTGGTAGGGGCTACAAATAATCGGCACACTCCAGCACAGCTTTTCAAGGGCTCACGGACAAGGAAGCGTCATCTCCCATGATTTCGATCTATCAGCTCAAGCCACGCTTTCAGAACCTGCTGCGCCCATTAGTGCAGCGCCTCTACGACAATGGCACCACCGCCAACCAGATCACCGTGCTGGCCGGAGTGGTTTCTCTGCTGGTAGGCCTGCTGATCGCCGGGTTCGCCCAACACCTGTGGCTGTTTGCGCTGATCCCGCTGTGGATGATCGTGCGCATGGCCCTCAACGCCATCGACGGCATGCTCGCCCGCGAATTCGGCCAGCAATCGCGCCTGGGTGCCTACCTCAATGAACTGTGTGACGTGATCGCCGACAGCGCGCTGATCCTGCCGTTTGCACTGATCCCCGAGGTGAGCCTGGCGCCGGTGTTGCTGGTGACCCTGCTCGCGGTGTTCAGCGAATACGCAGGGGTGCTGGGGCCGATGATCGGCGCCTCGCGGCGCTATGACGGGCCGATGGGCAAAAGCGATCGCGCCTTCGTCCTCGGCGTGCTGGCCACCGGCGTGGCACTGGGCTGGCTCGGCGCTGCCGGGGTGAGCGCGGTGATGTGGCTGGTCGCCGCCCTGCTCGCCTATACCCTGGTCAACCGGGTACGCCAGGGCCTCAAGGAACACTCCGCCACTTCACCGATTGCATAAGGGTTTTTGCGATGCGCGAACAGCAGGCACAGACATTCCGTACCCATGATGGCGTCGAGCTTTTCTATCGGCACTGGCCGGCCACCGCTGCAACGGATGGCGAGCCGCGCAAGGCGATCCTGCTGTTCCATCGCGGCCATGAACATTCCGGGCGTATCGCCCATTTGGTGGATGAACTGGACCTGCCCGGTTTCGACTTCTTCGCCTGGGACGCCCGTGGCCACGGCCAGTCGCCTGGCCCGCGCGGTGACAGCCCGAGCTTCGCCACCAGCGTCCGCGACGTGCAGACCTTTTGCGAGCATATCGAAGCCACGTTTGGCATCGAGGCGCAGAACCTTGCGGTGATTGCCCAAAGCGTCGGCGCGGTGATTGCGGCCACCTGGGTGCATGATTACGCCCCCGACATCCGCGCCCTGGTGCTGGCCTCCCCGGCGTTCAAGGTCAAGCTGTACGTGCCCTTCGCCCGCCCGGGCCTGGCCTTGATGCGCCGGTTTCGCGGCAACTTTTTCGTCAACAGTTACGTCAAGGCCCGGTTTCTCAGCCATGACCCCGAGCGCGTGGCGTCCTACGACAGCGACCCGCTGATCACCAAGGCCATTTCGGTGAACGTGCTGCTGGGACTGTACGAAGCGGCCGACCGCGTGGTCGCCGATGCCCAGGCAATCCAGGTGCCGACCCAACTGCTGGTCTCCGGCTCCGACTTCGTGGTGCACCGCAAGCCCCAGCAGCAGTTCTTCGACCGCCTGGGCAGCCTGAAAAAAGAGCTGCATATACTCCCCGGCTTCTTTCACGACACACTCGGCGAGCGTGATCGCGCGGTTGCAGTGAACAGCGCCAGGCGGTTTATCCTGCACAACTTCAGCCACCCGCTGGGCCGCGCCTCACTGCTGGGCGCCGACAAGCTGGGCGCCACCTGCGCCGAATCCGAATCCCTGGCCGCGCCGCTGCCGCGCAATTCCCTGCGCGACCTCTATTGGCGCATGACCCGCGCCAGCATGGGCCTGGGCCAACGCCTGTCAGCCGGAGTGAAGCTGGGCTTCGACACCGGTTTCGACTCCGGCAGCACGCTGGACTATGTCTACCGCAACATGCCCACGGGCAAGGGCGGACTGGGACGGATGATCGACACCAACTACCTCAACTCCATCGGCTGGCGCGGCATTCGCCAGCGCAAAGTAAACGTCGAGGAATTACTGCGCCTGGCCATGGCCAGCTTGCGCAATGAGCAGCGCGAAGTGCGCATCGTCGACATCGCCGCCGGCCATGGCCGGTACATTCTCGAAGCCTTGCAGGGCGTGTCGCCGCTGCCGGAATCGATCCTGCTGCGCGACTACAGCGACATCAACGTGCGCGACGGTGGCACGCTGATCCGCGAGAAAGGCCTGGGGGATATCGCGCAGTTCGTCAAAGGCGATGCGTTCGACCGGGCCGACCTGGCAGCGCTTGCGCCCAAACCCACGCTGGCGGTGGTGTCCGGGCTGTATGAATTGTTCGCCGACAACGGCATGGTAAGTGGTTCGCTGGCCGGCCTGGCCGAGGCGGTGGAACCCGGTGGTTACCTGGTGTACACCGGCCAACCGTGGCACCCGCAACTGGAACTGATCGCTCGCGCGCTCACCAGCCATCGCCAGGGCCAGGCCTGGGTGATGCGCCGTCGCAGCCAGGCGGAGATGGATCAACTGGTGGCAGCGGCCGGCTTCCGCAAAATCACCCAGCGTGTGGATGAATGGGGCATTTTCACCGTGTCCCTGGCGCAGAAGCGCTGAACATGCGCGAACCCGGTTTATTCAGGCCCGCGCTGTTATGGCTGCTGCTGTTGGCACCGTTGTTCTTCAGCACTTACGGCTTCGCCACCTGGGTCACCGCCCAGCGCAGCGACGTGGGCACGCTGGTGTTCGGCTGGGAAAGCCATATACCGTTCTGGGCCTGGACCATCGTGCCCTATTGGTCCATCGACCTGCTTTACGGGTTCTCGCTGCTGCTGCCCAACACTCGCCATGAACTCAAGCAACACGCGCTGCGCCTGCTGACTGCGCAGGTGATCGCCGTGAGCTGCTTTCTGATCTGGCCACTGCGGTTTACCTTCGAAAGGCCCGCGCTGGATGGCGTGTTCGGCTGGCTGTTCGCGGTACTGGCCGGGTTCGACAAACCGTTCAACCAGGCGCCCTCCCTGCACATCGCGCTGCTGGTAATTCTGTGGCTCATGTTCCAGCGTCACACCCAGGGCCTATGGCGTTGGCTGGTACATGGCTGGTTCGGGTTGATCGGTCTGTCGGTGCTGACCACTTATCAACATCACTTTATCGACTTACCCACAGGCGTCCTCGCAGGATGGCTGTGTGTATGGCTGTGGCCTGTGGAACATCCGAGTCCCCTGCTGAATGGGCGACTGGCGCGCGATCCCGCGCGTTGGTGGTTGGGTGTGCGTTATGCCGTGGGGGCGCTGGTGCTGTTCAGCCTGGCGCTCGTGTTGGGCGGCTGGTGGCTGTGGCTGGCGTGGCCGGCGTTGTCGCTGGCATTGGTCGCGTTGAATTACGGCGTGCTTGGGGCGCAGGGTTTTCAGAAGCGCGCGGATGGCCGGTTAACTCCCGCCGCACGCTGGCTGTATGCGCCGTATCTGGCCGGTGCGTGGACCAATTCACGGCTGTGGACGCGCAGGCATCCACAGGCTGATCTGATTGTGGATAACGTTTGGCTGGGGCGAATTCCCACGTCCGCTGAGCAAGCTTCGTTCAGTGCAGTTGTTGATCTGTGTGCGGAGTTGCCGATTAATCCACAGGGGCGCGCTTATCAATGCCTCCCCGTATTGGACCTGATCGCCCCCACACCCGCCGAGTGCCGGCGCGCCGCCGAAGCCATCGAACGCTTGCGCGCCAGCGGCCCCTTGCTGGTGTGTTGTGCGCTGGGCTATTCGCGCAGCGCTACCGCCGTCGCCGCCTGGCTGCTGCACAGCGGGCGCGCCGCCACGGTAGATCAGGCGCTGGCTATTATTCGTAAAGCACGGGCCGATGTGGTCCTGCACCCCGCTCACCGACACGCTTTGGAGGGTTTGCCCCTTGCCCGCTGATATAGAACTGCAGGTCGTCGCCAGTCTGCTGCGACGTGGTCGCTCACTTGATCAGTTATCCACAGGCCTGACGCTGCTCGGCGTTCTGTTTGGTCTGGCACAGGTGCTGATGGCGAGCATCTCGCCGATCTGCCTGCTGCTCAGCCTGTGGATGGTTATCTTCGGATTGCTGCAAAAATACTGGGCACTGCGTGTGGCCTTCGACGCCGACTTGTTCGCCCTGCTGGCGCGGGATACCGGGCGCACGGCCGACCTCGACCAGGCCTTGCAAGCCCTTGGCCTGCAATCGGCGAAGCGCGCCGGACGGCCCTGGATCGAGCGCCGCCGAGGCGCGCTCAAACTGCTGCGCAAACAAGCCTGGCTGTTGGGCGCGCAAGCGCTGCTGACCCTGGGCGTCATCCTCGCCAGCCCCTGGCTACCTTTCGCCGGATAAGGAATTGCCATGTTCGAACCCGTGGTCGCCACGCTGATTACATCGATGGCCCGCACCGTCACTGGCGCCCGCAGCCTGTGGCTGGGTTGCGCGCCCGTGCCGGTGCAGCGCATCTACTTCGCCAACCACAGCAGCCACGGCGACTTTGTGCTGCTGTGGGCCTCGCTGCCGCAAAACCTGCGCAAATTCACGCGCCCGGTGGCTGGCAGCGATTACTGGAGCAAAAGTGCGCTGCGCCGCTACATCATCAACCGCGTGTTCAACGGTGTGCTGATCGACCGCGAGCGCAAGGACCCTGTGGATAATCCTTTGGCGCCGATGCTCGCGGCGCTGCAAGGTGGCGACTCGCTGATTATCTTTCCGGAAGGTACGCGCAATCTTGAGGACGGCCTGCTGCCCTTCAAGAGCGGCCTGTATCACCTGGCGAAAAGTTACCCACAGGCCGAATTGATTCCGGTGTGGATCGCCAACCTCAATCGGGTCATGCCCAAGGGCCGCGTACTGCCGCTGCCCCTGCTGTGCACTACCAGCTTCGGCGCCCCGCTGCAGCTGGAAGACGGCGAAGACAAGGCGCTGTTTCTTGCGCGTACCCGCGACGCCCTGCTCGCCCTTGCCCCGGAGCATGTCTGACATGGATAGCCAAACCCTGATGTTATTCGGTGGGATCGGCGCGATCCTGGTGCTGGCCTCGCTGATCGGCCTGATCCTCAAGCTGCGCACCCGTGGCACCCCGAATGCGGTCGTGGAAAACCTCAACGCACGCATCAATGCGTGGTGGGTGATGGTGGTCGTGATCGGCATCGCCTTCTGGCTCGGCACCGCCGCCGTGATCCTGCTGTTCTATGCGGTGTCGTTCTACGCCCTGCGCGAATTTCTCACCCTCACCCCAACACGGCGCAGCGACTACCCGGCGCTGGTGTCCGCGTTCTACCTGGCACTGCCGCTGCAATACGTACTGATCTATTCCGACTGGTACGGGCTGTTCTCGATCTTCATTCCGGTGTACGTCTTCCTGCTGCTGCCGATACTCGCCTCCCTGGGCGGTGACAGCACGCACTTTCTGGAGCGCGCATCGAAAGTGCAATGGGGGCTGATGATCGCAGTGTTCTGCGTATCCTTCGTGCCCGCTCTGCTGACGCTGGATATCCCCGGCTACGAAGGTCGCAACCTGCTCTTGATCGCCTACCTGGTGATCGTGGTGCAGCTGTCGGATGTGCTTCAGTACGTCTGTGGGAAATTGTTCGGCAAACACAAGATCGCGCCGAACCTCTCACCCTCGAAAACCGTGGAAGGTTTTGTTGGCGGGATCCTGCTGTCTTCGCTGATCGGCGCGGCACTGTGGTGGACCACACCGTTCAACCCGTGGCAGTCGTTCCTGATTGCGCTGCTGATCAACCTGCTGGGGTTCGCCGGCGGAATTGTGATGTCGGCGATCAAGCGCGACCGGGGCGTGAAGGACTGGGGGCACATGATCGAAGGGCATGGCGGGATGCTGGATCGGCTGGACTCGGTATGCTTTGCCGCACCTATTTTCTTTCATTTGGTGCGGTATTGGTGGACCTGACCTCACCGTCTCCAACTCAAACAAAGATCAAAATGTGGGAGCGGGCTTGCTCGCTCCCACATTGGGGGTGTGGTGTTTTTTCAGGGTTTAAGCAAAGTCTGAAACCTGCGTTCCTGCCTCCCTCATCCCTTTTTTATCCCGAATCCAGACATCAGCTTCGAAGACGCACAGGTCTAAGGTGATCCTACGGAATAAAGTCTGTCGGATCGAGCCCAGCAATTCTAGGGGCTAGTCAGTGGGCTAATCAGAAATAAAGTCTGTCGCAGCGCCATTTTTTTAGGCTTTGGAGCCAGACCTACTAAATAAAGTCTGTCGGGAGCATGCAAGCTATTAAAAATGCTTTTTCAATAAACACCAGCAAATGTGCCGAGCGCAAGCGCAATGGCGGTACGACGGCCGAGAATGCCTCACGCCGTTTGGTGCCTGGTGGAGAGTCTAACCAATAAGCCATCTGACTACTCTTTTTGGCCGATGTGAGCCTGTCATGACGGGCGGCAGTCGGCCAGACGCGGTCAGTTGTCAGCACCGAGAACTGCCTCAGCTAGCTGGTCATCGAAGTACTCCGTGTTATCGCGGGGCTCTGAATCCAATCGCCGCCTGGCCTCGGCCAACATTTGAGGAACTGCGATTCGCTGGTTCAGAAAAGTAGCGACCATGAGATCTGACAGCTCTTTAAAAGGCGTGTCCCAGGCATCTCGACAGTGCTGAAGTAACGTTGTGGGAGCCTCTCCTTTCCAAGGGCCAATGATGCTGGCTACTGTCGTCGGTTGGACCATTGGCATCAATTCGTGCTGGTTGGAAAAAGGGATTCTACCGACAGATCGCACGCAGTGCGAAGGGCCGCTTTGGGTCGATTCCTGCCCTCAGGAAATGGCAGCATTGGGTCCAGACTGAGTGAAAACGGTTTCGGTGGGACGTGTCGCCGGTTTGTCAAAAAATGCGGCGCCCTGTAGGCGCTCCCACTTTTGTGCAAGGATTCGTTATAACTAAATTTATTCCTAGCAATCGCCATTATCATCACGGCCCTCGCTCAGGGTGCCGCGGTTGCGTACGCTCATCGATTAATCAGAGTTCTGAACATCGACTCTGACGACTCAGTGAACCAAACCAAAGCGCCAATGGCGCCTTTTTTATTGCCTGTAAATTGGAGATTTTGAAAATGACTATGCTTCGTAGAACTCGAATAGTGAGCCGTCACCAAGCCTGGTGGAAGCAGGCTTGGGATCATTGTCTCAATCAGTCGAGAGTGGAAGCGATCTGAGAGAAGTTATTGCCTGGCAATATTTTCGCTGCCGGTCCAGTTCAACAAACGATGGGTGAAGCCATAGCTCGCAGCCTGGTAATAGCTAATTGCGCGTACGATCAGGGGGTCGTCAAGTTGAGCCGTAACCTCATGACTTGCGCCTAGCGCGTCATCGTGGCGTCGCAACAAAGATCGGGGGCTGAGAATAGCCAAATCTTTACCATCGAACAGACCAAGGTGCTGATAATTGCCTACCAACACGCGGGGTGGCAAGATGGACGGTTGAAGCAAGTCACGACCGAAAAAAGTCGATTCGTAATTAATGTTTAACAACCCAAGTATGGTCGGAGCTAAGTCAATCTGACTGGCAAGTTGACCATCTTCACGCGCAGGAATGAGCTTAGGTGCGTAGATGAACAATGGGATTTGATAGTTACGTATCGGAAGATCTTCCTTACCTGCGCTACCAGCGGTGTGGTCAGCGACAAAGACAAAGATAGTGTCGTCGAACCAGGCCTTCTTTCGGGCTGCTTCAAGGAACTTTCCGATTGCATAGTCGGTGTATTTCACAGCACCGTCGCGGCCGTCACCGGATGCAATATCAATCCTGCCCTCGGGATAAGTGTATGGACGGTGATTGGAGGTTGTCATCAGCTGCAGCAGGAACGGTTTTTTTTGAGCGAAATTCTCGTCTGCCAACTTCATAGTCAGTTGATAGAGATCTTCGTCAGCCATACCCCAGGCGTTTTTAAAATGGATCTCTGCTTCATCCACGCTGCTTTGATCGACTACCTTATAACCATTCCCGCCGAAGAATGCATTCATATTATCAAAGTAGCCACGGCCGCCATACACAAACGCACTGTCGTAACCGACATGATTGAGCTGCTGGCCCAGGCTGGCAAAACCACTTTCACGGCCCACTCGTTTGACGATCGAGCGGCCCGGCGTTGGTGGAATAGACAACGTAATGGCCTCCAGTCCACGGTCTGTCCTGGTGCCAGTGGCATAGAAATTGTTGAAGTACAGACTTTCTTTGCGCAATTGATCGAGATTCGGCGTCAAGTTGCCAGGGTTACCATTGCTACCCATATACTTGGCGCTGAAGCTTTCGATAGTCACCAAAATAATATTATGTCGCTTGGTCTTTTCGTTATGCGTCACGACTCGACGGACATCAAGCGAATCCTTACCGACGAATCTTACGTCGCTTTCCGCCAACTCTTGATGGATCTTCTTGCCGACTAAGTTATTCGGCAAGGTGCCGTAAAACTGTTCGTAATCCAACTCGTTATTACGAAACGCGGCAAAGAACTGGTAGGGACCATTGCTGGCCAACTCATGCTGATAGGTGTTGCCGCCTTTGCCACGGGGAGTGTCTTGATCAACGACAAAAAAAACGGCGGCACTCAAGGCAAAAACCACAGCGATATTCAATAAACGCTCGCGCCAGGTCGGCAACCGCGTACTGATCACCCGTTTCAAAGGTCTGTGCAAAAAAATGCAAATAACAATGGCGATCACGCCCAACCCGCTGATCAATTTACCGATGGGGTAAGACTCTAGGATGTTATTCAATACCTCATCGGAGTACACCAAATAATCCACGGCAATAAAATTGAAGCGTACGCCGAATTCGTCCCAGAACAGCCACTCTGCTGCAGCAGTAAACAACATCACGAACACGCTGAGAGTTAACAGGCCTTGCAAAAACCAGCGGTGCCCACGGGTACGCCACAATGAGGGGGGGCACAGCAGTCCATAAATGCTCATCGGCAAAGTTGCGAACACCAGAAAGCTCAGGTCATACAAGGCGCCTATACCGAAAATCGAAGCATATGCAGTACCCGACTCCGAAAGGTGAGTGGTAAGTAATACCAAGCGGGTGAGGAAAAAAACCACTAACCACAGGCCTGTGACCATTAGAACTAAACGCAACGGAGCTGAAGCGGGAAAACGCATTGAAAACTCCTTGTTATTATCCTTCAGATTGGAAATTTTTGTGCTAATGGATCTGCGCATTACGAGGCTTAAGCCTTGGACATGCCTTCCTTCGAATGCACTGAGCGACGACATTTTGAAGGGTTGGACCGAATTTATCCGATGAAGCAGCAAAATTTCGTCAAAGCGAAATTTGCTGTTCACAATAGCTGGAAATCGCCCCAATGCACGCGGTGGTCATGAGAAAGGAAGGTTCCAGCATTTGCATAGAGATTTCAGGTGTTGCACAGATTGAACACGTTGGTGCGGTCTCGTGAGCATAGTCGGGTAGCTCCCGATACGGCGCAAGCTTTTGTTGTCCAGTGCAATTTTACTGTTACTGGTTGGAAATTTGAGGAGTCCTTGACCTCCGGCTTTTAACGTCCTGAAGCGAAATAAGCTGCTCACTGTGATTCTGTAAACGGCAGCTTGATCCTCGATCGGCACTTGCTAGGTATCCTCGAAGATTCACGTCAGCCCCCTGGTGGCCGCAATTAATATCAGGTGAGCGGGAAATCCTGACGAAAGAATAGTGTTTTTCCTACAGACCCTCTCGAAGGTACGTGTTAGTAATACATAGTCAGAAAAAGGATTTTGATAATGGGATTACGATGGATTGCTATTACCGCTCTGTTAGCACCAAGCTGGATTTTATTTTTATTGATTCTAATGGTCAGGGCTTTTCGATATTCAGAGTTTTACAATTCTGCCACTTTCATCTATTGTCAACTTGTTTAGTGTTGTCTGTGTCTCCGGTGAATTTTAAAATTTAATACGGTCTGCGGAAGCTTGTCTAAATATCTGGTGGCTCGATTTTAACTTCCGAGTATTAAGTGATTTTTAGTGTTTTCGTAGTGGTGAGTTATTAGTGTGAGGTGTCTGTGATTGTTAAACGGGAATATACGAAAGGCACTGACGATATAAGAATAAATTCCGGTGATGGTTCGGAGCTGAAATATTGGTCGGCTAAATTTGGGGTTAGCAAGGCTGATATTAAAGCTGCTGTCAACGAAGTGGGTAGTTCGCTAACGGCAGTAATGGTTTATTTTAAGTCCCGTGAGCCTTAGCTGGCCTACGGGCTTTTATGAGTCTTGAGTTATTTTAAATTCTAAAAGCCTCTGTTGCGTTTTCTTTAGGTTTACGGGTGTAGTAAGTGGCTATTGCCACTAAGGCGAGCAATATGGACAGTAAAACTATTGATGAGCCAACTGTACCGAAATCAAGACCACCTTTAGCCGAGGGTTTTGTGAGTACATCTCCCAGAGTCGCACCAAAGGGGCGCGTTAGCACGAATGCCAGCCAAAATAACAGTACCGAAGAAATTCGCGTTGTATAGTGTAGAAGTACGACAACTGCGATTGATCCACCGATTAGCAATGCTCCGCCCGCGAACCCTAGGCCTGAGTCATCCGCTAGAAAGTCTCCAAGTGCCGTGCCTAGTGTGTTTGAAAACAATATCGCGAACCAGTAAAAAAGCTCTCCTTTAGTACTAGTAATGCGGTGCACAGATAGTGATTTCTCGCTGCGGTTCCACATGAAAAATGTTGTGACCAATATTGAAATCAATAGTGCTGATCCGGCAGCGTAACCTAGCCCTAAACTTCGATCCATGAAGTCGGACATTGTTGTGCCTGCGGTGCTCGTGGTCAAAATCACCGACCAGTATAGAGCGGGCTTATAACGGTCGGAAACCACCTGGCCGAAAAGTGATATTGCAAAAAAGCTAATCAATATTATAGAGCTAACTGCATAACCCACATTGAGAGTCATTGACAGCAAATCACCTGCCGTCTCCCCCAGTGTCGTTGCGCAGATTTTCATTATCCAAAAAGCAAGTGTTATCTGAGGCAATTTATTCATATTTGAGCCTTGTCGTAACGGGTAGAAGAAGTTCCCCCGCCGAGGGAGGTTGCCTTATTTTTGATCGGCTCCTGTAAAAAATATGTGATAAATACATCAAAGTAATGCGGGGTTTAGTGAGAGGATATCGCGGGCCTGAGATACGCCTAGCTAAAGACTATTCCTCGGCACTTCGCGAAAAAACAGCGCGGTGATCGAAAGGGCCGCGCTGGAGCGTGCTGGAGGTCTAAACGGCCAGAGCTTCCAACTACTAGTGTGCTGTTCGCGAAATAGCTTTTCATTATTTTCGGCTACACTTCAGATGCCATCCCAGCCTTGGAGAGCTTATCGTGAGCGCTCTGGACATCACGCTTAGCCCTGAAGAAACGATCGAACTCAAACGGCGCGTTCGCTCTGCCACCATCCCTCAGCGAGAAGGTCGGCGAGCCCGCATAATCTTGCTGGCTGCCGAAGGAGAAACCCGAGACAACATTGCACGGTTGACGGGCTTTTCCTGCCCAACGATCACGCTCTGGTGCAAGCGTTTCCAGGCTCGTCGACTGGATGGCCTGGTCGACGAACCTGGGCGTGGGCGCAAGTCATCTTTGCCCGAGGAAACGGTTCGCCGGGTCTTGGAACAGGTCACCCGCCCCCGCATCGGAGAGCCGCGCTGGAGCTGTCGGAGCATGGCAAGGGCAGCGGGTATTTCCTCGACCACCGTCCATAAGCTGTGGGCTGCCAATGATTTAAAGCCTCACCTGACGCGCACATTCAAATTGTCCAACGATCCGCAGTTTGAGGAGAAATTCTGGGATGTGATCGGGCTCCGCCGGACAAGGCTTTGGTGTTGTGCTGCGATGAGAAAAGTCAGGTTCAGGCATTGGAGCGAACACAGCCGGGTTTACCTTTGGGCATCGGCCATATCCAGACTAGATCCCATGATTACACCCGCCATGGCACGGTTACGTTATTCGCCGCACTGGATTACCTCCAAGGGAAATTGATCAGCAGCATCGAGCGTCAGCACCGGCATCAATGCCTTAAGAATGGCAGGTTGATGAAGTAGCGTTCGAATTACCCAATAGCGCCCTAGATCATGGGTATATGCGCCAGTGCGCCCCAGCTTTTCGATGACCTCTTTGGCCTTTCCGTGATCAAGCGGTTCCACTCCCCCTTTGGTGTCAACGAAGAAGACCGACTTTCGATTCTCTACGCTCACCTGCACATCCTTGATCGGGATTGGGCGCTCGGTTTTGCTCTTCCAGTACTGGAAGCTACTTAAGAACGGCTCCGAACCAGATAGGGGGTTCGCGTGGCGCCCATGGTGCGGTAGGCATACCGACAGGAAAGAATCTTCGGCCGCGCCGGTTTGGCGATTCCGCGCTCCACGCTGGCTCAATGGGTGGGGCAAACTGGCGTGCAGCTCCAGCCTTTGGTTGATGCCCTGCGAGAGGTCGTCCTGGCTCAGCGGGTTGTGCATGCTGATGAGACGCCGGTGCAGATGCTTGCACCCGGGCAGAAGAAAACTCACCGTGCGTATGTCTGGGCTTACTGCACTACGCCGTTCTCGGCACTTAAAGCAGTGGTCTACGACTTCAGCCCAAGCCGCGCCGGTGAGCATGCCCGCAACTTTCTCGGTTCCTAGAACGGCAAGCTGGTGTGCGACGACTTCGCGGGCTACAAAGCCGGGTTCGAAAAAGGCATGACCGAAATCGGCTGCATGGCTCACGCTCGCCGCAAGTTTTTCGATCTGCATGTGGCGAATAAAAGCCAATTAGCCGAACAGGCACTGCACTCGATTGGCGGCTTGTATGAGGTTGAGCGTCAGACGCGCGACATGAGTGATGAAGTTCGATGGCGCATACGGCAAGAAAAAGCGGCGCCGTTGGCGAATGTACTGCACGACTGGATGTTGACCCAGCGCGATCTTGTGCCCAACGGATCAGCAACGGCCAAAGCCTTGGATTACAGCCTGAAACGCTGGGTAGCGCTGACGCGCTACCTGGAAGATGGGGCTGTGCCCATAGACAACAATGCGGTCGAGAATCAGATCCGACCGTGGGCACTTGGCCGTTCCAATTGGCTGTTTGCCGGGTCGCTTCGCAGCGGTAAACGAGCAGCAGCGATCATGAGTTTGATCCAGTCGGCACGCATGAATGGGCATGACCCGTATGCCTATCTCAAAGATGTACTGACGCGACTGCCGACGCAGCGTGCCAGTGAGATCGAGCAGTTGCTTCCACATCAGTGGATGCCTGCCTGATCTGTGCAAGGTGTATTCCCCGCTCGCTTACCATCGTATGGGATCGCCTACATGATGGTGAAAACTGAAATCACCAGGACCTGAAACCGATTGGGAAATTACGAATTTTGGAAGAGATCGCCCATTATTTAGGCGATCATTTCCTGCTGCATAAATCGAGATGCAACTGATTATCCTAGGTCCCATGGGCAATTTCCTACAGACAGCTAATTAGGGAGCTCGTTATTCTCCACTAAACAGATGCGCATAAATGGAATCGAAGTCATGGGCGAGCAATGGATTGCTGTTACTAGTGTGTTGGCAATGGCATGGATCGTATTCATCGCGCTGATTATCGAGAGGTACCTCTTTTGATTCAAAAGCGTGCCGTCAAACCCTGGCAATTCTGAAATGTGCTAGTGGGCGGAAGTCGGAGAATCACACCAAAGCGCCCTTAACGTCATAAACGCACGCCCCCCTCCTCCAATAACGGCGCTTATGTTCAAAAGGCCCCAACACTTGAACCAAGTGTGGGTGCCTTTTTAAGGTTACGGTAACCAAGCCCCCCTACACTGGCATGCCGGTGCAGGGGAGGCTTTGCTGAGGAGCGTTTCGTCCGTGGCGTGAGAAGGTTTCATTGTCGGGCGGCTATAGGGCTGATAAGGCCACTCTAGGGCGGATGTTGGCAAAAAAGTCAAAAAAAGGTGGCGATTGTCTTTGTTCGGCGCAGGTGCTTACGGCGCTTGCAGCCAAACCGTCACGCACAGGCCACGCTGCGCTTGGATATCGTTGAACGACAACTGCACCCGTGCGCCGCTGCGCTCTGCAATCGCCTTGACGATCGACAGGCCCAGCCCGGAGCCGGCCTCGTAGGTGCCCAGGCTGCGGTAGAAGGGATCGAACACCCGCGCCTGTTCCTCTGTGGCAATGCCGGGGCCGGAGTCCTTGATGTGCAGCAGTACCGCGCCTGCGGCCTGGGTCACCGAGAGGTCTATGCGCCCGCCCTCCGGGGTATAGCGAATGGCATTGTCCACCAGGTTTTTCACAAGGGTGAACAGGTCCATCGCATTGAAGGTCACGTGCACATCATGGTCGCCGTCCATGCCGATATCGAGCTGCTTGCGTTCGGCCAGCGGCAGCAGGTCTTCAAGGACCTGGCGATACACGGCATGCACCGACAGGCG
The DNA here is from genome assembly GCF_001439785.1 of Pseudomonas poae. Taxonomy (GTDB): domain Bacteria; phylum Pseudomonadota; class Gammaproteobacteria; order Pseudomonadales; family Pseudomonadaceae; genus Aquipseudomonas; species Aquipseudomonas poae. The sequence goes on along the minus strand of NZ_JYLI01000008.1, from coordinate 50,328 downwards.
GGTCTGCAACCGCTCCGAGGTTGACTGTGCCGCCGCCAGGCTCAGCAGTTGGTCAATCAGCTGGCGCCCACGCGCGATGCCCCGGGACAGCGGCACAAAACGCTCGCGGCTCATGGGCGACATATCGGTTGCTGACAGCCGGTCTGCCTGCAGAGCCAAGGCTGTCATGGGTGAGCGCAACTCGTGGGCGGCATCGGCGACAAACCGCCGCTGACTGTCCATGGACTGCGCGACGCGCGCCAACAGGCGATTGATCGCCACCACAAACGGGCGTACTTCGGTGGGCAGGTGCTGTTCCTCGATGGGGTGCAATTCTTGCTCGGCGCGTTGGTCGATCTCGGCCGCCAGCACCCCAATCGGGCGAAACAGCTTGCGCACCAGGTCGCCGACGACCAGCAAGAGCACCGGGAACAGAATCAGGAACGGCAACAAACTGCGCCAAGCGGCTTCACGGGCGTCCTTGTCGCGGGCGTCGGACTCCTGGGCCACGGCGATGCGCTCGCCACCGGCGGTGGTGTGCACCAGCACGCGAAAGGCTTCACCGGCCACCTCAACCGTGGACAAGCCATCCGCCAGGCTGACGGAAAAGGGCAGGGGCAGGGCTTCATCGGTGGTGCCCATGGCGTGCGAGCTGTCGCTCAGGCGCTGGATGATCACCCGGGTTTCTTCGTCGTCGCCGGCCAGCGCCGGGCCTTGTGGGTATTGCAGGGTCATCTGCTGGCGGTCGAACAGCATCGCCACCTGGCGCAAGGTGGCGTCCTGTTGTTCGTGAGTTTCTTCAAACGCCGAGACAAACGCAAACACACTGGCCGCCAACGCCACCAGCAGGATCGCCAGGCACAAGGTCACCGACAGCCGCAGTTGCACCGACTCACTCAAACGCTTTTTGAAACCATCCATCCCATGCCCCTGACATTCTTGATCACGTGGGTGCCCAACTTGCGCCGCAAGGCGTGAATCAGGAACTCGATGGCATTGCTCTCCACTTCATTGCCCCAGCCATACAGGCGGTCTTCCAACTCACTGCGCGAAAGGATCGCCCCGGGGCGGATCAGCAACGCTTGCAGCAGGGCAAATTCGCGGCTGGACAACGCCACCTCGCGCTGTTCGTCGGTGTTCGCGTGTTTGCTCAGCAGGTCCAAGGTCACCACGCCATTGCCCAGCACCGACTGGGCGGCGCCCCCCTTTCGGCGTAGCACGGCGCGAATGCGTGCCAGCAGTTCAGCGATGTCGAAGGGTTTGAGCAGGTAATCGTCGGCGCCACCGTCCAGGCCGCGCAGGCGGTCGTCGAGGTTGTCGCGGGCGGTGATGATCAGCAGGGGCACGGGATTGTTGCGCGCGCGGATGCAGTCCAGCACGTCGAGGCCGTCCTTGCCGGGCAGGCCCAGGTCCAGCAGCACCAAGTCGTAGGAGTGGGTATCGAGGGCGGCCAGGCCCGTGAGGCCGTTTTTAACCCAGTCGGCGGCATAGCTCGCATCGCTGAGCGCGCGCTGAATGGCGTCGCCAATCATGGAGTCGTCTTCGACCAGTAGAATCCGCATCTTGCTCTCCAGCGCCAACGCAAACGCGGCGAGGAAGTCGCCGCGTGTATAGTGAAGCATGTTGTCAGCCTTTCATCGAATCGAAGGCCTTGAGCAGGTCGTCCATCGCGGCCTGGCAGTCGGCCTGGTTCGGGCTGGTGTCACGCAATGCCGAGAGCGCGCGGTCGATGGCTTTATCCAGCACGTGCCAGTCGCTTGCCGCACGCGGTTTGATCCCGGCTTCGGCGCTGTCCCAGCTGCTTTCCAGGTCCTTGATGCGGGCTTTGGCGCCGGCCAGGTCGTGCTTGGAGACCAGGGCCGACACGTCCGCGGCAATGTTGCGGAACTCCGACAGGTCCCCTAGTTTCGAGGCTTGGCGCTGGCTGCTGCTTGAGCCGGTACTGGCTGCGTCCTTGGGTTTATCGGCAGGTTTCGAGCAGCCAGTGGCGATGCTCAGCAGGCCGATGGCGGAAATAATCGCGACGTGGCGGATCATGTTTCTAAGGTTAAGCATGGTGATGTCCTTGGGTTCAATGAGTAAGGGGTTTGCGGTTGCCGACGCTGAATTGAGCCACGGCCACCAGCAGAACGATGACGAACAGGAACAGCGCGCTGGTCCAGCTGGCGCCCATGCCCAGGCCGCCATAAGTCTTGGCCTGGGTGAGCAGATCGCCCAGCGAAGCACCGAAGGGGCGGGTGAGGATGTAGGCGACCCAGAAGGTCAGCACGCTGTTGACGCCCAGGCGCCAGGCCAGCAGGGCAACGCCGATCAGGCCGGCGAAAATCACCGCGCCGAGGGTGAAACCCAGGCCCAGTGCCTCGGTGGCCAGGTCGCCGGCGGCAGTGCCCAGGGCGAAGGTGCAGAGCACCGTGGTCCAGTAGAACCATTCGCGCCGTGGAGTGACGATGTCGCGGATCGACAAGCTGCGCTCGGTGCGGTACCAGAGCATAAAATTGAGCGCGAGCAGCACCGAGAAAATCGCCGTGCTGGCATACAGGCTGACGTCGAGTTTATCGGTGAGGATATCGGTGATCTGTGTGCCGACGATGCTCACCAGCACCACGGTCAACCAGTAGATCCACGGTGTGTAGGCCTTGGTGCGCAGCTGCCCGAACAGCGCGAGCCCCAGCAGCGCGGCCATGCCGAGGCTGGTGGGGCCAGCGCCGAAGCCAGCATCCACGGCGAGGTAATCCGCGCCGGTTTCGCCCACGGTGGTGGACAGTATCTTGATCACCCAGAATGACAGCGTCACCTCGGGTACTTTGTTCAGCCAACGGGCTGCTGTGGCATTCATCGGGATTACCTCTCCTTGACCGCGCGGTGGTTGGCGCAAGGGAGAAGGTACGGCACGAGACTTAGCTGAGACTGAGGGCCGGTTTTTTATCCAAACAGCACGTGGGCGGTGCCTGTAGTCGACAGGTGCACCGCGCTGCCGGCCGGTGGCGCCAGCAGGCCGGCGCTGCGCACCAAGATCGTATGGCTCGGGTCAGCGTGCAACGCCACGGTCAGCGTACAGGTGTTGCCGCCGAACTCGCGCTCGGTCACCACGCCAGGGCAACCGGTGGCACTGAGGTGCACCTGCTCGGGGCGCAGCATAATCCGCGCCGAGTCGTGGCTCAGCGGGCTGTTGGTCTGGATCCGCCCCAGGTCGCAGTCGGCCCAGCCGGCCTGGATACGCGCGGGCAGCACCACTGCATCCCCGAGAAACAGCGCCGTCTGCTCATCGGCCGGGTACTGGTACATCTCCATCGGGTGGCCCGACTGCACCAGGCGGCCCTTGCGCATCACCGCCAATTGGTCGGCAAATGACAGTGCTTCCGCCTGATCATGGGTCACCAGAATGGTGGTGATGCCGGCATCGCTCAGCAGCCGCGCGACCATCTTGCGCATGGCCGAGCGCAAGCCGGTGTCCAGCGCCGAAAACGGCTCGTCCAGCAGCATCAGGCGTGGCTGTTGCGCCAGGGCGCGGGCCAGCGCCACCCGTTGCTGTTGGCCGCCGGACAGCTCATGGGGCCAGCGCCGCGCCATATTGGCGTCGAGGGCCACGCTGTCCATCAGCTCGGCGATACGGCTGTGGTACGCCTCGCCCTTAGTCGCCAGGCCAAAGCCGATGTTGTCGGCCACCGTCATGTGCGGGAACAGTGCGCCATCCTGCGGCACATAGCCGATCTGGCGCTGATGTGCCGGTACGGCGTGGGTGGCGTCCACCAAGACCTGGCCGTTGAGTGTGAGGCTGCCGCTGTCGGGAAATTCAAACCCGGCGATCATGCGCAACAAGGTGGTCTTGCCGGAGCCGGAGGGCCCGACGATCACCGTGCGCCCGCCGGTGGGCACCGACAGGCTGACGTCGGCCAAGGCGCGCTGGCTGCCGAAGGATTTGCAGAGGGCGTGGAGTTCAAGGGCGTTCATCGGCCTGCCGTGCGTTTGGATTGGTGGTAGAGGAGGCCGGTCAACGGCAGAGACAACAGGATCATGATCAGCGCGTAAGGCGCGGCGGCGGCGTAGTCGATCTCGCTGGTCATCGCCCAGAAGCCGGTGGCCAGGGTACGTGTGCCATTGGGCGCGAGTAGCAAGGTGGCAGTCAGCTCGTTGGCGATGGCCAGGAACACCAGCGCCGCCCCGGCAGCCGCGGCGGGCGCGGCCAGGCGCAGGGTGATCAGCCACAGGGCGGGGCCCGGCGAGCGGCCGAGGCTGCGGGCCATGTTTTCCAGCTCCACCGGCGCCTGGGCGATGCCTGCGCGCAGGCTCACCAGGGCCCGTGGCAGGAACATCAACAGGTAGGCGAGCAGCACAGTAATAGTGGTTTGGTAGATCGGCCGGGCGAAGTGGATGGTCACCGTGACCAAGGCTAGCGCCACCACGATGCCCGGCAACGAACTGGTGATGTAGTTGCAGCCCTCCAGAATGCGCTGCAAGCGCCCCGGCGCACGGATCGACAGCCACGCAATCGGCACCGCCGCGCAGGTGGTCAGCACCGCGCCGGCCACTCCCAGCAATACGGTTTGCTCCAGCGCCGGTAGCAGTTCGTTGAAGCGCCAGACCTCGCGGCCACCGGCGATCAACCATTGGCTCAGGGTCACCAGCGGAACGCCCAGGGCCAGCGCGCAGGTAAGGCTTTGCAGGCCCAGGGCGAGCAGGGTGGTGCGCGGGCTCAGGCGCACGATGCGCTGCTCGCGGGCGCTGCCGGAGCCGACCCGCGCATAGCGGGCATGGCCGCGTGCGGCGGACTCGGCGGTAAGCATCGCAAGGCAACACAGGGCCAGCACCGCCGCGAGCATATTGGCCGCCGGGCCGTTGAAGGTGGATTTGAACTGATCGAAGATCGCGGTGGTGAAGGTGTCAAAGCGGATCATCGCATACAGGCCGTACTCGGCCAGCAGATGCAGGCCCACCAGCAGCGCACCGCCGCAGATCGCCAGGCGTAACTGCGGCAACACCACGCGCCAGAACACCGCCCACGGCTTGAGGCCCAGGGACTCGGCTACATCTTCAATCGCAGGGTCGAGCCGGCGCAGGGTCGCCGCCACCGGCAGGTACAAAAACGGGAAATAGGCAATCACCGACACCAGCACGCCGGCCGGCAAGCCGTGTATCGAAGGCACCAGGCTCACCCACGCGTAACTATGCACAAATGCCGGCACCGCCAGCGGCGCGACTGCCAACAGCGACCACAGCCGCCGCCCCGGCAGGTCGGTACGCTCGGTCAGCCACGCCAGCGCAGTGCCCAGCAGGATGCACAGGGGCAGGGTGATCACCACCAGCAGCAAGGTGTTGACCAACAGTTCACCCACACGCGGGCGCCACACCAGCGCTTCGATCTGCGCCCAGCCGATTTGCCAGGACACGCCGATCACAAACGCAATCGGCAGCAGTGCCAGCAGCGACACCAGCACCGACAAACTCGTGACCCACCTGCCCCCACGGCCTTTGAACAGGCCGTGAACGCGGCGTTGCGCGGGCGCGGTCAGCGCCTGGGCCGCAGCCTCAGGCAACAATCAGAGCAGCCCGGCCTGGGTCATCAACTCCACCGCTTTTTTGCTGTTGAGCTTGGAGGCGTCGACTTTCGGAGCGTCCAGCTGTGCCAGCGGGGTCAACTTGGGGTTGGATTGCGCGCCCTGGCCCACGGCGTATTCGAACGAATTGCCGTCCTTGAGGATGGCCTGGCCGTCTTTGCCGGTGATCCATTTCAAGAACGCCTGGGCTTCTTCTTTATGTTTGCTGGAAGCCAGTACCCCGGCGCCGGAGATGCTCACAAACGCGCCAGGGTCCTGGTGCTTGAAGTAGTGGAGTTGGGTGTTCTTGCTGTTTTCTCCGGTCTTGGACTGGTCGACGAAGCTGTAGTAGTGGTAGATCACGCCGCTGTCGACCTGGCCAGCGTTGACGGCCTTTAACACGGCGCTGTTGCCACGGTAGATGGTCGCATTGGCTTTCATCGCCTTGAGCCAGTCGAGGGTGGCGGCTTCGCCCTTGAGCTCCAGCACTGCGGCAACGATGGCCTGGAAGTCAGCACCGGCCGGCGAGGCAGCCCAGCGGCCGTTCCAGTTGGCCGAGGCCAGGTCCATCAGGGATTTGGGTAAGTCGGCTTCTTTGAGCTTGCCGGGGTTGTACACAAACACCGTGGAGCGCGCGGCAATGCCCAGCCACTTGCCATGGGCCGGGCGGTACGCGGCACCAACTTGTTGCAGGGTGGCCGGCGCGACCGGCGCGAACAGCCCGGCATTGTCTACCAGCACCATGGCCGGGGAGTTTTCGGTGAGGAACACATCGGCCGGGGAGGCCGCGCCTTCCTGCACGATCTGGTTGCCCATCTCGGTGTCGTCGCCGTTACGGATGGTGACCGGAATCCCGGTTTCCTGGGTGAAGCCTTCAACCCAGGCCTTGGTCAGGCTCTCGTGCTGGGCGTTGTACACCACGATGCCGGCCATTTCGACGGCATATACCTGCCCGGCGCCGACCAATGCAGTGGCTATAAAGGCTTTAGTGAGGAAAGACGGTAGACGGGAAGCCATACGTTGAATGCTCCGTTTTTTTATGGATACACAGGAAGCCTGTGGGTTGTCGATTGATACTCGACCAATAGGAATCATTTGCATGTTGAAGCGCGGCGAATTTAGAGCCGTGAATGAGAAAAAAACGTCAAATAAACTGTTAACAAATGTGATTTGGCTTATCAGGCGACGCGGTTAGAACTATGGGAGGGCGCTGTCCACTGGCCGCTCTTGGCGATAGCTGTCAGTAGGGGCCATGCTCGCGTAGGATGGAGGCTCACCTCCATCAGCTCAGAGAGGGCATTTCACGTATGAATGAATCCGTGCGAACAATCGTGAAATGCCAAGATCCAGGAGATGACAGCGGAGACGTCATCATTGATCTCTCACCGGATGTGCTTGCCGCAATGAACGTAGATTTGGATGATTTGTTGAGCATCGAGCTGATCGACGGATCGATAGTGCTAAAGCCAGTTCGAGACACTGACACGCAATCTTGACGCCGATATCTACCCATTGCGCCGTTCGAGGCGTCTACGAAAGCAAGGGCGATTCAATGTGATCACCCTCAATTCTGCAATCGAACAGCAGTCATCTTAGCCCTTTGCTGCTCCCTGACCACAGCCTGCTGATCTATTCGCGTCTGGATTTGGGTGTAGAGCTGAGCCCGCTCGTTGTCGCGGTCGGCCACCGTAACCACCAGTGAATACTGTTCCTTTTCTGCAGCCGAGGGATTCCAGTCACGATCCTGCCTGACTACGACCACAAACCACTTCTCGCCGGGTTTCCCTTGTTTGAACGTCCAGCGAGAAGACTGAACCGTGCCATGGTTTCTCATTTGGGCGGGAATGTCGCGATTTGTGTCCCTGGCCTCTTTGAGTACCTCCGTCTTCTTTTTCATCTCCTGGCTAAAGTGTTTCTGTACCTCCTCCAGCGAGGTTCCAGTGACCAAGCGGTAATAAATTTGGGTAGCCAGATATTCAATCCGGGTAGTCCGGACTACCGGCGAGTAAGCCAGTGTTATTGAAAGCTCTCGGGTCCCTCGAGCGGAGCGCAAATAGTCCTCCGGCAACGGCAGTTCGAAGAACTGGCATCCGTCGTTCTCGATGGTTTCCTCTGACATCAACACCACGACGTTATCGGAAGACCTGAAAAGATCAGCCTCACTCACCACACCATAGCCGGCCACATCCCTTTCTACGTCACGGTTCCAGGTGGCTTTTGCCTTCTTGTAGCTCTTTCGAAACTCCTCCGAAAACGTCGAGGTGACCGCATCCGGCAGATAAGCCTGATTCACCAGCATTGCGCGAAGCATGTTCGCAGACGCCGTCGGGTAAGCGTTCAGCAGGCGCCCGGCTAGGTGAGTGATGTACGGCGCCGCCAAGCTGGTCCCGCTTATTTCCTTAAAAACCGTATTCCCCGTCCACTGGTGGTTGAGCGTTAACACGCCCAAACCTCGCATGTGCGGCGCCCATTGTGCGTTTGCTTGCCTCATAGGGCTGGCGAGATTGCCGCCGGCCGCAACGAGTTCGGGCTTGATCGCCCCTTTTACCGACGGGCCGTGCCGAGTGAAGGGAGATGGTTGGTTTTCCGATGCAGGTGAAAGATGGTAAATCTCCGGATACTTCTGGCTATCAATCGTAGAGTTGTGTCGGGAGATGCTCCCCACCGTCAACACCATCATTGCAGGTGCGGGGTCAATGATGGCGCTCTGGGCAGCGATTAGGTACTCCGGGTACTCGTCGCGCCAACTGTTGGTTGGGACTGGTGGGCTTTCGGAGCCACAGAAATTGCCCGTAGAGACTACGAACAAGATGTTGTACCGCCGGGATAGGACATCCAGGATATAGGCTAGCCCTCTGACATGCGCACCATCGTAGGGAGCATTATTGTTGCCCAGCGAGAGGTTGAAGATCCGGCATCCGAGTTCGACGAAATGCTCTACTGCCTTCGTCAGCGATACCTCGAGTGTAAGTTCGTCGTAGACCGCATTACCTGTATGCGGACATTTCTTCATGACTTTTCCATTGAAGAGCCAGAACTCCGGCTTCCAGAAATTCGAGTTGTTACAACCCTCCACGTCGCCGTACAGGGCAACGCCGGCCACAGCGGTGCCGTGACCTGCTTCATCTGCATCCCCCTCCTCATCGACAAACGAGGCGCTCTCAGCCATTGCAGGCTTCAGGAGGGGATGATTTCCGTTAATGCCGCTGTCTAGAATGCAAACGCGGGCTGCGTCATTAGGGGGTGGCGGGATGTTGAGAGGCAACTCATTGATGTCTCGGTTCAGCTGTTGAATGCTAATGCCAGTGGCTGGGATGAGATCCACCAGACGAACATCGCGCTGGTTGAGCAGCAACTGAGCTTGCTCGGGGGTGACCTCGACCCGGTACATGAGCAAGCTGTCCAGATTGATTCTGTCGAGCTTCTTGATGTGCTCGGCGGCTAGCCAGGTCTCGAAAGAGGTTGTGAGCTGAACACGACTTGGGTGATGCGCGACCTGAATAGGCCACAATTCGACATCGAGCTTGAAGGTGAGGGTGTCTGGCAAGCCTATATTCTTAAGAGCCCAACTCTTCCGATCTTCTGCGGACCAGGCATCTACACCTGCAATAGCCTCGAGAATCTGGCGATGGGTCAAGTTGGCATCCATGACACCCAGCTTTTGAAGATGGGCGGTAAATTTTGCCAAACCCTCTTCGCTCGCGAACACTACGCAGAGTTGCTTGCCTTCTTGGCTGATAAACTCCAACCCATGCGTATTCAGGTTGGCGAAGGTCAATGCGCCCTCGTATTCCAGCTTTAAAACATAAGGGGATTTGTCTGAAGAGCCAATTTGCTTCTTGGCCAGCCCCTCCGCCGTGGCGAAGTAACCGTTGAGCTTTTGACCGTGACCAAGCCGATCTTCGCGGGTGACGAAGTGAGGGGGGCTTTTGGTCCGACGCGAGTTATCCAGAACTTCACGTGTAATACTCAGATGCTTGTAGGTTGCCACAGCTTCTTCCTTGAAAATTTATGTTTTAGGACTTTCTGAGGTCCTCCCGCACAAGAGCGCTTTTAAGCTCCTTGATGGTCAGAAACTCTTGCTCTCGCAGGATCATCCGTTTGGCGGCGCGGCGAATAACCCGCTCGATATCCGCGCCGCTCTTACCTTTAAACTCCTTCAATACTTCTTTGTCGTCAATCTCGAATTGACGACGGATCCCTCGCAGTTTCAGCAACAAGATCTCCTTCAACTGCTTTTCATCCGGAAGCGGAAACTCGATCGACTCATCGAATCGCCGCCAAATGGCAGAGTCTAAGATCTTCTCATGGTTGGTAGCCGCCAGGATCAAACTAAGACCTTCGTATGAGTCCATCATCTGAAGGACCGCGTTCACAACACGTCTTAGTTCGCCATGGTCGCCACTATCACCACGTTCTTTACCGATGGCATCGAACTCATCGAAGAGAACAACAAACGGATGTTGGGCAATAAAATCGAAGACCTTACGAAGGTTGGCTGCCGTTTCGCCCAAGAACGAGGACATCAATGCATCCAAGCGGACGATAGCTAAAGGTCGATCAAGCTCGAAGGCCACGACCTCTGCAGCAAGCGTCTTTCCGCAGCCGGGTGGGCCGAAGAAAATCACCTTGCCAGCGGGCTTCATGCCGTAGCTGCGCAGCACATCAGCACGCCGGTTCTCCTCAAGGATCTCCTCCAATGCAGCGGAACTGCTGGGGGGAAGTATCACTTCATCAAGAGACCGCTTTGGAGTTCTTATATCGAGCAGTGGTAAACCACGCTCCTTGTCTACGGGAACGTCGTAGTGAGCTCGTGGCGTATTACTGGATGCCTTGAGATTCAAATCGCTGCCGTAGAGGATCTGCTCCAGATCGTTAGCCAGAAGATGATGCTGCTTCTGCCGCTCCTCCTCGATAACCGCTTTAGAGGCAAGACGAAACGCATCGGCATCGCCAGCGGTACCTGCTCGGAACAGCTGACGGAGAATTTTTCCATTTGCCATAATTACCACCTTCTAAGTTATTGATTAATAAACTTATATAGACTTCGACAACCCTGTCACGACTACATAATTCCCAATAACTTGTCTCGCATTTTGATTTTCATAATCAGGCACTCCATTCCCAATTCAACATCTGTACACACACGTGCTAACACTTTGGAGCCGGGCAACTGGCATGGCGGCGTATCCTAGTTCATGTTGGAGTGGTCTTAAATGGCCCCTCCCGAAATTCCGCCGAGCTGCAACCTGTCACCCCACCTCTCGACCGATTGCAAGAGCCATCCAAGATGGCAGGAGCGACCGCACCGAGTTCAACGCCTGCCAGTCGATGGGAGTCAGCTGTTTACGCAGCCTTTCCATCACCTCACCTATACGCCGCTCTCCCAACCAAGCCAAGGCTCGAATTGCAGCACCGGCAGTCGTGGAGCCAAGCGCTAGCATCCAGCGAGGGGCGTGTCTTATCTCCGCCGTTGCATCTCCCACTTTAAGCGCCCGAGTACGCCCATTGCTGAGAAAAACGTTCCCATCTAGGGCTTGCGCCGACAGACCCAGCATCTTTGCAGAGCGCGCCCCATCAAGGACGATCTCTTCCTGATTCTTCGAAGCCAGGGCGCTAACAACCTTATCCATCGAAGGCGTTGCTTGCTTACCCAGGCCTGTAATGGCGGCTAGGTAAAGCCCACGAGCCGCGCGAATGAGCTGCCCAGCCTTCGCCAATCTTGAAAGCGCCTGATCTACAGCAGCCCGGCTCCCCAAGTGTAGAAACTCTTTGGGACTCAGTAAGCCACCCTCAGGCAGACGCCTGCTGTGGTCTAGGATCGATTCAGGAAGGGTCTTCATAGGCTTAGGCTGCTCTTACCACTTTAATGTCAGAAGTATGAGTCTATATCTGACATCGGTCAAATAATGATCATGCTTAGCCGCGAGTAGTCTTCAGGCCATTGGGACCCACTTGCGTCTGTGTATTGGCGCTTACCCTGTTTGACCCAAAAGCTGACGTGACTTTTGTAAAGATTGCGGTCTCAGGCCGTGCGCCAATTTGCACGCGAGGCAGCCCATTGCCGGCAAGTAGGGCAATTTGGCAATAGGCCTCAACAACATGCCGGGAGATGCAAGCCTGCCTCTTTAGTGAATCTGCTGCTCGGCTGAGCAAGGTGATTATCCAAATCAACCCGTAACAGATAGCACTTGCCGTCGTTTTGTCGCTATTATGCCTACGAATAGTCATAATGCCCTCAAATTGACAGCGAGTATCTTGCATGGCCAGATTAAGCGTTCGCGACTTTCCTGATAACTTGCACCAACTGCTGCTACAGGCAGCTGCCAGGCATGAACGTTCACTAGAAGGGGAAACCCGGTTTGGACTGGCGCGTTATCTTGAATCCCTCGAAGCGCCTCAGCCTGAGACAGCGTCGCTGTGTGAATCTTGGCAGCGCTCTACCGGCCAGCGTTTGCAAAAGCTATTTATGCGCTTGCGCGAAGACGACGTTTTTTCCTGGGGCGAGCGCAGCGACTTGCCTCACCTAGCCTTGGCTTTAGGGGAAACGTCGCCGGCAACTCTGATGAACTGCATCGACGGTCGTGAAGCGCTGCCCTTTGATCTGGCCAAGCGTATTGCTGACCGCTACAGTTGCAGTCTGGAGTGGCTAATCAACGGCTCAAGCTCCATGTTTCCATATCCAGAAGTTGGCGGGGACTATCACGAGTTTTTCGAGCCAGCAGTCAGCGGCAGTGGTGTCAGTATCAAGCTGGTCCGGCTCTGCACCGTTGAGGATTCCGACGGCAATCCAGGCCCACATGACGGTACCTTGCTGATGTTCAGATGCAAGGACGACAAACCAAACATTGCCTCTGGGTATAGCGGTCGCTTTTATTTAAATGATCGTATGGGTGGTGGCGGCCATGGCAGCCTGGCAAATTTTGCCAATTTTCTAAACGAGAATAGAAGCTTGCAATTCAGCGAATACAATTGCACGGCGCCGATTGATAATTCGATGATGTGGGACCACCACCCCAACTACTATCTTGGTTTCAAGCATTGCAGTAAGGCTTCCTGGCTCTACCCTCTGCTTGCTGGTAGGTCACCTTCCAGCATTGATTGGTCGCAGCATCACGGCTACATGAGCCCAAAGCCGGAGATTAGCTACTTTCATGATCTGTAGTCACTAAATCTGCGTATTGATCCCACTGAATGGCTCGGGCGATTTTGGCGGATGCGTGACATCCAGCGCAGTGCGGCAATAACCAACGTCCTGCCACGCACCATGCTTGAATCCCACCTCTGGATGCGTGCCGATGTGAGAGAGGCCAAGTGCTTTGTGCAGTCCCACGCTGCCTTTTTTCGACAACACGATCCGGCATGAGCTGTGTGAAAACCTTGCGTCCTCATATCGCCAGCACCACGTCATACCACGCCCGCCCGACTTCGCTACGATGCGCTTCTGCGTGTGCGAGCCAGCGACCTGGTCGTCTCGCACAGCAACCAAGTACGGGTAATTCGGCAGCGTCGCCTCCATCCGCTTGACCATCTCTTCGACTGAAGGCGGCTCAAGCTCAAACGAAATCACAGTATTCCCATCCAGCGGTGCATGGACTGCCGGATGGCTACTGCATCCAAACCTTGCGCAATCCTTACGATGATGTTGCTCATCGCCCATAGCCGTGGCCGAAGAAGTGCAGGAGCACCTAAAGCGGCAAAAAGTGCAGATCGGCATGTCAGCTCAACAGAGCTAAACTGAAGATTGCCGAGAATGAGTAACCAACTACTCCTGCGCAATGACTTTGAGGGCCTCACTATGACCATGCCGAATGAACGCACACGGGCAGTCATCCAGACGGGGAAATTTCTGCTTGAGCTATCCCAAGATTCATCTTTGCCCGAACGGATACGCCGTGACGCCAAATTTCTCCTGCGTCACTATCCAAATCCGTTTCAGATGCTGCTGGCGGGTCTGATCGAAGAAGCGTCAGATCCTGACGTGTCCCCAATGGGTCCGGTTTTCAGCTCTTCCACCGAAATCAGCTATCACTCCCCGATCACTTACGATACAGACGCGAAAGTCCCCAGATGAACGATTGGGATAGAGCTATCGGAGCCTTGGCTGCTGCTCGAAAAGTCGTGTTTTTCACCGGCGCCGGCGTCTCTGCTGCAAGTGGAATTCCAACATTTCGGGACAAGCTCACAGGCTTTTGGGAGAAACACGACCCTGAAAAGTTGGAAACAGCACGGGCTTTTCGAGAGAACCCTCAACTGGTCTGGGGATGGTACCTGTGGCGGCGTTCCCAAGCTGGCCAAGCCCAACCAAACGCCGCTCATCTTTCGATTAGCCGACTGGCGAGCACCGGCATACAGGTTTCGGTTATCACTCAGAATATCGATGACCTGCACGAGCGCGCGGGATCTCAGAACGTCATGCATTTGCACGGCAGCTTGATCAATCCGATCTGCTTTGCCTGCAAGCGTCCAGCGGAACTCACGACTGATCAATTTCAGGTTTCTGCAGAAGGACAATGGGTAGAGCCGCCACGGTGTAAGCGGTGCAATGGGAAACTACGACCTGGAGTTGTGTGGTTTGGAGAGGATCTGCCTGCCGGGGCTTGGAAAGCAGCATTGGCTGACGTCAAAAATTGCGACGTTCTGATCTCTGTAGGGACTTCAGGAATCGTCAGGCCTGCGGCGGATATTCCTGAAATCGCGTCGACATCTGGAGCGACGGTCATCAACGTCAACATTGCAGACGTTTGCCTAGGGGCTCCAAACGAGCTGATGCTCATGGGCTCGGCCGAGCAAGTGTTGCCTGCGCTGATGCAAGCCACACCCTTTTCATAGGACTGACAATGTCTTGGGAGCGCAACGCGACCGCTTTCGTAGCGCTTACTTTGCAGGCCCTCTGGGCTTAGGTGACCCTTTGGACTCTGATAGCAGTCGGCTGTACGCATCCTCTAAGCCTTCCCGAGTTTGCGCGGGCAATGCTGGCTTCTTCTCTCGCTTGGGCTTCGACGGGAGATTGGACGATGAACCCGGTGGATGGAGCTGCTCGAAAGTCTTACGCTCTTCGGCTGTAAGGGATGAAACAAAAACCTTCTCGCTCACTCGTGAAGCGCGATCGTCCTTGGCAAAGCTCAAGACGTTTGATGGCATCGGCACCGGGAACGGGCAACTAAGGTCAGGCCTCCCCCCGGTTTTGCTCTTATGAACGCTGAGGCGAATTAGCTCCTCGACGTCGTCCCTGCTGCTGGAGTAAGCGGCTGAAAGGTATGCCTTGTTGACGTCGTCCAAAGTAATCGTATGGCGACGGGCCGCACGAGTTTCAAGATACGCCACCTTGATCAGTTGAACCGCCAGACGCTTTATACCAAACGTCCAGCGATACAGCTCATGTACCAGAGCACTTGGATCTGCAGATACGCGCCCTCCGCTCACCCGTATGCATTCTAGAACATACTCCTTCCAGGCCTTCGAGTCAGGATGGTCCGGTAGCATGACACGGGGTTCAGAGAGAAGCCGTTGCTTGTCCTCACTGTTCCTTGTCAGCAATTTGTGACCGAGACTGTAGTTGGCCACATAGATCATCGGAACCCCAAGCCCGGACATGGTGAGGAGAATATCCGTAACGCGGGCTACCCCTTGTCCAGTGCTCTGATGCTGCATCTCTTCGAGCACCATTAGTGATACACCATCACGATTAACTCTACGCCTGCACTCCGTCAGTAGCTTTGATGTATTCGCTCTTACTCCTGTCGCGTCGCCACCGAGAAAGTCTTCCAACAACTGCCTGCCGCCAGCCTTACCCCTGGCGCTGGCGTACCAGTACGAGATTAATATATGAGGTTCGTGGTAATGAGCGGATGCATAAGGTGCAGGCCCAGGCATCACCTTCATCAGCGCACTAATAGTTTGGCTCTTCCCAACCCCTGCAAGGCCGGTGAGGCAGATAGGAAACGCCTCGTTCTCAGGGGGGTGATACAGCCGCCGCTGATATTGCTGGTCCGTGGAGAAACTCTCAGCCGAAAAGCTGCGCGCACGATCAACGCTGTCTTTGATGAAGTCCAAAGAAAACTGGTTGGGAAGGAATATCGTCTTCAGTACCTCTGACAAACGCTCAGCGGCCAATGCAGGGCTCAACTCCTCAAGCCCGGCTACCGGATCAGGTTGCACTGTAATCAAACTCCGGATATCAGCCAGCCTGTCCAGCCCGTCAAAGCGCGCAGAAAAGATGTTAGTCATTGCCTTTCCCCATCAACCGCTTCTGGTCGGCGGCATCACGCTCAGCCGCTCCTCCCTTCGCAGGACGCCCAGTCTTGCGGGTACCACTGTCCCAGGCTTTGCCTGTGGCGTGAAGAAATTGGGCATTGCGATCCTGAAGGATTACGGGCTTCTCCTCACGACGCTCCGCATTACCGCGCAGCCGATTATCATTGAGCACTTGAAGATCCGACAGCGAAATGTCGACGCTGCTGGGATGTACGCTCGCCGGCTTTACAAAGTCCAATTCGTACAAAACGCCTTCTAATTCGATCCAGATATGCCTGACACACATGGTCATCACATAAGCTTTGACCGGTATCTTGCCATTGAGCGCAATGCGGTCAAAAACCTCGGTGTCAATTAGCTTCGATGAATTGTACTTACGACCATAAAAATATACCCCACTCCTTTTGATGTGCGCCGGATGAAGTGTCAGGAATTCTCTCACGGCGTAGTCAAAACTTAACTCCGTGCCGGAATCGTAACCAAGATCACTATAGAAGTTGTAAATGTTATGTGGGGTGGGGCTGAAGCCCACTTCCAACATCTCAGGGGTCATTCTCCCTTCAGCATCTGAAACATGGTTATCGTAAATAGCTTGCAGAATATGCCGCTTGCATATCTCTACAAAGTTGAGAGAGCTATGAAAGTGTGTTGGCTGATCATTGTCAGATTTGGTCCTAGGATGCGACGATTCAACCGTTGCTTTCGACTGACCCGAGTGAGTAGGAGTCAGTTCAAGTCTGGATAACCAACTCATCATTTCGCCACGGGCCCTTGCTTCTGAACGAATCGGTACGCCCATGGTTGAGCCTGGCCCACGGTCAAAGACGATGTTTTGCGGCAGACCGTAAGTCGGCCAGTCTTCTTTTCTGATCGTCAGGCCAAACAACGACGCAAATTTGACCTTGCAAATGGCCATCGAGAACAGGGCCATGCGGTAGGCTTCCATGGTTTCTTTGTTTTCGGAGAAACCCAAGGCGACTACAGCACCAGACTGGCCACACACCCCTCGAACTATACAGGCCGAATCCATAGCGGATCCTTCGAGCAAGCCAGATATCTTGCCTTTGGGGTTATAGCCGTCAAATTCAACGAGTTGGTTTACATTGACCAGGTCATGGGCAAAGCTTCCGACAAAGCCAGACTTAGCTCGAGCCCCACTAATACCTCTGCGTGCTTTCCTATACGCCTTGGTACTTATCGCCTGACCAAGATAGTAATCGTACTGTCCTTTTGTGGGGAAGGGCTTACCTTCGGGATGATAGAACTGCTTATTTCCTGTCGATGTTGTAACAGGAACACAACCGAATTCACCCAACAACACGGCACCAAAGATTTCAGCGTCAGATTTAGTTTTATCATTGTATTTGATGAACCCGTTCAGGATAGAAGCCTGCATTTCGGGCGTAGCAGGAGATCGGGATTTGCGTCCTGACTTTGGCGGCCTTCCCAACATTTGCCCGTCTGGGGTCTGTTCCCTTTTGCCTCTGCCGCAGCGGTCGAACTTGGGCATAAGCGCCCACTTCGAGCGGCCGAACACCAGATAGCTAAAAAACCAAAACCTCAACCGGGCTGCATTCTGAGAAGGAGATTGATTGGCAGCATGAGCGTTGATGATCGATTCAGGATTGTCGCTAGAGAGGATCTCCTCGGCATCGGCTACCAAATCCGCTATGGCAAGATAACGCTTGTTAACCATTTCATCGTAGCTTTTCGTTGCCCTTACCCGATATTTTTCCAATTGTTCCACTGAAATGCCTTGGATGGCCATTAACCAAGGAGGTGTGGCGTCACTACCGCATTCCACAAGATCACCATTGGTCAGCGCCATATCAAATTCAGGCCGGGAAAGCGTTAGCAAACTCGCAGTGGTGCCCTCTTCATCAAAAAATACAAGGCGTGCCCTGTTTGCCCTGCCGTCACTTGCAAGGAAATAGTATTCGACATCCTTCGTCAGCCCTTTGAATCCTTCAGGTGCTCTCAGCTTAGAGCCAGTGATCATTCGGACAGTCCGGCAAAAAGTGAGCTATAGACCTGCAGAACATCCGGCGCAGACGTCACCAATGGATGGTCGATAAGGATCGGGTCAAACAAACTGACCGGTAGCTTGCGCTCCCATATGTCTTTGTAGATCTTCGTCAGAAACAGATCACGTCGCCCCCACCGCTGTCCGTACATCAAGGCAACGCACGCTACTCGTCTCCCTTGAGTGACACAGTCTTCGATGTCGTGTGAGAAATCCTCGAGAAGATTTGATTCGAGGCTGATCTCGCGATCATGGTAGCCATACAGAAGATCTAAGTTGGCCACTAGGACTGGATCCAGCAGATCTCTGGAAACCCTCACAGTTCTGATACCTGCACTGTGGTAGTAAACCTCTTCCAAGGCATGCCGCAAGCGAGCTTTCTCGCGGTGTTCTTTCTGTTTTGCCAAGCTCTTCAAACTTCCCCGAGCGACCTCATCAAAATCCTTCGCACTCAACTTTACTGTCCAGTTCACAGCGTAGGGGTCCGAGCCTTTCGGCTGGATATAGAGAAGCAGATCGCCCAAATAGGGGTGGGGAACCCTCTCGCGCTCACCATCATCGTAGGTCACGACAGCCGTAGCGTGTTTGAGACCGATTTCCTCTGCAACCAATGATGTTCCCTTCACTGGCAGAAGTTTCAGCCCAGCAGCTAAGGGGTTTCCTTGAAGTGGATGAACTTGTGGAATGGGGCTGAGCAATTTCTGCTCATGCAACTCGAAGACGTCGGGATTATAAAGGGCCAGTTGTGCGAAGATTCTTTCAGGGGTAGAAAGAAGATGCAGTGCTCGTCCAAGCTTCCTGCTATTAAGGCGGCATATACGAGAGCCCTTGGGTGCTTCACCAGGGACTGCGTAAATTCCGGATAAGTAATTATCTCCCCATTTGAAATGGCCTTGCCGGCCCATTATGCGGAGTAACGATTTTTTTAGATCCACTTTTTATCTACCATCCATTCAATCCTTAGCAGGTGACACATAACAGTCCACCTACATCGGTTGAATAAGCCATCCAATAGCGCGGGCATGACAATAGCTACACCACGCGCAGTATACTTTTCTGGAGACGAGCGGAGCCGTGCAGGGCTTGACGCCCTACGCGAGGGGATAGACAATGGATTCGTCAGGAGTCGAAAGCTGACTTATCCTCAAAGGCCCAAGGTCACACTTGGGCCTTTGTCTATCTGGCTCCTGGGTTTTCTATCCAGATTCCATGTTGTTTTTCCTCAAGCTTCAGTAATAGGCACTCAAACTACCTCATTTGAGATAGCTGCACTTTGATAGTAACCTCAACGCTAATTAGGCAGAGCTTGCATCGGTCGTTTGTTGCATCTTCAGTTTCAGTACTGCCTTTAGTAAACGTCCCTTAATGATGCATGTTACCGCCGAAAAATGTCGGTTGACAACTGGAATAAAACAGCCAAGTTGCGCCTCCGCCGGCGCTTTTTTACTGACTTCCCAGTGTTTTCGGTGCTTGGAGCGCCAAAAATAGGCATGTATAGATGACCCGGTAATTAAAAAAATATGCTAACTCCCCCCAGTTATGGGACCTACGATTCGTGAATAATCGTCCGCCTGTTTAGGCGAAACTGATCCGTAGCACGAGTAGCCGGCCGCTAAACTCGTTTCCTCTGATTCCGTTCGGAGGCCACATGAGCGTCACGTCAGATCAAGAATGGGTGACAGGGCAATTCCCTCGGCTGGACTGGCTACCCGACGAAACACTATTTAGCCTATGCAGTCGGCAGCATTTGGTAATGGGCAACCTTGACCCTGCGACTACATCGACCGCCGTGCTGGGTCTATCTGAGAAATTTATAAAGCATGATATTCCTTGCGGCATAGCAGCTTTAGAACAGAATGAATTTCATTATTGGGGAAACGCTGAGTCGATTCTTCTGCATCACACAATATTCTCAGTATTTGTACCGTTCCAAAATAAAACCAAAATTGAAGATGCAATAAAAACTATAAAAGGCGATCGAATTGATTCGCTTAAATATCGACTTGGCTTGGTATCAAGTGGTTTTGGCGCTGAACACCCGTTGAAAGCATGTCCGTATTGTATGCGCGAGGATATGTACGCCCATGGTGTAGCGTACTGGCATCTCACACACCAATATCCAGGTATGTTGATCTGTCCACGCCACCAAGCTTGGCTCATGGTATCCACCAAAAGTAGGCGATGGTCAGGTAGGTTTGAATGGTCACTACCTACGCAGGACTGCTTGGTCCAACAGGCCTCATCACAGAAGGTGTGGTCACGCCCGGCTTTTCTGAACTTGGCAAACAATGTCATCGATCTTGCGGCCATAGGCAGAGTAATGTCTCTAGAGCCCCGCGCCGTGGTTGCGACCTATCGAACAGCTATGCTCCAAAAGGGTCGATCTGCATCGCTGCTAGATCGCATAGAGCCGCTTCGTCGCTTTCATCTGTTTGATTCATTGCCGGAAGATGAGAAAAGCACTGATTCATTTATGAACCAGCTTATCCGTACTCCCCGCAGAAGCATTCATCCTATTAAGCATCTGGTGTTGATTGATTGGCTATTTGATGACCTGCACGCGTTCATAGAGGCCTACAAAACTGAAGTGGCCCGATTAGCCCAGCAAGTCGTAAGCGCTCCATCGCGAAGACCTGATGAGCAAGTCTCACTTTCAAACGCTGCGGTTCAAACTAAAAACACACCCAGGCCCAAACGTCTAAAAGGCCGGCTCAAAGAAGATCTGCTGTTGAAACTGGGCAAGGGCATTTCAAAGCAGGAGCTTTGTAAAGAGTTTAAGATCACTGTTTCTACGATCAACAAGCTGTTGCGTGCGCATCCAGTTATCAATGCCCAAGCTATTGAAGCTAGGCAAGCCCGGGAGATAGCGGAGCACAGAGCGGAGTGGCAACACCTGCACGGCTTGCATCCTGAACTGGGAGTCCAAGCTCTGAGGAACATAATCCCGTCTCTCTATGCCTGGCTTTATAGAAACGACAAAGCATGGTTGATGGTCGAAGAGCAGAACTTCGCCAAACCTGCTCAAGTTAGAAAGCACTCCGTTGACTGGGAGGCCCGGGATTCTCGGCTCCTCAGCACGTTACGAAGGGCGTGCAAATCGATCGCTGAACTGCAGCGGGGCCCGGTCACCAGGGCCGATCTTTATGCCAGGGTTCCCATGCTCTCGTCTTGCTTGGAAAATCGGGACCGATACGCTATGTCCAGAGCCTACTTGTCAACGGTGCTGCACCTCCAAGTCGACGGTTCTCCACGACAACGGGGCAATGCGGTATAGCCAGGGAGTTTCAGTAGCCCCTTCACGCCGGGTGAATACACGAACGAGGTGTAAGGACAGGAGTAAGATTTCGATCCTAGGGTTGGCCTTTCGCGCCCGTCAGCATTCTGGAGCTCCGTATACCGCGGCCACGAGCTTATATGCAGGCGACTAACACCCCAGGAAGCCGTACACACGCCGATAGGTGGCACGTTGCCCCAGTACTTGCACTCAACCGACGCAGCCCTTGCAGCCTGTTGGTTGAGCCTGACGATTATCCCGAGGTTCGGGACGTCTTGCTCAGGATTGAATTCGACATCTATATGTAATTAGTTCTGCCTTCCTTGTGCCGCAGTGAGAGTGAACAGTACCGTCGATCAAGCCAAAGATTGCGGATGCCAATCTTGCCGTATGAAGGGATGACCGATGCCTATATGAAACACTGCGTGGCAGCATCAGAATCCTCGTATAGTACCTTAGCTCTAAGAGCTATCTCAGCCTGTAGATACACGGCGGCGCATTCTTAACACATTCGGGTCGAGGTTGAAGACCTTTCCTCTTTGGTCGCTCAAAGTTGCAGCAGGGATAATACACCGGCCGCCAATCCCAAAGCCCCAAAATTTTCTTAGCTGGGTAAGGACAGCACCAAACCCCAACACCATGTTCATAGTCCTCTTCAACAAAGTGCGTTGATTCTTGATGCCCTGATATATAAGTCGACCACAGTGACTCGGTCGGGCGAATCTTATCCCCGTATGCTTTCACCTCACTAATAAAGTCAGCAAATTTTTCAAAGGCTCCGACTATAGCTTGGATAATAAAATCAGTGGATTCCCTGTGTGGGAGCCTGTTTACAGACCTTGCCTCCCTGACAATCTCCAGCCGCCATTTAACTTTATCTCCCAACTGCATGTTGGATCCGGAGTTCCAGATTGCTCGCTTTAAGTTATCGTCTTGATCGATTCTTTCATCCAAAACCGTGAGAACCGCCTCCTCCGAAAGGTGATGGGAGAATGACAGAATATCCCTGAAAACCTGAGCCTTCTTCAGCTCATAAAGATCCGTGTTCAACGTCACGGGGCAGTCTGTAAGATGTAGGCCCTCGCAGCTGGTCCACATCACTTCAAGATCATGACCTCCATGACAAAACTGCTTGTCACAAGAGGGGCAGCGCTTGATTAGCTCTACATTGTGCTCAGCGCAGACTTTCAGCTCACAACAGTGAGCGCGCCGCCAGAACGAGAACCCTAGGCGTTCCATATCTTCTTTTACACAAACTGGACAAAATCCTGATGGATTTCTATTTGAATCGTAGAGTCCTGAATCACCTATGTATTGGTCACCCGAGTAGGAGATATCTTGAATATTCTTAAAAACCCCCTTTAGCGGATAGTTAGTATGCCTATGAAGCATTTTGTTCAAGCCGTAGCAGCCAATCCACCCCAGCATTTCAGCGATTATTGCGATATCCGCCCTTAAGGGACGGTGTTTGGGAAATTGACGAAAAACTTTCTCGGAAGAATGTGCTCCTTTGATAAAAAGAGTTCTTTCCACAAAGGAACGCACAGTTTCCTCAGGCTGGATTGCTAAGATCATTATGGTCGTTAAAAGCCTAGAGTTGCGCCCAGAGCAGGGTGCGGAGGGAAGCAGCGCTGGCTACCAAACCAGAGGGTCCGGATGCACCAGCGACAGACTTTATTTAGTTCCGACAGACTTTATTTCGTAGCTTCAAAGGCCTCCAAGCACGTGGCTTATTACTCCACCGTCACCGACTTGGCCAAGTTACGCGGCTGGTCAACGTCGGTGCCTTTAAGCACTGCAACGTAGTACGACAGCAATTGCAGCGGGATGGTGTAGAGGATCGGCGACAGGGTGTCGTGGATGTGCGGCATGTTGATGACGTGGGTGCCTTCGCCGTTGGTCATGCCGGCTTTTTCGTCGGCGAACACGATCAGTTGGCCGCCACGGGCACGGACTTCCTGCAGGTTGGACTTGAGCTTTTCCAGCAGTTCGTTGTTCGGCGCGACGGTAACCACCGGCATGTCGTCGTCCACCAAGGCCAGCGGGCCGTGCTTCAGCTCACCGGCCGGGTAGGCTTCGGCATGGATGTACGAGATTTCCTTGAGTTTCAGCGAGCCTTCCATCGCCACCGGGTACTGTGCACCACGGCCGAGGAACAGGGTGTGGTTCTTGTCGGCGAACAGTTCGGCGACTTTTTCCACGGTACTGTCCATCGCGAGGGCTTCGCCCAGACGGGTCGGCAAGCGGCGCAGCTCCTCCACCAGCATGGCTTCGACGCCTTCGCCGAGGGTGCCGCGCACTTGGCCCAGGGACAGGGTCAGCAGCAGCAAGCCGACCAGTTGGGTGGTGAACGCCTTGGTGGAGGCCACGCCGATTTCGCGACCGGCCTGGGTCAGCAGGGTAAGGTCGGATTCACGCACCAGGGAGCTGATGCTGACGTTGCAGATGGCCAGGCTGGCGAGGAAGCCCAGCTCTTTGGCGTTGCGCAGAGCGGCCAGGGTGTCGGCTGTTTCGCCGGACTGGGAGATGGTCACGAACAGGGTATCGGGCTGCACCACCACTTTGCGGTAGCGGAACTCGCTGGCGACTTCGACCTGGCAAGGGATGCCGGCCAGTTCTTCCAGCCAGTAACGCGCGACCATGCCAGCGTGGTAGCTGGTACCGCAGGCGACGATCTGCACGTTGCGCACTTTGGCGAACAACTCGGCGGCTTGCGGGCCGAAGGCGTTGACCAGCACCTGGTTCTGGCTCAGGCGACCTTCGAGGGTGCGTTGCACCACGGAAGGCTGCTCGTGGATTTCCTTGAGCATGAAGTGGCGGAACTCGCCCTTGTCGGCAGCTTCGGCGCCGTCGCGGTATTGCACGGCTTCACGCTCGACCGAGTTGCCGTCCACGTCCCAGATCGCCACGCTTTCACGGCGGATGTCGGCAATATCACCTTCTTCCAGGTACATGAAACGATCGGTGACCTGGCGCAGGGCCAGTTGGTCGGAGGCGAGGAAATTCTCGCCCAGGCCCAGGCCGATCACTAGCGGGCTGCCACTGCGAGCGGCAACCAGGCGGTCGGGTTGTTTTGCGCTGATCACGGCCAGGCCATAGGCGCCATGCAGTTCCTTGACCGTGGCCTTGAGGGCAGTGGTCAGGTCGCTGTGGTCCTTCAGTTTGTGGTTGAGCAGGTGGGCGATGACTTCAGTGTCGGTGTCCGAGGTGAACACGTAGCCCAGGCCCTTGAGCTGGTCGCGCAGTGCTTCGTGGTTCTCGATGATGCCGTTGTGCACCACAGCCAGATCGCCGGAGAAGTGCGGGTGCGCGTTGCGCTCGCACGGCGCGCCGTGAGTGGCCCAACGGGTATGGGCGATGCCCAGGCGGCCGACCAGCGGCTCACCGGCCAGGGCCTGGTCCAACTCGCTGACTTTGCCCGGACGGCGCATGCGCTCCAGCTGGCCGGCATTGGTGAAGACCGCCACGCCAGCGCTGTCATAGCCGCGGTATTCCAGACGCTTGAGGCCTTCAATGAGGATAGCGGTAACGTTACGTTCGGCGACGGCGCCTACAATGCCACACATGGTATTTCTCCTAGATGATTGCCGCGCATATCAGCGTGATGCCGCGGGCTTGTATCTGGTCGCGGGCCTCAAGCGGCAGGCGATCATCGGTGATGAGGGTATGGACGCTGCTCCAGGGCAGTTCCAGGTTGGGAATCTTGCGGCCGATCTTGTCGGATTCGACCATTACCACGACTTCACGGGCGACTTCGGCCATGACGCGGCTCAGGCCCAGCAGTTCGTTGAAGGTGGTGGTACCGCGCTGCAAATCGATGCCATCGGCGCCGATGAACAGTTGATCAAAATCGTAGGAACGCAAAACCTGCTCGGCGACCTGGCCCTGGAACGAGTCCGAATGCGGGTCCCAGGTGCCGCCGGTCATCAACAGCACCGGCTCGTGTTCCAGTTCGCTCAAGGCGCGGGCGACGTGCAGGGAGTTGGTCATCACCACCAGGCCAGGCTGGTGACCCAGCTCGGGGATCATCGCGGCGGTGGTGCTGCCGCTGTCGATGATGATGCGGGCGTGTTCGCGCAAACGCAGCACGGCGGCCCGCGCGATGGCGCGTTTGTGTGCCGAGATGGGTTGGGCGGCATCGCCCACCAGTTCCTGAGGCATGGTGATTGCCCCTCCGTAACGGCGCAGCAACAGGCCGTTACTTTCGAGGGCCGCCAGATCCTTGCGGATGGTGACTTCCGACGTTTCGAAACGTTTGGCCAACTCGTCCACGCTGACTTCGCCCTGTTCATTGAGCAAGGTCAGGATGTTGTGGCGGCGTTGAGGGGTATTTCGTTTCGACATGGTAATGATAAGTTTCGTTTCGAAAGATAGCGAAGGCAATCAAAACCTATTGGTGAGCGTTCGTCAAGCAGTGGCCGCAATGTTTTTTAGGGCCACCACCAATCAAATGTGGGAGCAGGCAAGCCAGCTCCCACAGGAGATCGCATTCGCTGAAGAGTTGTGGATAACTCAGGTCTTGGGGAGTTTGACCGGGCGTTTCCAGCCGTCGATGTTGCGTTGGCGAGCGCGGGCTACGGCCAGCTGGGACTTGTCCACATTCTGGTTGATGGTTGAACCCGCCGCAGTGTTGGAGCCGTCGTCAATGGTGACGGGCGCGACCAGCGAGTTATTGGAGCCGATGAACACGTCCTCACCAATCGTCGTCTGGTATTTGTTGGCACCGTCGTAATTGCAGGTGATCGTGCCGGCACCGATATTGGTCCGTGCGCCGATAACGGCGTCGCCCAGGTAAGTCAGGTGACCGACCTTGGCACCTTCGCCGAGGCGAGCGTTTTTCAACTCGACGAAGTTACCCACGTGGGCCTGAGCGCCCAGCACGCTGCCAGGGCGTAGACGCGCGAACGGCCCTGCATCGCTGCCCTCGCCCATCACCGCGCCTTCGATATGGCTGTTGGCCTTGACCACCACGCCTTTGCGCAGGGTGCTGTCCTTGATTACGCAATTGGGCCCAATCACCACGTCGTCTTCGATGACCACGCGGCCTTCGAGGATCACGTTGATGTCGATCAGCACGTCGCGGCCCACGGTGACTTCACCGCGTACATCGAAACGGGCCGGGTCGCGCAAGGTGACGCCTTGAGCCATGAGCCGGCGTCCTTCGCGCAACTGATAGTGACGCTCCAGCTCTGCCAATTGCTTGCGATCGTTGGCGCCCTGCACTTCCATCGGGTCGTGGGGCTGCTCGGTGGCAACTACCAGGCTATCGCTCACGGCCATCTCGATGACGTCGGTGAGGTAGTACTCGCCCTGGGCATTGTTGTTGGACAGACGGCTCATCCAGTCCGCCAAACGGCTGGCCGGCACGGCCATGATCCCGGTGTTGCCTTCGGTGATGGCGCGTTGGGCTTCGCTGGCGTCCTTGTGTTCAACGATGGCGGCGACTTTGCCGTCGGCGTTGCGCACGATGCGTCCGTAGCCGGTGGGGTCGTCCAGCTCAACGGTGAGCAGGCCCATCTGACCAGGCACTACGTGCTTGAGCAAACGTTGCAGAGTGTCGACTTCGATCAGCGGCACGTCGCCATAGAGGATCAGCACGGTGTCAGCGGTGATGAACGGCACTGCCTGGGCAGTGGCGTGGCCGGTGCCGAGTTGTTTGTCTTGCAACACGAAATTGAGGTCATCCGCCGCCAGACGCTCGCGCACAGCATCGGCACCGTGACCGATCACTACGTGGATGCGTTGCGGATCCAGCTGCCGAGCGCTGTGGATAACATGGCCAAGCATGGAGTTGCCAGCGACCGGATGCAGCACCTTTGGCAGGGCCGAACGCATGCGTGTGCCCTGGCCTGCGGCGAGAATGACGATTTCAAGAGACATGAATGGCTACCAATCCTGGGCGGTCCGGGTTCAGACCAAAGAAGTGTTTTGCAAAAAAAGAAAAAGGGTAGCCGAGGCTACCCTTTTTAATCAATCACGCATAAGCATTACGGCGTGGCCGCTTACTTCCTGCGGATCTGCTGGAGCGTCCGCAGCTGGGCTGCGGCTTCGGCCAGACGGACTGCAGCAGCGCTGTAGTCGAAGTCTGCGCCTTTTTCGTTCAGCGCCTTCTCGGCAGCCTTGACGGCTTCCTGAGCGGAGGCTTCATCCAGGTCGCCAGCACGTTGCACAGTGTCGGCAAGTACTTTGACCATGTTCGGCTGAACCTCGAGGAAACCACCAGAGATGTAAAACACCTCACGTTCCCCGCCTTGCTTGGTCAGCGTGATCGGACCTGGCTTCAAGCTGGTGATCAACGGCGCGTGGCCCATGGCAATACCCAGGTCACCGAGTTCGCCGTGTGCAATCACCATTTCTACCAGACCGGAGAAGATTTCCCCTTCCGCGCTGACGATATCGCAATGGACTGTCATAGCCATCTGATTGCCTCAACCTGATGAGCGCCCGTCGCCGGGCGCCAGGATTACAGTTTCTTGGCTTTCTCGATCGCTTCTTCGATGCCGCCGACCATGTAGAACGCTTGTTCTGGCAGGTGGTCGTAGTCACCGTTGAGGATGCCTTTGAAGCCAGCAATGGTGTCTTTCAGGGAAACGTATTTACCCGAGGCACCGGTGAAGACTTCAGCCACGAAGAACGGCTGCGACAAGAAACGCTGGATCTTACGAGCACGGTTTACCAACTGCTTGTCGGTTTCCGACAGCTCGTCCATACCCAGGATCGCAATGATGTCCTTCAGTTCCTTGTAACGCTGCAGCACGTACTGAACGCCGCGAGCGGTGTCGTAGTGCTCCTGGCCGATCACGTTCGGGTCCAGCTGGCGCGAAGTCGAGTCGAGTGGATCGACCGCCGGGTAGATACCCAGGGAAGCGATGTCACGGGACAGAACGACGGTGGCGTCCAAGTGGGCGAAGGTGGTGGCAGGCGACGGGTCGGTCAAGTCATCCGCAGGTACGTATACCGCCTGGATCGAGGTGATCGAACCTTCCTTGGTCGAAGTGATACGTTCCTGCAGAACGCCCATCTCTTCAGCCAGGGTCGGCTGGTAACCTACTGCCGAAGGCATACGGCCCAGCAGTGCGGATACTTCGGTACCGGCCAGGGTGTAACGATAGATGTTGTCGACGAACAGCAGAACGTCGTTACCTTCGTCACGGAACTTCTCAGCCATGGTCAGGCCAGTCAGTGCCACGCGCAGACGGTTACCCGGCGGCTCGTTCATCTGACCGTAAACCAGTGCCACTTTGTCCAGAACGTTGGAGTCCTTCATCTCGTGGTAGAAGTCGTTACCCTCACGAGTACGCTCACCCACACCGGCGAACACGGAATAACCGCTGTGCTCGATGGCGATGTTACGGATCAGTTCCATCATGTTTACGGTCTTGCCTACACCGGCACCACCGAACAGACCGACTTTACCGCCCTTGGCGAACGGGCAAACCAGGTCGATAACCTTGATGCCGGTTTCCAGCAGGTCGTTGCCGCCCGCTTGTTCGGCGAACGAAGGTGCTGGACGGTGAATGCCCCAGCGCTCTTCGGTGTCGATCGGGCCAGCTTCGTCGATTGGATTACCCAATACGTCCATAATCCGGCCCAGGGTCGCTTTACCGACCGGTACGGAGATGGCTGCGCCGGAGTCGATAACGTCCAGACCGCGCTTCAAGCCTTCGGTGGAACCCATCGCAATGGTACGAACCACGCCGTCGCCCAGCTGCTGCTGAACTTCCAGGGTGGTTTCCGCGCCTTGTACTTTCAGCGCGTTGTAGATGCTCGGTACGCTGTCGCGTGGGAATTCCACGTCGATAACGGCGCCGATGATTTGAACGATACGTCCGCTACTCATAGCTGGATCCTCTGAATATTTGAACCGTTAAACCGCGGCAGCGCCGCCGACGATTTCCGAGATCTCTTGGGTGATCGCAGCCTGACGCGCCTTGTTGTAGATCAGCTGCAAATCGCTGATCAGATCACCGGCGTTATCGGTAGCGTTTTTCATCGCGATCATCCGCGCCGCTTGTTCAGCTGCGTTGTTCTCGACCACCGCCTGGTACACCTGCGACTCCACGTAGCGCACCATCAAGCCGTCAAGCAGCTCTTTGGCGTCTGGTTCGTAGAGGTAGTCCCAGTGGTGCTTGAGTTCCTGATCCGGAGTCGCCACCAATGGAATCAATTGCTCCACGGTCGGCTGCTGGGTCATGGTGTTGATGAACTTGTTGGATACCACGGAGAGGCGGTCAATCCGGCCTTCCAGGTATGCATCGAGCATCACCTTCACACTGCCGATCAAATCGTTGATCGACGGTTCTTCACCCAGGTGGCTGATAGCTGCAACGACGTTACCGCCGAAGTTGCGGAAAAAGGCCGCACCCTTGCTACCCACCACACACAGATCAATCTCGACGCCGTTTTCGCGGTTTACCGCCATGTCCTTGACCAGGGCCTTGAACAGGTTGGTATTCAGACCACCGCACAAACCACGGTCACTGCTCACTACCACATAACCCACACGCTTAACGGCGCGGTCGATCATGAACGGGTGGCGGTATTCCGGGTTGGCGTTGGCCAGATGCCCAATTACCTGACGGATACGCTCCGCATAAGGACGGCTGGCAGCCATGCGCATTTGTGCCTTGCGCATTTTGCTCACCGCCACTTTTTCCATGGCGCTGGTAATCTTTTGCGTGCTTTTGATGCTCGCAATCTTACTGCGAATCTCTTTTGCGCCTGCCATGTAACACCTATCAGGTTAGCAAGCGGGAGCCTCGCGGCTCCCGCTGCGGCTTACCAGGTTTGGGTGGCCTTGAACTTCTCGATACCGGCTTTCATGCCAGCGTCGATATCGTCATTGAAGTCACCCTTCACGTTGATCTTCGCCATCAATTCGGCGTGATCGCGGTTGAAGTAAGCAATCAGCGCTTGTTCAAAGCTGCCGACCTTGGCGATTTCAACGTCGGTCAGGAACCCACGCTCAGCGGCATACAGCGACAACGCCATGTCAGCGATCGACATAGGGGCGTATTGCTTCTGCTTCATCAGCTCGGTAACGCGCTGACCATGCTCAAGTTGCTTGCGGGTCGCTTCGTCCAGGTCAGAAGCGAACTGGGCGAATGCCGCCAGTTCACGGTACTGAGCCAGAGCGGTACGGATACCACCGGAGAGCTTCTTGATGATCTTGGTCTGAGCGGCACCACCCACACGGGATACCGAAACACCGGCGTTCACTGCAGGACGGATCCCGGAGTTGAACATGGCCGATTCCAGGAAGATCTGACCGTCGGTGATGGAAATCACGTTGGTCGGAACGAACGCGGAAACGTCGCCAGCCTGGGTTTCGATGATCGGCAGTGCGGTCAGGGAACCGGTTTTGCCGGTCACTGCGCCGTTGGTGAACTTCTCTACGTATTCTTCGGAAACGCGCGATGCGCGCTCCAGCAGACGGGAGTGGAGATAGAACACGTCGCCTGGGTAAGCTTCACGGCCTGGTGGACGGCGCAGCAGCAGGGAAATCTGGCGGTAAGCCACTGCTTGCTTGGACAGATCGTCATAAACGATCAGCGCGTCTTCACCGCGGTCGCGGAAGAATTCACCCATGGTGCAACCGGAGTACGGTGCCAGGAATTGCAGCGCAGGAGATTCCGAAGCACTGGCAGCCACGATGATCGTGTTGGCCAGGGCGCCGTTTTCTTCCAGCTTGCGAACCACGTTGGCGATGGTCGATTGCTTCTGACCAATGGCGACGTAGACGCAGAAAATGCCGCTGTTCTTCTGGTTGATGATCGCGTCGATCGCCAGAGCGGTTTTACCGATCTGACGGTCACCGATGATCAGCTCACGCTGGCCACGGCCGACCGGGATCATGGCATCGACAGCCTTGTAGCCAGTCTGTACAGGCTGGTCTACCGACTTACGCCAGATCACGCCTGGAGCAACTTTCTCGACCGCGTCGGTCAAGGTGTTGCCCAGTGGACCTTTGCCATCAACAGGATTACCCAGTGCGTCGACTACGCGGCCCAGCAGTTCCTTACCAACCGGAACTTCCAGGATGCGGCCTGTGCACTTGGCGCTCATGCCTTCGGCCAGACTGGTGTAAGCGCCCAATACAACGGCACCTACGGAGTCTTGCTCCAGGTTGAGGGCCATACCGTAGACGCCGCCCGGAAACTCGATCATCTCGCCGTACATGACGTCGGCCAGACCGTGAATCCGCACGATGCCGTCAGATACGCTGACGACAGTGCCTTCGTTACGGGCTTGGGAGGTCACATCGAGCTTGTCGATGCGGCCCTTGATAATTTCACTTATTTCGGAAGGATTGAGTTGCTGCATTGCTCTGCTGCCCCTTCAAACTCAAGATTTCAATGCTTCGGCAAGGCTCGCGAGTTTGCCGCGAACCGAGCCATCGATAACCAGGTCGCCGGCGCGAATGACAATGCCCCCAATGAGGGACCTGTCTTCCGCAACTTGCAGGCGCACTTCCCGGTCGAGTCGTGCACTGAGAACCTTGGCGAGTTTGTCTTGCTGTTCTTGGTTCAATGCGAAAGCACTGGTGACTTCAACGTCTACCGATTTCTCTTGTTCGGCCTTGTACAGGTCGAACAGAGCGGCGATCTCCGGCAAAAGCGGGAGACGGTCGTTTTCGGCAACGACGTTGATGAAGTTCTGCACTTTCACATCAAACTTGTCGCCGCACACTTCAATAAAAGTGGCGGCCTTGTCTGCGCTCGTCAGGCGCGGGGCCTTGAGCACGCGCTGCATGGTGTCATCTTGCGACACTGCTGCAGCCAGGCCGAGCATGGCTGACCAAGAGGCCAGTTGCTGGTGGGCCTGGGCGTGCTCGAAGGCTGCCTTAGCGTAAGGTCGAGCCAACGTGGTCAGTTCTGCCATGATCGCCCTCGCTTAAATTTCAGCAGCCAGTTTGTTAACCAGCTCCGCGTGCGCGTTTTGATCGATTGTGGCACCGAGGATCTTCTCCGCACCGCCGACCGCCAGAGCACCCAGTTGGGCACGCAGCGCGTCTTTGACGCCGTTCAGTTCCTGTTCGATCTCGGCATGAGCCGAAGCCTTCACACGGTCAGCTTCGACGCGGGCTTTTTCAACAGCCTCTTCGACGATCTGGTTACCGCGCTTCTTGGCTTGCTCAATGATTTCAGCTGCCTGTGCTTTAGCTTCGCGCAGTTGATGACCCACTTTCTCTTGGGCCAGCTCCAGGTCGCGAGCTGCACGGCTGGCAGCGTCCAAACCATCCGCGATCTTCTTCTGACGTTCGTGCAAAGCCGCGATGACCGGAGGCCACACGAACTTCATGCAAAACACTACAAAAATGAAGAACGCAACGGATTGGCCAATCAGGGTTGCATTAATGTTCACGCCAACACCTCGCTCATTCGTTGTCCATCACTCCAATCACTCGAAAAGTCGAGTGATCAGCCAGCGAGTTGACCAACGAAGGGGTTCGCGAAGGTGAAGAACAGAGCGATACCAACGCCGATCATGGTCACGGCGTCGAGCAGGCCGGCAACGATGAACATCTTAACTTGCAGCATTGGAACCATTTCTGGCTGACGCGCTGCGCCTTCCAGGAATTTGCCGCCCAGCAGGCCGAAACCAATGGCAGTACCCAGGGCGCCCAGGCCGATCAACAGTGCAACAGCGATAGCGGTTAGACCAACTACAGTTTCCATCTTTCCTCCCGACTTTTACGTCGTATGGTTTAGGTTTTTTAGATTTTAAAGCGGTAAAACAAATCGTTTCATAGCCCGTGGGGGCCACCTTCCCGTTTTACCGGGAAGGACATCAGACTGGCCGAGGCTGGTCTTAATGGTTCTCTTCGTGCGCCATCGACAGGTAGACGATGGTCAGCATCATGAAGATAAAGGCCTGCAGGGTAATGATCAGGATGTGGAACACAGCCCACGCCCACTGCAGAACGACGCCCAGGCCGCTAAGCCAGAGCAGACCACTGCCGAACATCACAGCGATCAGAATGAACACCAACTCGCCGGCATACATGTTGCCGAACAGTCGCAGCGCCAGGGAAATCGGCTTGGCGATCAGGGTGACGAATTCCAGCAGGAAGTTCACCGGGATCAGCAGGGCTTGAACGAAGATATTCTTGCTGCCGAACGGGTGCAGGGTCAGCTCGCCGATGAAGCCGCCGATGCCCTTGACCTTGATGCTATAGAAAATGATCAACGCGAACACCGACAGGGCCATGCCCAGGGTAGCGTTCGGGTCTGTGGTGGAAACGGCACGGAATGGAATGTGCGCATCACCGGAGATCAGGATGGCCAACTGAGGAATCCAGTCGACCGGAATCAGGTCGATGGCGTTCATCAGGAAGACCCAGACGAAGATGGTCAGCGCCAGCGGTGCAATCACCGGGCTACGGCCATGGAAGCTGTCTTTCACGCTGCCATCGACGAACTGGACCAATACTTCAACGAAGTTCTGCAAGGCACCTGGCTGACCGGAAGTCGCCTTTTTTGCCGCCATGCGGAAAATCAGGACAAAGATCAGACCCAGTGCGACAGACCAGCCGAGCGTATCGACGTGGAAAGCCCAGAAACCCATCTCTTTGGCTTCTGCTGCGGTGTGGGCGAAGCCCCAGCCGCCGTTGGGAAGCTGACCGAAGGTCAGGTTCTGCAAGTGGTGCTGGATATAGCCCGAAGCGGTTGTTTCTGCCATGGTTGCCTCAAACGCCCTAAGGTTTCGAAAGTCTTGTTTTCATTAGCAGGGGAGCGAACCAGCTGACCAGTTGGGTCAACACGAAGACGCCGAATACAGCCAGCGGCGCCAATGGCTTCACACCTGCAAAGGTCAGTGCGAACAGCACTGCCGTCAAAATCAGTTTGCCCGCCTCGCCGGCATAAAATGACCGGACGATAGCCTGGGCTGCTCGGGCGCCGGAAAACCGAAAGGCCCTGTGAGCAAAATACATATTGGGCAGCAAGGCTATCAGGCCTCCGCAAAGTCCTGAATACCCGGCTACGACTCCATGCCCATACCAAAGCGCCAATGCGGCGATCAGCAGGATGACAAATTGAGCCAATAAAACCGGAAAAACGGCCAAGCGATGGAACGGCAACGTGTTTGGCGTGCGGGTTTCCATCACTCTTGCTCCTCAATGGTCGGCTGCCGCAAATCAATAACTTGGCATAATTTGTGCCGACAAAATGCGCGCAGAGTATA
The DNA here is from genome assembly GCF_001439785.1 of Pseudomonas poae. Taxonomy (GTDB): domain Bacteria; phylum Pseudomonadota; class Gammaproteobacteria; order Pseudomonadales; family Pseudomonadaceae; genus Aquipseudomonas; species Aquipseudomonas poae. Next base: position 16,076 of record NZ_JYLI01000008.1, on the reverse strand, counting down.
GGGGCGGTTCTGCCCCTATTCAACTGCCGGGTAGTGATTTCCGATCACACGCTACATGAGTAAATGTTTCAGCGAATGTGGGCAAGGACACCTTGAAGCTCATCGAGCGAGTTATATCCGATAACCAATTGCCCTTTGCCCTTCTTGCCGTGTCGAATTTGTACCGCAGAGCCCAGGCGCTCGGCCAGGCGCTGCTCGAGCCGGGCGATATCCGGGTCGGCCTTGGGTGTTTCGACCGCTGCCGGCTTGCCGCTGAGCCACTGGCGAACCAGGGCTTCGGTCTGGCGCACAGTAAGGCCTCGTGCGACAACGTGTCGCGCCCCTTCAACCTGTTGATTTTCCGGTAAACCGAGCAAGGCACGGGCGTGGCCCATTTCCAGGTCGCCGTGGGACAACATGGTTTTGATCACCTCCGGCAGCGCAATCAGGCGCAACAGGTTGGACACGGTCACCCGGGATTTACCCACGGCCTCGGCCACTTGCTGCTGGGTCAGCTGGAATTCCTGCTGTAAACGCTGCAAGGCGATCGCCTCTTCGATCGGATTGAGGTCTTCACGCTGGATGTTCTCGATCAATGCCATGGCGATAGCGGTTTCATCCGGCACATCGCGCACCATCGCCGGGATGGTGTCCTTGCCGGCCTGCTGGCTGGCACGCCAGCGACGTTCGCCGGCGATGATTTCAAAGCGGCCACCACCAATCGGGCGCACCACAATCGGCTGCATCACGCCCTGGGCTTTGATCGAGTTCGCCAGTTCTTCCAGCGCCTGTGGGTCCATGTCGCGCCGTGGCTGATATTTGCCACGCTGGATCAGGTCCAGGGGCAGGTGCTGCAGCTCACGCTCGTCGGCCTGCACCGCTTGTTCTTCAAGCGATGTGACGGTCGGACCACTCAGGAGTGCATCCAGTCCACGTCCGAGACCTCGTTTCTTGACGGCCATGGGGATTCCTTAAGTTGGCTGGGCAGCAGCGGTGCGTGAGTTGCGGCGTTGACGGCGGACCATCTCGCCGGCCAACGCCAGATAAGCGATGGCACCGCGCGATGATTTGTCGTACGCCAGCGCCGGCATGCCGTAGCTCGGGGCTTCGGCCAAACGGATGTTACGTGGGATCACGGTGTCGTACAGCTGCTCGCCAAAGTGTTCCTTGAGCTGGGCAGACACATCGTTCATCAGGCTCAGGCGCGGGTCGAACATGGTGCGAAGCAACCCTTCGATCTGAAGGTTCGGATTGAGCAGCTCAGCGATGCGCTTGATGTTATCCACAAGGTCGCTCAACCCTTCCAGCGCGTAGTACTCGCACTGCATGGGGATGATTACCCCGTCAGCTGCCACCAGCGCGTTGAGCGTTAGCATCGACAGCGACGGTGGGCAGTCGATCAGAATGTAATCGTAATTCTCACGAATCGGCGCCAGGGCGCTGCGCAGACGGCTTTCCTTCATCTGCATTTCCAGCAGCACCACCTCCGCCGCTGTTAAATCGCGGTTGGCCGGCAGCAGTTGATAACCGCCATGCTCGGAATAGTGCATGGCCTGGGTCAGGTCGCACTCGCCGATCAGCAAGTCGTAGACCGAGTTTTCCAGGCCGTGTTTATCCACACCGCTACCCATGGTGGCGTTGCCCTGTGGATCGAGATCGATCAACAGCACGCGGCGCTTGGTCGCGACCAGCGATGCTGCGAGGTTGATGCAGGTGGTGGTCTTGCCCACGCCACCCTTCTGGTTCGCTATCGCGAATACCTTAGCCATTCTTGCTTGTGTTCCCAATCATGCCGTGCGGCGCAGTATCAGCAGATGGCGTTGGCCTTGGCAACCGGGTACGGCCAAGGCGTGTTCGCTATCGAGGTGGAAGTCCGCCGGCAATGCTAACAGCTCATCGCTTGGATGGACGCCCTTCATTGCCAGCCAGCGCGTATCGACGTCGCCCAGATGGCGGGTCCAGTTGCTGAAGTTCTCCATGCTGCTGAACGCCCGGGAAACAATTCCGTTGAATGGCTGTTCAGGCGTGAAGGCTTCGACGCGGCTGTGGATAACCTGGAGGTTGTCCAACTTGAGTTCGAGTTTGACCTGAGTGAGGAAGCGGGTCTTCTTGCCGTTGCTGTCCAGGCAGGTGACCTGCGACTCGGGAAACAGGATGGCCAGCGGAATGCCGGGCATGCCGCCGCCACTGCCTACGTCGAGCCAGCGTCCGTTTTCGATGAATGGCATCACGCTCAGACTGTCGAGCAAATGACGCGACACCATCTCGTCGGGATCACGTACCGCTGTGAGGTTGTACGCCTTGTTCCATTTGATCAACAGGGCCAGGTAGCCCAGCAGCAAGTCGTGCTGGGCCTGGGTCAGGTCAACGCCCAACTGGCGTGCACCTGTGGATAACTCTTCGGCGTGTTGCGAGGTGACCAACGAACTCAAGCGCTTTGCTCCAACTGACGGCCCGCGCCGCGTTTTTTCAAATGAATCATCAACAGCGAAATGGCTGCCGGAGTGACACCAGGAATGCGTGACGCCTGCCCCAGGGTTTCCGGCCGAGTTATCCCCAACTTGCCCTGAATTTCCTTGGACAGCCCGGAAATCCCGGTGTAGTCGATATCCACAGGCAGTTTGGTGTTCTCACTGGCGCGCAGGCGAGCGATTTCGTCCTGCTGGCGATCGATGTAGCCGGCGTACTTGGTCTTGATCTCGACCTGCTCGGCGACCTGCGGGTCTTCTGCGCCCTGGCCGGTCACTTCGACCAAGCCTGCGTAGTCGATTTCCGGACGCGACAGCAGGTTGAGCAAGTTGTACTCATGGGTCAGCGGCGTGCCGAATTTTTCGGCAATCGCATCGCCCTGCTCGGTGCCCGGGCGAACCCAGGTGCTTTTCAAACGTTGTTCTTCGAGCGCAATGCTTTCGCGTTTTTTGCAGAACGCGGCCCAACGCGCATCATCGACCAAGCCCAGCTCGCGGCCTTTTTCAGTCAGGCGCAGGTCTGCATTGTCTTCACGCAGGATCAGACGGTATTCAGCCCGGGAGGTGAACATCCGGTACGGTTCCTGAGTGCCCAAGGTAATCAGGTCGTCAACCAGCACACCGATATACGCCTCATCGCGACGCGGGCACCAGCTGTCTTTGCCCTGCGCACGCAGTGCCGCGTTGGTCCCGGCCAGCAAACCCTGGGCGCCGGCTTCTTCGTAACCGGTGGTGCCGTTGATTTGCCCAGCGAAAAACAGACCGCCAATGACTTTGGTTTCCAAGCTGTATTTCAGGTCACGCGGGTCGAAGTAGTCGTACTCGATGGCGTAGCCCGGGCGCACGATGTGTGCGTTTTCCATGCCGCGAATCGACTGCACGATCTGGATTTGCACGTCGAACGGCAGGGAGGTGGAAATCCCGTTCGGGTACAGCTCGTGGGTGGTCAAGCCTTCGGGCTCGATGAAGACCTGGTGGCTTTCCTTGTCGGCAAAGCGGTGGATCTTGTCTTCGATCGACGGGCAATACCGCGGGCCGATGCCTTCGATCACGCCGGAGTACATCGGCGAGCGATCCAGGTTGGCCGCGATTATTTCGTGGGTGCGCGCATTGGTGTGAGTGATCCAGCAGCTCACCTGTTTCGGGTGCTGCGCCTTGGAACCCATGAACGACATCACCGGGATCGGGGTATCACCGGCCTGCTCTGTCATCACCGAAAAATCCACGGAACGCCCGTCGATACGCGGCGGGGTCCCGGTTTTCAGGCGACCGACGCGCAGCGGCAATTCACGCAGACGTTTAGCCAGGGCAATCGAGGGCGGATCACCCGCGCGCCCACCGGAATAGTTCTGCATGCCGATGTGGATAAGTCCGCCAAGGAACGTGCCGGTGGTCAGTACCACCGATTCTGCGAAGAAACGCAGACCCATTTGGGTAACAACGCCTTTCACCACGTCCTGTTCGACGATCAGATCATCGGCCGCCTGTTGAAATATCCACAGGTTCGGCTGGTTTTCTAGGGTTTCACGTACTGCCGCCTTGTACAGGATGCGGTCAGCCTGCGCCCGGGTGGCACGCACCGCCGGGCCCTTGCGGCTGTTGAGCACGCGAAATTGAATACCACCCTTGTCGGTAGCCATGGCCATGACGCCGCCAAGGGCATCGATTTCCTTGACCAGATGGCTTTTGCCGATGCCGCCAATGGCGGGGTTGCAACTCATGGCACCGAGGGTTTCCACGTTGTGCGTGAGCAGCAGGGTTTTAACGCCCATGCGTGCTGACGCCAGTGCTGCCTCGGTACCGGCATGACCGCCGCCGATGACGATCACTTCAAAACGGGAAGGGAAATCCACCACGCACCTCGTGCCTGCTTATGTAGGTAATCAGGAATTGTTGGTTAAAAGAGTTTTCGAGCTTGGCGGCAAGTATAGGGACTTAGCCTTCCCTAAAGAACCCTTTGCACAAAATTTAACCAGCTGTGGATGAATCACGGACAATAGAAATTAAAAGAGAGAAATTTATTAAATCTTTGTTTTTATGTTTATTTCTACTGAGCCTGTTTTCTGTGGATAGATCGCTACAGACCTCTATTTACAATGTGTACAGCGATTCAAAAGTCTGTGGTCATGTGCCAATGAGGCCCTTGGATAACTGCGCTAAGCCTGTGGATTAAACAGTTGGTTATCCACAGAGGAGTTTGTCATCAGCTTTTGAGCCCTGTTATCAACTGGGCACAGGGCCGGTTATTCACAGGGCTTAATCCACAGAAATGCACCTCGAAGCGCAAATAGCGCCCACGAAAATGCCGTGCTCATCGATAAAAAATTCAGATTTTGATAGGGCGTGCTCTGAAACGAGCGAAGCAGACAGGCGCGAATGGCCTGTCTGGAATCGGTGGACGGTTTATTTACCGATGCAAAAGCTGGAGAAGATCCGTCCGAGTAAGTCATCTGAGCTGAAGGCGCCGGTGATCTCACCCAACAGCTGCTGCGCTTGACGCAAGTCCTCCGCCAACAGCTCACCGGCGCCTGCCAGAGTCAGCTGTGCCCGGCCGTGCTCCAACGCCGCGCTGGCATGGCGCAGCGCCTCCAGATGCCTGCGGCGCGCGCTGAAGCTGCTTTCCGAGGTCTGTTCGTAGCCCATGCAGGCTTTGAGGTGATCACGCAGCAGTTCCAGGCCAGCACCCGATGACTTTGCACTCAAGCTTATGGTGACGCGGCCATCCGCGCTGGTCTCCATTGCAATGGCTTCGCCCGTGAGATCCGCCTTGTTCCGGATCAAGGTGACCTTGGCCGGGTCCGGCCGTTGCTCGAGGAATTCGGGCCACAAGGCAAAAGGATCCACAGCCTCCGGTGCGGTGGCATCCACGACCAGCAACACGCGGTCCGCTTCGCCGATCGCCTTGAGCGCCCGTTCCACACCGATCTTTTCCACCTGGTCGTCGGTGTCGCGCAGCCCGGCAGTATCCACCACATGCAATGGCATCCCATCGATGTGGATATGTTCGCGCAGGATATCCCGCGTAGTACCGGCAATCTCGGTGACGATGGCAGCTTCACGCCCTGCGAGTGCATTGAGCAGGCTCGACTTACCGGCATTGGGACGCCCGGCAATAACCACCGTCATGCCGTCGCGCAGCAAGGCGCCCTGCCCGGCTTCGCGCAATACTGTGGATAACTCGTCACGCACTTTATCCAGCATCGCCAGAACGTGGCCGTCGGCAAGGAAGTCGATTTCTTCTTCAGGAAAATCAATCGCTGCCTCAACGTAGATACGCAGGCTGATCAGTTGCTCGGTCAAGTTATGCACACGCAGGGAGAAAGCGCCCTGCAGCGAGCGCAAGGCGTTCCGCGCAGCTTGTGCGGAACTGGCCTCTATCAGGTCGGCAATCGCTTCAGCCTGGGCCAGGTCAAGCTTGTCATTGAGAAATGCACGTTCGCTGAACTCGCCCGGGCGAGCCAGACGGCAACCCAGCTGCAGGCAACGTTGCAGCAGCATATCCAGTACCACCGGACCGCCGTGTCCTTGCAGCTCCAGGACATCTTCACCAGTGAATGAGTTGGGCCCCGGGAAGTAGAGCGCCAGGCCTTCATCGAGGACGCTTTTGTCAGCGTCAAGAAACGGACCGTAATGGGCATAGCGCGGTTTCAGCTCGCGGCCACTGATTAGCTGCGCCGCCCTGCCGGCAAGCGGCCCGGAAATTCGAACGATACCGACACCGCCTCGACCTTGAGCGGTCGCAACGGCAGCGATGGTTTCACGAGGAGCGCTCATCAGCAGGTTCCAGGATAAAAATGACGGAAAGCAAAACGCCCCACTAGGGGGCGTCTTGAGTGGTTACCCACAGAGTAAATTACGCTTCGGCTTTTTTGGTAGCCGCTTCGATTTTACGTGTGATGTACCACTGTTGAGAGATCGACAACACGTTGTTGACCACCCAGTACAGCACCAGACCAGCCGGGAACCACAGGAAGAAGAAGGTGAAGATGATTGGCATCATTTTCATGACCTTGGCCTGCATCGGGTCCGGCGGTGTCGGGTTCAAGCGCTGCTGGATGAACATGGTCGCGCCCATGATGATCGGCAGGATAAAGAACGGGTCTTTGATCGACAGGTCGGTTATCCACAGTATGAACGGCGCCTGACGCATTTCGACGCTTTCCAGGAGCACCCAATACAGCGACAGGAATACTGGCATCTGCACAAGAATCGGCAAGCATCCACCCAGCGGGTTGATCTTCTCTTTCTTGTACAGCTCCATCATGGCCTGCGACATTTTCTGCCGGTCATCACCATGTTGCTCTTTCAGAGCAGCCAGCTTCGGCGCCACGGCACGCATGCGCGCCATCGACTTGTAGCTGGCGGCCGACAGAGGGAAGAAGATCCCTTTGATCAGCATGGTCAGGAAGATGATCGAGAAGCCCCAGTTACCCACAATGCTGTGGATATGTTGCAGCAGCCAGAAAATCGGCTGAGCAATGAACCACAGGATGCCGTAGTCCACCGTCAGTTCCAGCCCTGGGGACAACTCTTTGAGCACAGCCTGGCTTTTCGGACCGGCGTACAGGGTAGCGCTGGTTTCAGCCTTGGCACCTGGCGCCACGGTCAACGCCGGGCCGGTAAAGCCGATGATGTAATTGCCCTGACTGTCCTTGCGCGTCTGAACCAGGTTGGCTTCAGCCTTGTTCGGGATCCAGGCGGTCACAAAGTAGTGTTGCAGCCAGGCTACCCAGCCACCCTGGACGTTTTCTTTCAGCGCGCCCTTGTCGATATCTTTCATCGACACTTTTTTGTACGGCTCACCACTTGTCCACAGGGCTGCGCCCAGGTATGTCGCGGTGCCGGTGGCGGTGCTGGAAGAAGGATCGGAGCTGCCATCACGCTTGAGCTGGGCAAACAGGTTGCCGGTCCACGGTTTGGCACTTTCGTTGTCGATCAGGTAAGTGACCTTCAAGTCATACAGACCGCGGGTAAAGCTGAAGCGCTTGATGTAGTTGACGCCGTCGAGGCTGAATTTCAGATCGACATTCAACTGATTCTGGCCCTCGGCCAGTTGATAACTCTTCTGTTCGGTCGAATAAACCGGACGACCGGTAGCACGTGCATCCGGACCGTTGGTACCGGTCAGGCCGCTTTGTGCCAGATAGGTACGTTCACCACCGTTATCGAACAGTTGGAACGGCACTTCCGGATGGTCTTGGCGACGTGGATACAGCGGCAGTTTCAACTGCGCGATATCACCACCTTGTGGGTCGATAGCCAGGTCGAGCACATCCGTTTTCACGTGGATGAGGTCTTTGTTGGTGACCACTGGCGTTTCTAGAGGTGCGGCGGTCTCGCCATTCGCGCTGGGAACATCGGCACTCGCGGACGCATTGTTACCCAGCGGGGTGTCCGGAATAGCCGGCGCAGCCTGATTGGTAGCAACATTCTGAGTCGGCAGGGCAGCCTGGCCATAGTCCTGGTTCCACTTAAGGACCATGACGTAGGACACGATTGCCAGGGCGACGATCAGGATCGTGCGTTTAATATCCATGATTACTCGGCCATCGAAGAAGAACGGGAGGTAGGGATAGGTGGAACCGGGTCATAACCACCGGCATTCCACGGATGACAGCGACCTAAACGACGAAAGGTCAGCCAGCCACCGCGCAGAAGACCATGATTTTCTATGGCCTCTAACGCGTAGCAGGAACAACTGGGGTAGAAACGACAGTGGCTGGCCATCAGAGGACTAATGGCATAGCGGTAAAACTGGATCGGAACGATGGCCAGTTTACGCATCAAGGCTGTCTACCCCTACAGTTTCGACGACTGCTGGTGCTGGTTTGTGGGTACGCGCCAGACGCTTCCATAGCTTGCCGAAATGCTGAATCAATTCGGGGTTTTCTACATCCCCCAAGCCTTTGCGCGCGACGATAACAATATCCCAACCAACCAGAGTGTCCTGGTGGAGGCGAAACGATTCGCGCATCAGACGCTTGAGGCGATTGCGCTCAACGGAGAGCTTTACGCTCTTCTTGCCGATCACCAACCCGAGACGGGGATGATCAAGATCGTTGTTACGCGCAAGGAGCAGGAGATTTTTCCCCGGAACCTTGCCGGTGGGGGAGTCAAAGACTGCCTTGAAGTGCCGGGGGGTAAGCAGACGCTTTTCCCGACTGAAGTCCTGACTCACCACCAGTACCGGATTATCAAACTGCCAGACGCGCACGACCTTTGGCGCGACGACGCGACAGGACAGCACGGCCGTTCTTGGTAGCCATGCGAGCACGGAAGCCGTGAGTGCGGGCGCGTTTGATGGTGCTTGGTTGGAAAGTACGTTTCATGGCGTTGTTACCTGGTTCGTCCACAACGGGCCGGAATGGCCCCCGTTTTAAGAGACCGGCGATTCTAGAGAAAGCAAGGCTCTAGGTCAATTTCCAACCAGCTTTTCCTTTAATTAGATCTCGTCAGCCCGTTTGGGCTTTTCTGTGTGAGCGCCGTCGACGGGCAGTGGCATAGATATAAAAATAAAGAAGGAAGTTATTTAAAGCTTTTCTGTAAAGCTTATAAAAGCTAGACAGGCACTTGTCTGTGGATAAGTGCCCTAAAGCCATATTTCACCTGATGTACAGAGGATGACAACTACAGGGGAAAACGGTGTCCTTCCTGTGCTGCACTGTCGGATAAGCTGTGCGTGGAAAGCGCTTTTATCCACAGGCCAGTTACCCACAGACTTTCGCCCCCACTTGTACAACGGGCTCAGGGGCGCTTATCCACAGAGCTTATGCACAGACCATCTGTCGTCTTTTTTACCGATAAGGCGTTGATTTTGGGTTGTCTGTGAGCAACCTACATGTGGATAAGTGGGCGGCTGGCCGCTACAATGGCGGCTGTTTTTGCCTCACCGGCTTTCAACTTAGGGGATATCCGTGTCAGTGGAACTTTGGCAGCAGTGCGTAGAGCTTTTGCGCGAAGAGCTGCCTGCCCAGCAATTCAACACCTGGATCCGTCCACTACAGGTCGAAGCCGAAGGCGACGAGTTGCGTGTCTATGCGCCTAATCGTTTTGTTCTCGACTGGGTCAACGAAAAGTACCTGGGCCGCGTACTCGAGCTGCTCGACGAACACGGCAACGGTATCGCGCCCGTGCTCTCTTTATTAATAGGCAGCAAACGCAGCTCCGTAGCGCGTGCTGCACCGAATGCTCCGCTTGCGGCGAGCGCCTCGCAGGCTCAGGCTGCGGCCGCTCCTGTTAATAACTCCCAGGCACCGGTTGCTCAGACGTCGTCAAAACCCGCGTCGCAGAAAAATGCGCCTGTAAATGAAGAGCCGTCTCGTGACAGCTTCGACCCAATGGCCGGCGCCGCGTCCCAGCAAGCCCCGGTACGCGCCGAACAGCGCACCGTGCAGGTCGAAGGTGCGCTCAAGCACACCAGTTACCTCAACCGTACCTTTACCTTCGAGAACTTCGTCGAAGGCAAGTCCAACCAACTGGCCCGCGCGGCCGCCTGGCAGGTCGCGGATAATCCCAAGCACGGCTACAACCCGCTCTTCCTGTATGGCGGCGTTGGCTTGGGTAAGACCCACTTGATGCATGCAGTGGGCAATCACCTGTTAAAGAAGAACCCGAATGCCAAGGTTGTGTACCTGCACTCGGAGCGCTTCGTGGCCGATATGGTCAAGGCCCTGCAGCTCAACGCAATCAACGAGTTCAAGCGTTTCTATCGCTCCGTTGACGCGTTGCTGATCGATGACATTCAATTTTTCGCGCGCAAGGAACGTTCACAGGAAGAGTTTTTCCACACCTTTAACGCCCTGCTCGAAGGCGGCCAGCAGGTTATCCTGACCAGCGACCGTTATCCGAAAGAGATCGAAGGTCTGGAAGAACGCTTGAAGTCGCGTTTCGGCTGGGGCCTGACCGTTGCGGTTGAGCCGCCGGAATTGGAAACCCGCGTGGCGATCCTGATGAAAAAGGCCGACCAGGCCAAAGTCGATCTGCCCCACGACGCGGCGTTCTTCATTGCCCAACGTATTCGCTCCAACGTGCGTGAGCTCGAAGGCGCGCTTAAGCGAGTCATTGCGCACTCGCACTTCATGGGCCGCGACATCACCATTGAGTTGATCCGCGAATCCCTGAAAGACTTGCTAGCACTGCAGGACAAACTGGTGAGTGTGGATAACATCCAGCGCACCGTGGCCGAATACTACAAGATCAAGATTTCCGACCTGCTGTCCAAGCGACGTTCGCGTTCTGTGGCGCGCCCGCGTCAGGTGGCCATGGCCCTCTCCAAGGAGTTGACCAACCACAGCCTCCCGGAAATTGGTGATGTGTTTGGCGGTCGCGACCACACGACCGTCCTGCACGCCTGCCGAAAGATCAATGAACTTAAGGAATCCGACGCGGATATTCGCGAGGACTACAAGAACCTGCTGCGCACGCTCACAACGTGATGTCACCAGCGCAGCTTATTAAGGCAAGGGACTAGACCATGCATTTCACCATTCAACGCGAAGCCCTGTTGAAACCCCTGCAACTGGTCGCAGGCGTCGTCGAGCGCCGACAGACCTTGCCGGTGCTCTCCAATGTATTGCTGGTGGTCGAAGGCCAGCAACTGTCCCTGACGGGTACTGACCTGGAAGTCGAGCTGGTGGGACGCGTGCAGCTTGAAGAGCCTGCCGAACCTGGCGAGATCACCGTGCCCGCACGCAAGCTGATGGACATCTGCAAAAGCCTGCCGAACGATGCACTGATCGACATCAAGGTTGATGAGCAGAAGCTGGTGGTGAAAGCGGGTCGCAGCCGCTTCACCCTGTCGACGTTGCCAGCCAATGACTTCCCCACCGTGGAAGAAGGCCCGGGTTCGCTGACGTGCAGTCTGGAGCAGAGCAAACTGCGCCGCTTGATTGAACGCACCAGCTTCGCTATGGCTCAGCAGGATGTGCGTTACTACCTCAACGGCATGCTCCTGGAAGTCTCGGAAGGCATCATCCGCGCCGTGGCCACCGACGGCCACCGTCTGGCAATGTGCTCGATGCGTGCCGATATCGGTCAGCCCGATCGCCACCAGGTGATCGTGCCGCGTAAAGGTATCCTGGAGCTGGCGCGCCTGCTGACTGAGCCGGACGGCAACGTCAGCATCGTCCTCGGTCAGCACCACATCCGCGCCACCACCGGCGAGTTCACCTTTACCTCCAAGCTGGTCGACGGCAAGTTCCCCGACTATGAGCGTGTACTGCCTAAGGGCGGTGACAAGCTGGTGCTCGGTGACCGTCAGGCCTTGCGTGAAGCATTCAGCCGCACAGCGATTCTGTCGAACGAGAAGTACCGCGGTATCCGTCTGCAATTGGCCAACGGTCAATTGAAGATCCAGGCCAACAACCCTGAGCAGGAAGAAGCGGAAGAAGAAGTGGGCGTAGATTACAACGGCGGTTCGCTCGAGATCGGTTTCAACGTGAGCTACCTGCTGGACGTGCTGGGTGTGATGACCACCGAACAGGTTCGCCTGATTCTTTCTGACTCCAACAGCAGCGCCCTGGTGCAAGAATCCGATAACGACGACTCGGCTTACGTTGTTATGCCGATGCGTCTGTAATCATGCTCAGCGCAAGCTAGATGTCCCTCAGTCGCGTCTCGGTCACCGCGGTGCGCAATCTGCACCCGGTGACCTTCTCCCCCTCCCCCCGCATCAATATCCTCCATGGCGCCAACGGCAGTGGCAAAACCAGCGTGCTGGAAGCCATTCACTTGCTGGGGCTTGCTCGATCCTTTCGCAGTGCTCGCCTGCTGCCGGTGATCCAATACGAGCAATTGGCGTGCACCGTATTTGGCCAGGTTGAATTGGCGGAAGGTGGACATAGCGCCTTGGGGATCTCCCGTGATCGCGGCGGCGACTTTCAGATTCGTATCGATGGACAGAATGCACGCAGTGCCGCGCAACTTGCGGAAATTCTGCCATTGCAATTGATCAACCCCGACAGCTTCCGCTTATTGGAAGGTGCACCAAAAATACGGCGACAATTCCTCGACTGGGGAGTGTTCCACGTGGAACCACGGTTTATGGCTACGTGGCAGCGCCTGCAGAAGGTCCTGCGGCAGCGGAACTCATGGCTGCGGCATGGTACACTTGACGCCGCTTCGCAAGCGGCCTGGGACCGGGAACTGTGCCTCGCCAGCGACGAAATCGATGAATACCGCCGCGCCTATATCAAAGCCTTGAAACCAGTCTTTGAGCAAACCTTGAGTGAGTTGCTGGACCTCGAAGGGCTGACGCTGAGCTACTACCGTGGTTGGGACAAAGAGCGCGAGCTGAGTGCAGTGCTCGCAACCTCCCTGCAACGTGATCAGCAAATTGGCCATACCCAGGCCGGCCCGCAACGCGCTGATTTGCGCCTTAGATTAGGCGCACATAATGCCGCAGATATCCTGTCGCGGGGTCAGCAGAAGTTGGTGGTGTGCGCACTGCGTATCGCTCAGGGGCACTTGGTCAGCCAAGCCCGACGCGGGCAGTGTATTTATCTGGTGGATGACTTGCCGTCCGAACTCGACGAGCAACACCGCCGCGCGCTATGCCGCTTGTTGGAAGACTTACGCTGCCAGGTGTTTATCACCTGTGTAGACCACGAATTATTGAGGGAAGGCTGGCAGACGGAAACGCCAGTCGCTTTGTTCCACGTGGAACAAGGCCGTATCACCCAGACCCACGACCATCGGGAGTGAAGGCATGAGCGAAGAAAGAACGTACGACTCGACCAGCATTAAAGTGCTGAAAGGTTTGGATGCCGTACGCAAACGTCCCGGTATGTACATTGGCGACACCGATGATGGCAGCGGTTTGCACCACATGGTGTTCGAGGTGGTCGACAACTCCATCGACGAAGCTCTGGCCGGTCACTGCGACGACATCAGCATCATCATCCACCCGGACGAATCCATCACCGTGCGTGACAACGGTCGCGGCATTCCGGTCGATGTTCACAAAGAAGAAGGCGTATCGGCAGCTGAAGTCATCATGACTGTGCTGCACGCCGGCGGTAAGTTCGACGACAACTCCTACAAGGTTTCAGGCGGTTTGCACGGTGTGGGTGTATCGGTCGTTAACGCCCTGTCCGAAGAACTGATCCTGACTGTTCGCCGTGCCGGCAAGATCTGGGAGCAGACCTACGTCCATGGTGTTCCTCAAGAACCGATGAAAATCGTTGGCGACAGTGAAACCACGGGCACGCAGATCCACTTCAAGCCGTCTGATGAAACCTTCAAAAATATCCATTTCAGCTGGGACATCCTTGCCAAGCGGATTCGTGAACTGTCTTTCCTGAACTCCGGTGTAGGTATCGTCCTCAAGGACGAGCGCAGCGGCAAGGAAGAGCTGTTCAAGTACGAAGGCGGCTTGCGTGCATTCGTTGAATACCTGAACACCAACAAGACTGCGGTCAACCAGGTGTTTCACTTCAACATTCAACGTGAAGACGGCATCGGCGTTGAAATCGCCCTGCAGTGGAACGACAGCTTCAACGAGAACCTGTTGTGCTTTACCAATAACATTCCACAGCGCGATGGCGGTACTCACCTCGTGGGTTTCCGTTCCGCACTCACGCGTAACCTCAACAACTATATCGAAGCTGAAGGTTTGGCCAAGAAGCACAAAGTTGCCACCACCGGTGACGACGCGCGCGAAGGCCTGACCGCAATTATCTCGGTAAAAGTGCCGGACCCGAAGTTCAGCTCCCAAACCAAAGACAAGCTGGTGTCTTCCGAAGTGAAGACCGCCGTGGAACAGGAGATGGGCAAGTACTTCTCCGACTTCCTGCTGGAAAATCCGAACGAAGCCAAGCTGGTTGTCGGCAAAATGATCGACGCTGCGCGTGCTCGTGAAGCGGCGCGTAAAGCCCGTGAGATGACCCGTCGCAAAGGCGCGCTGGATATCGCCGGTCTTCCCGGCAAACTGGCGGACTGCCAGGAGAAGGACCCTGCCCTCTCCGAGCTGTATCTGGTGGAAGGTGACTCTGCTGGCGGTTCCGCCAAGCAGGGTCGTAACCGTCGTACCCAGGCCATCCTTCCGTTGAAGGGCAAGATCCTCAACGTTGAGAAGGCGCGCTTCGACAAGATGATTTCCTCGCAGGAAGTCGGCACCCTGATCACGGCGTTGGGTTGTGGTATCGGTCGCGACGAATACAACATCGACAAGCTGCGCTATCACAACATCATCATCATGACCGATGCCGACGTCGACGGTTCGCACATCCGTACCCTGTTGCTGACCTTCTTCTTCCGTCAGTTGCCTGAGCTGATCGAGCGCGGCTACATCTACATCGCTCAGCCGCCGCTGTACAAGGTCAAGAAGGGCAAGCAAGAGCAATACATCAAAGACGACGACGCCATGGAAGAGTACATGACGCAGTCGGCCCTGGAAGACGCGAGCTTGCACCTGAACGACGAAGCACCGGGCATCTCGGGCGAGTCGTTGGAGCGCCTGGTTAACGACTTCCGCATGGTGATGAAGACGCTCAAGCGCTTGTCGCGCCTGTACCCTCAGGAGCTTACCGAGCACTTCATCTACCTGCCATCGATCAGCCTTGAACAGCTGGGTGACCACGCGCACATGCAGGCGTGGTTGGCACAGTACGAAGTTCGTCTGCGCTCCGTCGAAAAGTCTGGCCTCGTGTACAAAGCCAGCTTGCGTGAAGACCGTGAACGTAACGTCTGGCTGCCGGAGGTGGAACTGATCTCCCACGGCCTGTCGAACTACGTCACCTTCAACCGCGACTTCTTCGGCAGTAATGACTACAAAACCGTAGTCACCCTGGGCGCGCAACTGAGCACCCTGCTGGACGATGGTGCGTACATTCAACGCGGCGAACGCAAGAAAGCGGTCAAGGAGTTCAAGGAAGCCCTGGACTGGTTGATGACTGAAAGCACCAAGCGTCACACCATCCAGCGCTATAAAGGTCTGGGCGAGATGAACCCTGACCAATTGTGGGAAACCACCATGGACCCGGCTCAGCGTCGCATGTTGCGCGTGACCATCGAAGACGCCATTGGCGCGGATCAGATCTTCAACACCCTGATGGGTGATGCGGTCGAGCCTCGTCGTGACTTCATCGAGAGCAATGCACTGGCGGTTTCTAACCTGGACTTCTGATCAGGCTGTCGACGGGCAAGTTAATTGTCATGTTCGGGCAGGTTATTGTCATGACAAAAAGCTTCACTACCCCGGCTTAGCGCCGGGGTTTTTCTTTCTGGCTGGGAGCTTTAGGGATGGCTGGGCGGTATTTGTTGAGTGCATCTTGTAGCGAAGCTACAAGGATTGTTCGGAGAATCTCGTGTTTATGAGGGCAAAAAACTGGGACATTCAAGGGGTATCTGATACGAGGTAATTCATGGCAATCGAAACAGCATCGCCCATCAACCCCTAAAATCACCGCTGATGGGCGGCCTATGGAGACACGCTTGCGGATTCATAAAAAAAACCGAATGCTGACACCCCACCCACCCACCCACCCACCCACTGTAGGTGGGCAATGTAGTGGTCTAATGAAACCGGACACCCATTTAGGCGAGAATGCTCGCCAGATCGAGGTGTCAGATGACCAAACAACGCCGCTCCTTTACTCCTGAATTCAAACGCGAGGCTGCCGACCTCGTGCT
>NZ_JYLI01000007.1 GCF_001439785.1 Pseudomonas poae | reverse complement strand
TGGATGGTTTCGGCTCCGACGCCACCAGCCCCTACCACTACCAACTCGACCACCTCGGCACGCCACAGGAACTGACCGCACCAGACGGCGAAATCGTCTGGTCCGCCCACTACCGCGCCTACGGCCAGATCAGCCGCCTCGACGTCGGCAAAATCGATAACCCGCTGCGCTTTCAAGGCCAATACTTCGACGAAGAAAGCGGCCTGCACTACAACCGACATCGCTACTACAATCCGGATGTTGGGCGCTATCTGACGCCGGACCCGGTGAAGCTGGCGGGTGGGATCAATGCGTACCAGTACGTGCCGAATCCGACTGGGTGGGTCGATCCGTTAGGCTTGAGTTCATGTCCCGGTGACGATGGATGTAAACCCACCGCACGGCTCGAAAACCCAATTGGAAAGGCCAAGGTAAACGAGCGACTGCCAACGCTGCCCATGCCAGCAGGAAAAGAGCGACGTGCGCGCATTGACGAACTAACGGAGGAAAATGCAAAACAACGCGTGATGGAAATTGAAAAAAAATATGATATGCATACAGTGGCTAAACACGGAAAAGAAATACCCAGCACCGCCATGCAAATGCGTTCAATAGATGGAACAAATCCCGCAAATGGAAAAAAAGGGAAAGTAAACTCCAGCTCTCAATTCAAAAGCTGGAAGGTGCACCTTCACGCGCTTAATAAAGCCATCTATAAAATGCAGGGAGCCAATCCCCGCTATACAGAGCATGACGCTTCCGGCAACCCTGTGATCAAAATGGAAATAACAAATTCCGGACACGGTTACAAACCCAACAAAAAAGACAAAAACAATCCAAAATATATAGAGAGTATGAATAACGTTGAGGTCAGATTTGACAAAAATGATATAACCCGACCATTTACCGCGTTCCCATATTGAGATAATCATGTTGAAGTCACCTTTCAAAGACTCACCGTTCACACCAAAAATCTCCTATATCCTAGCCGCTCTATCCATTTACGACCTTGAGGAAACTAAAGGCGAGGCGCTTTGGGCATATGACCCTAACAGCAGTAAAGACCGGGAGATCATAATAAAAAATTATATCCTCGATGACCTTCTGTATTTGTCTTACAGGCATCGATTTATTCTGATGTCGATGCTTAAAGATGCGCTGGATAGTACGAACTTTGATTTTGCGAAAGAGTTCGAGAGTGACTACGATGAGCACATCACAATAGCTTGGGATGAAACAGAGATAGCCGACCCTAGAGGCTTTTTCGCCGACATCTACCGCTTAGCCAATGAGGTATGGAGGGACGACCTTCATAAAGCCAGCCTCGAAGATCAATCTACTTGGTAGAAGCAACACAACTTTTCCTGACACAACTAAGACACTGTGGCGAGCGAGCTCGCCACAGCAACTGACTTTACACCTGGATGCCTCAAAAACAGGCTCACTCAACACCGAGTGAGCCCCCACTCACCGCTTCGAAAGCTCCATAATCATCCGACTCAACAAATACACCCGCGGCACCACACTCTCCACCTCCGCATATTCCTCAGGCGTATGAATATTGCCCCCCACAATCCCGAACCCGTCCAGCGTCGGCGTGCCCACTCCGGCCGACAAACTGGCATCCGCCGCGCCGCCGCTGCCTTCAATGGTCAACTGCTTGCCCAACTCCCCATAAATGCCCTGGGCAATCGCCACCAACTTGTCGGACTCTGCCGTCTGCGGCATGGGTGGCAAACCGCGTTTGAGGCTGGTGGTCACTTCGGTGTCCGGAATCAGCTTGTTGGCTGATACGCGCACCAAGTCCTTTTCGATCCGATCAAACTCTTCCGGCAATGCTGCACGTACGTCAGCCTTGGCAGTGGCGTGGTCGGGGATAACGTTGGTGCGGTCGCCGGCGTTGATCACGGTGAAGTTGATGGTGGTTTTCTTGTCCTCGTCGCCCAGTTTGCCCAGTTGCAGGATCTGATGCGCGGCCTCCATTGCGGCGTTGCGTCCCAGTTCCGGGGCGACACCGGCGTGGGCGGCTTTGCCTTTGACGTCGACCACGGCGGTGGCGCTGCCTTTGCGCCACACCACCAGGCCATCGGCGGGTCGGCCGGGCTCCAGGTTGAGGGTTACGTCGTGGCCCTTGGCGGTTTTGCGGATCAGGTCGGACGCGATATCGGAGCCGGTCTCTTCGCTGGCATCGAGCAGAAAGGTGATTGTCGCGTAGTCCTTGAAGCCCTGGTTTTTCAGGACTTTGAGCGCGTAGATGCCGGCAACGATGCCACCCTTGTCATCCATCACGCCGGGGCCATAGGCGCGTCCGTCCTTGATGTGAAACGGGCGCTCGGCGGCCGAGCCTTCCTTGAATACCGTGTCCATATGCGCCATCAGCAGGATGTTGGCCTTGCCGCTGCCCTTGAGCGTGGCGATCACATGGCTGCTGTTGGCGGCGGCATCCGGGACGCGTTCGATGCTGAAACCAAGCTGCTTCAACTCATCGACCGCGATGTCACTGACTTGTGTCAGCCCTGGCCCATAGCCGGAGCCCGAATCAATGTTCACCAGGCGCTCCAGCAGTTTCAGCGCTGGGCCTTTGTATTGCTCGGCATCCGCCTGAATCTGTTTATGCGGCTCGGCGCTATAGGCCGGGAGTGAGAAGGACAGCGCCAGCGTGGCGGCCAGAAGAGTACGCGGGAAGGTGAAAAGCATAAACCGATCCTTGTTAAGTGCTGGTAGGAAAAGTCACACCCTACCCCACTAAACGGACCGCAACCAACTGCCCTGTACGCAACTGACGCGGTTGCGCCCGCCGCTTTTGGCCTCGTATAGCGCGAGGTCGGCATCGTTGAGCCAACGCGTGCAATCGGCATGCTCCGCTTGATACGGCGCCAGGCCGATGCTCAAGCTGGCGCGCAAGGTCGGGTCCTGGTCATAGACCAGCGCGTTGAAACGATCACGCAGGGTATCCATCACGTCGGTGGCACGATTGAGCGGCATGCCCGGCATGATGATGCAGAACTCATCACCCCCGTAACGCCCGGCCAGATCGGTGATACGCAAGTTCTGGCGCAACACTTTGCCCA
Organism: Pseudomonas poae; assembly: GCF_001439785.1. Taxonomy (GTDB): domain Bacteria; phylum Pseudomonadota; class Gammaproteobacteria; order Pseudomonadales; family Pseudomonadaceae; genus Aquipseudomonas; species Aquipseudomonas poae. The sequence goes on along the minus strand of NZ_JYLI01000007.1, from coordinate 254,451 downwards.
ACTGGCGCAGGACGATATCACCGGTGACATGGCCATAGGTGTCGTTGATGAGTTTGAAATGGTCGATGTCAATCAGCGCAATCACCGCAATCACCGCGCCCTGTTGCTCGCGGCGACAGCGTTGAAATTCGATCTCCAGATGATCCTTCCACGCGCCATGGTTGAGCAAGCCGGACAGGCTGTCGGTACGGCTCAAGGCCAGCAGTTCGCGCTTATGCCGGGCCAGGGTTCGGGCCTGTCGATAGCAGATCCAGCCAAGCGCCAGCGAGTACAGCATCAGGATCGGCAGGCAGCCATAAAGCTGGGCCTGGGTCCACGTCCACACCCACGCCGATGGATCGAGGGGGTACATGCCAAACAACACGCACACAAAACCGAGCGCCAGCCCCAGCGCGCGGGATTTATACAAACGGGTAGCGAGCGGAACTCCGTTTCCTCCTGGGGCAGCCATGGTCGGGTGTGATCCTGGATGAATGACTGGAGTCTATCAGGGTAACGGCCATTAGCCACCAATGCTTATTGGCCGGTCGCTGGCATGGGCACCGCAGATCGAACTGGAGCCTCTGTGGCGAGCGGGCTTGCCCCGCGTTGGGGTGCGCAGCGCCCCCACTCCAGCAAAACGCGGTGTACCTGATACGGATCAGCGCCTGGTTTTGGGGCTGCTGCGCAGCCCAACGCAGGACAAGCCTGCTCGCCACAGGGAATCTGCACTTAACTGAACGGCATTAGGACAAGCCTGCTCGCCACAGGGGTAACTGGTCCATCCCCCCTGTCAGCAGCCACCCGCCAAACGCTCACGCAAAAACTCAACCAGCGCCTGCACCGGCCTGGAGCTTTGTCGATGCTGCGGATACACCGCCGACAACGTCAGGGCCTCGGGAGCGAAATCGTCCAGCACCTTCACCAGACGGCCGTCCTGCAACGCTTCACCAACGATGAACGTCGGCAAATAGGTAACGCCCAAACCGGCGATGGCCGCGTCGCGCAGCAGGTCGCCGTTGTTCACGCGCATGCGTCCGCTGACATTCAACGCCTGCACTTTGCCTTTGAACCGCCATTGCACCTGGCGGCCATGACCGTAAGGCAGGCAGTCGTGCTCGGCGAGGTCGTCGGGCTTTTGCGGCGTGCCGCGCAGGGCCAGATAGTCGGGGCTGGCGCAATACACACGGGGGATACTGGCGATGCGGCGGGCAATCAGGGTGGAGTCTTCCAGGGTGCCGATACGCAACACCAGGTCGTAGCCTTCGCCAATCAGGTCGACGGGCCGATCGCTCAAGTCGACCTCCACCGCAACGTGCGGGCAGCGCTGTAAAAACGACGGCAACAGGCAGCCCAGGTGCGCCATGGCAAACGACAATGGCGCACTCAGGCGCAGGGTGCCGCGCGGTTCGCTGTTCTGGCCGGCGATGCCCTGCTCCACTTGCTCGACATCGCTGAGCAGGCGCAGGGCCGATTCGTAGTAACTCTGGCCCAGTGGTGTGACATCCAGGCGGCGCGTGGAACGGTTGAGCAAACGCACACCGAGGCGGTCTTCGAGCTGGATCAGGCGGCGGCTGACGAACTGCTTGGACAGGCCCAGTTGCTCGGCGGCGGCGGTGAAGCTGCCAGACTCCATCACCTGGCAGAACAGGCGCATGTCTTCAAACGGGTTCATTGTCGCTTCTCGGTAGACAGTTGGCAGGTTTATAGCGGTTAACCAGGCACACCACAAAACAAGTTGTGGGAGGAGGCTTGTCCTCTCCCACAGGGAGCATCGGCGCGTCCAAAAACCGGTTACTTGGCAGTAAACGCCGAGTAGCTGTTCATCAGGTTGCGGTAGTTGGGGATGCGCGGCGACAGCAGGTTGGCCAGGCCTTCCATGTCGTTGCGCCAGTCAACCTGCAGCTCGCAGGCCACGCAGAACCAGTTCACCAGTTGTGCTCCGGCGGCGCTCATGCGTGCCCAGGCCGCTTGTTGCACGGTTTCGTTGAAGGTACCGGAAGCGTCAGTGACCACAAACACGTCGAAACCTTCAGCGAGAGCGCACAGCGTCGGGAACGCCACGCACACATCCGTGACCACGCCCGCGATGATGATCTGCTTGCGTCCGGTGGCCTTCACGGCGTTGACGAAATCCTCGTTGTCCCACGCGTTGATCTGGCCTGGACGCGCGATGTACGGCGCATCCGGGAACAGCGCCTTGAGCTCCGGCACCAGCGGGCCGTTGGGGCCGGCTTCGAAGCTGGTGGTGAGGATGGTCGGCAAGTTGAAGAATTTGGCGACGTCGGCCAGGGCCAGCACGTTGTTCTTGAACTCGTTGGGCGAAAAATCCTGCACCAGGGAGATCAAGCCCGTCTGGTGATCCACCAGCAGTACCACGGCATCGTCTTTGTTCAAGCGCTTGTAGGTCATGGGTTAGCTCCTTCAGGGGATTAAAAGGCAAAGCACGAGCAGCCGAACGCACCCCAGAAACCCTGGAAGTCGCTGACCGGCACGCTGGAAAGCCGCGCTGTTTCATGGCGGTGGGCATGCACGCCACAGGGGCCGCTGCACTGGTGAACCTGAGCCTGCATCGGCGCACCCGGGCGCCAATGGCCGGGCACCTTGACCACCGGCGACCAGTCCGGCAGCACCGGCACACGCGGCGGCGCGAAATCCTCGAAGTCGCCAGCGCCGTACACCACCTTGCCGCCGACCACGGTGAGCACCGACTCGATCCACTTGATGGCTTCTTCGTCGACACTGAAGAAGTCCGCCGACAAGGCGGCGACATCCGCCAACTGGCTAACCTTGATCTGGCCCTTCTTGCCCTGCTCCGACGAAAACCAGGCGCTGCCATGGGTGAACAGTTCCAGCGCAGTGAGGCGCGGCAGGCCTTCGGCGTGCAGCGCCAGGCCGCCCACGGTGCGGCCGCTGACCATCCAGTACAGCGAGGTCCATGGGTTGTAGCTCGATACGCGCGTGGCATCGGTGCCCGCCCCCACTGGCACGCCTTCGGCGAGCATGCGCTGGATCGGCGGCGTGGCTTCGGCAGCCTTGGCGCCGTAGCGCTCAACGAAGTACTCGCCCTGGAAGGCCATCCGGTCCTGGATCGCGATGCCACCGCCGAGGGCACGCACGCGCTCGATGTTTTGCGGGGTGATGGTTTCGGCGTGGTCGAAGAACCATGGCAAGCCGTTGAACGGGATGTCGCGGTTGACCTTCTCGAACACGTCGAGCATGCGCGAGATGGATTCGTCATAGGTAGCATGCAGGCGGAACGGCCAGCGTTGCTCGACCAGATGGCGCACCACTGGCTCCAGTTCCTGCTCCATGGCCAGCGGCAGGTCGGGGCGCGGTTCGAGGAAATCTTCGAAGTCGGCCGCCGAGAACACCAGCATTTCGCCGGCGCCGTTATGGCGCAGGTAGTCATCGCCCTGGTGCAGCGTGACGCTGCCGGTCCAGTGTTTGAAGTCGCTGAGTTCTTCCTTGGGCTTCTGGGTGAACAGGTTGTAGGCGATGCGCACCGTCAGTTGCTCGTCCCTGGCCAATTGCTCGATCACCGCGTAGTCGTCGGGGTAGTTCTGGAAACCGCCGCCGGCGTCGATGGCGCTGGTGAGACCCAAACGATTGAGTTCACGCATGAACTGGCGGGTGGAGTTGACCTGATACTCCAGCGGCAGCTTCGGGCCCTTGGCCAGGGTCGCGTACAAAATCATCGCATTGGGCCGCGCTACCAGCATGCCGGTGGGGTTGCCGTGGCTGTCGCGCACAATCTCGCCGCCCGGCGGGTTCGGCGTGTCTTTGGTGTAGCCGGCCACGCGCAGGGCCGCGCGGTTGAGCAAGGCGCGGTCGTACAGGTGCAGCACGAACACCGGCGTGTCCGGCGCGGCCTGGTTCAACTCGTCCAGGGTAGGCATGCGTTTTTCGGCGAACTGGAATTCGTTCCAGCCACCGACCACGCGCACCCACTGCGGGGTGGGCGTGCGATCGGCCTGGTCCTTGAGCATGCGCAAGGCATCGGCCAGGGACGGCACGCCTTCCCAGCGCAGTTCGAGGTTGTAGTTGAGCCCGCCGCGAATCAGGTGCAGGTGCGAGTCGTTGAGACCCGGGATCACCGTGCGACCCTTGAGGTCGATGACCTGGGTGCCGCTGCCGCGCAGGGCCATGGCCTCGCCGTCGGTGCCCACCGCGACAAAGCGGCCCTCGTGGATGGCGACGGCGGTGGCGCGTGGGTTTTCACGGTCGACGGTGTGGAACTGGCCATTGAACAGGATCAGATCAGCGTTCATAGGGTTTCCTTGACAGAGGCTTCAAGCCAGGGCGCGAACAGACGGGTGGCCGCCGGCATCAACAGGTACACCACCAGTAGCACAATGGTCAGGGTGACCAGAAAGGTGGAGACCACATAATTGGACAGGAACGGGTGCAGGCGCAGAATCGGCCCCCATATAAACGGCAGGATCAAGGTCTGCGGCAGGATCACGCACAGGCTCACCACTGCCTGCTTCCAGCGCGGCGGCTTGGCCGCGCTGTCGGCAAGGGGGGTGAACCAGAACTCGTTGGCGCCGCCGACTTCGGTGTTGTCGCCGTCGGCGAGCATCGGCGCGGCTTCGTCGATCAACAGCTTGCGCTGCGCGGAGTCGAGCCACACTTCAAGGTCGTGGGTGGAGCGGTAGCGCAATACGCAGGTGAACAACGCCTGGCCGTTCTGCGTGCCACGCACCACGTCGACGCCAAGGTGGCCGGGGCGCTCGCCGGCGATGCGCACGATGCGTCGCAGCCAGGCTTCGTAGTCGGCCTCGCGACCGCGCTTGATCAGGTGTTTGACCACCAGGGTAACCACTTCGTCGGGGCCGGTGCCGGATGTTGCGTCCATGGTGTTGATTCCCCTGCAGCGTTGAGCGATGGGGGAATTCTGCCGGTATTGGCCGGGCGGGAATTGGATGTATGTGCTGTAACGAGCGCTCAGTTCATCCCGTCGTCTGCTGTCGACGTCATAAGCGAGTCGCGAGCAGCGTCCCTTCAATCAGCGTGAAAAATGACACCCAGTCATTGCTGATCAACAGGTCGACTAATTGCGCTTTTTTCCATGCCATTCAATCCATTGGGCAAAGGTGGTACGCGCCGTGCAAACGTTTGCGCTACGAACCTGCCAGGCAGGTTTACGTTTACCCGACCAATCGGGTCTCAACCGCGCAGGAATAGGGATTTTCAATGCACTTGAACACAAGGCCCCGGGCCTGCTTTGGCGTTTCCATGCTCCTGGCCGCCGTTACGGGAGTACTCAGTGCACCCAGTTTGGCGCAGGAAAAACCCACCGATGACTCAGCACAGGGCGAAACCCTGAGCCCTGAAGCCAGCCCTGCGACGAAAAAGGGCGTTTATCTGTCGCAATGGTTCAACCAGGACCTGACCCTGATCGGCAGCAAAGACATCAGCTTTGGCCCCCGGCCGCAGGATGATGTGTATCTGGAATACGAATACTTCGGCCGCAAGGGCCCGTTCGAGCTGTACGGCTATGTCGACGTGCCGAAAATTCTCACCATCGGCAACAGTAACGACAAGGGCGTGTGGGACCACGGGTCGCCGGTGTTCATGGAGCATGAACCGCGCATCTCCATTGACTACCTGGCCGGCCGTAGCTTGGCCGTCGGCCCGTTCAAGGAATGGTACGTGGCGTTCGACTGGATCTACGACCACGGCAGCAACAAGGAAAACCGTGCCAACACTCTCTACAGCGGCCTGGGCACCGATATCGACACGCACTCACGGGTCAACCTCTCGGCCAACTTCTATGGCCGTTACCAGTGGGAAAACTACGGCGCCAGCAATGAATACTCGTGGGACGGCTACCGTGCGCAGATGAAGTACATCGTGCCCATCGGAACGTTCGACAACGGTGCCTCGCTGACCTACATCGGCTTTACCAATTACGACTTCGGCTCGGACCTGCACAAGGACAACCCGGCGCGAACCGCCAACTCACTGGTGGCGACCAACGTTCTGCTTTACTCGTTCACGCACCTGCGTTTCACCCTGGTCGGCCGTTACTTTCACAACGGCGGCAACTGGGAAGATGGCAGCGAGCTGAATTTCGGCGAAGGCAACTTTCGCGCACGCTCGGACGGCTGGGGTTACTACGCCGGCGTGGGCTATCAATTCTGATCAAGGAGTTTTGGATGAAAGCGTTTACCCGTGTGTCGATCGCCATGAGCCTCGCGCTGCTGCCATCTGTGGTGTTGGCACAGACCGCACCGATCAAACCCAAGGTGATGCTGATCACCATGTTCGCTCCAGAGGCGCAAACCTGGATCGATCGCCTGGCACTCAAGCAAGAAGTCCGGGTGCCCGGCCTGTCCGCCGAATACCCGGTGATTCGCTGCAACACCCAGGACGTGTGCCTGTTGGTGACCGGCATGGGCCAGACCAACGCGGCAGCGTCGACGCTGGCACTGGCGTTGTCGCCCAAGTTCGACCTGCGCCAGAGTTACTTCCTGATCGCCGGAATCGCCGGCATCAGCCCCAAACACGGCACCCTCGGTACGGCGGCCTGGGCCCATTATCTGGTGGAGTTCGGCACCCAGTGGGAGCTGGATTCGCGGGACGTGCCCAAGGACTGGCCCACCGGTTATATCGGCATCAACACCAAGGGGCCCAACGAAAAACCACCGTTGGACTACAAGACCGAAGTGTTCGAGCTGAACCCCAAGCTGCAGGCCAAGGCCTTTGCCCTGTCGCACAAGGTCACGCTTTCTGAAAGCAAGGAATCGGCGGCCTGGCGCCAGCACTACCCCGCGGCTCCCGCCAACCAGCCGCCGCAGGTGACCCGTTGCGACACCCTGGCGGGCAACACCTGGTTTTCCGGCACGCGCCTGAGCGAGCGCGCCGAGGTGTGGACCAAGCTGCTCACCGACAACAAAGGCGAGTACTGCACCACGCAACAGGAAGACAACTCCACCTACGAAGCCTTGCTGCGCGCCAGCCGTGAAGGCCTGGTAGACATCCAGCGCCTGGCCGTGGTGCGCGCGGGGTCGGACTTTGACCGCCCGTATCCGGGCTACAGCGAGGTGGACAACCTGCTCAAATACGCCGACCAGGGCGGCTTTGTGCCGGCGCTGGAAAACCTCTATCGCACCGGTAACCCGCTGGTGCAGGCGATCCTAAACAACTGGTCGGCGTGGGAAAAAGGCGTACCCGAGGCCGAGTAATCTACAACGCTTCCAGCCCCCCCGAATGCTCCTGTGGCGAGCGGGTTTACTGTAGTGAGTGGGCTTACTGTGGCGAGCGGGCTTGCCCCGCGTTGGGGTGCGAAGCGCCCCCAATTAAGTCGCATGCGGTGTACCTGACACTGCTCAGCGTCTGGTTGTGGGGCTGCTGCGCAGCTCAACGCAGGACAAGCCTGCTCGCCACAGGGAATCTGCGCTTAACTGAACGGCATTAAGGCTAGCCCGCTCGCCACAAAATGCGCTGTCTATTGAGATTAGTGAATTTTTAACCTCCATGAAGATCACTTGCTTACATCACAAACCTGGCAATGGCGCCACTCGGATGCGCCCCCAGGCTTGATCAAGGAGAAAAATCATGGACTTATCAGCACAGGTCAACGGCAAGGCGCAGATTGACTACACCCAGGACACGTTGTTCGGGCCGCTGGCCAAACATGCGGAATGCCAGGTCAGCGTGCAGCAAGAATCCGACTGCCTGATACTCAAGGTGCTCCAACCCCTGCCCGACGACCTGCATCACGCGCAGACGGTGGTGTTCGCACTGGAGGGCAAGCGCACCAGCGCCGTGGTCAAGCACCGCAAGCGCCTGTCCGATCACAGCTTGCGTCTGGAGCTGGAAACCCAATAGCCAAGCTGAATGCAATCGCAATTGTGGGAGGGGTCAAGCCCCTCCCACATTTTGAATAGAGCCAGCCAGGAAAACGTCGGTCGATTCAAGACCGACGCGCTCCGAAGCTGGCGAGCATTCAGCCATGGGCCGACTTGGCACACTCACAATTAGCCGACGCAGCACACGGCTCACCATGGGCGTGATGCTGGGCACAGCCCTCACAGCAGTAGCCCTTACCGTCTTTCATTACCGCATCGACACCCAACACGCACTTGCAGTGTGGGCAGGCACAGGTTTGATCTGGCATGGTCAGACTCCTTTTTCATGGTCGTCATGGCGCGGCGAACGCCGCCACCTTAAGCAGTGACTGTGGCCCGCCGCGGATGGTTCAAACCATCATTCGCTGCGCGCATTGCTGCGATACATGAACACCAGCGCCAGCGCCAGGCAGACCATCGCCACGATGCGGCTGCCCGACAATTCAATGGCCGGATTCCCCAGCCAGCCGAAGTTGTCGATCAGCATGCCCATCGCCAATTGCCCGGTGATCACCGCCACTGTGGCGACGGCAGTGCCGACCACCGGCACCGCGCCCACCATCACAATCATATAAACCACGCCGAACAGCGCGCCGGTGAGTTGCCATTTCGGAACGTCCAACAGGCTCACGGCGTGCGCCGGTTCGAAGAAGAAAATCAGCAACGCCGTTACCAGTGCGCCGATGCCAAAGGTCACCAGACTGCTGCGCAGCACGCCGACCGTCTGTCCCAGGCGTCCGTTGATCGCCGCCTGCACACTCAATACCGCGCCTGCGGCAACCACGACCACCAGTAATAAAATCAGATTCATCGCCTCAACCCCGCGCAATCAAAACAAGTGCCACCACAATCAACGCCAGGGCAATCCAGCGTTCACCATTGACCCGCTTGCGGGCCGTGCCGAACCAGCCAAAGTGGTCGATCAACACGCTCTTGCCCACCTGACCCGAGAGAATCGCGATCATGGTCATGGCAATCCCGATGTGCGGCGTGGCCAGGGTCAGCACCACCACGTAGATCGGCCCCAAAAAACCACCGATCAACTGCCAGCGCGGCAGCTCGCTCAACGCCGGGCCCTTGCGCGCGCCGCTGAAAAACAGCAGCAGAAACAGCAGCGCCGAACCCACCCCGAAAATGCTCAAGGTCGCCCACAGATGCCCCACCTGCTCACCCAGCGGGCCGAGCAAACCCGCCTCCATCGACAGCCCCATGCCCGCCAGAATCACCAGCGGCAACAGCAGCAGCTTCAAAATGTTTCGTTTTGGCCTGGCCTGCGCCACGCCCTCGACAGAACTTGCCTGCATACATCACCTGCGCTTCGACAAAAAGTGGATGGCGCGCATTATCCAGTGGCCGCCCTGTGCGATAAATGGGAGCATGCGGACAACACCTTTGCGCAATACGCACAATCAGGAGGCCGGATGCAGGGTTTGAATGAGCTGAGCTTCAAGGCGCTGCGCCTGTTCGTCGCCGTGCTGGACCATGGCAGTTTTTCCGAAGTGGCCCGCCGCGAAGGCCTTGCGCCCTCCTCCATTTCCCGACAGGTCCAGTTGATGGAGCAGGCCCTCGGCCAGCAATTGCTCTACCGGCACACCCGCGCGGTGAGCCCCACCGAGGCCGGGCGCCTGCTCGGGCGGCATGCGCGCTTGATGCTGGAACAACTGGAAGCCGCCGGCCAGGCCCTGCAGGAACAGGAAAGCGAACCCAGCGGCCTGGTGCGCATCAATGCCCCGATGGTGTTCGGCCAGCGTCACCTGTCGCCCTGGCTGGGCGAGCTGTGCCGGCGTTACCCCAAGCTGCAACTGGACATCCAGCAAACCGACACCTTCGTCGATCCATTGCAGGATGGCACCGACCTGCTGTTTCGCATCGGCGTACTCAACGACTCCGGCATGCAGGCACGCATCTTCGCGCCCCAGCGCTTTCGTCTCGCTGCCAGCCCCGCTTATCTGGCGCAGCACGGCACGCCCAGCCACCCCGATGAACTGCTCAACCACCACTGCCTGGCCTACAAGGGCGTCACCGGCCAGCAACGCTGGTTCTTCCGCCGCGCCCAGGGCGAATGGACGCCCTACAGCGTCAAGGGCCCGATCACCGGCAACCACGCCGACACCCTCACCCACGCCGCAGAACAGGGCCTGGGATTCGTGGTATTTCCATCATGGCTGATCGGCGAGAGCCTGCGCGCCGGAACCTTGCAGGCGGTGCTGAGCGACTACGAAGTGGCCACCACCCTCGAACCGCAACAGATCGCCGCGCTGTGGCCGGGTAGCCGACGCTTGTCGCTGAAGGTGCGTACGGTGATCGATTACTTTGCGGCGTGTTTTGGGACGGTGCCGTATTGGGATCGGTGAGCGTTCAGGCGACGCGGGCGTTATGCGTGAGGAAATTTCCTAGTAGGAAAAGTAGTCCGGGGCCGATTTTACGGGCCACTATTTATGACACCCGTCTTCAAGAGGCAGACTCCAGCAACGTCCTTCTTCGGAGAATTGCCATGAGTGGCCTGTACTACAAAAAAATACGATCTGGCCGGTCTGACAGCTGTCTACCCGTCTTTTATAGCTCAGCTGGTTTTGGCGATATTTGGCCAAAACATGGAGAGAACTCTATGGTTACCGTACCGCTGGGCGAAGCAAAGAATAATCTGTCAAAACTGGTTGATGAGGCCGCCGCTGGCAACATCATCACCATCGCCAAGCATGGGCGCGCAATGGCCCAACTCGTTCCGATGACCAAGCCCAAAGGCAAGAGGGTTGGCGCAATGAAGGGGAAACTCGTCATCCCGGACGACTTTGACGCTCCCCTACCGGACGATCTGCTGGATTCGTTTCAGGGCAAGGCCTCATGAGGGTCCTGTTGGACACTCACATCCTGCTTTGGGCACTCAGTGGCGATCCCAAACTGTCCAGCAAAGCACGAAAGCTCATCGAAAATGCAGCCGACGTTTACATCAGCGCGGCGACATTCTGGGAGATGGCAATCAAGGTAAGCCTGGGAAAGCTCCATGTCGATCTGGACGAAATTCGTGGGTACTGCCTGGAGAGCGGTGTCGTCGAATTAGCCATCACCTCCGAGCATGCCATCGCGGTAAAGGATCTGAAGCATCATCACAAAGACCCTTTCGATCGACTTATCGTTGCAACCGCCATCAGCGAACCGACGAGACTATTGACCACCGATCCGCAGGTTGCTCGGTACACATCGCTGGCGATCCTCATCTAGATCACCCCGACACTCGGATACTCAGATCAAAACAACCATTGCCCAATCAACCACGCATTCGCCCCGCTGATCACCGCAAACAGGAACCACGCCAGCAACCGCGTGGGCAGGCGATTGACGAACGGGCCCATCAGTTGCTTGTCACCCGTCATTCGAATCAACGGGTACAGCGCAAACGGCAACTGCAGGCTGAGCACAACCTGGCTGAGAATCAGCAGTTTGCCGATGGCATCGTCGCCCATCAGCCACACCCCGAGGAATGCAGGGATCAACGCCAGGCCGCGGGTGATCAGGCGTCGTTGCCAGCACGGAATACGCAGGTTGAGGTAACCCTCCATGATCACTTGCCCGGCGATGGTGCCGGTGAAGGTGGAGCTTTGCCCGGAGGCCAGCAATGCGATGCCAAACAGGATGCTGGCAAACGCGCCGCCCACCAGTGGGTCGAGCAGATGGTAAGCGTCCTGGATTTCCACAACATCGGTGTGGCCGGTCTTGTGGAAAGCGGCGGCGGCGAGTACCAGGATCGCGGCATTGACCAGCAGCGCCAGCGCCAGCGAGCCAATGGTGTCGATACGTGCCAGCTTGACCGCGTCCTGCTTGCTGGCCAGGTCCTTGCCGATCATCCGGGTCTGCACGATCGAGCTGTGCAGGTAGAGGTTATGGGGCATGACCGTGGCGCCAAGGATGCCGATGGCCAGGTACAACGGCGCCGCATCGCTGATGGCCGAGAGCGACGGGGTGAACCCGCTCAACACATCCGGCCAGTAAGGTTTGATCAGCACCAGCTCGATAAAGAAACACACGCCGATGGTGGCAACCAGCGCCAGCATGATCGCTTCCAGGCGGCGAAAACCCCGGTTCTGCAGGGCCAGGATCAGCAAGGTATCAAAGGCGGTGATGACGATACCGGTGGTCAACGACACCCCCAGCAGCAGGTGAAACGCCAGCGCGCAGCCGAGCACTTCGGCGAGGTCGGTGGCAATGATGGAGATTTCGGCCAATACCCACTGAGTGCGGGCCGAACGTTTGCTGTAGCGCTCACGGCACAGCTGCGCCAGGTCCTTGCCGGTGGCAATACCGAGCCGCGAGCACAGGCACTGCACCGCCATCCCCGCGAGGCTGGCCAGCAGCACCACAAACAGCAGGTTGTAGCCGTAACGCGAACCGGCCTCGATGGCCGTGGCCCAGTTGCCCGGGTCCATATAGCCGATGGAGATGAGCAGGCCAGGGCCAGCGAACATCAGCGCGCGCTTGAAGAACGACGCCTTGGGGTCAACGGCAACGGAGCCGGCCACTTCCGGCGGGCAGAACGGGGCGGTAGCGATTTTGGGCAGGCTGAATTTCACGCGCGATTCCAGGTAAACACACAAGACAGGCACGCAGCTTAGCAGTCGGACACAACCGTGCGCATCACCGTGTCCCGAGGCAGATCGAACGCTTCGACCACCTGCACCACCAGGTCCAGCTCCTGGTTCAAGGCTTCGCGCTCCATGCGCTGGCGAATCACCCCCACCACCAACACCGCAAGAGTGGTGATGGAGTACGCAGGGCCTGAGAATGCCCGCACGCCACTGACCAGCAACATCGCCGCCGCAAGCGCCTGGCCCACCACCGGAATCGCCGAAGCCGCGCCGCGTCGCAGCATGAATCCGCTCAGCCCCGCCAGCGCAGTGCCGCTCAAGGCAGCAGTGGCCGAGCGGCCGACGGCGAAGCGACTGAACAGGCCCTGCTCCTTTTGCGCCGCGGCGCGCAGTTCGGCGTCGAACAGCTGACGGTCAGCCTGACTGAGTTTGTCCTTGTACTGCTCGATCAGTTTCTCGGCGACCTGCGCTTCAAGGTCGGCAAGCGCAACGCTGGCGATCGGCTCGTCGCCTTTGATCCCGAGCCGCCCCGCCACGTCCTGGGCAATCTGGCGATAATTCACGCCATGCCCGCGGGCAATGTTCATCAGGCTGTCGCCGCCCATGCGCTGCAGTTCAATGGCGAGCCTGCGAGGGTCGCGCACCGAGGCGTCAATCGAGGCACTGCGCTTTTGCGACATCAGCTCGGCCAAAAACTTCAACTCGTCCGGCCGGGCCTGCATCAGCACGGGGAACAGGTCGATATCCTCTTCGGCAAACCGCACTTGGCTGCTGCGCGGGTCAAAGCGCATCATGCCGCGCCGCTCCTGCAACAGATCGGTGTACTGCACCACTGTCTTCAACTGCGGCCAATACGCCGCATGGTCGAAGCTGGCCAGGTGCACATTGGTCAACTTGGTCTTGAGCGCAGGCGTGACGGGGATGGCATAGCGGCCAATACAGCGCTCGGTGTCGGGCTTCATCGCCAGAGCCCAGTCCTTGCTGGAGTGGCAATTGATGACACGCCCGGTCAATGGCGCCGCCACTTGCTCCCAGGGGCTGGATGTACAGATTGCGCCGCCCATCAGCAGCACATTGTTCAGCGGCAGCTCGCGCGCGGTTTCAGGGCTGGCGAGCAGGCTTTTGACAAGAATGCGCGCGCCCAGGGAATGACCGATCAGGTTGATGCGGCGCACCGTCAGTGATTCGCGGTGGAGGTAGTTGGCCAGCTCCGGCAGCAAGCTTTTGGCGACCTCATCCACTCGCGTCTCGACGCTTTTATAGTGGTCGAGAAAATACGCAATCGCCTTGCCCAGCCCAACGGTTGCCGCGCCCAGGCCACCACCGCCGAGCATCGAAGCGATCACGTCCTTGAACGGCGCAAACAGGTTTTCCAGAAAATGCCCGGCCGGCCAGAACAGCATCAGGTTGGTGGAGCCTTCGATACCTGCCAGTTGCTGCTTGAAGTGACCCAACTGCTGCTGATTGAAGAAAGCCGAATAACCGTGGACATAGAGATTGAGCACATCGCCCTGAGGCTCGCCACACAATACAAACGTGGGCTTGCGGGTGCGGTGCATTTCATCCCACTGCTGCTGCATGGGGCGGTGACTCCTGGCGACGATGGAGGACGATGGTAACAAAGGGCAGCCAGGGGCAATGTGAAAAAAACATGGATATTGCGGCCTTCAGCAAGCGAAGTTGTCGATCTTCACCTGCCCGTCGGGAAACGTCGCGATGATTTCCAGTTCACCTCCCATGGCGCGTATGTAGTTACGCAAGGTGCTGATATACATGTCCGTGCGACGCTCCATTTTGGAGACCGCAGCCTGGTTGACCTTCAATGCCTTGGCCATGCTCTCCTGGCTCAACTGCTGGGCTTTGCGCAGCTCATGCAACGGCATTTCTCTCAGATGCTGCCTGAATATCTGCTCGGCCTCAGCCCGCGATTCGGGTGACATGCGAGCTTGAAGTTCAGCGAATTTCCTAGCCATGGTTACGGCCCTCTTTACGCAGTGTTTCCAAATGAACGTCATACAACTTATCAGCCACGCGGACGTGCTCTTCGTACCATCGATGCCGCGCTGCTTTATTGCCACCAATCAACAGCAATGCGCAACGGCGGGGATCGAATGCATACAGCACCCTATATGGGCGACCAGCGTGCTGCACCCTCAGTTCGCGCAGGTTACCGTGTCGAGATCCCTTGACATCGCTGCTGTGGGGAAAGCGCAAATCTGGCCCGAACAGCCCCAGCAGATCAACGCTGGCAGATACCGAGGATTGCTCTCCTGTATCCAGATCAGCCCACCAGTCTCCGAATTCGTCCGTGTATTCTATGTCCCAGCTCATGCAAATATGCCACCCATGGAATATAAACTCAAGGGCATAACTCTAGACCGTGAGATTTGCCTCGCCAGCGGCAAATTATTTGTACGTACTACAAGTCTTGGCCGATGCGCAGGCGCGGCAAAAATACAATTCTCAGTCGGCAAAAAGCGCTCTAATAGCGCCCTGTTGACTGGCTTTGAAGATTCTGGAGTTCGCAATGCCCCATGAAGGCAACCTGTTACAAGCAGCCGTGGTGTTTCTGCTCGCCGCCGTGCTCACCGTGCCGCTGGCCAAGCGCCTGCAACTGGGCGCGGTGCTCGGCTATTTGTTCGCCGGGGTGATCATTGGGCCCTCGGTGTTGGGCCTGGTGCGTAACCCCCAGAGCGTCGCGCAGTTCTCCGAACTGGGCGTGGTGTTGCTGCTGTTCATCATCGGCCTGGAGCTGTCGCCCAAGCGTTTATGGGTGATGCGCAAGGCGGTGTTCGGCGTCGGCCTGGCGCAGGTGCTGCTCACCGGCGTGGTGATGGGCGCGGTGGCGCTGTGGCTGTTCGGCCAGGCCTGGAACAGCGCGATTGTGCTGGGCCTGGGCCTGGCGCTGTCGTCCACGGCGTTCGGCCTGCAAAGCCTGGCCGAGCGCAAGGAACTCAACCAGCCCCACGGTCGCATGGCCTTTGCGATCCTGTTGTTCCAGGATATCGCCGCCATCCCGCTGATCGCCATGGTGCCGTTGCTGGCCGGCGGCAGCCACCCCACCACCGAGTCCGAAGGCCTGCAGCATGGCTTGCAGGTGCTGGGCAGTATCGCCGTGGTGATCATTGGCGGGCGGTACCTGTTGCGCCCGGTGTTTCGCATCGTGGCCAAGACCGGCCTGCGCGAAGTGTCTACCGCCACCGCGCTGCTGGTAGTGATCGGCACGGCCTGGTTGATGGAGCTGGTCGGCGTGTCCATGGCCCTCGGTGCCTTCCTCGCCGGCCTGCTGCTGGCGGACTCGGAATACCGCCACGAACTGGAATCCCAGATCGAACCGTTCAAGGGCCTGCTGCTCGGGCTGTTCTTTATCAGCGTGGGCATGGGCGCCAACCTCAGCCTGCTGCTCAGTTCGCCGCTGGTGGTCATCGGCCTGACCCTGCTGCTGATCGGCCTCAAGCTGCCGATCCTGTATGCCGTGGGCCGAATGGCCGGTGATCTCAACCGCGAAAGCGCCCTGCGCCTGGGCGTGGTGCTGGCGGCCGGCGGTGAATTTGCTTTTGTGGTGTTCAAGATCGGCCGCGATCAGGGCCTGTTCGAACCGCAGTTGTACGACATTCTGGTGCTGACCATCACCCTGTCCATGGCCATCACGCCGCTGTTGCTGCTGATCTGCCCGAAGCTGTTCAAGCGCAAGAGCAAGCCGGTGGAAGTGCCCGAGGAATACCGCGCCATCGAAGGCGACGCGCCGCGCGTGGTGATCGCCGGCATGGGTCGCATGGGGCAGATCGTCGCGCGGATCCTGCGTGCGCAGAACATTTCGTTCATCGCCCTCGACACCTCGGTGGAAACCATCGAGCTGACCCGCAGCTTCGGCGGCATGCCGGTGTTCTACGGCGATCCGCAACGTCCGGAAATCCTGCACGCGGCCAAGGTCGACCAGGCAGAATTCTTCGTGATCGCCATGGACGACCCGGAAATCAACATCAAGACCGCCGAACTGGTGCGCAACCTCTACCCGCACATGAAGATCATCGCCCGCGCACGTAACCGTCAGCACGTGCACCGCCTGGTGGACCTCGACGCCTCGCCGATTCGCGAGACCTTTTACTCCAGCCTGGAAATGAGCCGCCGCACCCTGGTCGGCCTGGGGTTGAGCCAGGCCCAGGCCGATGCGCGCATCAACCGCTTCAGGAACCACGACCTGCAAGTGCTCGCCGCCCAGCATGCGGTGTACGACGACGCGGCCAAGGTGATGCAGACCGCCCAGGAAGCGCGCGCCGAACTGGCGCGGCTGTTTGAGATGGATCGACTTGAGGAAGAGTCCGACAAGGTGTGAGGCTGGAGAGGAACGATCTTGCGAATTTTCTGACAGAATAAGGCGCAATTTCGTTTTTTTACCGGAGTGCTTCATGGCCACTTTCACCAAGACCGCCGTCCTGCTTGCCCTCGCATTGACCGCCGGCAGCGCGTTCGCTGCCACCAAGCCAAGCACACAGACCATCTCCACCCTGGGCGGCAAGTTCACCTTCAGCCTGCCCAAGGCTTACGTCGCCGATACGTTGCCGGCCGGCAAGGCCGAGGACGGCACCGGCGACACCCAGGGCACGATGTACGCCAATCAGACTACGAAAAGTGTGGTGATCGTCGCCGAAACCGTGCGCAAGGACGGGGTAAAGATCGAGGACAACGACCCGAAGTTCCTTGACGGCGCCGTCGCCGGTTTCATCAAGGACCAGACCGCCGCCTTGCCAGACTTCAAGAAACAGAGCGAGAAAAAACTCAACTTCAAAGGCCTGGGCATGCGTCAGGTGGACAGCACCGCCACCCAGGGCGGCGGCAAGACCTTGAACTCCACGTTCTTGAGCGGCTCAGGTAACCAGTTGCTGGTGATCCAGGCCATTTCCCGGGCCGACGATGTGAAGGGGCATGCCGAGTTGGTGAAACAGATCACCGGCAAATAACCTACTTCCACAACCAATACAAAAACCCTTGTGAGAGGGGGCTTGCTCCCTCCCACATCGCAACTGTGTTCACTTTAGATTCGATTCAAGCCAGGCCTTGAGGTCCTGTACCTCCGCCGCGCTGATTGTGTGGTTCATGCCTTCATACGTATGAAACTGCGGCTTCAACCCGAGGCCCACCAGCGCCTCGTTCGCCCGCGTCGCCGACGCATACGGCAGCGCCTGGTCCAACGTGCCATGGCCGATAAAGATCGCCAGCTTGCCCAGCGCCTCATCGGGCTTGAGCTCGGCCTTGAGTACCGGCAGCACGCTGCCGCTCAGCGCCGCGATGCCCCGCAGCAACTCCGGCTGACGCAAGCCCACCTCATAGGACATGATCGCACCCTGGCTGAACCCCACCAGGAACACGCGATCGCTCTGGGTGTGGTACTTGGCCGTGGCCTTGCGCACGAAGTCTTCGATCAGCGCGGCGCTGCGCTGCAAGTCGGCAGTTTCGCCGTTGTAGTCACGCTCGCCGGTGGTCTTGGTGAACCAGCGATAACCATGGGGGTCCACCGGCGTCGGCGCGCGAGCCGACAGGTAGGTCCAGGTCGAAGGCAATGCGTCCTTGATCCCGAACAGGTCTTGCTCGTCGCTGCCGAACCCGTGCAGAAAGATCACCAGCGGCTGGTTGTGTGCATCGCCCTGGGTCTGCTCCAGGTAGGACAACGGCAAATCGGTGTGCAGGTTCGAGTCGGCGTGAGCGGCACCGGCCACCAGGGTCAGTGCCAGGGCAAACAGTTTGAGCATGGGAAATCACCTCAGGGTTTGCGTAACAGATAAGTGTCCATGATCCAGCCATTTTCCAGGCGCGCGGCCTTGCGCACCCGTTCGATTTCTTCAGCCACTTCACTGACCTTGCCGCTGATCAGAATTTCATCCGGCGTGCCCAGGTAGGCCCCCCAATAGATATCAAAGCCCTGGTCAGCCACGCTGCGGTAGGAGTCCTCGGCATCGAGCATCACCACCAGCGTATCCGCATCGCTGGCCTGCCCTGCCGCCAACCGGCGCCCGGTGGTGATCTCGACGGACTTGCCGATGCGGTTCAACGCCACTTTATGTTGCGCGGCCAGGGCCTGCACGCTGGTGATGCCGGGGATCACTTCGAATTCGAATTCGCACTGCCCTGCGGCCAGAATCGCCTGCAGGATGCGAATGGTGCTGTCGTACAGCGCCGGGTCGCCCCAGGCCAGGAACGCACCGACCTCGCCGTCGGCCATGTGCTCATTGATCAGGCGCTCGAAGGTGGCTTGCTTGTCACGATTAAGGCCCTGCACCGCCGTGGTGTAGTCGATTTCACCGCGCACGCGCTCCGGGCAATCGGCCTCGACGAAGCGGTAGCCGGGCTCGGTGATGTAGGTGTCGCAGATCTCGCGGCGCAGGTCGATCAGCTTGTCCTTGCTCTGGCCCTTGTCCATCAGGAAGAACACGTCGGTGCGGTTCAGCGCCTTCACGGCCTGCATCGTGATGTAGTCAGGGTTGCCGGCGCCAATGCCGATGATCAGGATGCGTTTCATGGGGTGCTCTCAATGCGGGGCATGGATGTTGCCATGTTCGGGAAGCCAGGGGTGAGTATCCAGGCGCAGACGCCACACGCCGGTAAAGCGCAGCTCGACGCAGGACAGCGGCGCGACGTCGATCCGATAAATCATTTCGACCGGCATGTGCAGCACCTGCAGCATCACCGCGCGGATCACGAACGGATGGGTCACGGCCAGCACATGGCCGGGTTGGGTTTGCAGTTGCTTGAGCCACTGCGCGGTCCGCTCGCACAACCCGTCCACCGACTCGCCACCGTGGCGCGCGCCGGCGCTGTCGGCGAACCAGGCCCTGACTGCGTGGGGGTCGAGCTGGTCAATCGCCTGGCCTTTCCAGCGGCCCATGTCGAGATCGCGCAAGGCGGGTTCCAGCGTGGCCTCGTTGCCGAAGAGGCTGGCGGTCTGGCGGGTTCGCAACTCGGGGCCGCACACCATCTGCGGGGGTTTGTTGAAGCGACCGGCCAGGGATAATGCGTCACGCTGCCAATCCAACACCACCGATTCGTCATCGGCAAATCGCGCGTATTTCTGCGCCGGCGTGGCGGCGTGGCAGACAAGGGTCAACCGGGTGGGTTGCATCGCGGGTTCACTCTGGGTGGGTGCAGTTCACCTGGAACGGCGAAGTTGTATTCATATGTTACAACAAACCTGGAAAAGCCCGCTGGACGCTGGGCCAACGCCCACAGCATGCGGCCTTGAGCCGAATTTTTCACATTGGATCCCCTTCCTGTGGCGAGGCTGTACTAGCATACGTGCTGACGGGGCGGACTATCACTGTGGGTTATTCGTATTGGCACCTCAACCCCGTCGCTGCAAGGCCGAATACCCGCACCTGACTCATGGACGATTGGATGAACGCTCAGCTGTTTCCCCATATAGGCAAAGTCATTGCCAGCACCGGAAGCCGACATTTCCCACGCATGCTGCACGACCTGATCCTCACCCAACTGGCGGTGGACGCCACCCATATCACCCAACTGCGGGTGAGCCCCGAGGGGCACACGCGGCGCAAGATCAGCCCGGTCTACACCGATTCGATGGCAACGCTGGGCGAGGAGCAACCTGCCGCGCAACTGCATCTGACGCGGCGCAAGGACGATGTGCGCTACATCCTCTCTGTGTACCGCTCACACCAGTCCGAAAGCTTTTCGCCGCAGGAGCGCAACATGCTGGAAGAGTTTTCCACGCTGTTGCTGCCCATGGTGGAAAAACACATCACCGCAATCCAGCCCTGTGGCGAGAGCGAACCACTGGCGGCGCAGCATCAGGGCATCGAGACCCTGCGCCGGCGCATCGAGGAACGCCTGGTGCAATCGGGGCTGACCTTGTCCAACCGCGAACTGGAAGTGTGCGTCGGCCTGCTGGCCGGAAAAACCGCACCGGAGCTGGCCGAACAACTGGCGTTGAAGGTCAACACCATCGAAAGCTACCTCAAGCGCGCGTCGATCAAACTGGGCATCAGCGGGCGGCATTCGCTGTTGCGGTGGATGTACGCCGCCGAGAACAACACCGGTCTTTAAGCCAACCTCGATCAAAGGGTGGGAGGGGCTTGCGCCCTCCCACATTCATCAATCTCTGGCCAGCGCCTCGATCGGATCCAGCCGCGCCGCATTCCTTGCCGGCACAAACCCGAACACGATACCGATCAGGGTGGAACACGCAAACGCGGTCACCACCGAGCCCACCGAAAACACCATCTCCCACTCTTTTACAAACAGCGAAAACAGGTAGCCGATGGCGTAGGACAGCGAGATCCCGATGATCCCGCCGATCAGACACACCATCACCGCCTCCACCAGAAACTGCTGACGAATATCCGACTGCCGCGCGCCCACCGCCATGCGGATGCCGATCTCGCGGGTCCGCTCGGTGACCGACACCAGCATGATATTCATCACGCCGATTCCACCCACCAGCAGCGAAATCACTGCGATCAGCGACAGCAGCAAGGCCAGGGAACGGCTGGTGTTCTGCACCGTCTGCATGATGCTGTCGAGGTTGTTGGTGAAAAAATCCTTGGTGCCGTGACGTTGCAGCATCAGTTTGTTGACGTTCTCTTCCACCACCTTGCTCGGCTGGCCATCCTTGATGCGCACGGTGATGCTGTCCAGATGACGCTGGCCCAGCACGCGCCCTGCCGCCGTCTCGTAAGGCACCCACACATTCAGCGACTTGCTGGCGGCGAACATGTTTTTATTCTCGGCCGTCACCCCGATCACCGTGCACGGCAGGTTGCCCACCAGAATCACCTGGCCGAGCGGGTCGACATGGGCGCCGAACAGGCGCTGGCGGGTGTTGTGGTCGATCACCACCACCTGGGCCTGACGCCGCGCATCGTTCTCGCTGAAGGCAATACCGGCTTCGAGCTTGAGGCCCTTGACCTTGAAGTAGCGCTCGCTCACCCCATTGACCTGCGCATCCAGGTCGATATTGCCAAAGCGCAGCAGCAGGTTGCGGCCCACCACCGGCGTGGCACTGTCGACGTAATACAGTTGGTTCAACGCGTCCACATCCGAAGGCATCAGCGTCTCGATGGCCGAGGCGCGGCTGTCGCCGAAACTGGTGCCGGAAAAGATATCGATGGTATTGCTGCCGATGGCCTGGATGTCCTTGAGCACATAGCGCTTGGCCCCTTCGCCGATGGCCGAGATCGACACCACCGAGGTGATGCCGATGACGATGCCGAGCATGGTCAGCAGGGTGCGCATGCGATGGGACACCAGCGCGACCCAGGCCATGTTGAACGCTTCCTTGAACAACCCCAGGCTCGCCACCAGCCGCCGCGCACCGCTGCGGCGGGACTCGATTGGCGTCTCGCCGGGTAACTCGAGGCCGACACTGGCGTTGGCCTTGTCGCTGACGATCTCGCCATCGCACACTTCGACGATGCGCTGGGCATTGGCTGCCACCTTGGGGTCATGGGTGACGATGATCACCGTATGCCCGGCCGCGTGCAGCTCGGCAAGAATGCGCATCACCTCCTTGCCGCTGTGGGTGTCCAGCGCCCCGGTGGGCTCGTCGGCGAGGATCACGTCGCCGCCGTTCATCAAGGCTCGGGCGATACTCACCCGCTGCTGCTGCCCCCCGGACAACTGGCTGGGCCGGTGGCTGGTGTGCCCGGCCAGGCCCAGCCGCGTCAGCAGCTCCTGGGCGCGGCTGTGGCGCTGCGTCTGCGGGGTACCGGCGTAGATCGCCGGCATTTCCACGTTGTGCAACGCGCTCAGGTGCGCCAGCAAGTGATAGCGCTGGAAGATAAACCCGAAGTAATCGCGGCGCAGCTCCGCCAGTTGCTCATCACCCAGGGAGCGGGTCTCGATGCCGTTGATTTTGTAGCTGCCGGCGGTGGCGTAATCCAGGCCGCCGAGGATGTTCATCAAGGTGGACTTGCCCGAGCCTGAGGCGCCGATGATCGCGACCATTTCCCCCGCCTGGATGGTCAGGTCGATGCCCTTGAGCGCAATGAATTCACGCTCGCCGGCCATGAAACTGCGGGTGATGCCCTTGAGTTCCAACAGTGGCTGGGTCATGACTCAGTTCCCCGCCACGGCAGGCGTGGTATCGCCGATCACCACCTTGTCGCCCTCGACCAGGCCGTCGAGGATCTGCACCTTGACGTTATTGTTGATGCCGGTCTTCACATTGCGCGCCAGCACCTTGCCCTTGGCATCCAGTACCCGCAGCGCATAGCTGCCATCGTTGTTGCGCGCGCCCAGCGCCGCCACCGGCACCATCAGCGCCCCCTGGGCGGTGTCGAGCACGATGCGCACCTGAGCGGTCATCGCGATGCGCAGGCGATGGTCGGGGTTGGGCACGTCGAACAGCGCGTTATAGAACACTGCCGTGTTCTGCTTGGGCGTGCCGGCGCTCTGGGTTTCGAGGAAGTTCTGTGGCGCCGGCTCCGTGCCGCGCAACTTGGCGTAGTAGCGCTTGTCGGCCTCGCCGAGAATGGTGAAATACACCTGCTGGCCGGGGCTGATATGAATCACATCCGCCTCGGACACCTGGGCCTTGACGGTCATGGTGTCCAGGTCCGCCAGCTTGAGCAGCACCGGCGCCAGCTGGTTGGCGATCACGGTCTGGCCTTCCTGGGTGACGATACCCACCACATCGCCGTCGATGGGCGCATTGATACGGGTGTAGGTCAGGTTGACCTTGGCGGTGTCGATCTGGATATGCGCGCTCTTGATCTGCGCATCCAGCGACAACAGGTTGGCCTGCTGCACCTGATAGGTGGACTCGGCGTCTTCGAAGTCCTGACGGGACACCGACTCGTCGATCTGCAGGCCCTTGTAGCGCTCGTACACCGACCTGGCCTGCTTCACCTGGGCCGCCGTGGCGCGGCGTTGGGCCTGAAGGTTTTCTTCGTCGACCTGGGCCTTGCGCAGGGTGTTTTGCAGAATCAGAGGGTCGATTTCGGCGAGCCATTGGCCCTTCTTTACCTTGTCGCCGACTTTGACCTTGAGGGACTTTAACTGGCCGGAGACCTGGGCGCCGACGTCGACTTGTTTGATGCCTTCGAGCAGGCCGGTGGCCAGGACGGCGTTTTCAATATCGCCGCGTTCGGCGGTGGCTGTCAGGTATTGGGGGGCGTCGGCGGGGGCCTTTACGGTGTAGATGATCAGGCCGATGGCGATGGCCAACAGGGTGAATAAGCCGATTTTGCGAAATTTAGACGTTTGCATAAATGACCATTGAGAGGTTTTTTTGGTTGAGTGCATATCCGTTGCTGCAGTAACGGCCACCTATGGTTCCGCTCTTACAGCGGGTCACTTTTGGAAAAGAGCCCGGAATGCCGGCCCAGCCAAAAGTAACCAAAAGGGCTCTTGCCCCAACACTCGGCACCTCGCCCAGGCTCGGTGTGCCCGAGATCAAAAGCAAGATCAAAGGCCAAAGCCAAAGCCGAGCAGGTCAAAAGCAGTTTCTTCAACTTGAACCTGCTTTTCTGTGGGAGCTGGCTTGCCTGCGATGCAGACACCTCGGTGCATCAGGAAAACCCGGTCGATGCCATCGCAGGCAAGCCAGCTCCCACACCCATACCGGCGCAAACCCCTCACGACACCACCTCCCCAACCACCAAACCTTCCAGCCACCAAGCCGCCAGCCCTTGCACATTGGGCGCCTTGAGCAACGTAAAGTGGTTCCCGCCGCCATACCAAACCTCAAGCCCACTCCCCTGCCCACGCCACCCCTCAATCATCCCCTCCTGCTCCCGCAGATTGCCCACCGCATCCAGCGCAGGATCCTGCGCCAACACCAACCTCACCACCCCGCCATACCGCCGCCCAGGCCGATACACCGTGCGCAATGCCGCCGCATACGTGCGCGCCGGACCCACCATCGCGTCTGAAGATGCACGCCCCGGCAGCAACCCGACCGACACCATTCCCGCATGCAACGCGTGCCGCTGCGCCACCTCATCGGTCCCGGCAAATCCCACCGGATCAATCCCCAGCGACCGGCCCGCCGACAACTGCATCGCCTCAATCAACCGCACCAACGCCGCCGTCGACGTATAAGGTCGCCCGACCACGCCATTGCCGCCCGGCGCCTCACTGTCGATCACCGTCAACGACGCCACCTCCCGCCCGGCTGCCTGCAAGCGCAACGCCATCTCCAGCGCCACCCAGCCGCCAAACGAATGCCCGATCAAATGCACCGGCCCCTGGGGGCATTCGTGTTCAAGCGCCGTGAGGTAACACTGCGCCGCCGCCTCGACCTGGCTGTGAGGCACCGCCTCGCCGTCCAGCCCGCGTGGTTGCAGACCGAACAGCGGCCAGTCACGCCCGAGCGCTTCGCCCAAGCCCACAAACCCGGTCACGCTGTCGCCCGCCCCCGGCACGCAGAACACCGGCGCAAACCCCGGACGCCCGCTTTGAATACGCAGCAGCGGCTGATGGGCGGCCGGCATCACCGGTAGCGAGGCGGCCAGGGCCGCCGACATCGCAGCCCCCAGCTCGCGGATATGCGGTGCCTTCATCATGCTCTGGTGCGTGCCCGGCACTTCGATCTGGCGCAATTGTCCCGGCGCCAGCGCGTCGCTCCAGCCCAGGGAATCACTGCGCCGCGACAGATCGGTGAGCCGCTCCTGCGCACTGAACAAATGCACCGCCACCGGCAGCGGGAACAGGCTGTAATGGGCCAGCGCGTGCCCGTGGCCGACCTCGCGCTCGATGAAGCTGATCAAGTCGGCGTCTTCGGCCGCCGCCATTTGCGGGTGCAACAAACCTTCATCGCGACAACATTGCAGCAGGCCAGCAAGGTCCAGCTGTTGAGTGTCTGCTTCCAGTTGCGCCAGTCTTGCCACTTCATCAACACCTCCCTGTACAGTCCAATGGGCAGTGCACTGCAGCAGCAGATGCCGCTTGAGCGCCTGCGGTCCTTCCCAGCGCGCCTTGCCCTGGTCGGTCATGCGTGGCACGAAACTGTCGATCAAGCCGAGAAACGCCACCGGTTCATCCAGCCCCAGCAACTGCATCGCCACTTCATAGGCGAGCACCCCACCGAACGACCAGCCCGCGACCCGGTAAGGACCATGGGGCTGAATCTCGCGGATCAGGCCGACCATGCGCGCCGCCAGGCCTTCCATGGTGTTCAGGTGCGACTCGCCCAGCGCCAGGCCCGGCAAGCCGTAGATCGGGTAGTCGCCGGCCAGATGCTGGCCCAGCGCCGGGAAATACACGTCCATGCCACTGAACTCGTGCACCAGGAACAACGGCGGCTGCGTGCCGCTGCTGCGCACGGTGATCACCGTGGTATCGCGCACCGTCTGCGCATTGCGCTGACGCAGCATCGACGCCACATTCGCCACGCTGGCGTGCTCGAACAGCTCGGCCAGGCTCACCGCAAGCCCCGCCTCCTCCATCAGGCTGACCAGACGGATCGCGAGCAGTGAATGCCCGCCCAGTTCGAAGAAACTGTCATCACGGCCCACTTGTTCCAGCTTGAGTACCTCGGTCCACAGGCGCGCCAGGGTCTGTTCCAGGGCATCGCGCGGCGCTTCGAACACGGCACCGGCCAGGGCCTGCGCGGCAGGAACCGGCAAGGCCTTGCGGTCGATCTTGCCGTTGCCGGTCAGCGGCAGGCGCTCCAGCGGCAAGTAGGCCGAGGGCACCATGTAGTCCGGCAGTTGCGCCTGCAGATGGGCGCGCAGGCTGTCGCTGCCAACGGGCTCGCCCGCCCAAGTGAAGTAGGCCACCAGCCGCTTGTCGCCCGACACGTCTTCACGGGCCAGCACCACCACGTCCTGAATAGCCGCATGGGTCGCCAGGCGCGCTTCGATCTCGCCCAGTTCGATGCGGAAACCGCGGATCTTCACCTGATCGTCGTTGCGCCCGATGCACTCCAGCAGGCCGTCCGCCGTCCAGCGACCCAGGTCGCCGGTGCGGTACATCAGCGCCCCGGTGTGGAACGGGTCCCGCACGAACTGCTGCGCACTCAATGGCGCACGGTTCAGATAGCCCAGGGCCACGCCGTCGCCGCCAATGCAGATTTCTCCGCTCACGCCCACCGGCACCGGCTGCAACTGCGCATCCAGCACGTAGACCTGGGTATTGGAAATCGGCCGGCCAATCGGCACGCTGTCGGCGTCCTCGGCCAGCGCGCGCACTTCGTACGTGGTGGCGTAGGTGGTGGTTTCCGTCGGTCCGTAGCAATGCACCAGACGCAAGGCCGGTGCCCGCGCCAACAGGCTGCGGAACGCCGCCGGGTCGGCACGCTCGCCGCCACACAACAGAATGCGCAACCCCGCCAGCGCCTCGGGTATCAGCTGCACGTACTGGTTGAACAAGGCTGTGGTGACGAACAGCACCGTCGCCCCCTCCAGCTCGGCGCCAAATGCGGCCGGGTCGAGCAAGGTGGCGTGGTCGATGACCTGCACCTGACCGCCATTGAGCAGCGGCGCCCACACATCCATGGTGCTTGCGTCGAACGCCGGGTTGGAGGCGAACGCCACGCGGTCACCGGCATTGAAGTCGGCGTAGCCATTGTTGATGACCAGCCGGGTGATGCCACGGTGGGGCACCCGCACGCCCTTCGGCGTGCCGGTGGAACCCGAGGTGTACATGACGTAGGCCACGCTGTCCGACGCTTGCGACAGGTCGGGGTTGTGCGCCGGTTGCGGATCGAACACCTGAGTGTCGAGGTCCAGACGCGCCGCCGGGTAGTCCACGGCGATGTCGCTGCGGGTCAGCAGCCGCACCGCGCCGCTGTCCTGCACCATGAAACCCTGGCGTTCGGCGGGCGCGTTGATGTCCAGCGGCACATAGGCGGCGGCACACTTCAATACGGCCAACTGGCCGACAACCAAGTCAACGCTGCGCGGCAGCAGAATCGCCACGCTGTCGCCGGCACACACCCCCAGGCCAAGCAGATGATGGGCCAGGCGGTTGGCGCGGGCGTTCAACTCGCCGTAGCTCAGGCGCTGCTCGCCATGCACCAGCGCCAACGCACCGGGACGCGCCTGCGCCTGGGCCTCGAACAGACGTTGCACCGTGTGCGCACGGGGGAACTCCCGCTCCGTGGCATTGAATGCCTCGATCAATTGGCGGCGCTCGCCGGCCGGCAGGATCGACACACCACTGATGGCGCTGTCGGCGTTGTGCTCGAGCGCCTCCACCAGATGTTCAAGCGCCGTCTGCAGGTAACCGCACAAACGCTGCGCGCCCTGCCCCATGGCCGTCAGGCTGAAACCCTCGCCCAGGTCGTCGACGCTCATCGACAGGCCGTAGCTGGAACGCTCCTGGGCTTCCAGCAGATGGATACCCTGCCAGGCCACGGCGGCCTCGGCGCTCATTGCAGCTACCGCCCCGGCACTGTGGCGATAGTTGAACAGCACGTTGAACAATGGCGTGTTCGCCGGCACGCTGCTGCAGCGTTGGGCCAGAGCCAGCGGCGCGTGTTCATGCCGCAGCAGGCGCGACAGGCGCGCGTGGGTATCGCGCAGCGCGCTGCGGACCGAGTGTTCGCCGAGGTCGACGCGCAGCGGCAAGGTGTTGATGAACACCCCCATCGCGCGCTCGGCGCCTTCGCCGCCCTGCAGGCGACCCAGCATCACGCTGCCGAACACCACAGTGTCGCGGCCAGCCACCTTGCCCATCACGTGGGCCCAGCCCAGGTGCATCAGGCTGGCGGCACTCACCCCGGCGCGGCGGGCCTGGGCGCGCAGGCGCTGGCTCAGCGCGCTGTCGAGCAGGCGTTGCGCCTTTTCATCGGGGCCCAGCGGGCACAGCACGGTCGGCTCATCGACCTGATCCAGCATGTCGCAAAAGAACGCTTCGTGTTCCTGCTCGGTGACGCCCAGCCGGGTCTGCGCCACATAGTTGCGATAAGGCACCGCCGCACCCAGCGCAGCGCCCTCGCCACTGAGCACCGCCTGCATGTCGTGCTTGAGAATCTCCAGGGTGATGTGGTCCATCACCAGGTGGTGAAACAGCAAGGTCGCCACCACGCCTTGTGCTTGTTCGGTGTAGACCAGGCGCATCACCGGCGCCTGGGCCAGGTCCAGGCGCTGCGGCAACGGCCCGCTTTCGACGCGCAGCGCTGCGGTACGCCACACCACTTGCACCGGTTCCTCCAGGCCGTCCCAATGGAACGACGAACGCAAGATGTCATGACGCTGGATCACCGACTGCAACGCCTCGGCAAAGGCCTGCAGCCGCACAACGTTGTCGAACGCAAATTGCGCCTGCAGCACATACACATCGCCCTCCTGCACCGCGCGGTGGTGATAAAGAATCCCCGCCTGCAAGGGTGCCAGCGGGTAGATGTCCTGCACATTCGCCGCGCCGCCGGGGATGGCCGCAACCACCCGGTCGATGGCCGGCTGGTTCAGGGTCACCAGCGTCAGCATGTCCGGGGTGATCGCGCGGCAATCGGCGGCGATGCCGTTGGCCGGCACGGCCACTTCGCGACTGCCGCCCAGGGTGGCCGCCAGCGCAGCCAGCGTCGGCTGGCTGAACAGCACGTTCACATCCGCCGACAAACCAAGGCGCCGCAGGCGCCCCATCAGGCTCACGGCCATCAGCGAGTGCCCGCCCAACTCGAAGAAGTTGTCGTGACGCCCTACGCGCTCCACCTCCAGCAGCTCGGCCCACAGGCTGGCCAGGGCGATTTCGGTATCGCCTTCGGGCGCCTCATAGTCGCGCGCCAGCACCGCGTCGGCGCCCGGCGCTGGCAGGGCCTTGCGGTCAAGCTTGCCGTTGGGGCTCAGCGGCAGCGCGTCCAGGTGCACAAACGCGACCGGCACCATGAACGCCGGCAAGTGCTGCGCCAGATGACTGCGCAGCACATCGATGTCGCTTTGCTCGCCGGTGTAGTAAGCGATCAGGCGCTGTTCGCGGGCCAGCACCACGGCTTCGTTGACCGCTGGGTGTTCGGTCAGCCGCGCCTGGATTTCACCCAGCTCGATACGCAGGCCATGGATTTTCACCTGATCGTCATTGCGCCCCAGGTATTCGAGGGTGCCGTCAGCCAGGTAACGGCCGACATCGCCGGTACGGTACAGACGGCCACCGGTAAACGGATCGTCGAGGAAGCGCTCGGCAGAAAGTTCGGGCCGGTTCAGGTAACCGCGCGCCACCTGCACGCCGCCGATGTACAGCTCGCCGACCACGCCAAGAGGCACCGGCTGCATGCGCGCATCCAGCACGTACAGGCGGGTATTGGCGATCGGTTTGCCGATGGGTGTGTTATCCGGCATCTCGGCGCGTATGCAGCGCCACGCCGTCACATCCACCGCCGCCTCGGTGGGGCCATACAGGTTGTACAGGTCGATCCCCGGCAGTTGCTGTTTGAAGCGTCGCACCAGGCTGCCCGGCAGCGCTTCACCGCTGCACATCACCTGCCGCAGTCCCGCCGCCTGGCTGACATCGCCATGGGCGAGGAACACATCGAGCATCGACGGCACAAAGTGCAGCGTGGTGATTGCTTCGGCTTCGATGATTTCGCACAGGTAGGCCGGATCCTTGTGCCCGCCGGGACGCGCCATTACCAGTCGCGCACCGGTAAACAGCGGCCAGAAGAACTCCCACACCGACACGTCGAAGCTGAACGGGGTTTTCTGCAGCACCGCATCGGCGGCCGTCAGGGCGTATTCGTCCTGCATCCACAGCAGGCGGTTGACCACACCGCCGTGGTCGTTGATCACGCCCTTGGGCTGGCCGGTGGAGCCGGAGGTGTAGATCACATAGGCACTTGCCGCGCTCACGTTCGGGTTAGCCACCGGCAGGTGCTGCCAGCACGGCTGGTCCAACTCGACCACCGGCACCTCGCCGAGCAAGCCACGGGTCGCGACCTGGGCCAGCACCACCTGCGGCGCGCTGTCCTGCAGCATGTAGGCAAGGCGCTCCTGGGGATACGCCGGGTCCAGCGGCACATAGGCGGCACCCGCCTTGAGCACCGCGTACAGGGCGATGACCATGTCCAGGCCGCGCTCGGCGCACACCGCCACTCGCGCGTCCGGTTGCACTCCCAGCGCCAGCAGGTGATGGGCCAACTGGTTGGCCCGGGCATTGAGTTCGGCGTAGGTCAATTGCTGCGTGCCGGCCTTGACCGCCAGCGCATGGGGCGTGCGCTCAACCTGCGCTTCGAACAGGCCGT
Organism: Pseudomonas poae; assembly: GCF_001439785.1. Taxonomy (GTDB): domain Bacteria; phylum Pseudomonadota; class Gammaproteobacteria; order Pseudomonadales; family Pseudomonadaceae; genus Aquipseudomonas; species Aquipseudomonas poae. Next base: position 223,900 of record NZ_JYLI01000007.1, on the reverse strand, counting down.
GTACGGTCTGCTCCAGGTTGTAGTCGACGGCGGTTGCGTTGAATTCGAACAGCAACTGCTGGCGCTCCCGCGCGCTCACCAAAGGCACGTGTTCGAGCACCGCCTGGTCGTCATCGACCATCGCCTGCAGCACGCGGGTGAGGTAACCGACGTAACGCTGCGCCGTCGCCTCGTCGAACAAGGCCACCGCGTATTCCAGGGTGCCGAGAATGCTGCCGCCGACTTCGCCCAGGCTCAGGGCCAGGTCGAACTTGGCAAAGTGACTCTCCTCGACAATCGCTTCCAGCGCCAGGTCGCCCAGGCGCAGGGCCGGCGCGCTGCTGTCCTGCCAGGTGAGCAGCGCCTGGAAGATCGGGCTGTGGGACAGGCTGCGCAGCGGCCGCACAATTTCCACGACTTTTTCGAACGGCAGATCCTGATGCGACTGCGCGGCCAGGGTCACCGCCCTCACCCGCGCCAGAAGCGCCTCGGTGCTCGGCTCGCCGCTGGTGTCGATGCGCACCGCCAGGGTGTTGACGAACAGACCGATCAGCCCTTCCACCTCGCTACGCGTGCGGTTGGCAACCGGCGAGCCGATCACCAGATCCTGCTGACCGGACAGCCGCGCGAGCAAGGAGGCCCAGGCACTCATCACGGTCATGTACAAGGTCACGCCGTGACGTTGACTCAAGGCCTTGAGCCCCGCGCTCAAACGGTCATCCAGACGCACTTCGACGGTATTGCCGGCATAGTTCTGCTGCGCCGGACGCGGGCGGTCGGTAGGCAGGGTCAGCAACGGTGGCGCACCGGCCAACGCCTGCTGCCAGTAGGTGCTTTGGCGGTGCAGCACTTCACCGCTCAACCACAGGCGTTGCCACACGGCAAAGTCGGCGTACTGAATGGCCAGCGGGGCCAGCGGGTCGGGCTGACCGTGGCTGAACGCCTGGTACAGCGCCATCAGCTCACGGGTCAACACGCCCATGGACCAGCCATCGGAGACGATGTGGTGCAGGGTCAGCAGCAGCACATGGTGATCGTCGGCCAGCTCCACCAGCCGTCCGCGCAGCAGCGGGCCGCGTTCCAGGTCGAACGGTGCCGAGGCTTCACCGTGGATCAACGCGTCCAGCGCCTGCTGCGGCTGCGGATGGCGACGCAGGTCCTGCACCTGAAGCGGCAGCACATCTTGCGGCGCGTCAATCAGCACCTGGGCATCGTCACCGTGCTGGGTAAAGCGGCTGCGCAGGGTTTCGTGCCGCGCGACAATGCGCGCGAGGGCGCGTTGCAGCGCCTGCACATGCAACTGGCCACGCAAGCGCAGGCCAATCGGAATGTTATAGGCGGTGTTGGCGCCTTCCAGCAGCGCCAGGAACCACAGGCGCTGCTGGGCGAATGAGAGCGGCACGTCCTGGTCACGGTTGGCCGGCAGAATGTCCGGCAACACGCTGCGCCCCGCCAGGGCCAGCACGCCGGCAACTGCGGCCAGTTCGGCATTGGCAAACAGGTCGGCCAGCAGCAGCTCCACCCCCAGGCGCTGCCGCACCTGGGACACCATGCGCATGGCCAGCAGCGAGTGCCCGCCCAGCTCGAAGAAGTGATCGCGACGGCCCACCTGCGCCACCTGCAACACGTCGGCCCAGATCTGCGCGAGTACGCTTTCGATCTCACCCTGCGGCGCTTCATAGTCGCGGATAAACAGCGCAGCCAGGTCCGGCGCCGGCAGGGCCTGGCGATCCAGCTTGCCGTTGGCGGTCAGCGGCAGCGCGTCGAGCCGCACGTAAGCGGCCGGGACCATGTAGTCCGGCAGATGCGCGACCAGATGGGCGCGAATGTCACCTGCGGCCAGGCTGGCGGCCGACGGTTGCTCGGTGAAATACGCCACCAGCCGCTCGTCACTCACCAGCACCACCGCTTCCTGGATGCCCGGCAGCTGGTTGAGGCGAGTCTCGATTTCACCCAGTTCGATACGCACGCCACGGATTTTCACCTGGTCGTCGTTGCGGCCCAGGTATTCAAGGGTGCCGTCGGGCAGCCAGCGTACCAGGTCACCGGTGCGGTACATGCGCCCCTGGTTGAACGGGTCGCGCAGGAAGCGTTCGGCGGTCAGGTCCGGGCGGTTCAGGTAACCGCGCGCCACGCCGGTGCCGCCCACGTACAACTCGCCGGCCACGCCCAGAGGCACCGGACGTTGCTGTTCGTCCAGCACGTACACCTGGGCATTGGCCACCGGCTTGCCGATATGCAGCGGCTGGCCGACATCAAGCAGGCCGGAGGTCGCGACCACCGTGGCTTCGGTGGGGCCGTAGTTATTGACCAGCGCAAAGGACTGCGCATGGCTGAACTGGCGCAAGCGGTCGCCGCCGATCAGCAGGGTGCGCAGGGTCGGGTGTTCGATGTGCTGGCTGAAGGCATATTCGGCCACCGGCGTGGGCAGGAAGCACACGTCCAAGGGTTGCGCGCACCACCAGGCCAGCAGCGCGTCGATGTCTTCGGCGCCCTCATGGGCCGGCGGCAGGTGCAGGGTCGCGCCCACGCACAGCGCCGGCCAGACTTCCCAGGCCATCGCGTCAAAGCCAAAGCCGGCAACGCTGGCGGTGTGGCTTCCGGCGCGCAGGTCGAAGGCACGGCAGTGCCAATCCACCAGGTTGACCACGCTGTGATGTTCCACCATCACGCCTTTGGGCAGGCCGGTGGAGCCGGAGGTGTAGATCACGTAAGCCAGGTTCGACGGCGCGACCGCAACCGCCGGATGTGCCGGCTGATCCCAGACGCTGCCCTCGAGTTCGATCACCGGCACGTCCACGGCGGGCAGGCGTTCGAGCAGCGCATGCTGGGTGAGCACCGCCACCGGCGCGCAGTCGCTGAGCAGGTAGGCCAGGCGTTCGGCCGGGTGCGACGGGTCGACCGGCACATAACAGGCGCCGGCCTTGAGAATCGCCAGCAGCCCGACCAGCGTATCCAGGCCCCGCCGGGCAACGATGGCCACGCGGTCGTCGGGCTGCACACCCAGGCCCAGCAGGTGGTGAGCCAGGCCGTTGGCATGGCGGTCAAGTTCGGCGTAGGTCAACTGCCGCTCACCCGCCTGCGCCGCAATCGCGTGGGGCGTGCGCGCCGCCTGGGCAGCGAACCGGCCGTGCACAGTCTGCTCGTCGCGGGGAGGCATCGCCGTCGCATTGAAATCCACCAGCACCTGCTGACGCTCACGCGCATCCAGCAGCACCGCATGGGCCAGCACCGCCTGATCGTCCGCGACCATCGCCTGCAAAACGCGGGTGAAATAACCGACGTAACGGCTCGCCGTTGATTCATCGAACAGCGCCACGGCGTATTGCAACGCCCCCCTGATGCTGCCCTGAACATCACCCAGGTCCAGGGTCAGGTCGAACTTGGCAAACAGACTCTGCTGGGCCACGCCTTCCAGGGTCAGATCCCCCAGCGCCAGGGCCGGCGCGCTGCTGTCCTGCCACGCCAGCAGGGTCTGGAACAGCGGCGTATGGGCCAGGCTGCGCACTGGCCGGGCGATTTCCACCACCTGCTCGAACGGCAGGTCCTGATGGGCCTGGGCCGCCAGGGTCTGTGTCCTGACCCGCGCCAGCAGCGCCTCGGTGCTCGGCTCGCCGCTGGTGTCGATGCGCACCGCCAGGGTGTTGACGAACAAGCCGATCAGCCCTTCCACCTCGCTGCGTGTGCGGTTGGCCACGGGCGAGCCGATCACCAGGTCGTGCTGGCCGGACAAGCGCGCCAGCAGCGCCGCCCAGGCGCCCATCAACGTCATGTACAGCGTCACGCCATGGCGCTGACTCAAGGCCTTGAGCCCGGCGGTCAGGCGTTCGTCCAGGCGCACCTCGACGCTGCCGCCGCTGTAGTCCTGTTGCGCCGGACGCACGCGGTCAGTGGGCAAGGTAAGCAAGGCCGGCGCACCGGCCAGGGCCTGCTGCCAATAATCGCTCTGACGCTGCAGCACTTCACCGCTCAACCACAGGCGTTGCCACACGGCAAAGTCGGCGTACTGGATCGCCAGCGGCGCCAGCGGGTCGGGCTGACCGTGGCTGAACACCTGATACAGCGTCATCAACTCGCGGGTGAGCACGCCCATCGACCAGCCATCGGAGACAATATGATGCAGGGTCAGCAGCAGCACGTGATGATCATCAGCCAGCACCACCAGGCGCCCACGCAGCAGCGGACCACGCTCCAGGTCGAATGGCGCCGAGGCCTCGTGGTGAATCAGTGCCTGCAGGGCTTGTTGCGGTTCGGCGTGATGGCGCAGGTCCTGCACCGTCAGCAGCCCGCCCTCCTCGACCGGCACGGTCAGCACCTGGGTGTCGTCGCCGTACTGCACAAACCGGCTGCGCAGGGTGTGATGGCGCACCACGATACGCGCCAGCGCCTGTTCCAGGGCATCGGCCTGCAAGGGCCCACGCATGCCCAGGGCAATGGGGATGTTGTAGGCGCTGTTGCCGCCGTCCATGCGCGCCAGAAACCACAGGCGCTGCTGGGCGAACGACAGCGGCACCTCACTGTTGCCGCTGCTCGGCAGAATAGCGGGCAAGGTGCTGCGCCCGGCCTGGGCCAGCACCTGAGCGACCGCCGCCAGTTCGGCATTGGCAAACAGATCGGCCAGCAGCAACTCGACGCCCAGGCGCTGGCGAATCTGCGAGACCATGCGCATCGCCAGCAGCGAATGACCGCCCAATTCAAAGAAATGGTCGCGACGGCCCACGCGTTCCACCTGCAACACGTCGGCCCAGATCTGCGCCAGCAGCGTCTCGATCTCGCCCTCGGGCGCCTCGTAGTCACGGCTGAACACGGCGGCGCTGTCCGGCGCCGGCAGGGCCTTGCGGTCGAGCTTGCCGTTGGCGGTCAGCGGCAGCACGTCGAGTTTCATGTAGGCAACCGGCACCATGTAGTCCGGCAAATGCGCCAACAGGTGCGCTCGGATTGCGCCGACATCCAGGGGCTCGAGTTGTGGGTTCTCGGTGAAGTACGCCACCAGCCGCTCTTCGCGCACCAGCACCACCGCTTCCTGGATGCTCGGCAACTGGTTGAGCCGGGTTTCGATTTCGCCGAGTTCAATGCGCATGCCGCGAATCTTCACCTGGTCGTCGTTGCGTCCCAGGTACTCGAGATTGCCGTCGGGCAGCCAACGCGCCAGGTCGCCGGTGCGGTACAGGCGGCCCTGGCTGAACGGGTCCCGCAGGAAGCGTTCGGCGGTCATCTCGGGCCGGTTGAGGTAACCGCGCGCCACGCCACTGCCGCCCACATACAATTCACCGGCAACGCCCAACGGCACCGGGCGCTGTTGTGCGTCGAGCAGGTACACCCGCGCATTGGCGATGGGTTTGCCGATGTGCAAGGCGCCGCCCGCCTCGACCTTGCCAGACGTGGCGACCACCGTCGCTTCGGTAGGACCGTAGTTGTTGATCACCTCGAAGGTTTGCCCACGGTTGAACGCACGCAAGCGGTCACCGCCGATCAACAGGGTGCGCAGGGTCGGGTGTTCGATGTGCTGGCTGAAGGCGTATTCGGCCACTGGCGTGGGCAGGAAGCACACGTCCAGAGGTTGCGCGCACCACCAGGCCAGCAGCGCGTCGATGTCTTCGGCGCCGTCGTTGGCCGGCGGCAGGTGCAGGGTCGCGCCCACGCACAGCGCCGGCCAGACTTCCCAGGCCATCGCGTCAAAGCCGAAGCCGGCGACGCTGGCGGTGTGGCGTCCGGCGCACAGGTCGAAGGCGCGGCAATGCCAGTCCACCAGGTTGGCGACGGTGTGGTGCTCGACCATCACGCCCTTGGGCAGGCCGGTGGAACCGGAGGTGTAGATCACATACGCAAGGTTCGACGGCGTGACCGCGACCTGCGGATTGCTTGCCGAGTGGTGCTGCCAGGTGTAGCGGTCCAGGTTGATCACCGGCATGTCCAGCGCGGGCAGGCGCTCGAGCAACGCATGCTGGGTGAGCACCGCCACCGGTGCGCTGTCGCTGAGCAGGTAGGCCAGGCGTTCGGCCGGGTGCGAGGGGTCGACGGGCACGTAGCAGGCGCCGGACTTGAGGATCGCCAGCAAGCCGGCCAGGGTGTCCAGGCCACGGCGGGCGACGATGGCCACGCGGTCATCCGGTTTCACCCCCAGCGCCAGCAGGTGATGGGCCAGCAGGTTGGCCTGCTGGTTCAGTTCGGCATAGGTCAGCTGGCGGCCTTGATGCACGGCGGCGATCGCATCCGGCGTCAGCGCGGCCTGGGCCTCGATGCGGCCATGCAGGGTGGTGCCCTGGGGGAAATCGGCGGCGGTCGCGTTGAGTGTTTCCAGCAACAGGTATTGCTCGGCAGCGGGCACCACTGGCAGTTGATCGAGCGCGGTGTGCGGCGCTTGCTCAAGCGCCGTCACCAGGTTTTCCAGGGCGGTTTGCAGGTAGGCGCACACGCGTTGCGGGTCGACCTGCGTGCTGGCCAGCAGGCTCAGGCCGAAGCCGACGCCCAGGTCATCGACGCTCAGCGTCAGTGGGTAGTTGGTGCGTTCCTCGGCGCGCAGCGCAGCGATGCCCTGCCAGGCAGTGACCGTTTCGGCACTCGCTGCCGGGGCACTGTGGCGATAGTTGAGCAGCGCGCTGAACAACGGCGTGGGCGCGGTCACGCCGCTGCAACGCTGAGCCAGGGCCAGCGCTGCATGCTCGTGGCGCAGCAAGGTGGTCAGCCGCGCGTGGGTGGCCTTGACCCCGGCGCGTACCTCCTGGCCGTCCACATTGACGCGAAACGGCAGGGTGTTGATGAAAATACCCAGGGCGCGATCCGTGGCGTGACTGCCCTGCATACGCCCCATCAGCACGGTGCCGAACACCACCTGTTGCTTGCCGGCCAGCACGCCCAGCACCTGGGCCCAGCCCATGTGAAACAGGCTCGCGGCGCTCACGCCCAACAACCGCGCCTGCGTGCGCAGCCGCTGGCACAGCTCGGCCGCCAGCGGCAGGCTGATCTCGGCAATGCCGCGCGCATCGCCCTGCACATCCTGCAGGCCAAATGGCAGCGTCGGCTCGCTGATATCGCCAAGCATCTGCCGGAAGAAGCTTTCGTGCTCCTGCTCGCTGATGCCCAGACGGGCCTGCGCCACATAGTTGCGAAACGGCACGGCCTGCCCCAGCAAAGCGCCCTGCCCCAACAGGCATGCCTGCATTTCGTGGCACACCACCTCGAGGGCGCTGTGATCCAGGGCCATGTGATGGAACAGCAAGGTCGCGACAAGGCGCCGGTTGGTCAGGTCCTCGGCGTATATCAGGCGCAGCAGCGGGGCCTGGGTCACATCCAGCCGGTAATGACGGGCGTCGAAGCGCGCGTGCAGTTGAGCGGCGATATCACCGTCGGCCGGGTCCAGCTCAAGGGCCTGCACCGGCAGACGCGCCTGGCGCCACACCACTTGCGAGGGCTGTTGCAGACCGTCCCACACCACGCCGGTGCGCAGAATATCGTGGCGGTCCATGACGCTTTGCAGCGCCTGGGCAAACGCTTCGAAACGCTCGAGGCTGTCGAAGGCGAACTGCGATTGCATCACATAGGGGTCGCCCTGTTCGGCGCTGACATGGTGAAACAGAATGCCTTCCTGCAGCGGCGCCAGCGGGTAGATGTCCTGGATATTCGCCACGCCGCCGTCGACGCTTGCGACAATGCGCTTGATCTCTTCCTGGCTCAGGGTGGACAGGGTCAGCATGTCCGGGGTGATGCGTGTTGCGCCAGCGGGGATGCCATTGGCCGGCACTTGCACCTCGCCGGCTTTGGTCGCCGTGTAGTCGCCGGCCTTGATCAGCTCGATCAGCGCCGGTTTGTGCTCGCGCAGCGCGGCGAGTATCGCCGGCTCGCTCAATGCCTGTTTGTTGCCTTGCACCGACAACTGTTCGCCCTTGAGGGCCAGTTGGATGTCCTTGGTTTTCAGCGTCGCCAGCAGTTGATTGAGGCTCATAGGACGATCTCCATTCGTTCGGTTATAGCGGCGTAGCCGGCCAGGGTCGGCTGTTCGAACAGCGCCCGCACATCGGCTTCCATGCCTTCCTGGCGCAAGCGCCCGATCAAGCTCACGGCGAGCAGCGAATGCCCGCCCAGTTCAAAGAAATTGTCATGACGCCCTACCCGCTCCACCTTCAATAGCTCGGCCCACAATGTGGCCATCAGGGTTTCGGTGTCGCCTTCGGGCGTTGCGTACTCACGCACGCTCAGCGCCTGCAGGCCGGGTTCGGGCAGTGCCTTGCGGTCGAGCTTGCCGTTGGGGCTCAGGGGCAAGGCGTCCAGGTGCACGAACAGCGCGGGCACCATGAAGTCCGGCAGGTGCTGCAGCAAGTGCGCACGCAGGCTGTCGATCTCGGCCGGTGCGCCGGTGTAATAGGCGACCAGGCGTTCGTCGCGGGCCACCACCACCGCGTCCTTGAGCGCCGGATGCTCGATCAGCCGCGCCTGGATCTCGCCCAGCTCGATGCGCAGGCCACGGATCTTCACCTGGTCATCGTTGCGCCCCAGGTATTCGATATTGCCGTCGGGCAGGTGGCGGCCAATGTCGCCGGTGCGGTACATCCGGCCGCCGTTGAACGGGTCATCGAGGAAGCGTTCGGCGCTGAGGTCCGCGCGGTTGAGATAACCGCGTGCCACCTGCACGCCGCCGATGAACAGCTCACCCACCACCCCCAGGGGCACCGGTTGCAGTTGCCCATCCAGCACGTACATGCGGGTGTTGGCGATGGGTTTGCCGATGGGCGTGTTGTCCGGAACGTCAGGGCGTGCGCAATTCCACGCGGTGACGTCCACCGCCGCCTCGGTCGGGCCATACAGGTTGTACAAACCAATGTTTGGCAACTGCTGCTGGAAGCGTCGCACCAGGCTGCCCGGCAACGCCTCGCCGCTGCACATCACCCGCCGCAGCCCCGCCGCCTGGCTGACATCGCCGTGAGCGAGGAACACATCGAGCATCGACGGTACAAAGTGCAGCGTGGTGATGCGCTCGGCCTGGATCACCTCGCACAGGTACGCCGGCTCCTTGTGCCCGCCGGGACGCGCCATCACCAGACGCGCGCCGGTAAACAACGGCCAGAAGAACTCCCACACCGACACGTCGAAGCTGAACGGGGTTTTCTGCAACACCGTATCGTCGGCGTTGAGGCCGTAGGCGTCCTGCATCCACAGCAGGCGGTTGACCACGCCGGCATGCTCGTTGATCACGCCCTTGGGCTGGCCGGTGGAGCCGGAGGTGTAGATCACGTAGGCCTGGTGCCGTGCCGTCAGCGCCGGCACCTCGGGGTTGGTTGCGGGCTGGTGCTGCCAGGTGCCGTGGTCGAGGTCGATCACCGGCACATCCACCAGCAGTGCACGCGTCGCGGATTGCGCCAGCACCACCACCGGCGCGCTGTCGTGCAGCATGTAGGCGATGCGCTCCTGGGGATAGGCCGGGTCGAGCGGCACATAACCGCCGCCGGCCTTGAGGATCGCGAACAGGCCTACCACCATGTCCAGGCCACGTTCCACGCAAATGCCCACCCGCGTGTCCGGTTGCACGCCGAGGTCACGCAGGTGATGGGCCAGGCGGTTGGCGCGCTCGTTGAGTTGCCGGTAGGTCAGCTGTTGACTGTCGGCTTTCACCGCCACCGCGTTTGGCGTACGCACCACCTGAGCCTCGAACAGGCCGTGCAGGGTCTGGTCGAGGTCGTAGTCCACTTCGGTCGCGTTGAAGCCATACAACACGTGTCGGCGTTCGTGCTCTCCCAGAATCGACAGTTGATTGACTGGCTGCTGCGGCGCCTGCTCCAGCGCTTCGACCAGGCGGGCCAATGCCGTCTGCATGTAACCGCATACCCGTTGTGCGTCGATGCGGGCCAGCGCGGTTATATCGTAACCGTCGCCAAGATCGTCCACATTCAGGCTGAGCGGGTAGTTGGTGCGCCCATTGTTGGTGAGTGTCTGCATGCCCTGCCAGGCCTGCTGTGCGCCAGCCGAGCGGGTGGCAACGCCACGGTGGCGGTAGTTGAGCATCGAGCTGAACAGCGGCGCCGGTGCCGCCACGCCGCTGCAACGTTGGGCCAGCGCCAGGGAGGCATGCTCATGCCCAAGCAATGCGCTGAGTCGGTCATGGGTGGCGCGCACTGCCGTCTTGACGCCCTGACCATCGATATCCAGACGCAACGGCAAGGTATTGATAAACACCCCCAGCGCGCGGTCGGCGCCGTCGCCACCTTGCAAGCGGCCCACCAGCACGGTGCCGAATACCACGTCGTGTCGCCCGGACGTCGCGGCCAGCACCTGGGCCCAGGCCAGATGGAACAGGCTTGCGGTGCTCACACCGAGTAAACGTGCCTGAGCGCGCAGGCCGCGATTCAATGGCGCGTCCAGGCGCAGGCTGTATTCTTCGATTTGATTGCCGTCGCCCCGCACGTCCTGCCAACCGAACGGCAACGTCGGCTCATCAATGTCGCCGAGCATGTCGCGGAAAAATGCCTCGTGTTCCTGCTCGCTGACGCCCAACAGCGCCTGGGCCACGTAGTTGCGATACGGCATCGGCGCTGCCGTGGGCGCACCGTGGCCGAGCAGATGGCCCTGCATTTCGCGCAGCACCACGTCGAATGCAGTGTGGTCCAGGGCGATATGGTGATAGAGCAACACCACCGCGATGCGCCCGTTGGCCGGATCCTGGGCATAGTTCACGCGGATCAGCGGCGCCTGGCTGATGTCCAGACGAAAGCGCCGCGCATCGAAGCGTTCATGCAGCCCTGCAAGTACGTCGCCTTGCAGGTGCAGTTCCATCATGCTCAGTCGGGCCTCGCGCCACACCACTTGCAGGGGTTGCGCCAGGCCTTCCCATACCACCCCGGTACGCAAAATATCGTGACGGTCAATGACCTGTTGCAGCGCCTGAGCAAAAGCGTCCAGACGCTCGAGGCTGTCAAAGGCCAGGTGCGATTGCAGCAGGTACGGGTCGCCCTGTTCGGCGCTGATGTGGTGGTAAAGGATGCCTTCCTGCAACGGTGCCAGCGGATAAATGTCCTGCACATTGGCCGCGCCACCCGGCACCTGCGCGACTACCTGGTCGATCGTCGATTGATCGAGGCTGACCAGAGACAGCATGTCCGGAGTGATGCGTTGGCAACCGGCGGCAATCCGATTGGCCGGCACCTGCACTTCGCGTCCGCTGCCCACGGCGGCGGCCAGCGCGGCCAGGGTCGGCTGACTGAACAGCACGCGCACATCGGCGCTCAGGCCGACCTGGCGCATGCGCTCGATCAGGCTCACGGCCAGCAACGAATGCCCGCCCAGCTCGAAGAAGTGGTCATGGCGACCCACCTGCTCCACCTGCAAGACCTCGGCCCAGATGCCTGCCAGGGTGGTTTCAACCTCACCTTGCGGGGCTTCGTAGGCGTGGCTGAGCAAGGCGGATTGATCCGGCTCCGGCAGTGCCTTGCGGTCCAGTTTGCCGTTGGCGGTCAGCGGCAGCGCATCCAGGCGCATATAGGCGACGGGCACCAGCGCTTCGGGCAACTGCGCTTGCAGGTGCGCGCGCAGGCCCTCGATATCCAACGCGCGTTGCTCGGTGAACCAGGCCAGCAGGCGGCCTTCGCGCACCAGCACCACGGCTTCGCGAATGCCATCCAGTGTCGCCAGGCGGCTTTCGATTTCACCGAGTTCCACGCGCACGCCGCGCACTTTGACCTGGTCGTCGTTGCGGCCCAGGTATTCAAGGTTGCCGTCGGGCAGCCAGCGCACCAGGTCGCCGGTGCGATACAGGCGGCCGGCGCTGAACGGGTCCTGCAGGAAGCGCTCGGCGGTGAGGTCCGCGCGGTTCAGGTAACCACGCGCCACGCCGCTGCCGCCCACATATAACTCACCGACCACGCCCACCGGCACCGGCCTCAGTTGGGCATCCAGCACGTAGCTGGTGGCGTTGGCCACGGGTCGACCAATATGCAAGGCCTGCCCGGCGTGCACCCGCCCGGAGGTGGCAACCACCGTGCCTTCGGTGGGGCCGTAGTTGTTGATGACCGCAAAGCGCTGCTCCCGGGTGAACTGGCGCAAGCGATCACCGCCGATCAGCAGCACGCGCAAGGTCGGGTGCTGCCGCGGCTGGCTGAACGCGTATTCGGCCACTGGCGTGGGCAAAAAGCTCACGTCCAGAGGCTGCGCCAGCCACCAGGTCAGCAGTTCGTCGATGTTTTCATTGCCCACGTGGGCGGGCGGCAAGTGCAGGGTCGCGCCCACGCACAGCGCCGGCCAGACCTCCCAGGCCATCGCGTCAAAACCGAAACCAGCCAGGCTGCTGGTGTGCCCTGAAGCGTTCAGGTCAAACGCATCGCAGTGCCAGTGCACGAGGTTTTCCACGCTGTGGTGTTCCACCATCACGCCTTTGGGCTGGCCGGTGGAGCCCGAGGTGTAGATGACGTAGGCCAGGTGCGCCGGAGTCAGGTTGGGCAATTGTGGATTGCTGACGGGATGCTGCTGCAAACAGGGGTCATGCAGGTCGACGCTGTTGACCGCGCCCAGCAGCCCGCGGGTGCTGGCTTCGGCCAGTACCGCCACCGGCGCGCTGTCCTGCAACAGGTAGGCGATGCGTTCGACCGGGTACGCCGGGTCGATGGGCACGTAGCCGGCGCCGGCCTTGAGAATACCGAGCAGGCCCACCAGCATCTGCGGGCCGCGTCGGCAGCAGATGGCGACGCGGTCGTCAGGTTGCACGCCCAGCGCCAGCAGGTGATGAGCCAGTTGGTTGGCGCGTTGATTGAGTTGCTGATAGGTCAGTGATGCGCCGTCCTGCTGCACGGCAACCGCCTGGGGTTGGCGCTCGGCCTGGACTTCGAAGGCGCCATGCAGGGTCTGGCCGCGCGGGAAGTCGCGGGCGGTGGCATTGAGCGCGCGCAGCAGGGTGTCGCGTTCGCCCGGCGGCAAAACAGGCAGCTGGTTCAGCGCGGTTCTCGGGCTGTTTTCCAGGGCGCCGACCAGTTGCTCCACGGCGTTGTGCATGTAGCCACACAGCCGCTGCGCGCCGATCTGCGGCACGGCCAGCACGCTCAGGCCGAAGCCTGCGCCCAGGTCATCGACGCTCAACACCAGCGGGTAGTTACTGCGTTCTTCGCCGCCCAACAGTTGCACACCTTCCCAGATGCCCTGGCCGTCGCGGGCCATTTCCCCGGGAGTGCTGTGACGGTAATTGAGCAACGCGCTGAACAGCGGCGTCGAATTGGCCACACCGCTGCAACGCTGGGCCAGGGCCAGCGACGCGTGTTCATGGCCGAGCAACGCGCTCAAGCGGGTGTGGGTGGCCTTGACCGCCACCGCCGCGCTCGCGGCCACATCGACGCGCAACGGCAGGGTGTTGATGAACATGCCCAGCGCGCGGTCGGCGCCGTCGCCGGCCTGCATGCGGCCCATCAGCACGGTGCCGAACACCACGTCGTCGCGCCCCGCCACCAGCCCCAGCACCTGGGCCCACGCCAGGTGCATCAGGCTGGCGGCACTGACGCCCAGTTGCCGCGACTGCTCACGCACGCGCTGAGCCAGCGCGGCGTCGAGGGGCAACTCGGCCTCTTCGATAGCGCGCCCGTCGCCCTGCACGTCCTGCACGCCAAACGGCAAGGTCGGCTCATCGATGTCGGCGAGCATTTCGCGGAAGAACTGCTCATGCTCGGCGGTGCTCACGCCCAAGCGTGCCTGGGCCACGTAGTTGCGAAATGGCGCAGGCTCGGGCAGCGCATCGGCCTGGTCGAACAGGAACGCCCGCATTTCCTGGCTCACCACTTCCATGGCGGTGTGGTCCAGCGCCAGGTGATGGAACAGCAGGATCGCCGCCACGCGGTTATTGGCCGGGTCCTCGGCGTAGACCATGCGCAGCAGCGGCGCCTGGGTAATGTCCAGGCGGTAATGCCGCGCGTCGAATCGCCCGTGCAACTGCGCGATGATGTCGCCGTCCGCCGGGTTCAGACGCACATGCTGCACCACCAGCTGCGCCTCGCGCCACACCACTTGCACCGGGTTGTCCAGACCTTCCCAGACCACCGCAGTGCGCAGGATATCGTGGCGCGCGACGACCTGTTGCAAGGCGCCCATGAAGCTGTGCAAACGCTCAAGGCTGTCGAACGCCATGCGCGATTGCAGCAGGTACGGATCGCCCTGCTCGGCGCTGATGTGGTGGTACAGAATGCCTTCCTGCAACGGCGCCAACGGGTAGATATCCTGCACATTCGCCGCGCCGCCGGGGACGCTTGCGACGATGCGCTCGATGGCCGCCGGGTCGAGCTGCACCAGGCTGAGCATCGACGGTGTGATCTGCGTGCAGCCCGCCGCGATGCCATTGGCCGGCACCACGATTTCCCTTCCACTGCCCACGGCGGCAGCCAGCGCGGCCAAAGTCGGCTGGCTGAACAGCACGCGCACATCGGCACTCAGGCCCACCTGGCGCATGCGCTCGATCAGGCTCACGGCCAGCAACGAATGCCCGCCCAGCTCGAAGAAGTGGTCATGGCGACCGACCTGGGCCACCTGTAACACCTCGGCCCAGATGCCCGCCAGGGTGGTTTCGACGTCACCCTGGGGGGCTTCGTACACGTGGCTGAGCAGGGCGGATTGATCCGGCTCCGGCAGCGCCTTACGGTCCAGCTTGCCGTTGGCGGTCAGCGGCATGGCATCGAGTTTCACGTAGGCCACCGGCACCAGCACCTCGGGCAACTGCTGTTGCAGTTGCGCGCGCAGGGTGCCGATGGCCAGGGGGCGGTGTTCGGTAAACCACGCCACCAGACGCCCTTCGCGCACCAGCACCACGGCTTCGCCGATGCCGTCCAGGGCCACCAGACGGCTTTCGATCTCGCCCAGTTCCACGCGCACTCCGCGCACTTTGACCTGATCGTCATTGCGGCCCAGGTAGTCGAGATTGCCATCGGGCAGCCAGCGCGCCAGGTCGCCGGTGCGGTACATGCGGCCAGCGTTGAACGGGTCTTGCAGGAAGCGTTCAGCGGTCATCTCAGGCTGGTTGAGGTAACCGCGCGCCACGCCGCTGCCGCCCACATACAGCTCGCCCACCACGCCCAGCGGCACCGGCCGCAAGTGCGCGTCGAGCACGTACACGCAGGCATTCGCAACAGGCCGACCGATATGCAGCGGCTGCCCCACCTGCATGCGACCAGAGGTGGCAACCACCGTGGCTTCGGTGGGGCCGTAGTTGTTGATCACCGCAAAACGCTGCGCCTGGCTGAACTGACGCAGGCGATCACCACCGATCAGCAGCGTGCGCAGGCTCGGGTGTTGCAACTGCCGGCTGAATGCGTATTCGGCCACTGGCGTGGGCAGAAAGCTTACGTCCAACGGTTGCGCCAGCCACCAGATCAGCAGTTCGTCGATGTTTTCATTGCCCACCTGAGCAGGCGGCAGATGCAGGGTCGCGCCCACGCACAACGCCGGCCAGACCTCCCAGGCCATCGCGTCAAAACCGAAACCAGCCAGGCTGCTGGTGTGCCCTGAAGCGTTCAGGTCAAACGCATCGCAGTGCCAGTGCACGAGGTTTTCCACGCTGTGGTGTTCGACCATCACGCCTTTGGGCTGGCCGGTGGAGCCCGAGGTGTAGATGACGTAGGCCAGGTGCGCCGGGGTCAGGTTGGGCAATTGTGGATTGCTGACGGGATGCTGCTGCAAACAGGGGTCATGCAGGTCGACGCTGTTGACCGCGCCCAGCAGCGCACGGGTGCTGGCTTCGGCCAGTACCGCCATGGGCGCGCTGTCCTGCAACAGGTAGGCAATGCGTTCGACCGGGTACGCCGGGTCGATGGGCACGTAGCCGGCGCCGGCCTTGAGAATACCGAGCAGGCCCACCAGCATCTGCGGGCCGCGTCGGCAGCAGATGGCGACGCGGTCGTCAGGTTGCACGCCCAGCGCCAGCAGGTGATGAGCCAGTTGGTTGGCGCGTTGATTGAGTTGCTGATAGGTCAGTGATGCGCCGTCCTGCTGCACGGCAACCGCCTGGGGTTGGCGCTCGGCCTGGACTTCGAAGGCGCCATGCAGGGTCTGGCCGCGCGGGAAGTCGCGGACGGTGGCATTGAACTCACGCAGCAGCGTGTCGCGTTCGCCCGGCGGCAGAATCGACACCGCCTGCAACGCCGTGGTCGGCGCCTGTTGCAGCGCACTCAGCAGGTTGCGCAATGCGGTGAGCATGTAATCGCCCACGCGCTGTACATCCACGGCCGCCACGCCCTGCACCGCCAGCGCAAAGCCCGTGCCCAGGTCATCGACACTCAGCACCAGCGGGTAGTTGCTGCGCTCTTCGGAACTGAGAATATCGATACCGAAGCCCGCGAACGGGCGGGAGCCCGGCGCCTCATCCGGCGCGCTGTGACGGTAGTTGAGCAAGGTGCTGAACAACGGCAGCGAGGCCGGCACGCCGCTGCAACGCTGGGCCAGGGACAGCGAAGCGTGCTCATGGCCGAGCAATTGCGCCAGGCGCGCGTGGGTGGCGCGCACGCCGGCCTGCACGCCAACGGTGCCGAGGCTGACCCGCAGCGGCAAGGTGTTGATGAACATGCCCAGCGCGCGGTCGGCACCCTCGCCGCCCTGCAGGCGCCCCAGCAACACGGTGCCGAATACCACGTCCTGCTGGCCGGACACCTGGCCCAATACCTGTGCCCAGGCCAAATGCATCAGGCTGGCCGGGCTCACGCCCAGCTGCCGCGCCTGCTCACGCAGACCCAGGCTCAGCGCCGGTTCCAGCGGCAGATGAACCTCGGCGATGCCGCTGCCGTCGCCGTTCACATCCTGCAGCCCGAAGGCCAGCGTCGGTTCGTCGATATCGCCGAGCATCTCGCTGAAGAACGCTTCGTGCTGGGCCTGGCTGACGCCGAGACGGGCCTGGGCCACGTAGTTGCGGTACTGCACCGCGTCGGGCAACTGCGCGCTGCGACCGGACAGGCTGGCGCTCATTTCCTCCACCAGCACTTGCAGCGCGGTGTGGTCGAGCAGGATGTGGTGCAACAGCAGGATGCCGACGAAGCCACCCCGCTCCTCGGCATAGGCCAGGCGCATCAGCGAAGCGCGGGACAGGTCGAGACGATAGTGACGGGGGTCAAAGCGCTGTTGCAGCTGCGCCAGTCCATCACTGCCCTGACACTCAATGCGCTCCACGGCCAGCGGCGCCTCGCGCAGGACCACCTGCACCGGTTCATCCAGGCCTTCCCAGAGGATCGCGGTGCGCAGGATGTCATTGCGCGCGATCACGCTGTGCAGCGCATCAACGAAGGCGTCCAGCGCCGCCTGGTGTTCGAAGCGCAACTGCACCTGCAACACGTAGGGATCGCCCTCGGTGGTTGCCAGGTGATGGTAGAGAATGCCGGCCTGCAACGGTGCCAGGGCATAGATATCCTGCACGTTGGCGACGGGCACGGCACGCAGGATGTGGTCGATGGCCGCCTGATCGAGGTCAATCAGCGGCAGCATGTCCGAGGTGATGCGTTCGCTGCCGGCGCTGATCAGGTTGGCCGGCACCTGCACTTCGTGCTGCCCGCCCACCGCCGCGGCCAGGGCCGCCAGCGTGAGCTGCCCGAACAGCACGCGCACATCGGCGCTGAGGTCGACCTGGCGCATGCGTTCGATCAGCTTGACCGCCAGCAGGGAATGCCCGCCCAGCTCGAAGAAGTTATCGTCGCGCCCCACCCGGTCGAGCTTGAGCAGCTCCTGCCAGATGCCCGCGAGGGTGCTTTCCACGGCGCCCTGGGGCGCTGCGTAGCCACGGCGGGCCACGGCATCGGCGTCGGGGGCAGGCAAGGCCTTGCGGTCGAGCTTGCCGTTGGTGGTCAGCGGGAACTGGTCGAGCACCACGAAGGCGGCCGGCACCATATGCTCGGCCAGGCTCAGCAGCAGGTGGTCGCGCAGCCCGGCGATATCGGGCGTGCCGTCGGCAATCACGTAGGCCACCAGGCGTTTGTCGCCCGGCTCGTCTTCGCAGGCGACAACCACCGCGTCCCGCACGCCCGGTGCGGTGGCCAGGCGCGCCTGGATTTCGCCCAGCTCGATGCGGAAGCCGCGAATCTTCACCTGGTCATCGTTGCGCCCCAGGTACTCGACACTGCCATCGGCCAGCAGGCGGCCGAGGTCGCCGGTGCGGTACATGCGCAGGCCGGTGGCCGGGTCAGCCAGGAAGCGCTCGGCGTTCAGTTCATCGCGGTTCAGGTAGCCCCGCGCAACGCCGGCGCCGCCCACGTACAGCTCGCCGACCACGCCCATGGGCAGCGGCTGGCGCTGGGCGTCCAGCACGTAAAGTTGCAGGTCGGGAATGCGCACGCCAATCGGGCTGACGCCGACCAAACGCGCGTCCGCCGCCTCCAGGGCACGGTAGGTCACGTGCACGGTGGTCTCGGTGATGCCATACATGTTCACCAGTTGCGTTCCGGCGTTGATGGCGCGGGCATACCAGGGTTTGAGCATGCCCGGCTCCAGCGCTTCACCGCCGAAAATCACCTGGCGCAGGGAATGCGCTTCGCTGCTGTGGCCCTGAGCCGCAATCAATTGGCGGAACGCGCTCGGCGTCTGGTTGAGGATGCTTACGCCGGCCTCGCAGAGCAGCGCATAGCAGGCATCCGGCGAACGGCTGACCAGTTGCGGCACGATCAGCAACTGGCCGCCGTGCATCAACGCGCCCCAGATTTCCCACACGGAAAAATCGAAAGCAAACGAGTGGAACAGCGCCCACACATCGGTGTGATTGAAACCGAACCAGTGCTCGGTGGCAGTGAACAGGCGCGCGACCTGACGATGCTCGATCATCACGCCCTTGGGTAGGCCAGTGGAACCGGAGGTGTAGATCACGTAGGCCAGGTTCGCCGGACTGAGCGGCACGCGCGGGTTGACGATGGACTCACCGCGCAAGTCATTCAAGTCGATCTGCACCAGGTCGCCCACCCGATCACGGGTATTGGCCTGCACCAGCACGGCCAGCGGTGCGCTGTCGGCCAGGGTGTAAACGATGCGTTCCTGCGGGTAGGCCGGGTCGATTGGCACATAGCCGGCGCCGGCCTTGAGAATGCCGAGCAGGCCGATGATCATTTCAACGCCGCGCTCCACGCAGATCGCCACGCGGTCG
Source organism: Pseudomonas poae (assembly GCF_001439785.1). Lineage (GTDB taxonomy): Bacteria > Pseudomonadota > Gammaproteobacteria > Pseudomonadales > Pseudomonadaceae > Aquipseudomonas > Aquipseudomonas poae. Next base: position 204,855 of record NZ_JYLI01000007.1, on the reverse strand, counting down.
TCGGGGCGGATGCCCTGGGCAAGCAGACGGTGCGCGACCTGGTTGGCGCGTTCGTTGAGCTGGCGGTAGGTCAGGCGCTGCTGGTCGTGGCGCAACGCGATGGCGTCGGGATGGGCGGCGGCATGGGCTTCGACCTGCTGATGGATCAGCGCGGTGTCGGCATACGGCGTGGGGCTGTGGTTGAGCGTGTGCAGCAGGTGCTGGCGCTCGGTGTCAGGCAGGATGTTCAGGCCGCAAAGCGGCATGTCCGGTCGCTCGTGCAGGGCGTCGGCCAGGCTGTGCAGGGCGACGTGCAGGTAGTCGGCCACGCGCTGCGCGCCGATGGACGCGTCGACCATTACCGTCAGTGCAAAGTCTTCGCCCAGGTCGTCGACGTTGACCGTGAGCGGGTAGTTGGTGCGTTCTTCGGCACCGAGCACCTGGATGCCCTCGGCGATGTCGATCACCTGGGCCATGTCCGTCGCCGCGCTGTGGCGGTAATTGAGCATCGCGCTGAACAATGGCGTGGGTGCCGTCACGCCGCTGCAGCGCTGGGCCAGGGCGAGGGATGCGTGCTCATGCTCGAGCAAGGCGGTCAGGCGCGCATGGGTCGCCTTGACCTCGGCGCGCACGCCCTGCCCGCCCACATCCACGCGCAGCGGCAACGTGTTGATGAACATGCCCAGCGCCCGTTCACCGCCTTCACCGGCGCCCATGCGGCCCAGCATCACGGTGCCGAACACTACCGCATCGCGGCCGGACACCACGCCCAGCACACGGGCAAAGGCTACGTGCATCAAGCTTGCCACGCTCACCCCCAGTGGCCGTGCCAGGCTGCGCAGACGGCGGCTCAGGTCGCTGTCGACGGGGACGCGCGCCTCGTCGATGCCCTGGCCGTCGCCCTGCACGTCCTGCAGGCCGAACGGCAGCGTCGGCTCATCGATATCCGCCAGCATCGCGCGAAAGAAGGCTTCATGGGCCTGCTCGCTGACGCCATGGCGCACCTGGGCGATGTAACTGCGAAACGCCACCGGCTCAGCGGCCAGCGCTTGCTGGCCAGCTAGGTATAGCTGGATTTCATGGCGCACGAGGTCGAGGGCGGTGTGATCGAGAATGGTGTGGTGGAACAGCAGCATCGCCACCACGCGCTGGTTGGCCGGGTCGTTGGCGAACACCAGACGCAGCAGCGGTGCCTGGCCCAGGTCCATGCGATAGCTGCGCGGGTCGTGACGCGCGACGAGTTGCGCGAGGACATCGCCGCCGGTGAAACGGGCCTCTTCACAGGCCAGGGTTGCCTTGCGCCACACCACTTGCAGCGGTTCGTCCAGGCGCTCCCACACCAGCGAGGTGCGCAGGATGTCGTGGCGGTCGATCACCCATTGCAGCGCCTGGGCAAAAGCGTCCAGGCGAGTGCGGCTGTCGAATACGAATTGCGCGTGCAGCACGTAGGGGTCGCCCTGCTGCGCCGAGAGGTGGTGGTAGAGCATGCCCTCCTGCAGCGGCGCCAGCGGGTAGATGTCCTGCACGTTCGCCGCGCCACCGGGGATGGCCGAAACAATGCGGTCAATGGCGTCTTGGCCGAGGCTGACCAGCGCCAACATCTGCGGCGTGATGCGGTAGGCCGGGCTGAGCCAGTCGCCGCCATGCTCGGCCACCAGTTCGAGGAGCCGTGGTTTGTGGGCGATCAGTTGATCCCATAGCGCGTCATCCAGGGCCTCGTCGTCACCGAGGATGATCAGGTCGCCTTCTTCCAGTTGCAGACGGATCGCGTGGGTGGAAATCGCTGCCAATAATTCGCTGAACTGCATGGGAGTAACCTGCCTGATAAGTCACGGGGAGAAGAAAGTCCGTTTTCAGCTGCCGTTTGCATCGGGCGTGCTGGGCGCCTGGAAATAGCAGGCGCAGCCGGAGGCCTGGAGAGGCTTCCGGCAGGCTTGGAAAATTAAGGGATTTGGCGGGCGGGAGGTGACATGGGAAGCGGGGACAAGTGGGAGGGGAAAAGGTTTCACTTGAGGTTTGTTGTGGAGAGCGGGGTTGCCCTGATGCCAGTCAGTTAAGCGAACGCTATGCTCATAGCGACGAAAATCAAATGTGGGAGCGGGCTTGCCCGCGAAGGCGTTGGCCCAGCAAACATTGACGCTGGCTGACCCACCGCTTTCGCGGGCAAGCCCGCTCCCACAGGGGGACCTGCGCTTAACTGCCTGCATTAGGGCAAGCCCCGCCCCCACAGGGCCTGCTCGCCACAGGTTGAAACGGCTTACACAGGATGCTCTGCAGCGCTACCTGGCATCGATATGCTGATAATCCAGATTCAATCCGTCTGCCAGCTGTTGCGCCCTTCCCAGCCGGATCGGGCCGCGTTCGATATCCACCAGCAAGCCTGGGCAGTCGAGTTGGGGCAGTTGATCGATGGCCTTGAGTCGGCCGTCGGTGATGATCAACAGGCGTTGCTGCTCGGTGGGGTGACGTTTGCGTCGCGCCTGCAGCCACTGCGCGGCCTCGCTCAACGCCGCAAGCAGGGGTGTGCCGCCGCCGGCGCCCAGTTGCGCGAGCCAGTCGGCCAGACCCTTGGCGGCTTTCAGGCCTTGTACCTGCCACTGCGGCGATTGCCCGCTGGCGGTCAGCAAGGCCAGGCGTGCGCGTTGCCGGTAGGCGTCATCGAACAGTTGAGCGAGCAGGCCCTTGGCGTCGGTCAGTGCGCTGTGCCGCCGAGTGGAGGCCGAGGCGTCGACGATCACCAGCCACAGCTCATGGGCCGCGCGATTGCGCTGCTGGAAGCGTAAATCTTCACGCGACTGCGGGCGCCCGCCGAGCAAGGTGCCCGGCCAGTTGACCGTGCCTTGCTCTGCGCCGCGCGCCTTGCCGTGCCTGCCGCTGTCGAGCCGCCCCGCTTGGGGCCGTGCATCCGCCCCCGCGTCAGGTCGAGGGCGGATGCCTAGGGCTTTTTTGGCCAGGCGGGCACTTCGCGGCGCGCGCCGGTGGGCAGTGCCGGTGCGGGCAGGTCACCCCATTGGCCCTGGCCCGGCGAGGTGTCCGATGGTTGCGCGGACTGACCTTGATTGGGCGGGCTCGCCGGTGGGGATGGCTCCTGGCGGCGATGACGCAGGGCAAATTCGGCCACGGCCTGGATGTCTTCTTCGGCGATGGCATCAGCGCCGCGCCAGGCTGCGTGGGCACGGGCGCCACGTAACCAGACCAGGTCGGCGCGCAGGCCATCGACCCCGGCGGCAAAACAGCGCTCGGTGATCTGCGCCAGCGCATCGTCATCCATGGCAATAAGCTCGAGCCGCTCGCGCGCCTGGGTGCAGCGCGCACGCAAGGCGGCCTGGGGCTCGGCCCATTGCGCGCAGAAAGCATCAGGGTCGCTGTCGAAATCCAGACGGCGGCGGATGACCTGCCCACGCTCGGTCGGCAGGGTGTGGCCGCTCAGCGCCACATTGAAGCCGAAGCGGTCGAGCAACTGCGGGCGCAACTCACCCTCCTCCGGGTTCATGGTGCCGATCAGCACAAAGCGCGCCGCGTGCCGGTGGGAAATACCGTCGCGCTCGATCAGGTTGGTGCCGCTGGCGGCCACGTCCAGCAGCAGGTCGACCAGATGGTCGGGCAGCAAATTGACTTCATCCACATACAACACGCCGCCGTCGGCCTTGGCCAATACGCCGGGGGAAAACTGCGCACGGCCTTCACCCAGCGCCGCATCCAGGTCGAGGGTGCCGACCAGTCGCTCTTCGGTGGCGCCCAGGGGCAAGGTGACAAATTGCCCGCTGGCGAGCAGGTCCGCCAGGCCACGGGCCAGGGTGGACTTGGCCATGCCGCGCGGACCTTCGATCAGCACGCCGCCAATCTTCGGGTCGATGGCGGCCAGGCACAGTGCGAGTTTCAGCGCGTCGGCACCGACGACAGCAGACAGCGGGAAATGTGGAATATCGGTCATACCGGCTCTCTTTAAATTCTGCTACTTATTGTGGCGAGCGGGCTTGCCCCGCGTTGGGCTGCGAAGCAGCCCTAAAACCAAACGCCACGTTCTTTCAGGCAGACCAGGTTGAATTTATTGGGGCTGCCACGCAGCCCAACGCGGGGCGAACCACGATGCCGTTCAGTTAAGCGCAGATTCCCTGTGGCGAGCAGGCTTGTCCTGCGTTGGGCTGCGCAGCAGCCCCGAAACCAGGCGCTGAGCCGTATCAGGCACACCGCGTTTTGCTGGATTGGGGGCGCTTCGCACCCCAACGCGGGGCAAGCCCGCTCGCCACAATAAGCCCACACATGTTCCTTAACTGAACGGTATTACGGCTTGCCCCAGTGTTGGTGCGGTCGCTCATCAGCTGTCTTCTTCTATATCGAGCAACAGGTTTTCCAAGGCTTCACGGTAGGCGCCCGGCTCTTGCCACTGGCCGCGCTGCTGGGCTTCGAGCATGCGTTCGGTCATGTCACGCAATGCCGCCGGGTTGTGCTGTTGCACGAAGGCGCGGGTGTCCGGGTCGAGCAGGTAGGCGTCGGCCAGCAAGGCGTATTGGTGATCGTCGATCAGCTCGGTCGTGGCGTCGAAGGCGAACAGATTGTCCACGGTCGCGGCCATCTCGAACGCGCCTTTGTAGCCATGACGTTTCACGCCGTCGATCCACTTGGGGTTGGCCGCACGGGCGCGAATCACTCGGTTGAGTTCTTCCTTCAGGGTGCGGATTTTCGGCAGGTCCGGCTGGCTGTGGTCGCCGTGGTAGCTGGCGGCCTTGTCGCCGCTCAGGGTTTCCACGGCGGCGAGCATGCCGCCCTGGAACTGGTAGTAGTCGTTGGAATCGAGCAGGTCGTGCTCGCGGTTGTCCTGGTTCTGCACCACCGCCTGCACCTGGCTCAAACGCCGGGCGAAGGGCTCGCGGGCCTCGGTGCCTTCATCGGCACCGCCGTAGGCGTAGCCACCCCAATTGAGGTAGACCTCGGCCAGGTCCTCGCGGCTCTGCCACAACCGCCCGTCGATGGCGCCCTGCACGCCGGCACCGTAGGCGCCCGGCTTGGCGCCGAAGATGCGCCAGCCCGCCTGTTTCGCCGCCGCGTCTTCGTCCAGGCCGGCCATGCGCAGGGCCTCGCGCTCACTGCGCACCTTGGCTGCCAGCGGGTTCATGTCGTCTGGCTCATCCAGCGCCGCCACCGCCTGCACCGCCGCGTCGAACAGGCGGATCAGGTTGGCGAACGCGTCGCGAAAGAAGCCGGATACGCGCAGCGTCACGTCCACGCGCGGGCGGTCGAGCAGGCTGATCGGCAGGATCTCGAAGTCGTCGACGCGCTGGCTGCCGGTGGCCCACACCGGGCGCACGCCCATCAGCGCCATGGCCTGGGCGATGTCATCGCCGCCGGTGCGCATGGTGGCGGTGCCCCACACCGACAGGCCTAGCTGGCGCAGGTGGTCGCCATGGTCCTGCAAGTGCCGCTCGAGGATCAGGTTGGCCGACTGAAAGCCGATGCGCCAGGCGGTGGTGGTGGGCAGGTTGCGCACGTCCACGCTGAAAAAGTTACGCCCGGTAGGCAGCACGTCGAGGCGCCCACGGCTGGGCGCACCACTTGGCCCCGCCGGCACGAAGCGGCCACTCAAGGCGTCCAGCAAACCGCGCATTTCCGCCGGGCCGCAGGCATCCAGGCGCGGTGCGACGATGATGCGCAAATGCTCGATCACCGCTTTCACGTCTTCCCAGCCAGGCGCCTCAAGCTGCTCCAGCGGGCCTTGCAACGCCTGCTCGATCAAACGCCCCGCGTACAGCTCCAGACGCTCGCGGGTGTCACCGGCGGTGCGCCAATGCTGTGGATCTATGCTCCGCAACACGTCGGGGCGTGGGCCGCTCCAGGGCTCGGCCAGCGCGCAGTCCAGCGGATCGAAGCCCAGCGCGAAGGCCTTGGCCAGCACCCGCAGCAGGCTCGATTGCGCGCCACGGCCGTCGTCACGCGGGATACGCAGCAAGGCCAGCAAAGTGTCGATGCGCAAGCGGCCTTGGGGAGACTCACCAAAGATATGCAGGCCGTCGCGGATCTGCGACTCCTTGAGATCGCACAGGTAGGTGTCCAGGCGCGGCAGCCACACGGCCGCATCGGCGTCACTGTCCAGCGCCAGTTCCTGGTCGATACGGGTTTCGCGCACCAGCGCCAGGATGTCCTTTTGCAGCGCCAGCGCGCGCCGTGGGTCGAGCAACTGCGCGTCGTAATATTCGTCCGCCAGCAGCTCGAGGTTGCGCAGCGGGCCGTAGGTTTCGGCGCGGGTCAGCGGCGGCATCAGGTGGTCGATGATCACCGCCTGGGTACGCCGCTTGGCCTGGGCACCCTCGCCCGGATCGTTGACGATGAACGGATAGATATTCGGCAACGGCCCGAGCAGTGCGTCCGGCCAGCAGTGTTGCGAAAGCCCCACCCCCTTGCCCGGCAGCCATTCGAGGTTGCCGTGCTTGCCGACGTGAATCACGCCGTGGGCGCCATAGGTGTGGCGTAGCCAGAAGTAGAACGCCAGGTAGCCGTGGGGCGGCACCAGATCAGGATCGTGATACACCGCGCTCGCGTCCACCTGATAACCCCGCGCCGGCTGGATGCCGACGAAGGTCTGGCCCAGGCGCAACCCGGCGATCATCAGGCGTCCATCGCGGCACATCGGGTCTTGCTGCGGCGCGCCCCAGCGTTCCAGCACCGCCTGTTGATTGGCGGCGGGCAGGCGCGCAAACATTGTCGCGTAGTCGTCCAGGCTAAGGCTCTGGTGGCAGGGGCGCAGGTCGAGACTGTCGAGGTCGTTGGTGACGCCGCCGAGCAGCTCGTGGATCAGCGCAGTGCCGCTTTCGGGCAGCACGTGCGGCAGCGGATAACCTTCGGCCTGCAAGGCACGCAGGATATTCAGCGCGGCGGCCGGGGTGTCCAGGCCCACGCCATTGCCGATGCGGCCGTCGCGGGTCGGGTAGTTGGCGAGGATCAGCGCAATGCGCTTGTCGCCGTTGGGCACCCGCGCCAGTTCGACCCAGCGCCGCGCCAGCTCGGCGACGAAGTCCATGCGCTCGGGCGCGGCGCGGTAACACACCACGTCCGACTGGCTGCGCTCGCTGCGCCAGGCCAGGTCCTTGAAGCTGATCGGCCGGCTGATGATGCGCCCGTCCAATTCCGGCAAGGCAATGTGCATCGCCAGGTCGCGCGGGCCGAGGCCTTGTGCGCTGGCTTCCCAACCGGGTTGGTTGTCTTGCGCACAGATCGCCTGAATCACCGGGATATTGCGGCGAAACGGGCGCAGATGCGGGGCTTCGGGGCTGGACTGGGCAAAGCCGGTGGTGTTGAGGATCACCGCCGCCTGCACTGCGTCGAGCAGGTCTTCGATCACCGTGAGGCAGCCGGGCTCTTTGAGACTGGCCACCGCTATCGGCAACGGGTTGAGGCCCGCCGCCTGCAGGCGCTGGCAGAACACGTCAATAAAACCGGTGTTGGCCGCCTGCAAATGCGAGCGGTAAAACAGCACCGCCGCGACCGGCAGATCGGCGCGCCACTCTGTCTGCCAGTTCTGCAGCGTGGCATTGGCGTGGTGCGGATGATAAATGGCCGTGCGCGGCAGGGTCTGCGGCTCGGCCCACGAATAGTCGCGACCCAGATAGCCGGAGGCCAGGCAGTGATAGAAATTCAGCGCATTGCCCAGGCCGCCCTGGCGCAGGAAGTGCCACAGACGGTCGCGTTCCTGCACCCCGACGGTGCTCAGGCTGCCCAGTTCCGGGTCCGGGCGGTCGCACCCCGGCACCAGAATCAGTTGCACGCCGCGCTCGGCCAATGCCACCAGGCGCTCGACGCCATAGCGCCAATAGCCGATGCCGCCATGCAGCGAGATCAGGATCACCTTGGCGTGACGCAGCACCTGATCCACGTAGAGGTCGACCGAGGCGTGGTTCTGCACCTGCATCGGGTTGGCCAGGCGCAGGCTGGGGTAGTCGTCGGGCAACTGCCGCGCCGCTTCGGCCAGCAGCGCCAGGCTCGAGTCGCCGCTGCACAGGATCACCAGTTCAGCGGGGGTCTGTCCAAGGTCGGCAATATTGTCGTCCGAGACAAAACCACCGGGTTGGGTCCTGAGCAGGTGCATGGCTTAAACGCTGAGCGCGGCGCGCAGTTGCGCTTCGAGGCCGGCGGCGTCCAGCTCCTGGCCGATCAGCACCAAGCGGGTGATGCGCGCTTCGTCGGCGCCCCAGGCGCGGTCGAAGTGCTTGTCGAAGCGGGTGCCCACGCCCTGGATCAGCAGGCGCATGGGTTTGTTGGGGATGGCGGCAAACCCTTTGATACGCAGGATGCCGTGCTGTACCACCAACTGGGTCAGCGCGTCGAGCAGCAGGGCTTCGTCGGCTTGCGGCAGGTCGATGGAGATCGAATCGAAGGCGTCGTGATCGTGGTCGTCTTCACCTTCGTGGTGCGCATCGTGATGGCTGTGGCGGGCGTCGATGTGTTCTTCGGAGCCGGCGCCCAGGCCGATCAGCACGTTCAACGGCACGCGGCCGCTGCTGGCTTCAATGACCTTGACCGCCGGCGGCAGCTCTTCGGCGACTTCCAGGCGCACGCGGGCCAGGTCTTCGGGGCTGATCAGGTCGGCCTTGTTGAGGATCACCAGGTCGGCGCTGGCCAGTTGGTCGGCGAACAGTTCGTGCAGCGGTGATTCGTGGTCCAGGTTCGGGTCGAGTTTGCGCTGGGCGTCGACCTGGTCCGGGAAGGCGGCGAACGTGCCGGCGGCCACGGCCGGGCTGTCGACCACGGTGATTACGGCGTCCACTGTGCAGGCGCTGCGGATTTCCGGCCACTGGAAGGCCTGCACCAAGGGTTTTGGCAGGGCCAGGCCCGAGGTTTCAATGAGGATATGGTCGAGGTCGCCGCGACGGGCCACCAGTTCGCGCATCACCGGGAAGAATTCTTCCTGCACGGTGCAGCACAGGCAGCCGTTGGCCAGTTCGTACACACGGCCGTTGGCTTCTTCCTCGGTGCATCCGATTGAGCACTGCTTGAGGATTTCCCCGTCGATGCCCAACTCGCCGAACTCGTTGACGATTACCGCGATACGGCGGCCCTGGGCGTTGTCGAGCATGTGGCGCAACAGGGTGGTCTTGCCCGAGCCGAGAAAGCCGGTGACGATGGTGACGGGAAGTTTGGCCAGTGTTTTCATCGGATGCCCCTTTGGGCGGGCATACGGGACGAGTGGCCCTGCGGCGGCGCGCAGCAGCGGATTTCGTCACCGGATCACCCCGCCCGGTTGAAGTGGAAAATCGGTAGCGAGGCAGGTCTCCTGGCTTGGGGCTTGCGGGTCTTGCGACCGGCGCCAACTGCGCCTTCCCGCCGGATTGGCAGTGGCGTGGCAGTCAGCAGAACCCTTCACAGTTGCGGGGGCAGCCGCGGCTTGAACCGCGTTCCCTTCTTAGCTTCGGCCTGGGCCGAAGAACCTCGAACCCGCAAGGCTACGCAGTGCGTGGCGAGCGGTCAACGTCGCAAACCCGGGACACGGGCGACTGATCTACACATAGCGATGCTTGATGGGCACATCCGTCACGATGTCGGCGAGCGCTATGCGCCCCTGGCTTTCCAGGTAGAAATCAATTTCGCCATCGCCTGTGAGGTCAAGCACCAGCCACGACTCGTTTTTTTGCGGATCGCAGCCCAACCCTGCCTCACCGGGCCGGCCGGAGAGCCGGTTGACGAAGGTGAGGTCATGAAGACCCTGCTTGCGCAACAATGCGGATATATCGATTTTGTCCTGGCCGGTGACGAAGTCGGTCAACAGGTCGGGGCTGCGTAATGTCGAATCGGTGAAGGTGTCGTACACGAAGGTATCGCGGCCTGCCCCGCCCTCCAGCCGATCAGCGCCGCCACCGCCCTTGAGCCGGTTGTCGGCTGCGTTGCCGGTCAACACATCATTGCCGGAACCGCCGATGGCGTTCTCCAGGGTAACGTCCCTGGCGATGGAGACATTGCCCTTCTTGCCACCGACGTCGGAGAAGGTTTCAGCGTTCAGGTTGATCACCTGGTTCTGGTAATAGCCGGAGAAATCCAGCGTATCGTTTCCGCCGCCGTCCCAGACACAGAACACGGCGCCGTCCCGTGGGGACACCAGTGAAAGATCGTCGCGCCGGGTATTGGAGTTGAAGCCGTAGGTGGTATCCGTGTTACGGGTCCGGTAATTGGCGCCGTAGGCCTTTTGGGCCCAGGCGATGTCGGTCATCAGCGGTGCCGACGCATACTCGCCCTGGTGATCCTGGCCGGTATCGCTCGCGTCGAAATAGCTCATGACCGAGTAGGCCCGGCTGTCCTGGGCGAAGATGGCATGCTCGTCGTAGTTGCTCGGCCCACGCGCCGCGTCGTAGTCACCGGTGTGCGCGGCGCCCAGCAAGTGGCCGATTTCGTGGGTCAGTGTATGGCGACCAAAGCCGTTCACGGCTGGCGCACGGTTGGCCCAATAGTTCGGGTTCACGCGCACCCGCCCCGCTTTTTCGGAAAATGTGGCATCGGCGAAGTTTATCGCCCTGCTGTTGACGAACCGTAACTGGCCTTCCGGCGCAGCGGCTTCTTCCTTGAACTCGATATTCGCAACATCCGACCAGGACTGCATTGAAAGACGGGCCTGCTCTTGCTGGGTTTGATTAAAGCGGGTCTCCGCTGGTGCAACTTCGCGAAACGTATAACCCACACGCACTGTTTTATCTTTATCGCGGTCCTGCAACCGGCGCTGTCTTCGATCGATCTGGTTGGCGGCTTGACGGGTGGACCAGGACGGCTTGCCGGACCCTGCACGATAATACGGATCGCCAGCCTGCTGGGCCTTGTACTGCGGGCCAGCGGCTTCAACATTCGGATCTACAATATTTTGATTAACAAAGGGTGTGTTAAAACTGGCGCGAGATATAACAGACATAAAAAAGCCTTATTTACTTAATGGGCAACATCAACTTCAGCGCGCCTACCATCCAATAATCGATACTGAAAAAAAAGTGCATCAGGCCTATAAACTAATTAAGGGTATTACTTGGCAAAAACGCCAGTACGCATGTCCTTCACAAATATTCGTTATCGCCCGCCTCAATTGACGCCCGGTCATGCTCGTGTTTTCCTGTACATCTTGTTTCGGGTGCCCTTCACAGGGTGAAACGGGAAACCGGTGAGTCAGGGCCTGCAATGCCAGGGTATGACAAGGCCGGTGCTGCCCCCGCAACGGTAAGCGAGTGAAGCGTCAGATCCACTGTGCCAGCAGGCATGGGAAGGCGATGCTTTTTGACCCAGCGTCCCTCGCAAGCCCGGAGACCGGCCCGAAAAATCAGATAACAAACCCGCGGTGGGCGGGCGCTGTTCGAACCCCGCGCGCCCGGCTCGCGGGGTTTTGCATGCGCTCGTTTCGCCCAGACACTTGATAGGGACGCGCCATGTCGATCATCAGCAGCACCTCGCCCACCGCCCGCCACACCACCACGCTGAGCCAACGCCTCACCGCCGCCATCGGTGCATCGATACTCGGCGCATGCCTGGTGTATTTCGCCGGGTTCTCGCATATCGAGGCGGTGCACAATGCTGCCCACGATACCCGCCACAGCGCCGCGTTCCCGTGCCACTGAGGTCTGACGACATGATCAAGCGTATTGCGCAAACCGCTGGCTTTACCGGCCTGCTGGCCGCCCTGCTGCTGACTCTGCTGCAAAGCTTCTGGGTCGCCCCGTTGATTCTGCAGGCCGAAACGTTCGAGAAAGCGCCGATTGCGACCGAGGTGGCGCATGAACACGCCGCCCATATGCACGATGCCCAGGCCTGGGAGCCGGAAGATGGCTGGCAGCGGGTGCTGTCGACCACCGGCGGCAACCTGGTGGTGGCGGTGGGTTTCGCGCTGATGCTGGCCGGTCTCTACACCCTGCGCGCGCCGACTCGTACGGCCCAGGGCCTGCTGTGGGGACTGGCGGGCTACGCCACTTTTGTGCTGGCGCCCACCCTGGGCCTGCCGCCGGAGTTGCCCGGCACCGCCGCCGCCGACCTGGCGCTGCGCCAGACCTGGTGGATCGGCACCGCCGCGTCCACGGCCGCCGGTATTGCGCTGATCGTGTTCGGCCACAACTGGCTGCTCAAAGTCCTCGGCGTGGCGATCCTGGCGGTGCCCCATGTGATCGGCGCGCCACAGCCCGAAGTGCATGCAATGCTCGCACCCGAGGCCCTCGAAGCGCAGTTCAAGATCGCCTCGCAGTTGACCAACGTCGCGTTCTGGCTGGCCTTGGGTCTGATCAGCGCCTGGCTGTTCCGGCGCAACCGCGACGGTCAATACTCGGCATGATTCTGGCTGCGGGACTGGGATGTCAGCGCGGGTGTGATGTTCACACCCTGCTGACGCTGCTTGACGGCGCCCTCGCCGAAGCGGGCATAGAGCGCCAGCGGTTAAGCGCGCTGGCCAGCATTGATCGCAAACGTGAGGAGCCGGGGTTGATCGCCCTGGCTCACCTGCTGCAATTGCCGTTGCTGTGTTTCAGCGCCGCGCAACTGGCGAGTTATGAGGACCGCCTGAGCCACAAATCAGCGGCCGCCTTTGCCCACACCGGTTGCCATGGGATTGCCGAAAGTGCCGCGCTCGCTCTGGCCGAACAGCTCGCGGGCGCCCCTGCCCGCTTGTTGATCAGCCGCAGAAAAAACGCCAAGGCGACCTTTGCGTTGGCCTGCGCTGGCTGAAACCCCGATAATCGCCCTGCTCGATCATGAGCATTTTTCATGCTCGCCCTACCCCCACAGGAACTCCCATGACCGTTTACTTTATCGGCGCAGGCCCAGGCGACCCGGAATTGATCACCGTCAAGGGCCAGCGGCTGATCCGCAGTTGCCCGGTGATCATCTACGCCGGCTCGCTGGTGCCAGCGGCGGTGCTGGAAGGCCATCAGGCGCATCAGGTGGTCAACAGCGCCGAGCTGCACCTGGAACAAATCATTGAGTTGATCAAGGTCGCCCACGCCAGCGGCCAGGATGTGGCCCGCGTGCACTCAGGCGATCCGAGCCTGTACGGGGCTATTGGCGAACAGATCCGGCATTTGCGCGAGCTGAACATTCCCTTCCAGATCATCCCGGGCGTCACGGCGGTAGCCGCCTGCGCCGCGCTGCTGGAAACCGAACTGACCCTGCCGGACATCGCCCAGAGCGTCATCCTGACCCGCTACGCCGACAAGACCCGCATGCCGGACGGCGAGGACTTCGACAGCCTGGCGCGGCATGGCACCACAATGGCGATCCATCTTGGGGTCAATCACCTGGAAAAGATCGTCGCCCAACTGCTGCCGCACTATGGCGCTGACTGCCCGATTGCGGTGGTGCACCGTGCAACGTGGCCGGATCAGGATTGGGTGGTGGGCACGCTCAGCGATATTGCCGGCAAAGTCGCGGCCAAGGGCTTTCGGCGTACGGCGTTGATTGTGGTGGGCCGAGTGCTGGCCAGTGACAGCTTTGGTGATTCATCGCTGTATCGCGCCGGGCATGCTCACCTCTACCGCCCTTGAATGAACACAGATGATCTGATTTGTTAGATACATGATGTAAACGCATGAATTCAAAGCATAAAAAACGGCGCTCACGGGCGCCGTTTTTTGTTCGCAGTGAACGCCTTACTCAGTAGTAGGCGTTTTCTTTCTGCGTGTGGTCGGTCACATCGCGAACGCCCTTGAGCTCCGGAATGCGCTCGAGCAGGGTGCGCTCGATGCCTTCGCGCAGCGTCACGTCCGCCTGGCCGCAACCTTGGCAACCGCCGCCGAACTTGAGTACGGCAATGCCGTCGTCAACCACATCGATCAGGCTGACCTGACCGCCGTGGCTGGCCAGCCCCGGGTTGATCTCGGTTTGCAGGTAATAGTTGATGCGCTCGTTGACCGGGCTGTCGGCGTTGACATTCGGCACCTTGGCGTTGGGCGCCTTGATGGTCAACTGGCCGCCCATGCGGTCGGTGGCATAGTCGACCACGGCATCGTCCAGAAAGGCTTCGCTGAAGGCGTCGATGTACGCGGTGAAGCTTTTGAGCCCCAGGGCGGTGTCTTCAGGTTTCTCTTCGCCAGGCTTGCAGTAGGCAATGCAAGTCTCGGCGTACTGGGTGCCGGGCTGGGTGATAAAGACGCGGATGCCGATACCTGGGGTGTTCTGCTTGGACAGCAGGTCAGCCAGGTAATCGTGGGCGGCGTCGGTAATGGTTATGGCAGTCATGGAAACTCCTCACAGGCTTGGGGGGAGTTTACGCCAAATTATTACGCAGGTACAAAGTCCGAGTGTTTTTGTCGGGATAGTGGCGAGGCCACCAACGCGTTCACAGATTCTCATAGCGATTCATGTCAAGTACGCCCTCTTCCACCGGCGTGGTTTCCCGCAGGTACTGCGACAAATCGTGAAAGTACTGCCAGAACAGCGGATGGCTGCGGCGTATACCCCAGTGGTCGACAATTTTTTCAAAGCCCGCGGCATCCGTGACCTGCTCCATCTGGGCCACGAACTCGGGCACTTCCTGCGCCTTGAGCGCGAACATGAAGTTGGGGTAGCTGCTGAGTACGCCGGGGTAGACCGTCAAGGTGTCCAGGCCCGGCTGATAGCGATAGGCCTCACCCAAGAGAAACGCGACGTTGCTGTGGGCGCGATTGCGCAGGAGGCTGTAGACCTCGCGCTTGCCGCTGGCGGTTTCGATACGCAGCATCGTCGCCTCGGGCAACTGCTCAATGACCTTGAGCCCGGCGGCCGGGCGCGAGGTCAGGCGGCTCAGCGCCTGTTCTGCATTCTGCAATTCAGGCCCGATGCCGTCGCGCGAACAATAGGCGCCCGAACAGCGGTTGATCGGATCTGGACTTGCATTCAACGCGGCATAACGCGTCAGCAACTGCCGGGAAAAATCGCGTTCGGGGTGCTTTTCATCCAGATGCAGGCCGCTGGGCGTGGTGTCATCAATGGCTTCGTAATCCAGCCACATCTTGAGCTTGCCGCTGTTCTGGTACCAGTCATCGAGGAACGACTCACGGCTATCGGCCGGCATCAGGCGCAGAAAATTCTGCTCGGCGCCATTGCGGATCAAGTCGAAATACAGTCGGGTCTGGGCCTGATGTGCGACGTTGCCAAACACGTCGAAATTCACCGCCAACTGGTAATAAGTGCGCTCGAGCAGCGGGTAATCGAACAGCCACATCGTCTGCGGCACTTCACCGATCAGGCCTTTGGTCACGGACGCGCTGTCGAAGTGGCGGAAGATGCTCAGCAAGGCATTGTCATTACCCGCCCACAACGTTGACCACGCCGGCGGCGGCAGGTCGGCGTAGCTGTCTCGACGCAGCGCTTCGTATTGATTGCGCTTGTCGCGGTAGCTCAGCCACAGCCCCAGCACGCTGCCCACCTCATCGTTCTGCCCGGGCATCGCGAGCAGCGGCGTGGCCTGGCCGCGATAGCGCGCATCGGTGATGTACAGGTCGTGCTCAGGGTCCTGGAACAGGGTCCAGAAGTTGTCGCGAATCACGTCCGTGGCGATCTGTCCACGGCATACGGGCCCACGAATGAAGGTGCGCACGAAATACTCGGCGTTATCGAGCATGAACTGGTAGCGCGCCTTGGCCGGGATGGCCTCGAAGGTCTCGAACGGGTTGGCGCGACGACCAGGACCGTAGCCGGGCAAGGCGCTGACCTGCCAGTCACCGGCGTAGAAGAGCTGCCGGATGCGCGCCATCTTCGCGGCGCTGAACGGGTAAGTGATGTGGGTTTTATGCACGATCACCCCCTGCACCGGCCACAGGCGGTAGTACACCTGGGTGCCCGGGTCATCGTTAGGGCGACGCGTAGCGATCAGGTCGATGGGCTGCCCACTCGGGGTGCGCGAGCGCACCCACTGGAAGAAATGCCCCGGCTCGCCGTTCTCGAAGTGGATATGCGCCAGATACAGATGCTCGAACAGCCAACGGGCCACCAGGCTCTCGCGGGCGCCGGGCTGGTTGAACAGGTTCTCCCACTGTTGCACCTGCAGCGCCTCCCTGGCACTCGGCGCCAGGCCTTGCTCGTCGATCGGTGCACCGGACGCCAGCCAGCGCTGCAGGGTCTGGTATTGCTGGTCGGTCAGGCCGGTTACCGCCAGCGGCATGCCTTCCCTGGGATGGGCGCCCGCGTAGCCATTGAATTCGGCAGGGGTTGCGCACATGTTTGCGCGATTGAGGCCCAGCACAATATCGTCAGGCAGCTTGGCATTGGCTTGCAGCGGCGCGTTGTGCCCCAACTCCAGCATGCGCGCCATCAGGGCGGCCTGGCTGCCCTGGGCGTCCAGCACCGAATAGAAGCCCTTTTGCTGCCACGCCTGCTTGCCGAACGCGTCGTAGAACAAACGCGTGCTCGGTGCCGCCTGGCTGCGCTCACCGTCATACACCGGCATTTTGCTCGCGCCCCGCGCTGCGCCCTCGGCGCTGCCCAGGTTGAGCTGGCACGCAGAGTCGTAGCAGGCATGGCAGGCCACGCACTTCTCGGTAAAGATCGGTTGAATGTCGCGGGTATAGGAGATCGCCGGGGCGGGACCTTCTGCGTAAGCGCTGCCGGCGATCAAGGCCAGGGCGGCGCTGACGATAAGACGAAGTGACATGTATCCGGTCCCGATTCAATGCGTGCGATGTAAAGTGCGGCGATTCTACCGGGCCAGTAGCGACACCAACATGAACGATATTCATGAAAAACCGCACACGCTCAAAATCGGCACAGGTTTGCTATGATTCACGCCCTTCGTAATGCCTGACCCAGAGTAGTCCCATGTCCGATCGTAGCGCTCGCCTGCAAGCCCTTCACCAAGCCCTCAAGGACCGTATCCTGATCCTCGATGGCGGCATGGGCACGATGATCCAGAGCTACAAGCTCGAAGAGCAGGATTATCGCGGCAAGCGCTTCGCCGACTGGCCGAGCGACGTCAAGGGCAACAACGACTTGCTGGTGATCACCCGTCCGGACGTGATCGGCGGTATCGAGAAGGCCTATCTGGACGCCGGTGCCGACATTCTGGAAACCAACACCTTCAACGCCACGCGCATCTCCATGGCCGACTACGGCATGGAAGAGCTGGCCTATGAATTGAACGTGGAAGGCGCCCGTCTGGCGCGCCAGGTGGCCGACGCCAAGACCCTCGAAAACCCGGCCAAGCCGCGCTTCGTCGCCGGGGTGCTTGGCCCTACCAGCCGCACCTGCTCGCTGTCACCGGACGTGAACAACCCCGGCTACCGCAACGTGACCTTCGATGAACTGGTGGACAACTACACCGAGGCCACCAAGGGCCTGATCGAAGGCGGCGCCGATCTGATCCTGATCGAGACCATCTTCGACACCCTCAACGCCAAAGCGGCGATCTTCGCCGTACAGGGTGTGTTCGAGGCGCTGGGCGTCGAACTGCCGATCATGATTTCCGGCACTATTACCGACGCCTCCGGCCGCACCCTGTCGGGCCAGACCACCGAAGCGTTCTGGAACTCCGTGGCCCACGCCAAGCCGATTTCCGTCGGCCTGAACTGCGCCCTCGGCGCCAGCGACCTGCGCCCGTACCTGGAAGAGCTGTCGAACAAGGCCAACACCCATGTGTCCGCGCACCCCAACGCCGGCCTGCCCAACGAATTCGGCGAGTACGATGAACTGCCATCGCAAACCGCCAAGGTCATCGAAGAGTTCGCCCAAAGTGGCTTCCTCAATATTGTCGGCGGCTGCTGCGGCACCACCCCCGGCCACATTGAAGCCATCGCCAATGCCGTGGCCGGTTATGCACCGCGCGCGATCCCGGACATTCCCAAGGCCTGCCGCCTGTCGGGGCTGGAGCCGTTCACCATCGATCGCAGCTCGCTGTTCGTCAACGTCGGCGAGCGCACCAACATCACCGGTTCCGCGCGCTTTGCCCGGTTGATCCGTGAAGACAACTACACCGAAGCCCTGGAAGTCGCCCTGCAGCAGGTGGAAGCCGGCGCGCAGGTGATCGACATCAACATGGACGAGGGCATGCTCGATTCGAAGAAGGCCATGGTGACCTTCCTCAATCTGATTGCCGGCGAGCCGGACATCTCCCGCGTGCCGATCATGATCGACTCCTCCAAGTGGGAGGTGATCGAAGCCGGCCTCAAGTGCATCCAGGGCAAGGGCATCGTCAACTCCATCAGCATGAAGGAAGGCGTGGAGCAGTTCATTCATCACGCCAAACTGTGCAAGCGCTATGGCGCAGCCGTGGTGGTCATGGCGTTCGACGAAGCCGGCCAGGCCGACACCGAAGCGCGCAAGAAGGAAATCTGCAAACGCTCCTACGACATTCTGGTGAATGAAGTCGGCTTCCCGCCGGAAGACATCATCTTCGACCCGAACATCTTCGCGGTCGCCACCGGTATCGAGGAGCACAACAACTACGCCGTCGACTTCATCAACGCCTGCGCCTACATCCGCGACGAGCTGCCGTATGCACTGACCTCAGGCGGCGTGTCCAACGTGTCGTTCTCGTTCCGCGGCAACAACCCGGTGCGCGAAGCGATCCACTCGGTGTTCCTGTTGTATGCGATCCGCAACGGCCTGAGCATGGGCATCGTCAACGCCGGCCAACTGGAGATCTACGATCAGATTCCCGCCGAGCTGCGCGATGCGGTGGAAGACGTGGTGCTCAACCGCACTCCGGAAGGCACCGACGCCCTGCTCGCCATCGCCGACAAGTACAAGGGCGACGGCAGCGTCAAGGAAGCAGAGACCGAAGAATGGCGCGGCTGGCCGGTGAACAAGCGCCTGGAACACGCGTTGGTCAAGGGCATCACTACGCACATCGTTGAAGACACCGAAGAATCGCGCCAGTCGTTCGCGCGCCCGATCGAGGTGATCGAAGGCCCGCTGATGTCGGGCATGAACATCGTTGGCGACCTGTTTGGCGCCGGCAAGATGTTCCTGCCCCAGGTGGTTAAATCCGCGCGAGTGATGAAGCAGGCGGTCGCCCACCTGATTCCGTTCATCGAGCTGGAAAAAGGCGACAAGCCAGAAGCCAAGGGCAAGATCCTGATGGCCACGGTGAAGGGCGATGTGCATGACATCGGCAAGAACATCGTTGGCGTGGTGCTCGGTTGCAATGGCTATGACATTGTCGATTTGGGCGTGATGGTGCCCGCCGAGAAGATCCTGCAGGTAGCCAAAGAGCAGAAGTGCGACATCATCGGCCTGTCCGGCCTGATCACGCCTTCCCTGGACGAGATGGTGCACGTGGCCCGCGAGATGCAGCGCCAGGACTTCCACCTGCCGTTGATGATCGGCGGCGCGACCACCTCCAAGGCGCACACGGCGGTAAAGATCGAGCCCAAATACAGCAATGACGCGGTGATCTACGTCACCGACGCTTCCCGTGCGGTGGGTGTGGCCACGCAGCTGCTGTCCAAAGAGCTGAAGGCCGGTTTCGTCGAGAAAACCCGCCTGGAATACATTGATGTGCGCGAGCGCACCTCCAACCGCAGCGCCCGCACCGAGCGCCTGAGCTACCCGGCGGCGATCGCCAAGAAGCCGCAGTTCGACTGGGGCAGCTACACCCCGGTGGTGCCGACGTTTACTGGCGCCAGGGTGCTGGACAATATCGACCTCAAGGTTCTGGCTGACTATATCGACTGGACGCCGTTCTTTATCTCCTGGGATCTGGCCGGCAAGTTCCCGCGCATCCTCGAAGACGAGGTGGTCGGCGAAGCCGCGACCGCGCTGTACGCCGATGCCCAGGAAATGCTGAAAAAGCTGATCGACGAAAAACTCATCAGCGCCCGCGCGGTGTTCGGTTTCTGGCCGACCAACCAGGTGCAGGACGACGATTTGGAAGTCTATGGCGACGACGGTCAGCCGATTGCGCGGCTGCATCACCTGCGCCAGCAGATCATCAAGACCGACGGCAAGCCGAACTTCTCCCTGGCCGACTTCGTCGCGCCCAAGTCCAGCGGCGTGACCGACTATATCGGCGGTTTCATCACCACCGCCGGCATCGGCGCCGAGGAAGTGGCCAAGGCGTATCAGGACGCGGGCGACGACTACAACTCAATCATGGTCAAAGCCTTGGCCGACCGCCTGGCCGAAGCCTGCGCCGAGTGGCTGCACCAGCAGGTGCGCAAGGAACACTGGGGTTATGCCAGGGACGAGCAACTGGACAACGAGGCGTTGATCAAGGAGCAATACAGCGGCATCCGCCCTGCCCCCGGCTACCCGGCGTGCCCGGATCACACCGAGAAAGCCCAGTTGTTCCAGCTGCTGGATCCCGAGGCCCGTGAAATGCATGCCGGGCGCAGCGGCGTGTTCCTCACCGAGCACTATGCGATGTTCCCGGCGGCGGCGGTCAGCGGCTGGTATTTCGCGCACCCGCAGGCGCAGTACTTTGCCGTGGGCAAGGTCGACAAGGATCAAGTGAACAGCTACACCGCGCGAAAGGGCCAGGACCTGGCCGTGACCGAGCGCTGGCTGGCGCCGAATCTGGGTTACGACAACTAGATAGAAGGGTCGGGGCGACGTTTAACGCAGCAGCAGTTGCAGGCTGAACGGATAACGATAGGACGCGGGCTTGCCCACCGCCGACAATGCGCGAAAATCCACCGCCGTCGGCGGCCCCAGCAAATGCCGGGCCTGGTTGGCATCGATCAGTTGAAACAAGGCTGCCTGGCGATCGCGGCCGCCGTGGGCGTCGAGGTCCACGCCCTTGGCGTCGTCATTGATCAACACCATCGCCCAGCCTCCCAGCGTGAAATGTCCGGCCACCAGGGTGGTCAGCCGTCCGTCCAGGCGCGCCTGCAGAATTTCCGGTGAGCTGTTAACCGCGCTGAACAACACATCCTTGCCCGGCGTCCGCCCGCTCGCTTGCACGGCCTGCATCGCGCCCAGCGCCATCTCATCGTTGGCTGCCCACACCAGCGCGGTCTGCGGGTTGCGCTTGAACAACTGCGTGGCCTGCTCAAAGGCGCGTTGGCGGTTCCATTCGCCATAGACCAACTGGCGCAGACGCACTTCGGGATGCTCGGCCAGCGCCCGGTGCAAGCCACGCTCACGCAACTGAGCAGCCGGGGTGGTCTTGGTGCCGGAGAATGCCAGCAGATCAATGGACGCCCCAGGCGCAACCGGGCCGTACTGGTGCAGCAGGTCGATGAGCATCAGGTAGCCGGCCTGCTCGTCATCAGCCACCAGGCTGGCGATCCAGTCAGGATGCTGGTGTGTGCCCAGCATCTGAGCCTGATCGGCCGTGAGCGCGTTGTTCACGATCAACAACTTGACCCCGCTGCCCTCGGCCAGGCGCAGGATCTGCGGGGCGACGTACTGCTCATTCACCAATACCAGGTAATCCGGCCGCGCACTGCCCTGCAGCGCCTCTCGGGCCTGGGCCAACGTCGTGTCGGAAACACGCTCGGAATAGCGCACGCGCAAATCCAGACCGAGGTCAGTGGCGGCAGCCTGCATGAATTGCGCGTAATTGACCCAAAAGGTTTCCGTCGACATGCCCGGGTTGAGAAACACCACCGACGACGCATGGGCCATTGCCGCGCACGTCGATCCGAGCAGCCACACACACGCAATCAGAACCTTCAACATGGTTGTCCGAGCCTTGAATATTGACCGCCATCATAGTGGCAATGCGACAGGCAATCGAGACGCCTTTGAAAATCCGGTCAGGGGTGACCCGCCCAGAAAAGAGCAGCGCCAGCCACCAGCACAACCAGGAACAGAATGGCCCAGGCATCCACGGTAATGCCGGGTTTACGGGTTTTTGTAGAATCGCTCATCGCATCGCCTCTTGTCGGTTTTATGGGTGATTGCATCAAGACTCGATCACAGTAAAGTTCATGCTTGCCCCTATGACAAATGTGGCTATGGCGATAACCATTCTTATTAGTCGTTTTGGTTATTTGCATATACTCAAACATCACTTTTGCGCATAAACGCAACCTGTTATCGTGCGCCGGCTCCGTTGGGAGTGCGCGGCCGTGCGCGCAGATTTGCCGAGAACAGGACCTATATGTACGTATACGACGAATACGATCAGCGCATCATCGAGGACCGCGTCAAGCAGTTCCGTGATCAGACCCGACGCTATCTGGCAGGCGAACTGAGCGAAGAAGAGTTCCGCCCTCTGCGCCTGCAAAATGGCCTTTATGTTCAGCGCTTTGCGCCCATGCTGCGGGTGGCCGTGCCCTACGGCCAACTGACCTCGCGCCAGACGCGCATGATGGCCAGGATTGCCCGTGACTTCGACAAGGGCTACGCCCACATCAGCACGCGCCAGAACGTACAGTTCAACTGGCCGGCGCTGGAAGACGTGCCGGACATCCTCGCCGAACTGGCCACCGTGCAGATGCACGCCATTCAGACCAGCGGCAACTGCCTGCGCAACGTCACCACCGACCAGTTTGCCGGCGTGGCCGCCGACGAGTTGATCGATCCGCGTCCCTGGTGCGAGATCGTGCGTCAATGGACCACCTTCCACCCCGAATTCGCCTACCTGCCACGCAAGTTCAAGATCGCCATCAACGGCTCGACCTCGGACCGCGCCGCCATCGAAGTGCACGATATCGGCCTCGAACCGGTGCACAACGCTGCAGGCGAACTGGGTTTCCGCGTACTGGTGGGCGGCGGCCTGGGCCGTACCCCGGTGGTCGGCGCCTTCATCAATGAGTTCCTGCCGTGGCAGGACCTGCTCAGCTACCTTGACGCCATCCTGCGCGTGTACAACCGCTACGGCCGTCGTGACAACAAGTACAAGGCCCGGATCAAAATCCTGGTCAAGGCGCTGACTCCTGAGGTGTTCGCGCAGAAAGTCGATGCCGAGATGGAACACCTGCGCGGCGGCCAGACCACTCTGACCGACGCCGAAGTGCATCGCGTGGCCAAACACTTCGTCGATCCGGATTACAAAGCCCTGAGCAATCAGGACGCCGAGCTCGCAGCCCTCGACCAGCAGCACCCGGGCTTTGCCCGCTGGCGCACCCGTAACACCCTGGCGCACAAACAGCCGGGCTACGTGGCCGTGACCCTGTCGCTCAAACCCACCGGCGTTGCGCCGGGCGATATCACCGACAAGCAGCTGGACGCCGTCGCCGACCTGGCCGAGCGCTACAGCTTCGGCCAACTGCGCACCTCCCACGAGCAGAACATCATTCTCGCGGACGTCGAGCAGAGCCAGTTGTTCACCCTGTGGGGCGAGCTGCGCGAAGGCGGTTTCGCCACGCCGAACATTGGCCTGTTGACCGACATCATCTGCTGCCCGGGCGGCGACTTCTGCTCCCTGGCCAACGCCAAGTCGATCCCGATTGCCGAATCGATCCAGCGCCGTTTCGATGACCTGGACTACCTGTTCGACATCGGCGAGCTGGACCTGAACATCTCCGGTTGCATGAACGCCTGTGGTCACCACCACGTCGGCCACATCGGCATCCTGGGCGTGGACAAGAAAGGCGAAGAATTCTACCAAGTGTCCCTGGGCGGCAGCGCCAGCCGCGATGCGAGCCTGGGCAAGATCCTCGGCCCGTCCTTCGCCCAGGAAGCCATGCCCGAGGTGATCGGCAAGTTGATCGACGTGTACGTCGAACAACGCACCGAAGATGAGCGTTTCATCGACACCTACCAGCGCATCGGCATTGACCTGTTCAAGGAGCGCGTCTATGCAGCGAATCATTAAGAACAACGAAATCCTCGACGAAACCTGGCACCTGCTGCCCAAGGACGCGAGCTTCGATGGCATCTCCAACTGCGACGACCTGATCGTGCCGTTGGCGTTGTGGCGCGAACACGGCCACGCCCTCAAGGCCCGCGACGGCGGCCTGGGTGTATGGCTGGACGCCGACGAAGAGGCCGAAGAGATCGGCGCCGACGTGGAACACTTCCAGGTCATCGCCCTGAACTTCCCGGCGTTCACCGACGGGCGCAACTACTCCAACGCACGCCTGCTGCGTGACCGCTACGGTTACAAGGGCGAGCTGCGCGCGATTGGTGACGTCCTGCGCGACCAACTGTTCTACCTGCGCCGCTGCGGCTTCGATGCCTTCGCCCTGCGCGCTGACAAAGACCCGTACGAAGCACTGGAAAGCCTGAAGGACTTTTCGGTGACGTATCAGGCTGCCACTGACGAGCCGCTGCCGCTGTTTCGGCGGCGCTGAGTTCACGGAAAGCCGCAGGACCAAATGTGGGAGGGGGCCTGCCCCTCCCACATTGGCACTGTACATACTCAGGACTGTTTGATCGACGCCAGCACCTGCTGCTGCCCCATCGAACACGGCACGCCTTCTGGCTGCGCCCGCACCGCCTCGATAACACCCAGCAACTGTGCTTTGCTATGCGCCAGTTGCGCCTGCATCACCTCGATCTGCGCGACCTTGCGCTCCAAGCCCTCGATCAGCTCTTCTCGCTTGTACTCGCCCGGTGCGGGCATCAACGCCTTGAGCTCCTGTAAGGTAAACCCGGCCTCCTGCGCACTCTGAATCAACTGCAAAGTCTGCAGCGCATCCGGCCCATAGCGCCTGTACCCGTTGGCTTGGCGCCCCACCTGATTGATCAGACCTTGAGCCTCGTAAAAACGGATACGTGACGCCGCCAGTCCGCTCTGTTTTGCCAGCTCACCAATATTCATCAGAACGCCCGCTTGACATTAAAGTTAACTTTAAGCTTAGCCTGAGGCCTCCCCCGCTCAGGAGTCAACCCATGTCACCTTTTGAAGCCTTGCAATTGCCTAACGGCCAGGTCATCGCTAACCGTATCGCCAAAGCGGCCATGGAAGAGAACATGGCCGATGCCCAGCAAGCACCTTCTCGTCAGTTGAAGCAGTTGTATAAAGCCTGGGCAGATGGCGAGCCCGGCCTCCTGTTGACCGGCAATGTGATGATCGACCGTCACGCCATGACCGGCCCCGGCGGCGTCGCCCTGGAAGACGAACAGCATTTGGACAGCTTTCGTGAATGGGCGGATGTGGCCCGCGCCAAAGGCGTCCATTTTTGGGTACAGCTCAGCCACCCTGGTCGGCAGACCATGGCCAACCTCGGGCAGCAGGCGCTGGCACCGTCCGCCATCGCTTTGGATCTGGGCAGTTTTTCCAAGCTGTTCGCCAAGCCCAGGGCGATGACGGAAGAGGATATCCAGGACGTGATCAAGCGCTTCGCCACCAGCGCACGCCTGGCCGAAAAAGCCGGATTTACCGGGGTGCAGATCCACGGCGCCCACGGTTATCTGATCAGCCAGTTTCTCTCGCCCTTGAGCAACCACCGCACCGACCGCTGGGGTGGCTCGCTAGAGAACCGCGCGCGTCTGTTGCTGGAGGTGGTGCATGCGGTGCGAGCGGCAGTCAGTCCGTCATTCTGCGTTGCGGTCAAACTCAACTCGGCGGACTTTCAGCGTGGCGGGTTTGATGACGCCGATGCTCGTGCGGTGGTAGAGATGCTCAACCCACTGCCCATCGACTTGCTTGAGTTGTCCGGCGGTAGCTACGAAGCCCCGGCTATGCAAGGCGAGGCGCGCGACGGGCGCACCCTGGCGCGTGAGGCGTACTTCCTTGAGTTCGCCAAGGAGCTGGCGATCATCGCGAAGATGCCGCTGATGGTCACCGGTGGTATTCGCCGCCTGCCGGTGGTGCAGCAAGTGCTTGACAGCGGTATCGCCATGGCTGGCATCGCAACCGCCCTGACCCTGGAGCCACTGCTGCTCAAGCACTGGCGCGAAGGCCGCGATCTCAATCCGCAGCTACGGCCCATCAGCTGGAAACGCAAGCCCCTGGCCGCCCTCGCCACTCTCGCCGTAGTACGCGACCAGATGCGCCGCCTGAGCATTGGCCGCCTGCCCAATGCCAAGACGGCACCGTGGCTGGCATTGCTGCGCGATCAATGGTTTATCGCCCGACGCGCTCGACAATACCGCGCAGCCATGACGCAATCTTCACGTTAAAAACGCAGCATTCGCCGTGATCGAACTGTCCCCTATTGATCAGACATTTTTCATCTCACTGACGATTGGAGTTCTTCATGGCGAAAATCAACCTGGCCCAGCAATTGGCGACCACCCTTGAACAGGCGGGCATCAAGCGCATCTGGGGCCTGACCGGCGACAGCCTCAATGGCCTCACCGACGCCCTGCGCACCATGGACAGCATCGAGTGGATGCATGTGCGCCACGAAGAAGTCGCCGCGTTCGCCGCCGGTGCCGAAGCCGCC
This sequence comes from Pseudomonas poae, assembly GCF_001439785.1. GTDB lineage: Bacteria > Pseudomonadota > Gammaproteobacteria > Pseudomonadales > Pseudomonadaceae > Aquipseudomonas > Aquipseudomonas poae. The sequence goes on along the minus strand of NZ_JYLI01000007.1, from coordinate 178,738 downwards.
GCCACGGGTGAACTGACGGTGTGCGCCGGCAGTTGCGGACCGGGTAACCTGCACTTGATCAACGGCCTGTTCGACTGCCATCGCAACCATGTGCCGGTGCTGGCGATTGCCGCGCAAATTCCGTCGTCGGAGATCGGCCTGAACTACTTTCAGGAAACCCATCCCCAGGAGCTGTTCAAGGAGTGCAGCCATTTTATCGAGCTGGTCAGCAACCCCGAACAGATGCCCCAGGTGCTGCACCGCGCCATGCGCTCGGCGATCCTCAACCGTGGCGTGGCGGTGGTAGTGATTCCGGGGGATGTGTCGCTGTTGGAGGTGGATGCCAAACTCAAGCCCTGGCCGGCCCTGCACGCGCCGCGCACTTTGCCGGCCGAGCCGGACCTGCAGCGCCTCACCGAGATCCTGCAGAGCAGCCAGAAAGTCACTCTGTTGTGCGGCAGCGGCTGCGCCGGCGCCCATGACCAGGTGGTGGCGCTGGCCGACATGCTCGGCGCGCCGGTGGTGCATGCCCTGCGCGGCAAGGAGCATGTGGAATGGGATAACCCGTTCGATGTGGGCATGACCGGTCTGATTGGTTTCAGCTCGGGCTACCACGCGATGCTCGACTGCGACACGCTGATCATGCTCGGCACCGACTTTCCATACCGCCAGTTCTACCCGACCGACGCGAAGATCATTCAGGTCGACCGCGACCCGCAGGCTCTGGGCCGTCGTGCCACGCTGGACCTGGGCATCGCCGCCGATGTCGGGGAAACCATCGCCGCGTTGCTGCCACGCCTGACGCGAAAATCTGATCGCAGCTTCCTCGACACCTCCCTGAAGCATTACCAAAAAGCGCGCCTGGGCCTGGATGACCTCGCGCAGCCGTCAAAGGCCGACCGGCCGATCCACCCGCAATATGTTGCGCGCCTGCTCAGCGAACTGGCCGACGACGATGCGATCTTTACCGCCGACGTCGGCTCGCCCACCGTGTGGGCGGCGCGCTATCTGAAGATGAACGGCAAACGCCGCCTGATCGGTTCGTTCAACCACGGCTCCATGGCCAACGCCATGCCCCAGGCGATTGGTGCACAGGCGGCGTTCCCTGGCCGGCAGGTGATTTCGATGTCCGGCGACGGTGGTTTCGCCATGTTGATGGGGGATTTCATCTCGCTGGCGCAACTGAACCTGGCGGTGAAAGTCATCGTGTTCGATAACGCCTCCCTGGGCTTTGTCGCCATGGAGATGAAAGCGGCCGGCTATCTGGACACGGGCACCGAGCTGAAGAATCCGGACTTCGCTGCCATGTCCAACGCCATGGGCATCCTCGGAATTCGCGTGGAGCAATCCGAAGACCTGGAGCCGGCACTGCGCCGCGCCCTAGCCCATGATGGCCCGGTGCTGGTGGACGTGGTCACCGCCACTCAGGAATTGGTGATGCCGCCGACCATCAAGCTGGAACAGGCCAAGGGGTTCAGCCTGTACATGCTCAAGGCAGTGATGAGTGGCCGTGGGGATGAGGTGATTGAATTGGCCAGGACCAATTTGCTGCGCTGATTTGAACTGAGTACAGCGTCCAGGGTGGGAGAAGGCTTGCTCCCACCCTTGGCTATCAGGGTTCGCTCAACCGTTGTGTTTTTCTACCCACTGACCAAAGGCATCGATAAATGCCTGCAGGAACGGCCGGGTTTTTTCCGACACCTTCCCCGACTCATCAAACACATTCCCTGCCCCACCAAGATAGGCTTCCGGCTGCTGCATGCACCACACGTCCAGAAACACCAGGGACTGACGCAGGTGATGGTTGGCGCCAAAACCGCCGATTGCGCCGGGCGACACGCTGATGATCGCGCCGGGCTTGGCGCTGAAGGCGCTTTTGCCATACGGGCGGGACCCTACGTCAATCGCGTTTTTCAACGGTGCCGGCACCGAACGGTTGTATTCCGGGGTCACGAACAGCACCGCGTCGGATGAACCCACCTGACTGCGGAAAGTGCTGTAGGCTGCCGGCGGTGATGCACCGTCAATGTCTTCGTTGTAGAGCGGCAGATCGCCAATTTCGACAATGTTCAACTTGAGGTTGGCAGGAGCCAGTTCGGCCAGTGCCAACGCGACTTTGCGGTTGATCGATTCTTTTCTCAAGCTGCCAACCAGGACGGCAATCGTGTAGACCTTGCTCATTGAGGTTTCCCGACGTCTGACTAAAGGAGCCTGTAGTTATAAAGTCTTCGCGGCGTGTTCACCAGAAGCTTTTGAGATTCACGCCGGGTTTGCATCGCAGCACCCTGCGTAGGAAGCGTCTGAATTTGCCAGCGAATAGTATTTTTTTTCCATAGGTAAACTACCCGGCTTTATGACGGTCTACAGCACCGCAAATCGAGTGTTTATCTCCAGAGGTTCTAAGCAGATGGCAGCAGTACTTGTCGGACAGTTTCATGCCAGAGACGCGGAAGGTCGCGTGTATTCCGTGCATGAGTTCCAGGAATCCAACCCGGCGCAAGGCGACCTGGCTGGCTCGGCGCCCACCACTACCTACAAGCTGGCCATTGGCGACCGTGTAGAGAAACTGGAAGGCGATGAATTCAGACTGATTCAATCGGGCACGGTTATTGTCCGCGAATCGCAGACCACCCTCGCGTCATAAGATCTCGCCTCACCTACCCGCTCAGTCCTGGCCATTGATGGCATTGACTGGGCCGGGGCCGCTCAGGGACGACGGATCTCCGTCAGCTCTATACCCTCCTCTCCCTTGATCTGCTTGAGCGTCACCATCAGGCTGCCACGCTCTCCCTCGACAGCAAACAATGAGCGCAGATAACCCGGCGAATCGGCCACCGGATAGGCCTCGACCTGTCTGACCAGCCTGATCCCCAGAATGGCGCCCACCTGCTCGTCCACCTGTTCCTGGGCACGGATATAGCGTTCCAGTACCGAATGTTCCGGGATGATTTCGTCTTGATTGTGCAGGAGATAAGCAGTCGCACACCCCACGGTCACCAGGACCAGGAGCTGTTTGACCGTTACCCCGCGAAACAGCGAGGGCATGCGCATTTGAGACCAGACCTGTTTTTGTTGTAAGTACCGGCGGGCCGGCAGTGGTCGTTGATGATCAGCAGCGTCATTCTAGTGGGGTCATGGCCCAGCGCCATAGGCATGGCCGACACCGACTGTCTTTTTTGCGCACAACGGCCTGCGCCATTGAATCCCCGTGGCGCTGCACATAGACTCCGGCCATGCGTTTACGTCATATCGAAGTGATTCAGGCCATTTTGCAAACCGGGCACCTCGGCACGGCCGCCGAGTGGTTGCAACTGCCAGTGGGCGATGTGGAAGTCTCGCTCAAGGATGCCGAGCAGCAACTGGGCTTCATGCTGTTTGCCAGTGTGCGCGGACGCTTGCAAGCGACGCGCGAAACCCTCGAGTTACAGGCGCACATCGCTCAACTTTATGAGGCGCTGGAGCCGGTGCAACGCCTGGCCAGCCGTTTGAAACACCATCAAGCGCCTACGCTGCGCGCCCTCTGCACCCCGCCCCTGGCCAATCAACTGCTGCCGCAAAGCATTGCCGCACTGCGTCGCCGCTTTCAGGACACGCCGTGCAGCCTGTCGAGCCAACCGACGCGCGAGATCGTCAGGAGCCTGTTGCTTCACGAAGCCCAGGTGGGCCTGAGTCTGCATGATCCGCAACATCCGCAGATCCAGAGCACCCCTGTAGCCCAAGGCAAACTGCAATTGCTCGCGCCCCGTGGCTGGCTCAAGCCCCGGCAAAAGTATATTGCGCTGCAAGACCTGGCCGGGCAGTCGTTGATCGGGTTTGAAGGGCATGACCCCTTGAGCCGGCTGCTGGACGCCAAACTGCAAGCCCTGCGCCCGCTTCCGGTGGTGCAGACGCGGGTACAGACCTACCAGATGATGCGCAGCATGGTGGAGGCCGGAGAAGGCCTGGCGATAGTCGACCCGTTTACAGCAGCCGGCGCGCAGGAGGCCGGGCTCGATGCCTGCCCGCTGTCGCCGCCTATCACGGTGGTCCTTTATGCATTGGTGCTGAAAAGCGCTGAACCCATGCCGGCGTTGAGCGCACTGCTGGAAATCGTCGCGCACAAGGCCGAGGCCCTGCTGGCGGGCACTTCGCCCCAAACGCCTGTCGCGTAATATGCGCTCAAGGCCCCAGCCCCGGTTCGATTCATGACTGCGCTTTCAGTACCGCCTCGGACTTGAACAACCGATACCAGAAAATCGCCACTTCGCGGGTTTGCGGATCAATGCCGCGATAACGCAGGTGGTCGATACCGCCCATCACATAGCCGCAACGCTCATACAACCGGCACGCACCCAGGTTGTTGTTCTGGGTTTCGAGCATCATGCCCGGCAGGTTTTTCTTGCGACTCCAGAACTGCGCCACATCCAGCAACGCCTTGGCCACGCCGTGACGCCGCGCCGGCAGGATCACCGCCAGTTCATCGACATGGGCAAACCCGTTCCAATTGGTGCTGACCACGACGTGTCCCACCGGGCAATCATCCAGATAAGCCATGAAGATCGCACTGTCGGGCGCATCGCGAAAACTGGCGAACTCCTCGGGATCGATGCCATAACATTTGCGGTACGGCAGGATGCGCTCCACCTGCCATTGATCAACGCGCTTGCCCATCTCCGGCACGCCATAGGCACTGACTTCAAAGCTGAAATCGTTGCCCCACACATAGGCATCAAAGCCTGCATCGGCGACCCGCACACTGAGCCCTGGATACTTCGGGTTCATGACAGCTTGCATAACGTTCCTCAACCCTTGACGCAATCGACGGTGTAACAACGACCCCTGCCGTCATCCTCGTTTTGTACCCCGTGCAGATCGGCATCCATTGATACCGCCCCCACTTCGCAGCGCGCAGAGTTCGGCAAGGGCGCGGCGAAAAAGAACATTTCCTGCCACAAGGTTAGAAGCGGGAAGCGGATGTGGCGAATGAAGATTCACCCCGTTCAAGACAATCAGCTGGGAGGGGGCTTGCTCCCGATCGCAGTGTATCAGCCGAACATCTATCAATTGACCCGACGCTATCGGGAGCAAGTCCCCTCCCCACACGTTGGATCGCCTTTCAGTTCACGTCATTGTTGAGTCAGTTGAGTCCACAGCGCCGGCGCACCCGCCGCCTTGGCAATCGCTTCCAGTCGTGCCACATGCTCGGCCAGATCCTGCTCACTGGCGCGGATGATCGCCGTAGGTGTGCGATCGGCCGGCAGGCGACGGATTTCCGAAGGGCGGTTGCCAGAGCCTTCCGCCGAACCGCTGCCGTCGGACGCGTTACCGGCCAGGGAAAGGCTGGTCTGCCCGCCGGTCATGGTCAGGTAAACGTCGGCAAGAATCTCGGAGTCGAGCAAGGCGCCGTGCAGTTCACGGTTGGAGTTGTCGACACCATAACGCTTGCACAACGCATCGAGGCTGTTGCGCTGGCCCGGGTGCCGCTCACGGGCCATCATCAGGGTGTCGAGGATCGAACAGTGCCGGGAAATATCAGCGCGGTCCGTCTGCCCCATCAGGGCGAATTCGTTGTTGATGAAGCCGATATCGAACGCCGCGTTGTGGATGATCAACTGCGCGCCATTGATGAACTCGAAGAACTCGTCGGCCACCTCGGCGAAACGCGGCTTGCCCTTGAGGAACTCATCGGTGATGCCGTGTACGCCAATCGCGCCTTCGTCACTTTCCCGGTCCGGCTGCAGGTAGACGTGGAAGTGACGTCCGGTGAGGCGACGACCCATCAGCTCAACACAGCCGATTTCGATGATCCGGTGGCCGTCGGTCACCGGCATGCCGGTGGTTTCGGTATCGAGTACAACAGATCGGATGGCCATCAGGGTTCAGCTCTCAACGGTGTGGTGAAGGGTGTAAAGGGCGCGATGTTAACACGGCGGCCGGCCTCAGCTCTGCTTGTAGCCGCGCACCTCATCCACGCCACGGTTGGCCAGTTGGTCGGCGCGTTCGTTGCCTGGATGGCCGATATGCCCACGCACCCATTTCCAGGTGATGTTGTGGCGATTGCATTGTTCATCGAGCAGTTGCCAGAGGTCGGCGTTCTTGACCGGCTCTTTGGCCGCCGTCTTCCAGCCGCGCTTCTTCCAGTTGACCATCCACTCGTTGATGCCCTTCATCACGTATTGCGAGTCGGTCACCAGCAGCACGTCGCAGCGCCGCTTGAGTTCCTCCAAGCCGCGAATCGCGCCCATCAGTTCCATGCGGTTGTTGGTGGTGTTGGCTTCGCCGCCCCACAGCTCCTTCTCCACGCCCTTGCACACCAGCAATGCGCCCCAGCCGCCAGGGCCCGGGTTGCCCTTGCAGGCGCCATCGGTGAAGAGTTCTACGGTATCGGTCATCGTTTGCTCGGTCTTGAATCAAAAAGAGGGGTTTACGGTTCGCTTTGCCTGCGATTGACCTTGGCCATCGGCATCGGCACCAGCTTGGCCATGGGCTGGCGTGCTGCCTGCCGTACCGGTCGCAGGCCGACCACGATCTTGCGCGCCACCAATAGATAGAAGCCGCCACCCGCCAGTTGCCAGGTACCCGCGCGGCGTTCCCAACCGGCGAGGCGGCCCTGCCACCGGGTCGACGCGAGCGGCGGACGATAGCATCCGAAGCGGCGTTTCTCCAGCGCGAAGCCCAGCAGGTTCAGCCAGTCCCCCACCCGGGAAGGCGCAATGCAACGTGCCTGACGCAGACCGTCATGGGCAAACACATGGCGCAGTCCCCAGGTGCTCCAGGGGTTGATGCCGATGATCAGCAAATGACCGCCGGGGCGCACGCTGCTCGCCGCTTCACGCAACAGGCCGTGGGGCGACAGGCAGAAATCCAGGCCGTGCTGCAGCACCACCACATCGGCGGCATGCTCGCTCAACGGCCAGGCCTGTTCCTCGCACACAATTTCCACGCCGGGCAATGGCGCGCCCAGACGTACATTGCGCTGCACCTGCGGCGCGGCGGGCGGCGTCTGCGCCGACGGGCCGTAATGCACCAGGTAGCCACCAAAGAACCGGCCCAGCTCGTCTTCGAGCATGCGCCGTTCTTCTTCCAGCAAAAATTGCCCGATGGGCCCGGACAGCCATTCGCGGGCTGCGCCGATGAGGGCGAGCCATTCAGGATCGGCCTGGGCGAACGCTTTATCAGTCATTGCATTCTCCTACTCGCCTGGACGCTCTAAGATGCACCAATGTGTTCAGCTTGGCGAATCGAAGAATGATACAGATCAGTGCCCTGCCCGCCTTCACCGATAACTACATCTGGTTGTTACAGGACCCGCACACGCGCTGCTGCGCCGCAGTCGACCCCGGCGACGCCGCGCCGGTGCTGGCCTGGCTCGGGCAAAACCCGGAGTGGACCCTCAGCGACATCCTGGTCACCCACCATCACCACGACCATGTGGCTGGTGTTGCGCAGCTCAAGGACGTGACCGGCGCCAGGGTCTACGGCCCGGCCAGCGAGAAAATCCCGGCGCGGGACGTGGCCCTGCACGACAACGATCGCATCAACGTGCTGGGCTGGGACTTTGACGTCTACAGCGTCCCCGGCCACACCCTCGGTCATATCGCGTTTTATCACCTGGGCGTGCTGCTGTGCGGCGACACCCTGTTCGCCGCCGGTTGCGGCCGCCTGTTCGAAGGCACGCCCCAGCAGATGTACGCCTCGCTGCAACGCCTGGCCGCCCTGCCCGGCGACACGCAGGTGTATTGCACCCACGAATACACACAAAGCAACCTGAAATTCGCCCAGGCGGTGGAACCGCACAATGCCGATATCGCCGAACGGGTGGAAAACGTCCGCCAATTAAGGGCTCGCGGCGAAATGACGCTGCCCTCCAACCTGGCCCTTGAAAAGCGCACCAACCCCTTTCTGCGTACCTCTGAAACATCCGTTAAACAAAAAGCGGACGAACGGGATGGCCGTGACAACCGGGCTGGGGCCGAGGTGTTTGCCAGCTTGAGGGCATGGAAAGATACGTTCTAAGCCCACGTATTCTGATACGTAATTTCTGAATGGTTGACCGGAACCAAAGCGCTTTCTAGAATCGCCCGACATTTTTGCCCGGAACTTACTTCCAGCCAATGTCGTCATCTATCCGTAAATCCATCTCTTCAGACGCATTGACCCGCCTGGCTCAAGCCGTGGCGGTGGCTGTGTCCGCCACGCTGGCGGGCTGCCAATCCACACAATATGCTGCACAAACCACCGTGCAACCCAAACCGAATCTTGCCGCCAAGATCAAGCAAAAACCCATCTGGCTTTCAGAGAAGCCCAGCCCCGAAGTGCCTCAGGATGTCTGGGAACGCATGCGTCGGGGCTTTCAGTTACAGGACGGCGTGGGCGTCAACCCGCGCATCGAGCAACAGCGCCTTTGGTTCGCCAGCAACCCATCCTTTCTGGAAAACGCCGGCGAACGCGGCAGTCTCTACATTCACTACATCGTCGAACGCCTTGAAGAACGCAACATGCCGCTGGAACTGGCGCTACTGCCAGTGATTGAAAGCGCCTACAACCCGATGGCCTACTCACGCAGCGATGCGGTCGGCCTGTGGCAGTTCATTCCCTCCACTGGACGTTACTTCAACCTGCGACAGACCCGCGCCTACGATGGCCGCCGTGATATCACCGCGTCCACCACCGCCGCCCTGGATTACCTGACGCGCCTGCATGACATGTTCAACGGTGACTGGCTGCTGGCCCTGGCGGCCTACAACGCCGGCGAAGGCACGGTGAGCCGCGCCATCGAGCGCAACGAAAAGCTCGGCCTGCCCACCGACTACTGGAACCTGCCCCTGCCCCAGGAAACCCAGGACTATGTGCCCAAGTTTCTCGCGCTGTCCCAGGTGGTGCTGGCGCCTGAAGCCTATGGCGTCAACCTGAGCCCAATTGCCAACACGCCGTACTTCCAAGTGGTTGAGGTAAAGCAGAGCATGGACCTGTCACGGGTCGCCGCGCTGGCGGAAATCGACGAAGACGAACTGTTCCAACTCAACCCCGCCCTCAAGCAACGCACCACCCTCGATGGCCCCCAGCATCTGCTCGTACCCTGCTCCAAGGCGCAGCTGCTGACCAGCACGCTGTCGACGATGAAGCCCGAAGAACTGCTGGCCATGCGCCCGAAAAAGCAGGTGTTCGACGAAGTCGAAACCGCGCGCGTGGCCGGGCGCACCCGCAACTACAAGGTGCGCAGTGGCGACAACCTGACGCTGATCGCCAAGGCCAACAAGGTCGACGTGCATGACCTGCAGCGCTGGAACAAGCTCAATGGCCAGGCACTCAAGGTCGGCCAGACCCTGGTGATGCAGGACACCCGCCGCGCCGCGGCCAGTGCCAAAAAGCCGGTGCAGTACAAGGTCAAGAAAGGCGACTCGCTGTATATCGTCGCCAAGCGCTTCAATGTCGAGATGCAACATCTCAAGCGCTGGAACCCACGCACGGGTCAAGCGCTGAAGCCTGGGCAGATGCTGGTGGTTTCCGCACCACGCTGAACCGTCAACAATAGCGAAATAAATGTGGGAGGTGGCTTGCTCCCGATGGCGGTGTGCCAGCCAGCTCATGTACTGACTGACACACACCCCTCGGGAGCAAGCCCCCTCCCACATTGGTTCTCCATCATCTAAACCGGCTTTTTCCAACCGGAACAAGCTGTTACTGTACCGATCATAAAGCCCAAGCCGCCTGGATCGGATCTCTGACTTGAAGCGTCCCCTCCTTCTACTAATAAGTCTGGCCTTGAGCTTTGGTGCGCACGCGACGATAACCGAGAGCCACGGTTACACGCAGTTCGGCACGCTCAAGTACCCGGCCAAATTCACCCATTTCGATTGGGTAAACCCTGCAGCGCCGAAAGGCGGCACCCTGCGGGTGATGGCGTTTGGCACCTTCGATACCCTCAACCCTTACACCTTCAAGGGCTCAAGCCCGGTATCCACACCCAACTTCCTGCAATACGGCGTCAACGAACTGAACGAACCTTTGATGGTCGGCACCGGCCAGTACGCGCCGTCCGGCGACGAGCCCACGTCCAGCTATGGCCTGATTGCGCAGTCGGTGGAATACAGTGAGGACCGCAGTTGGGTGGTGTTCAACCTGCGTCCGCAAGCGCGCTTTCACGATGGCAAACCAATCACCGCCTACGATGTGGCGTTTTCCTATCGCACCCTGCTCACCGAAGGTCACCCGCAATACCGTACCAACCTGCAGGAAGTGGCGCGGGTGGACATTCTCAACCGCCATCGCATCCGATTTGTGTTCAAGCGTGCGGGCAACCCGTTGCTGATCCTGCGCCTGGGCGAACTGCCAGTGCTGCCCCAGCACTACTGGAAGAACCGCGACTTCAAGGCCACCACCTTCGAACCGCCCCTGGGCAGTGGCCCGTACCGCATCAGCAAGGTCATTCCGGGCCGGCAACTGGTGTTCGAGCGGATCAAGGACTACTGGGGCAAGGACCTGCCGGTCAACCGGGGCTTTTATAACTACAACAAGGTCGAAGTCGAGTTCTACCGCGACAGCGATGTGGCGTTCGAAGCGTTCAAGGCCGGCGAGTTCGACATTTATATCGAGCACCAGGCCAAGAACTGGGCCAGTGGCTACAACTTCCCGGCGGTCAACCGTGGCGAAGTGATCAAGGCGCAGATCGCCCACCAGATCCCTACCCAGAGCCAGGGCCTGTTCATGAACACCCGGCGACCCACCTTCAGCCAGACCAAGGTGCGCGAAGCCCTGGGGCTGATGTTCGATTTCGAGTGGACCAACAGTGCCCTGTTCAGCAACGCTTACAAACGTACCCTCAGCTATTACCCCAACAGCGAGTTTGCCGCGACCGGCGTACCGGTCGGCCATGAATGGCTGATGCTCTCGCCTTACCGCGACCAGTTACCACCCAATCTGTTGACCCAGCCCTTCAGTCTGCCGCAGACCGACGGGCGCGGTATCCCTCGCGAAACCCTGCGTCGTGCCCTGGGCCTGCTCGGCGAAGCCGGCTGGAAACTGTCGGGCCAGCGTCTGCTGAACAAGGACGGGCAACCGCTGCGCTTCGAGATCCTGCTGGTCAACCCGAACCTGGAGCGCATTCTGCAGCCCTACGTCGAGAACCTGATCAGCATCGGCATCGACGCCCGCCTGCGCACCGTCGATCGCGCGCAATACAAGCAGCGCCTGGATCAGTTCGACTTCGACATGATCCTGGTCACCCTCAACCAGACCCTCAGCCCAGGCCTGGAACAGTGGCAGTACTTCCACTCCAGCCAGGCCGCGATCAAGGGCAGCAAGAATTTCGCCGGCATTGCCAACCCGGTGGTCGATCACCTGCTGGACCAACTGCTCGCGGCAAAGACCCGCGAAGAACAACTGGCCGCCGGCCGCGCCCTGGACCGTGTGCTGCTGTGGCAGCATTACAGCATTCCCAACTGGTACCTCAACTATCATCGCCTGGCCTACCGCAACCGGTTCGCCTTTGTCACCACGCCGCCCTACAGCCTGGGCCTGAGTGCGTGGTGGCTGAAAGCTTCGGAGAACGCCCAATGACGTCTTTGCGCAACGCCCTGCTGGGCAGCCTGTTGCTGTGCAGCGCCGCCCAGGCAGCGCCGCAGCATGCGCTGACCCTGTACAACGAGCCACCCAAGTACCCGGCCGATTTCAAGCACACCGATTACGTCAATCCGGACGCGCCCAAAGGCGGCACGTTTCGCGAGTCCAGCCTTACCGGTTTCGACAGCTTCAACCCATTCATCAGCAAAGGCGTGCCCGCCGATAATATCGGCCTGATCTACGACACCCTGGCCACCCAGAGCCTGGATGAGCCCTTCACCGAATACGGCCTGGTGGCCGGCAAGATCGAAAAGGCCCCGGACAACAGTTGGGTGCGCTTCTACCTGCGCCCCGAGGCGCGCTTCCACGACGGCCACCCCATTCGCGCCGAAGACGTGGTCTTCAGTTTCCAGACCCTGATCAAGGACGGCACCCCGCTCTATCGCACCTACTACGCCGATGTCGACGAAGTGATCGCCGAAGACCCGTTGCGCGTGCTGTTCAAGTTCAAGCGCACCAACAACCGCGAGCTGCCGCTGATCCTCGGCCAACTGCCGGTGCTGCCCAAACACTGGTGGGCCAGCCGCGATTTCAACAAGGGCAACCTCGAGTTCCCTCTCGGCAGCGGCCCTTATCAAGTGGCTGAAGTGAAGGCCGGGCGTTCCGTGCGCTATGAGCGGGTCAAGGACTACTGGGGCAAGGACCTGCCGATCAACAAGGGCCTGTACAACTTCGACAACCGCATCACCGACTATTACCGCGATGCCACCGTGGCCCTCGAGGCGCTCAAGGCCGGACAGTTCGATTACTGGTCCGAGTTCAGCGCCAAGAACTGGGCGAATGCCTACAACGTACCGGCAGTTACCCAGGGCCGGCTGATCAAGGAAGAAATCCCCAACGGCAACCCCACCGGCATGCAGGGTTTTGTGTTCAATATCCGCAAGCCGATGTTCCAGGACGTGCGCGTGCGCAAGGCCATCAGCCTGTTGCTGGACTTCGAGTGGAGCAACAAACAGCTGTTCAACGGTGCCTACACCCGCACCCGCAGCTATTTTGAGAACTCCGACATGGCCGCCACCGGCCTGCCAGGCCCCGATGAGCTGAACATTCTCGAGCCGTTACGCGACAAAATCCCGCCCGAGGTATTCACCCAGGCCTTCGAACCGTCCAAAACCGACGGCAGCGGCATGATCCGCGCCCAGCAGCGCGAGGCCTACCAGTTGCTGCAACAGGCGGGCTGGAAGATCGTTGACGACAAGATGGTCGACGCCACCGGCACACCGGTGACCATCGAGTTCCTGCTGGCCCAGACCGAGTTCGAACGTATCCTGCTGCCGTTCAAACGCAACCTGGCGGACCTGGGCATCAACCTGGTGATTCGCCGGGTTGACGTATCCCAGTTCATCACCCGCCTGCGCTCACGGGATTTCGACATGGTAGTGGGCAGCTTCCCGCAGTCTTCCTCGCCGGGTAACGAACAACGCGAGTTCTGGAAGTCCACCAGCGCCGAAAAGCCTGGCAGCCGCAACTACATCGGCCTCAAGGACCCGGCCATCGACCAACTGGTGGAGCAACTGATCGATTCGAACTCGCGCACCAGCCTGATCGCCCACGCCAAGGCCCTGGACCGAGTGCTGCAATTTGGCTACTACGTGATTCCCAACTGGCACATCAAGACCTTCCGCGTGGCCTACTGGAACAACCTCGGCCACCCGAAAGTGTCGCCGCTGTACGACGTCGGCACCGCCACCTGGTGGGCCAAACCCAATGTGCCGCCAGTGACAGCCGCAGGCGCCCAGGCTGACGCCGATCCGGCGAAGGGAGGCGATTGAATGCTGGCCTATATCGTTCGTCGCCTGTTGCTGATCATCCCCACGCTGTTCGGGATTCTGCTGATCAATTTCGTCATCATCCAGGCTGCCCCCGGCGGCCCGGTGGAACAGATGATCGCCAAACTGGAAGGTTTCGAAGGCGCCACCAGCCGCATCGCCGGCGGCGGAGCCGAGGTGGCCGTGGCCGGCTCCAGCTACCGTGGCGCCCAGGGCCTGGACCCGGCGCTGATTCAGGAAATCGAGAAAATGTACGGCTTCGATAAATCGGCGCCGGAACGCTTGTGGATCATGGTCAAGAACTACGCCCGGCTGGATTTTGGCAACAGTTTCTTCCGTGACGCCAAGGTCATCGACCTGATCAAGGAAAAGATGCCGGTGTCCATCTCCCTCGGGTTATGGAGCACGCTGATCATGTACCTGGTGTCGATCCCCCTGGGGATCGCCAAGGCCACGCGACACGGCAGTCATTTCGACGTGTGGACCAGCTCGGCGATCATCGTCGGCTATGCGATCCCGGCGTTCCTGTTCGCCATCCTGCTGATCGTGGTGTTTGCCGGCGGCAGTTACCTGGACTGGTTCCCCCTGCGCGGCCTCACCTCCAACAACTTCGACGAACTGAGCGTGAGCGGCAAGATCCTTGATTACTTCTGGCACCTGGCGCTGCCCGTCACCGCGCTGGTGATCGGCAACTTCGCGACCATGACCCTGCTCACCAAGAACAGCTTTCTCGACGAGATCAACAAGCAATACGTGGTCACCGCCAAGGCCAAGGGCCTGACCAACCACCGCGTGCTCTACGGCCATGTGTTCCGCAACGCCATGCTGCTGGTGATCGCCGGCTTCCCCTCGGCGTTCATCGGCATCTTCTTTACCGGCTCGCTGCTGGTGGAAGTGATCTTCTCCCTCGACGGCTTGGGCCTGATGAGTTTTGAAGCGGCCATCAACCGCGATTACCCGGTGGTGTTCGGCACGCTGTTCATCTTCACCCTGCTGGGGCTGGTGGTGAAACTGATCGGCGACCTCACCTACACCCTGGTCGATCCGCGTATCGACTTCGCCAGCCGGGAGCATTGAGATGAATCTGTCCCCCCTCAATCGCCGCCGATTCGAGCGGTTCAAGGCGAACAAGCGTGGCTGGTGGTCGCTGTGGCTGTTCCTGATCCTGTTTGGCCTGAGCCTGGGCGCCGAGCTGATCGCCAATGACAAGCCGCTGGCCGTACATTACGACGGCGACTGGTATTTTCCGGCGCTCAAGCGCTACCCGGAGACCACCTTCGGCGGCGAATTCCCGCTGGAAGCCAACTACAAGAGCCCGTATATCCGCGAACTGCTCAAGGCCAAGGACGCCTGGACCCTGTGGGCACCGATCCCGTTCAGCTACCAGAGCATCAACTACGACCTCAAGGTTCCGGCACCGGCACCGCCGTCCAGCGTCAACCTGCTGGGCACCGATGACCAGGGGCGCGACGTGCTGGCGCGAGTGATCTACGGGTTTCGTGTGTCGGTGCTGTTTGCGCTGACGCTGACCGTGCTCAGCTCCATCATCGGCGTGATCGCCGGGGCGTTGCAGGGTTTCTACGGCGGCTGGGTGGACCTCGCTGGGCAGCGTTTCCTGGAAATATGGTCCGGGCTGCCGGTGCTGTACTTGCTGATCATCCTCGCCAGTTTCGTGCAGCCCAACTTCTGGTGGCTGCTGGGAATCATGCTGCTGTTCTCGTGGATGAGCCTGGTGGACGTGGTGCGCGCCGAGTTCCTGCGCGGGCGCAACCTTGAATACGTGCGCGCGGCCCGGGCACTGGGCATGCAGAACGGCGCAATCATGTTCCGCCATATCCTGCCCAATGCCATGGTCTCCACCATGACGTTCATGCCATTCATCCTCACCGGTGCCATCGGCACCCTCACCGCCCTGGACTTTCTCGGCTTCGGCCTGCCGGCCGGTTCTCCGTCCCTGGGCGAGCTGGTGGCCCAGGGCAAATCCAACCTGCAGGCGCCGTGGCTGGGCATCAGTGCCTTTGCCGTGCTGGCGATCATGCTGAGTCTGCTGGTGTTTATCGGCGAGTCCGCTCGCGATGCCTTCGACCCGAGGAAATGAGATGAATCAGGACAATCTGATCGAAGTCCGCGACCTCTCCGTCGAGTTCGTCACGGGCGAGCACCACCACCGCGTGGTCAACAACCTCAGCTTCGACATCAAGCGCGGCGAAACCCTCGCGCTGGTCGGCGAAAGCGGGTCCGGCAAATCGGTCACCGCCCATTCGATCCTGCGCCTGCTGCCCTACCCGCTGGCGCGGCACCCGAGCGGCACCATCGGCTACGCCGGGCAAGACCTGCTGACGCTCAAGGAAAAGACCCTGCGACATATTCGCGGCAACCGCATCGCGATGATCTTCCAGGAGCCGATGACCTCGTTGAACCCGCTGCACAGCATCGAAAAGCAGATCAACGAAGTGCTCGGCCTGCACAAGGGCCTCACCGGCAAGGTCGCCACCCGGCGGACCCTTGAACTGCTCGAACTGGTGGGCATTCCCGAGCCGCACAAGCGCCTCAAGGCCCTGCCTCACGAACTGTCAGGCGGCCAGCGCCAGCGCGTGATGATCGCCATGGCACTGGCCAACGAGCCGGAACTGCTGATCGCCGACGAGCCGACTACCGCCCTTGACGTCACCGTGCAACTGAAAATTCTGGAGCTGCTCAAGGAATTGCAGGCGCGGCTGGGCATGGCGCTGCTGTTGATCAGCCACGACTTGAACCTGGTGCGCCGTATTGCCCACAGGGTGTGCGTGATGCAACAGGGTTGCATCGTTGAACAGGCCGACTGCGAGACCTTGTTCCAGTCGCCCCAACACCCCTACACCCAGGAACTGCTGGCGGCAGAGCCCAGCGGTGGGCCGGCCACCAATGAAGTTGGGCCGCCATTACTGGAAGTCGACGACCTGAAGGTCTGGTTCCCGATCAAGAAGGGCTTTTTGCGTAACACGGTTGATTACGTCAAGGCGGTGGACGGCATCAATTTCAGCCTGCCCCAAGGCCAGACCCTGGGCATCGTCGGCGAGAGCGGCTCGGGTAAATCCACCCTGGGCCTGGCGATCCTGCGGCTGATCGCGAGCAATGGCGGTATTCGTTTCGAGGGTCAGCCACTGGATCAACTCACTCAGCAACAGGTGCGGCCACTGCGTCGCGAGATGCAGGTGGTATTCCAGGACCCGTTCGGCAGCTTGAGCCCGCGGATGTGCGTCAGTGAAATCGTCGGTGAAGGCCTGCGCATTCACAAGATGGGTACAGCCGCCGAGCAGGAAGCGGCAATTATTGCGGCGCTCAAGGAAGTGGGGCTGGACCCGCAGTCGCGGCACCGCTACCCCCACGAGTTTTCCGGCGGGCAACGCCAGCGTATTGCGATTGCACGCGCGCTAGTGCTCAAGCCCAGGCTGATTTTGCTGGACGAGCCGACTTCAGCCCTGGATCGCACGGTGCAGCGCCAGGTGGTGGAGTTGCTGCGCGGCTTGCAGGCCAAGTACAACCTGACCTACCTGTTCATCAGCCATGATTTGGCGGTAGTCAAGGCATTGAGTCATCAACTGATGGTGGTGAAACAGGGGCAAGTGGTGGAACAGGGCGATGCGGCGGCGATCTTTGCTGATCCGCAGCATGGGTATACCCGTCAGTTGCTGGAGGCCGCTTTTCTGGTGCCTGCTGCAAGGGTGTGACTTCGGTATTCATCAACAAATAAATGAACTTTCTGCTCTGGATCAATCCCTAAACCTGCCTAATCGTTATCATCGGTGACGCTTTCAGGCACGGTGGCCTACTCAACCACCGCCGCCTGAGAGGAAGTCATGCACCGCAAAGGTAAGCTCGGGATGCAACATAAACTGTCAAACAACCTGCAACCATTGCTGTTAAAAGCCTTGCTATGGCTGGGCGGGGTCGCCCTGCTGTTCGCGATCAAGGACGTCGTCGAGATATTTTCAGACGAACCGGTCGCCGGAACCTGGGTGGACCTGACGTTGGTACTGACGGCCTACCTGATGTTTTTTCTGTTGCAGCCGATCAGTTCCAGAATCGATCGTCGTCTGCGCAAACGCGCCCGACGCAACCTGCAGACCGACCTCTGAGACCTTGCAAAGGAGCACGCCCTTGTCCGAACCCGGCGATAACCATCAACTGGCGCTGGATCGCTTCCTGAGCGATCACCCGGAACTTGCAACCGAACTGGACACCCTGAACCCGCTCGCTGCCCAAGCCAAGGGTGAAACCCCGGCCAAATACCGCGCCGAGCGCCTGAACGAAGCCTTTGAAGCCGAAGCTGAGCGTCAGGGCCTGTTCGCCTGGGAGTTGACGCTCAAACTCACCGCCGATTCGCCCGAAACTTTCGCCGCCCAGCGCCTTGAAGTGCACAAGGAAGTCGCGCAAATGGCCGGCCTGAGTTGGGCTGAATATTGCGAGCTGTATGAGGTCGCCGAGTAATCCATCGCTAGGCAAGCCAGCGCCATGAGCGGCCAGCCAGCGCCTCGCGCACTTCGGCGACCGTGATCGTTCGCTGCGCCGGGTCCATCGCCAGCGCCGTGCGCAAGGCTGGCCAGCAATGGCGCGGCAGCTGGCGGGGTCGGTTGAGCACATGAGTGGGATTGCGCTCGCCCGGACGCCGCCCTTGTGCCATCTGATACAACACGCACGCGGCGCCATAAACATCTGCCGACGCTGACAGCTCTGCCCCCTCCAACAGCTCTGGCGCGACATAAGCAGGCGTCCAGGCGCTGATGCGATGACGGTCCATACCGGGCAGCCCTGTCATTGCCTGCCACTGGCCCAGGCCGAAATCGAACAGACGTATCCCCGCCTCCCCCACCATGACATTGCCCGGCTTCACGTCACCATGCAGCACGCCCTGCCCATGGGCATAAGCCAATGCGTCCAGCAGTTGCAGGGCCATTGGCTGCCACTCGTGCCAGCCGAAGCCGGCGGGACGCTCCAGCAGGAGCCGATCCAGGGTGATACCGTGCATCAATTCCATGGTGAAAAACGCCAACTGCCGGCGGGTGTCGACATCGAAGCCGAACATGCGCACCACCCCAGAGTGCAAAAGGCTGCGTGTCAGGGAGAACTCGCTGTACAGCAGCACATGGGCATCCGGGCATTCGGAAAAACACTCGCCGAGTACTTTCAACGCAACGCTGGACCGAGGTTCACCGAACTGCTCATGCAACAGGTCGCGGGCGCGGTAGACCACGCCCATACCTCCGATGCCCAGCACGCGCTCGAGCTGATAGCGACCCGCGAGCAGGTCGCCGGGGCACAGAGGCGCTGTCATCGCTGGATTACCACGGCCGTGAGGTCGTCCCGCGCCGCGCCGCGCAATACCGACTCAAACACGCGATCCAGCATGTGTTGCGGCGTATCCAGGCTCAGTGCCCGGCCCAGTTCGCCATGGTCGAGTGTCTGGTAGACACCGTCGCTGCACAGCAGAAATACATCGCCAGGGCATGTACCGAGTTCCAGCACCTCAAGATGCAAGCGCTCGTGCGCGCCAACCGCACGGGTCAGGGCCCTGGCATCCGGCTGGGCGCCGGCCTGCTGCGCGTTCATCCGGTGCTCTTCCATCAGTTGCCGCTTCCGCGAATGATCCCGGGACAGTTGGTAAAGACTCTGCCCACGCCACAGATAGCAGCGGCTGTCCCCCGCCCAGACACATGCCGCGCGATCACCTTCCAGCAGCAGGGCTACAACGGTGCTGCCAATAACGTCCTGCGGACCCTGCGCCGTATTTAGCAGTTGCCGGTTGACCTCTTGCAGGCAGCGCCGGACAGCGCCCACGCGCTGATCAAGGTCGCCATGGCCAGCCATTGACGCCAGGCTGCTCACCACAGACTGGCTGGCCACGTCCCCGGCGCGATGTCCCCCCATGCCGTCCGCCACCGCCCAACAACCCCGCTCGGGGCAGTCGAGCAATGCGTCCTCATTGCGTGAACGATCCTTGCCGCGTCGCGTATGACCGGCACTGCGCCAGCGCGCATCTGCCTGGCTCACAGTTGCTCCGGCAACCGGAAGGTGCGCCAGTCCGCCATCTGGAACGGGCTGGGCGTGCGCTGACTGGTCAACAGGTAATTGGCGCGCAAGCCTGCGAGGTCGGACTTGAGCAATTGCGCATCCCGACCGCTTGCGGGCTCGCTTTGCATCAGGTCAAACAGCCTGAACACCGACCAGGCCCCGGCATTCTTCTCGATACCCAACGGCCGCTCGGCGCCCCGCTCCAGTACCAGGCTGCTGCGACCATTGTCACCCTCCACAGGCCACTGGAACACCATGGGGACGATGGGCCCATGGCGATACTCCAACTGCTGAGTGCCCAGGCGCAGAATCGCGCGATTGACCGCCTGATCCAGGCTGTAGGGCGCCAGACTGAAGCGCACCGACAACTCGCCCTGCTCACTGAAAAAACTGCGCCGGATGAGTTGCACCTTGCTCAGTTGATCCAGCAGCGAGCGCGACACAGGCAAACTGCGACCGTCGATGCTCCGCAAACGGTGTCGGCTGCCATCAGCGCTGATAAAAGGCCGCAGGTAAGTCTCCTGGAACCTTGCCAGCACGCCCTGGGGCCCGAAGAATTCCTGAAAGTCACTGAGAGCGACATCGCTACCCGCGCTGGCATTGAACGGGTACCGCTGGCGAATGGCCTTGGCGTAAACGCTGTACACCTCACTCTGATAACGCTGGTTCACGTGTAAGTAGGCCTCCTCCAGCAGGCGTTGCCAGGTGTCATCCGCAATCGCGCCGAACCACGTGGACAGCGGCAGTGGCAGCCGGGCGGCGCTTTCACGCAAATCACCAAGCAGATCCTGTTGGCCATCCATGCGGCGCTTGACCCTGTTGAACACCGCCTGCTCCGACGAACTTTCCCGAGTCAGCGTCCCCAGTTGCAACTGCAACTGATCGGACAGTTGCAACACATGGCTCACCGCAGTGCCAGGGTTGTGCTGCTCATCGAGCAACTGGTGCAGGGGCTCAAAACGTCGTTGCAACGCGCGTCGAGCGGTATCCGCCTGGGTAAGCCCCTGCAATGGGCTGGTCAACATCGCGCCTGCCGCCTCGACCTTTGCGCCGAGCGCCCCGACCTGAACGGCGACCTCACCAAGGCGCTCGCTCGCGGGCGACAACCGGGTATTTTCCCTGACCTGTTGCAACATCTGCACCAGTGGCGACTGCGCCGATGTGAGGCTGGCAAATTGCTCGGCAGCGCTTTTGAGGCTATCGATCTCCTGTAGCCGAATGCGCCCCAGCGCCTCGCTCCAGACGTCGGCGTACTCGCTGAAGTAGCGTTGTTCCAGTTCGAGCATCAGCCGGCGCAGGTCCATGGCGCTGAGGTCGCTCGCCTCACCGAGTACCCAGTTATCCTGAGCGATGGCGTTCACCAGGCGCGCACCCTGCGCCTCGAAATACTGCCAGTATTTTTTGCTGTAGAACCCCGGTATTGGCTGATCGATCGCAGCGAACACACTGCCCTCGGCAAGCCGCAAAGGCTCCAGATTGCGCGCCTGCTCTCGCAGCATCCGATAAACCACATCGGCCAGGGACTCACCGCGCAAGGCCTGGCGCGCCTGTGCCACCAGATCATCGTCAAGCGGCGCCACGAAGTCTTGCCCCAGCAAGCTTGCCAGGTGCAGGTTCAAGCGCTTCTGCGCCGAACCATCGGCGGCGTGGCGTGCAGACCATAGCGCGGCCATATGCTGCGCCAGCCACGGGTTGTCACGACGTTGCGGCAGCGCCAGCATCAGGTAGGCGCGCAGGTTGTCCAGCAAGCGCTCACGGTCACCGAGAGTGTTACGCACCTGCTCTTCAAGCAACGCAGCCACGCGGGGCAATAATTGCCGTTGCAGGGATTGCGCGTAGGCATCGATCAGCGTCGGCCGGCTCGCCGCGCCCTGATACAGCCCAGCACGCTCCACCCAACCGACCTCCTGCGCTGGAGGAAAAACCCCGGTTGCCGCAAGGCGCGCGTCCAATAGCGGCAACGCCTCCAGCGTACCGTCCGTCACCGGTGGTTCTACGGTCAGTGCCTGCAACTGCGTCAGACGCTGCTGATTGAGCGTGTAACTGTTTGCCCACAACCCTCCCGCCGCACCGATAACCAGCGACGCGGCCAGCGCCCCTGCCCACTGGCGCCGGCGAATGCGCCGTTGCTCCTGGCCCTGAAGAACGGCCAGACCGGCCTCGGCAAAAATCACCCGGTTGAACAGGCCCTGAATAAAACCGGCACGCGGCTCGGCAGCGCTGGTCAGGTAGAAGCCGCGCAACCCATTGATGCGCTGGTAGCGATGCGCGGAAAACCCCAATTCGATAAACGCACACAGGCGCTCGCCCAGTTGCGCAGCGTGCTGGGCAAAATCCAGCATCGGCCCGCGATGCTGCAGGTTACGCTGCTGATGCAGACGCGGGATCAGCTCACCACTCAAGCGCTGCAACAAGGCTTCGAACGCTTTGCGCACCTGAGCTATCTCGACCCCCGCCGCGTTTTCAATCAGGCGCTCCCCCAGTACCGCTTCGGCAGCATCACCTTGAGTTGAATCGAAATATTCGGCAAAACCCGTCAGTCGGTCGGCCTGGGTCAAAACCAGATACACAGGCAAGTCCACACGCAGGGTTCGCTGGATGTCCTGCAGCCGCGTATGCACATGCCGCGCGTGATGGTCCAGATCGTGATCATTCAGGCCGAGCAGCGCTTCCACCGACAGGGTCACCACGACGCCATCGAGCGGGCGTGCATGCCGGCGTGTCCTCAGCAGTCGCAACAGCATCGTCCAGCCCGCCGCGTCCACCGTTCGGTCGGCCTGGGTCAGGTAGCGGCCGGCGGTGTCGACCAGTACCGCGTTGTCGGCAAAATACCAATCGCAATAAGGCGTCTGCCCGGTCGACGTCGGCTCGAGCCGGTCGAGCGGAAATTGCAGGCCACTGGCGGCCAGCAGACGCGTCTTGCCACTTTGCGGCGCGCCGATCAGCAGGTACCAGGGCAAATCGTCACGCCAGCGCTGGCTGCGCTCGCCATATCGGCTGGAGGTCTTCAGGGTGTGCAATGCTTCCTTGAAGCGACCTCGCACCTGTTTCTGCTCGTTTTCAATGCGCTCGTATTGCGTCTGGTCGGCCTGGTGCTCAGGCGTTCGAAGGCGCGCTGCACGCCGCGCGCCGGCCACCACCATGGCCAGCCCCCAAAGCAGAAACAACACGCTGATGGTCAACAGGCGAGCGGTCGACGACGCCCAGAACCGGTAATCATCCACCGCCAGCAAAGGCCCCACGAACCAGATCAACAGTGCGCCTGAAAGCGCCAGCAGCAGGCTCCACACCCATATTTGAGCCAGCACCGCGCTCGCGTTCCTTACGAATGCGTTCATTCATTGCTCCAGCGTTACAGGGGCGTCCGAGTCAGGTCCGGCGCCGAATATTGAAAGGGTTGCAGCACCTTCGTGCGCTCGGTGGCCAACATCCAGGCAAAACCCGAGTACATTGCCAGCAGGCTGAGCAGGCACACTGCCCCCGCCCAGGGTGCGGAGATCAGCACCCGCCTTTTGCGGCGTACCGGCTCCGTTGTCGACGGCAAAACCAGCACGGGAGGCGGGTCTCCCCTGACCTGTCGGATCTGTCGATACACACCGTCGCGTACCGCTTCAAGCTGCACCACGCCGCGTTCCATCACCCGGTATTTGCCCTCGAAGCCCAACGACAGGCACAGGTACAGCAGTTCAAGCAATGCGAGGTGCTTGAGCGGATCGCGGGACAGTCGCTCCAGCAACTGGAAGACCTTTTCGCCCCCGAAGGTTTCGTTATGAAAGCGACTGAGCAGACTCATCTTTGACCAGTCTCCGGCGGTGCCCCATGAGGTGGTGACCACGGCTTCGTCCAGCACACTGCAGATCACATAGCGCGCCGACATGACCGCGGCGTGATCCACGCCTTCATGCAGGGCGCGTGTCTCGAACTGCGTAATCCCCGCCGACAGCCGTTCATTGAGGGTATGCAAACTCTCGCGGCCGACGCTGGCACTGAGCCGATGCGGCTGCGACAGCAGTTCCCACGCTGCGGACAACAAGGGATTGAGCCCGGCATTGAACATCTGCAGACCCTGCGCCTGAGCGGCGTAGATCATCCGGTCTTCCAGTTGTTCGAAACGCGGCGGCGTGGGGAAATCCGTCATCGGTCCCTGGACCGGTCCCAGACCGTCGCGGTCGAGCAGGACGGTCTTCTCGTCCTGAGGGTAATCACTGTCCCTGTTCATGATGTTCAGTTCCTGATAGCCCAGAAGTTGAGTTCGAGCGCGGTAAACTCGCCGCCGACATGGAAGGCAAAACCTCCTGACTGCTCCAGTTGCGTGATATCCCGGGCAGTGAGCTCGAGCATGAAATAGGTTTTTCCGGCATGAAACGGCAGTTGGCGCGGCGCCACTGGCAACGGCTTGACCTTGATGCCAGCCAGGTGCAGGTTGACCAGCTCGCGTATACGCTCCACCGGTCCAACCTTGAGGTGGGCCGGCAATCGCTGGCGCAGTTGCTCCGAGTCACAGTGCGCGCTGGCCGCTAGCACGAAGGTCGCGCTGCCCAGCAACTTGAGGTCGCGCACCGGGCAGACCAGCACGCCGTACTGGCGCGGATGCAACACCAGTTCCATGGCATGCTGCTCCAGCACCATGGACAGCGCGGTTCGCAGCCCGTCCATCAAGCCACGAAAACTGGCGCCCTGGTCGTGGTGTCGATAAAGCACGTCCCACTGCGCCCGTCGGGTGTCATGGGCAAAGGTCGACAATTCACCGAGGATGCCCAGCAACTCTCGGTACAGCGCTTGCGGACGAACCTGGGCCTGACTCAGGTAATGACGCAGTACCAGCTCGCCCCGATTGATCAACTGCAGCATCAGAAAGTCCGCAATGTGCGTCCCCGAAGCCGCACCATTGCCCTGAACGCGCTCGGCAATGGCGTCCCCGCGACAAGCCAGCAGACTGATCACTTCCTTGAGACACGCGCCCACATAACCCGAGCCCTGGAGGTAGATGAAGGTGGGTACGAAATCCGCATCCAGGCTCACGCCGTCGTCCTTCGTGGCGTCCAGTACCTGAGCGACCTGAAGCGTCACGAAGGTCTGGTCACTGTGCTGCTCGCCCAGCAACAGACGCAGATCCGGGCGTCCACAGCTGATCTGGCAGCGCGAGTCGCTCCCCGCATTCGAATCGCCGACCTCCGTGGTGGAACTGACATAGCGAGCCACCACATCGACCTGCTCGGGTTTACGGGCTTCGATCTGATTGCCGATCGCCAACGGTAATGCCAGGTAGATACCCTGTCTGCCGGCGTTGGCCGGCACCTGCAGCACCAGCGGTTCCATGGCGCCGCTCAGCTCGAACAGGCTGCCGTCGGGCAGCACGCCACTGGCCTGGGTCACGACAAACTTGCCCAGCTTGAGGTACTGCACATCCACTTCAAGGCTGAGAAACCCCCAGGCATCACTGCCCAACAAACGGGTGCGATTGAGTTGCTGGTTGTAATAGCGGTCCTGATGCTGCAGGTGCTGGGGCCGCAACAGCATGCCTTCCTGCCAGATGACGTTATGAGCCTGCATGTCAATTCTCCAGCGCATCGGCGGGCAGGTTGGCCAGACGTATGCCGTCCTCGTCCAGCATCAGGTCGGCGCGGGTCAGTCGGCCAGGCGTCACGGGCACTAACAACCGCCACTGCACATGAGGCAAGTCGCGATAGGCTGCGAGCACTCCCACATAGCGACTGTGCGGCCCGACGCTGAGCTTGAGCGCCAGGCGTTCGCCGGGGCGCATTTCCAGCTCCTCGCCGCTTACCCAGTCCTTGGGCAGCGTCTGCTCGGCACGCCCATACAGGCTGAAGAAGTCCGCGTTTTCGAACGCTGCGGGGTGGCGCAGCTCGATCAGTTGCATGACCACCGGAGAGGGACGACCGTGCAGATCGGGATTGATCCGCTCATTGGCCGTCACTGTCAGGTCAACTTTGGTCAGGGTCGAAAAAGGCGACAGTGCGCTGCACCCGGCCAACACGCCGAGTAACACCAACATTGATACAAGGGTGGCTCTGTACATGAATATCATCCCGGGCAAGCCGCATGAAGGGTGGAAATCAGGCGAACCTGCTCTTCGTAGGCATTGGCAAAGTCATTGCCCAACAGGCGCTCGCTCAACGGTTCTTCCTCGATCAGGCGTTGATAATGGCGTTGGTAGGCGCGCCAGTGCGCCCCGTCGGCATTGAACCAGGGCGCTTTTTCCTGGCGCTCGAAGCACAACATCAAGTGGCTGGGCGCGAATACCCGGTACCCATTGCGCAGTGCGGTACGACACGCTGTCAGCAGGGCTACCTGATGGGATTGCATATCCCGGTGGGCCTGGACCAGGGCGGCCTCGGCCGGCAATTGCCCCCACTCGTTCATACCCAGCAACGCCGCCAACGCCGCTTTACCGTCGGAGCAATGGCGCAGGGGGTTGGCACTGCGCAGGCGGGCTTCGGAAGACGCAAGGTTCGATTCGTTCTTCAGCTCGTCGCAGGTGCGCAGGCTTTGCTGCAAGCCCTCGATGCCCTGCTTGAGCAAACTGGCGACTTTGATTGCCAACGCCTCGCGCCGTGGGGTGTCGACACCGTTGAGGTCAAGTCCGAGTGCCGCCGAAAACTGCGCCCAGAACGACGCGTGCAAAGCCGGTGTCCTTTCGAGATCTTCAAGCGGTGGTCCATCAGGAACAGGCTCGACCCGGCGTGGCAGGCTCATATAGTCCCTGTCTGGCGCTTGCTGATAAACCCGTTGCGCGGGTTCGTCGCTGGTAGCGAGGATGTCGTCCGGTGGCAGCGAGGCCTGATCCATCGCCCGGCTCGGATCCAGCCCCAGGAAAGCATCGTCGGGAATCTGCCCACCCGCCGCGCGCTGCAGTTCGCCCTGCGGGGCCTGTGATGCGACCAGCCGCGCCCGAATGGACAGTGCGCCCAGCTGGAATACATCGCCATCTTCGACCAGGCGTGCCTGCCCTTTGCACAGCCGCTCACCGCTGCCCGCCACACAGATTCCATTGCTGCTGATGTCGGTCAGAAAATACTGACCTTCGCGAAAACTCACCAACCCATGGTGACTGGACAGCAGCCGACTGGAGTCGGCAATGACCCAATCGCAACCGGCGCCGCGCCCAATCACGCCTCCGGCCTCGGAGAACAGTTTGGGGGCCGTAGACGCGGGATCTGCGCCTGCGCTTTCATACACTTCAAACATCAGTTGCATGGTCACACCTCCCTTTGCTGGCCACGCGTGCCGGCCTGCGGATCGCCCAGCGGACGGTAATCGGCATCGTCAAACACGTAGTTGGCGTTGCAGCCGCTGAGCAAGCACAGCGCAAGCACCAGGACCTGCCACGGACGATCAAGCATCAGGTATCTCCCAGAAAGTGACGCGGCGCGGCCCGAGTAGAAAGGGCGCCGGAAATACGAAAAAAAAGTAGTCAGCATTCACCCTTGGCCTCGCCGCAAGGGATATTCAAACGAGCGAGGCGGTAGAGCAGCGTGCGCCGCGCCACCCCCAACTCACGCGCGGTGCGGGTGCGGTTGCCGCGATTCCTGTGCAGGCAATCGATCAGCACCGTGCGCTCAACACGCTCCAGACGCTGGCGCAACGTGGTGTCCACGACAGTGACCGGGCTGGGGGCCAACGCGAGGTGAACCGGCAGGATCACGTCTTCGTCACACATCAGCACGGCACGCTCCACCAGGCATTTGAGTTCGCGCACATTGCCGGGGAAGTCATGATTCGTCAGTTGGTCCAGGGCGTCACTGGACCAGCCGACGGCCTCCCTTCCAAGTGCCACGCAGGCCTTTTCCGCGAAATGTCGGGCGAGCAACAGCATGTCACCGTCTCGGTCACGCAGCGCCGGCAGCTCGATCGGAAATTGTGCCAACCGGTAATACAGATCCTCACGGAAACTGCCTTCGGCGACCATTGCCGCCAGATCGCGGTGCGTAGCGGCAATGATTCGCACGTCGACCTTGTGCGAGGCAACGGCCCCCAGCGGTCGAATCTCGCCCTCCTGCAACACACGCAGCAACTTGGCCTGCAACGACAGCGGCATATCGCCGATTTCATCCAACAGCAACGTGCCGCCATCGGCGGCGTCGAATAACCCCGCGTAGTCACGCAGCGCACCGGTGAACGCACCTTTGCGATAACCGAACAGTTCGCTCTCCAGCAGCCCCTCTGGAAACGCCGCACAGTTCTGCACCACAAAGGCTTTGTGACTTCTTTGGCCTGCGGCGTGGATGGCGCGCGCCACGACTTCCTTGCCGGTGCCGGTTTCGCCACGCAACAGCACCGTATAGGGCGTGCGCAAAACCTTGCTGATCAGGCGACAAGTCGCCTCCATCGCCGTGCTGCTGCCAATCAGGCCGAACGCTCCCGCCAGCGAAGCGCCAGACTTCAGCACGCTCACCTCAGGCGCGATGCGCGATGCCCTGGCCAGTTGCCCCAAGGCAAAACTGCCCAATTGCGCCAATGACGCTACATAGCCCTGCAACGCGACCGGACGCTGACTGGCACACAGCAGGACGCCGCTGACGGTGTCGCCGGGGCCACGCAATGGGATACCGCAAAGGGAGCGCCAGGGTGTGGTCGCCTCGGGTAAAAAACCGCAGTCGTACACACACCGGCTCAGGTCATCCAAAGTGATGGTTTGCCCCTGGGCCAGGACGTATTGCAACAGTTGCTCATCCTGCGCTCCGTGGCCCAAAGCCGGATCGCTCGCCGTCCAGCCTCCGTGCAAATGCTGGGCAATCAGCGCGAGCCTGCCGGTAGCCTGATCAAGCCGGTACAACTGGCAGAGTTCGCACTGGCTCAGTTGTGCAACGCCAGCCACGCAAAGGTTTGCCAAGGTCTTTTCATCAGCTCCACGGCCGAGCCGGCAGAACCAGCCCATCAAGGTTTCGGCGTAGACCAGGGGCTGTGGCAATCGAGTAAACATCTCATCGGTCATTGGCTGAACTCACACGCCGGCCGGCCGGTACTGTCCAGCGACGCATGGGCCAACGAGAGAGACTCGCCCGCGGCCGTTGCCGCGAGCAGGCGGTCCACGATCTGTGGCAGCAGGTCGGTCTCGATCCATTGATCGATGTAGCGTGCGCCGCTGTCACCATGGGCACAGCGTTGGGCCATGTGCGCAAGCAATTGCGGCGTATAGGTGAACGCCAGCTTGCGCCGGGCCAGCCGCTGCCCGAGACGGTCGAGCTTGAGCCTGACCACCTCACCCAGCACCTCAGCGGAAATCGGGTAATAGGGCACCACGCGCATCCGCGCCAGCAATGCGGGCTTGAACCAGGCGCGCAACGACGGAAGAATCGCCTCGTGCAAAACCTCGAGCTTGGGGCGCTGGCCATCGGCACACAAGGCGCTGATGCTGTCGCTGCCGAGGTTGGAGGTCATCAGGATCAGGGTGTTGCGAAAGTCGATCTCACGACCTTCACCATCATTGGCCAGGCCCTTGTCGAACACCTGGTAGAACAGGTTCAGCACCTGGGGGTCAGCCTTCTCCACCTCGTCAAGCAATACCACCGAATACGGGCGCTGACGTACCGCTTCGGTGAGGACGCCGCCTTCGCCATAGCCGACATAACCGGGCGGTGCACCGATCAATCGGGACAGTGAATGTTGCTCCTGGTATTCCGACATATTGAGAGTGGTGACAAACCGCCGGCCGCCGTACAGCAGGTCCGCCAGCGCCAGTGCCGTTTCGGTCTTGCCCACGCCGCTCGGTCCGACCAGCAGAAACACACCCACCGGCGCATCAGGCTCGTTCAGCCCTGCCGCCATGGCGCGCAGGCAACGGTCGAGCGCCTGCACCGCGTGATCCTGGCCAAGAATGCGTGCGCGCAGCGCATCGGCAAAACCCAGGACCTTGTCGCTGTGTTCAAGCACCAGTTGCTCCGCGGGAATGCCGGTCCATGCGCTGATGACCTGAGCCACCAGGCGTGGGCAAACCTCGGGCTGTTCGGGTGATTGCTCACGTTGTGCAAACCAGGTCTGTTCCAGCGCCTGGTGCTCGCACTCAACAGCCTTGAGCCGCGATTGCAGTGCTTGCAGCACGGATCCGTCGACGGGCAAACCGGCATCAGCGTCGCGGCGCAACGCATGCTGGTGCTGACGGCCTTCGGCCAGTTCGGCGCTTGCACGCTGCAACGTTTCAGGGGGCACGGCCAGATGTGTACGCGCCCGTGCACAAGCGGTGTCCAATACATCCACCGCTTTGTCCGGTAGCTGCCGCCCCGCCAGGTAACGCGCGCTCATGTGTGCCGCCGCAACGACGGCATCGTCGCGTACGTATACACCGTGGCTGGCCTCGTAGACCGGGACCAGCCCGCGCAGGATAGAGACGGCTTGCTCGACACCGGGCTCGCCCACCCGTATCGGTTGAAAGCGTCGCGCCAGCGCCGGGTCTTTCTCGATATGTTTTTTGTATTCCGACCACGTGGTGGCGGCTATGGTACGCAGCTCGCCACGGGCCAGAGCTGGCTTGAGCAGGTTCGCCGAGTCGGACGCACCGCCCTGCCCGCCCGTGCCCACCAGAGTATGGGCCTCATCGATAAACAGGATCACTCGCTGGGGCGACGCGTTGACCTCGTCGATCACCCCCTTGAGGCGGCGCTCGAACTCACCCTTGATCCCCGCCCCTGCTTGCAACAGGCCCAGATCCAGAGTGAGTACGCGCACCTGCTGAAGCGACGGCGGCACCCGAGATGAGACGACTTGCAGGGCAAAGCCTTCGACAATTGCGGTTTTCCCAACACCGGCCTCTCCGATCAGAATCGGGTTGTTCTTGCGCCGGCGGGTAAGAATGTCGACCAACTGTCGAATTTCGGCATCACGACACAGCACCGGGTCAATCAGACCTTCACGTGCCTGGTGTGTGAGGTCATGGGTGAAGCGCTGCAACAACGAGTCCGCTGTCGGGGTATGCGCCTGCGGCGGATTGCTTTGCAGAAAGCTGCGCACGCGCTCGATATCCAGACGACTCAGCACCTTCTGGTACGCGCTGCCCGCATGTTCCAGAGGATGACGCAGCAGCGCCAGCAACAAGGCGCCCTGATCGACCTCCGGCTGCCCCAATTCGACGTGCGCAACCATCAGTCCCTGTTGCAACCAGTGGACCAGCGTCGTCGCGAAAACCGGGTTGCGGGTTGCACTGTGTTCGCTCTTTGGATAAAGCGTCGACTCGAGTTCCGACAATTGCACGCCCGCATCCGCCAGAGCCTGCACCAGTACGCCGTCGGCGTGTTCCAGCAACGCCAGCAGCAGGTCCTCCACCAGCACCTCGCGACCACCGCGTGCAACACAGCGCTCGGCTGATCGCTCGAGGTCGTATCGGGTCTGCGCGGCCAGGGTGCGGATAAGTTGTTGCAGATCTACATTGATCATAATCATCGATCCCTAATCAGAGTGGCCGGCGAGCGTGAGCGCTCCATCAGCACGTTCATGGGCCAGCCAGCTGGTCCAGCCAAGGCGACAGACATTGCGCTCGCCGATGTGCAGCGCGCGTATTTCGCCCTCTGCCAGTACCAGGCGCAGGTCGAACGCAAGCGGCGCGCGTGCCGTTAGTTGCACCAAGGAACACAAGGGCAGGAACGCCTTTCCGGTGGGCAGAAACGCGTGAAAGCGCTGCCAGCTCAGCTCCATCAGGTGCACCTTGAACTTGCCGCAGCGATCCGCTACTTGCTGCCCCAGCACCAGGTCGTGGCCGAGCGCATGGTGGATAACGCCCAGCCGGTTGCGCTGCTGCCGGTCGATGCAGACACGGCGCTCCACCCACTGCTCGATGAACACCCGGCTGTGCTTGAAGTAGTGGCGCAACACTGTCTCGATCATCGACGCCGAATGTGCCCGCAGACCCAACAAGCCCAGGTAAGGCAGCAGGCGTCCGCAATCCAGACGTGCCGCTGAGCGAACTTCCCGGCTTCCCAGGCCGATCAGGGCGAACATCTGTGCCGAAAAACCATCGCTGGCCCCGTTTCGAAAGCGCGCTCGATAGCGGTACTTGCGCCAGATCGGCAACATCAGCCGTTGCAGGCGATGGTGAAAGACGTTCAGGAAGTCTCGTGTGACGTTGACCCCCATGGGTTCTGCACACGCCTGTTCGCCATAGAACGCCGGCAGCGGCGAACCCGCGCCAAACAGCCCCAGGACATTGAGGCGCAACCGCGCGCGTAATTGACCCTGTTCCACAAAAAACTCCACTTGGTCTATGTCATGCCCCGGAAAGCCAAGACTGGGATTGGCCTGGAATTCCAGTTGGTCATACAACGCATCCTCGTCCAGCAACGGATGAGCCTCACGCAGGCGTTCGATCACCAGAAGCACCGCCTGGAACAGCGAATATTCGCGAACGCACCGCGACAGTTCAGTTAAAGCAAGGGCTGCAGGCCCAAACGGGGTGGCCATAGGTACACATCTCCTTGTGTGCTGATAACGCGCAGTTCGTGGTACGAATTGAGATTGACGTACAGGGCAAAAAACTCGTTGAGCACGGAGGCAAAGACAAAGACGTCGCCTTGCCCGAGGAAGCCTTGGGGATCGATCGTAAGGTCCACCCGCACCCCGCGAAGCGGTAGGCCGTGGTGCAAGCGGTCGACCGCTTTGTGGCTGACGGCCTGCAGTGCGCCGAGCCTCTTCAGGCTGACCTGCTGCGCTTGCCGGCCGTGGTAACGCGGCAGGTCATAGGTTTCGAGAATCACTTTCAAAGCGTTGATATCGGTCAGCGACAGATAGTTGAGCGACAGGTTACTGATCAGTCGCCACAGGAAATCCTGGTCCAGAGGCGGCGCGAAACTCGCGGTAGGCACCGTGATATTGCCAAACGTCAGGAATTCCGGAGTGTGCTCGCCAGGTTGGTTGATCTCACCAATGGCCAGTTGCTGCGCAAGGTTCTGGTTGGTGCACGTCAGCTCGATCGAGAGTGTTTCCTGCTCACCTCTGTGGCTGCTACCGAATGCCATCCAGGTGTCGAGCCCGGCATGCTGCCCAGATGGGCGCTGACGAATGCTGAAGCTGGGCGGCGCAGTTGATGCCCCGGCATCGGCGTCATGCTCGAAGGACTCGAACGGCACAAACGCCCGGTGGCCAAGCCCGCCTGGGCGCCAACCCGTCACGCGATCCACGCAAAAGACGCCTGCGTGGCCCCGGGTGTATTCACCAGGCACGAGCAGGTATTCATCCTGCTTGCCGTCCAGGCGGATCGGCACCGCGTCATGGTTGAACAGGTTGACGATGGGCGTGCAATACAGCTTTACGTTATCCAGCCCAGGCCATTGGGGTTCATGCGCCTGGATACGCAGTTCGAAGCGCATCACCATGCCGCGCACCTGTTTGAGCTGCGCGTGGGGAACCCCGTGCAGGGCGTCGAGGCCAGCGACATCGACGAACAAGTACTTGTCGGGAAAGGCAAAGTACTCCTGCAGATGGCGATAGCCACTGAAGGTATTGGGCGGATAAGGGATCAATGCCTGGTCTTCGCCGAACCCGACCGGCTGTACCTGGCTGGCAGCCAGCCGCAGCGACGTCGGCTGTCCATCAGGACCGTCAACAGAGCGTCCATTTTCGTCCAGCAGCAACAGCTCAATGCCTTCAAGATGACGCAGCAGGCTCAAATAAAGACCCTGGCTGACATAACGATCGCCTGCCAGGTGCAAGCGCAGAGGCTCGAACACCAATTCGGTGAAATTGCCAGGCGCACTCATGTCCAGGTGCAGATCCAGCAAAGCGCGCTCACCCTGGAATACGTAGTCCACACGATTGAGTTGCAACGGCATCACCTGGGTGAGATAGCAGGTGCGAAAACGGCAACGCTCGCCATTGATCGCCACGCTTTCCACTGCGGTATCGCGCTCCACCCGGATAGCCGGCCCCGCACGTTTGAGCGGGTCGAACTGCAGGATGCTGAACGAGGGCAACGGCCGCATGTAGTTGGGCCACAGCAATTGCATCAGCGAATGGGTCAGCTCCGGCAACTCGTCATCGAGCTTCTGACGCAAGCGCCCAGTGAGAAACGCGAAACCTTCCAGTAACCGCTCCACATCCGGGTCCTGCCCGCCTGTGGCCAGGAACGGTGCCAACGCCGGATTACGCTCCGAGAAACGTCGCCCAAGCTGACGCAGGGCGCTGAGTTCACTCTGGTAATAGCGATTAAAGGTCATCCGGCGCGACCTCCACCTGCCCGCCGCCGCCCAGGTGCGCGCTGAAAGCCACGGCCCGCGCCTCACCGTCAATCACAAGCATCGCTGCTATGGAAAATGCCAGGACCAGGGGATCGCGGTCACGCGGCAGCGCCCTGACACGAACATTCGTCAGGCGTGGTTCGTAGGCCTGGATAAAGCGCTCGATCGAGAGGCGCGACTGGCTCAAGGACTCATGCAGGCTCTGGCGCATGTCATTGAGATCCGGCAGGCCATAATCGCCTGCAGTCTGGACACTGCCGGCGCGCGTGCTGAGCATTTTCCCCAAGTGGGCAGCCACCGAGGCCATGCCGCCCGACTGAGCGGATGCGTGGCCTTCGAGGCGCTCGAAAAGGCTGTGGTGACAGGTCATCCCCGGGTGCCTGTTCATTCTTTGTCGAGCTTGCCGACAAGGGAAAGCGTGAAGTCCGCCCCCATATATTTGAAGTGAGGCCGCACACTCAGACTGACGCGATACCAGCCGGGCTCACCGTCAACATCGCTGACAACGATGCGTGCCGCACGCAGGGGTCGACGACCACGCACCTCGGCACTGGGGTTTTCCTGGTCTGCGACGTACTGACGAATCCATTTATTGAGTTCAAGTTCCAGGTCGGTGCGTTCCTTCCACGACCCCAACTGCTCGCGCTGCAACACTTTCAGGTAATGAGCCAGTCGGTTGACCACCATCATGTACGGCAACTGAGTGCCCAGCCGGTAATTCAACTCCGCTTCCCGCCCCTCGACACTGGTGCCGAAATACTTGGGCTTCTGCACCGAACTTGCGGAGAAAAATGCCGCATTGTCACTGCCTTTGCGCATGGTCAACGCGATGAACCCCTCCTGGGCCAGTTCATATTCGCGTCGATCGGAGACCAGCACCTCAGTGGGGATCTTCGTTTCGATTTCACCCATGCTGTGAAAGTGGTGCAAGGGCAGGTCTTCCACCGCCCCGCCGCTTTGCGGACCGATGATGTTGGGACACCAACGAAACCTGGCGAAGCTGTCGGTCAAGCGTGTGGCAAATGCATAAGCCGTATTCCCCCACAGATAGTGCTCGTGACTGTTGACCACGTTTTCCTGATAGGCAAAGGTCTTGACCGGAGATTCAAGGGGATCGTAAGGCGTGCGCAGCAAAAAACGCGGTACGGTGAGGCCGATGTAGCGCGCGTCTTCGCTCTGACGAAAGCTCTGCCATTTGGCAAATTGCGGGCCTTCGAAATGATCCTTGAGGTCCTTCAGGTCAGGCAGACCGGTAAAGCTTTCCAGGCCAAAAAAGGCTGGCCCGGCCGCTGCGATAAAAGGCGCGTGAGCCACGCAAGCGACAGTCGAAACGTACTGCATGAGCTTTACGTCGGGCGCACTGGGTGAAAGGAAATAGTTGGCGATGATGGCGCCCACGGGCTGACCACCGAACTGGCCGTACTCGGCGCTGTAGATATGCTTGTAGAGCCCGGACTGGTTGACTTCCGGCGAGTCCTCGAAGTCATCGAGCAAGTCCGCTCGGGATACATTCAGCAGTTCGATCTTGATGTTTTCACGGAAATTGGTTCGCTCGATCAGCAACTGCAAACCTCGCCAGGCAGCTTCCAGTGCCTGGAACTGCGGGTGATGGAGAATTTCGTCCATCTGCCTGCTGAGCTTGCTGTCGATCTCGGCGATCATCCGGTCCACCAGGCGTTTTTTGACCGGTTCTGCGCTGTTGTGCGGCTTGACCAACTCTTCGATAAACGCCGAGACACCGCGCTTGGCGATACCGTAGGCCTCGTCATCCGCCGTCAGCAGGGTATGCGCAATGATGTTGTCGAGGATGCTCGACTCGTCCGCCCTGGGAGCAGCCAGTGAGGTGGCTTGAGTGTTCATGGGATCAGTGTCCTTTTACTGAAAATCATAGGGAGGGCCGGGCCAGCCCCAATTCGGCGAGTACACGCGTGCGCGACTCGTCGTCGGCCAGGGCCTGCTCGATAGCCTTGCGAAAGCTCGGCGTGTTACCCAGCGGGCCCTTCAATGCCATCAATGCGTCACGCAGGGTCATCAGCTTTTTCAGTTCGGGAATCTGCTCGACCAGGCTTGCGGGATTGAAGTCCTGCATTGAATTGATGTTCACCTGAATACCCAGCTCCTCTGGCTCGGCGTCGTCCTGGAGACGATTGGGTACGCTGAGCGTCAAGCTCAGTGCCTGCTTGGCCAGCACCTCATCCAGGGTGTTCTTGTCGATCGCCACAGGCTTGCGGTCTTCGAGCTTGCGCAGGTCCTCGCGCTGGATGAAGTCTCCCAGCACCAGCAGTTTCAACGGCAGTTCGACTTCTTCCTGCGCACCACCAACTGCAGGTTTGAACGTGATATTGATGCGTTCCTTCGGTGCTACCGACCCCTCTTTGGGCATGGTTTTTTCTCCTTTTTTGCGTGCGGCTCTGCAGCCTATTCAAGTACCGCTTCAAGATCGAAGTGGCACAACCTGCGATGGGTTTGTTCCTTGCGCTCACGCACGGCCTGGTCTTGCGGCAGCAGCTCACAGCAGCGAAACAGCAGCTGTGCCACTTGCAGCGCCAGGTCAGGTTCCCAGCGCTCAAGCCCTGCGTGCTGCAGGTGATCATCCAGTTGTTCGAGCTGGATCTTCGCCAACTCGTGCTTGCCTGCCAGCACACATAGACGGGCCTGGGCCAGGCGCCAATGGAAACGGTCCCGCTCGCTTCGCGCGGCGTGCAGGCTTTGCGTGAACTCGCCGACGACAGCCTTGAGCCCGTCCTTGCGCAGCCTGGGCAGCCCTTCCTGCAATGCCGTCTCCCACGGTGCGGCGCCGACGTTTTTCGCCTGCGCCAGGGGTTGGTTGGTCTGCAGATGGCGGGCCACATGGAGCGCAATCCAGTCACGGGTGCTGGCATCGGCAAACGGCACTCCGTCGTAAAAGCGATACTCAGGCAGGTCCGGCAGACGCTGCAGCAACAGCGCAAAACTCACCTCCAGCTCGGTCTTCGCCAGGTTGGCCTGCAGTGCGTCAAGGCACTCCCACTGCATGCGCAGTCCGTCAAACCAGAACATTGCGCTGCTCAGGCTTGCGTCGAACTCAAGTATCAGATCGGCGTGATGACCCTGGGCAAGACGCTCCTGGCACCGCTTGAGCTTGTCGCCTGCGGGGCCACGCAAGGTCGTGGTTCTCTCGTTATCTGCGTCCGGGTAACGGGTCAGTGAGAGCCAGGCCAGTGTTCGACTCAGGCGCAAGGCGCGCAGGTCTGCAGCGCCCTGGCGCAACCACCAGTTGCACAAGGGGCGTGCCTGGTCCTGCAGGGTGCGCAGCCATTTGTTCGCATCCCTTTCGTTTTCGATTGCGGGCTCGGGCTTGAGCAGAGCCGCCACCTGTTTGACGTTGGTCATGACGTGCGGCAACGCCGCTGGAGATGGATTGCCGTGTGCGGTCGGTTCAAGGCGCTCCGACAGTTGCCTGCGAATCGACAACAACAATGGAGCATCGTGACCCAGATGCTGGCTCCAGCATTCATCAAGGCGCGCAAGATGTTCGTGGAGCAGATGAAATACCGCCTGCTGGCCTGCAACTGACACGCTTTTGGCGAACACGGGGTCAAGGCGCAATACCAGCCAGCCAAAAGCCGCACGGCGGGTGCGCAGCTTGAGCGGGTAGACAACTGCCCAATGCTGCTCGCAGAGATGCAGCAGGAGACCTATTCCGGCCAACAGACCAGCAAACGACTCACGCTGGTAAAGCGCCCAGACCAGCCATACCGCGACACGCAGATCCTTGGAATGCTCGCCCAACACACACTCGCTGGTTTCAATGACTTTTTGCCAATCCGGCTGGCTTTCACTGTGTATCGATTGCATTTTCGCCAGCTCGGCCTCCAGGGCATCGTATTCACTGGAAAAGCGCACTTCATTACCAGCGAAACTTGCATCCGAGCAAGGCCGCCGCGCCAATTCCAGATAACTCTCACAAAGCGAGTTCAAATAATCCATTTTGATCCAGGCACAACTATTCACCTCACAAGACGCACTAACAACAAACAAAAAGAACATTAAAACTTTACTGTTCCAGCGATGAGACCCCCATAAGATTTGCAAACACTAGCCATGACACGACGATTCATCAAGCGAAAAATTCAACTTGAGACTTATCCTACAACCCCCTAAAAACAAGGCCTGCGCAGATATTTGCGCAACAGTTATCGCAAAACAGTCCAAATATCATGTATTCGACCCACCGCCACCCATTCACAGAAACGGCAAATAATTGCGCACTTATGCGCAAGCAAACTCAATAAATTTACGCAGTAATGCATAACAAGTTATCGAAAGACGCTCACACACTAATCCACCCTCCATATTTCATTAGGGCTCACACTTTCCGGCACGCTTTTTGTTAAGGGAACAGCACCATCGGATTTAAATATCGGATGGCGTCCCTATCAATCAGACAAGGAAACCCGTCATGCCAACACCCGCGTATCTCTCCATCACTGGCGTCAAGCAAGGTTTGATTACGGCAGGCACTTTTACTCAGGACTCGGTAGGCAATATTTACCAGGAAGGGCACGAGGACCAGATTCTCGTCCAGGCGTTTGCACACCAAGTCATCATCCCGCGCGATCCGCAATCCGGTCAGCCAACCGGACAGCGGGTGCACAAGCCGTTGATGATCAGCAAGGTGTTCGACAAGTCATCGCCCCTGCTCTTCAGCGCACTCACCAGCGGCGAGGAGGTGAAGTGCCGGCTGGAGTGGCTGCGCACTTCATCGGCCGGCACCCAGGAGCATTACTTCACCATCGAACTCGAGGGGGCGACCATCGTCGATATCCAGTCGCGCATGCCCAATTGCCAGGACCCGGACAACGCGCACTTCACCCATCTGGAAGACGTGTATTTCACGTATCGTAAGATTGTCTGGACCCACGAAGTGTCCGGCACTTCGGGCTCGGACGACTGGCGCAGCCCGGTGTCCAGCTGATGTAGTGTGATGCGCAAACGACGCCCAGGGACGGGCGCCGTTTTATCAGGATCCGTTGATATCGGGGCTAGACCATCGCCAGCGGATGCTTGCGCTTGGGCGCGCCAAATACCCGATCGATCGCGTCCAGGTCATGTTCATCCAGCACCAGGTTCGCAGCACGGGCATTGAGCCGCACATGTTCCGGCGTAACGGCCTTGGGGATAGCGATCACGCCGTCCTGACGCAATACCCACGCCAGGGACACCTGGGCGGGCGTTGCCTCGTGGCGCTGGGCGATCTGTTTGAGCGTTGGGCTGGACAACAACTTGCCACCCTGGGCGATGGGACAGTAGGCCATCAGCGGCAAATGATGTTGTTGCCACCAGGGCAACAGGTCGAACTCGATGCCCCGCTCCTCAATGTTGTAAAGCACCTGATTGGTGGCACAGGCTGGTGAGGCAAGCTCCTGCAGGTCGGCTACGTCAAAATTGGAAACACCCCAACGGCCGATCTTGCCGGCTTCGCGCAAACGCTCGAATGCGTCGACCGTTTCTTCAAGGGGATACTGGCCGCGCCAGTGCAACAGGTACAGATCGATATAGTCGGTGCCGAGGCGTTGCAAACTGGCTTCACAGGCGCGAGGAATGCCCGTTCGACTGGCATTGTGCGGGTAGACCTTGCTCACCAGGAACACCTGGTCGCGCTTGCCGCGTATGGCTTCGCCGACCACGGACTCGGCGCCTCCTTCGCCGTACATTTCGGCGGTATCGATCAGGGTCATGCCCTCGTCGATCCCCAGTTGCAATGCCGCCACTTCAGCGCGGTGCTGGCCGGGGTCTTCACCCATGCGCCAGGTGCCCTGGCCAATGACAGGGACCGGTACGCCGGCCAGATCGATGGTACGCATGACACCTCCTGATGAATTCGTGAGTAAACAGTGGGGCATTGACCGGACAAAAGGGTTCAATCGAAGTATGGTTGCCCCCTGCCAAGTCGCCAGGAAGAACCTGCAATGCTGTTTGTCGTGATGCTCGGGGGCAAGCACCCCAGGGCGAGGATCGAAGTTCATGATGTGGTATTCGCGGTGGCGGATACCCTGCAAGCCACTTACCCGCAATTGCGCGAAAACTGGTTTGGCAGCGCCAAGGGCGTGCACATCGACGCCTGGATGGCGGTGGATGGCGTCGATGGCTGGAAAGTCGAGTTCAGCCCGTTGGCCCCGCAAGCCGGAGCGCCGCGCCTGTATTTCATCAACCTTGGCGGGTATGACACCCACAGCTTCGGCGAGGCCCATCATTACCTGCTGGTCGTCGCGCACAACAAGCAGGAGGCCAGAGCGCTGGGCAAACGCCAGATGCTGCGCGGTTGGTCCCAGGCGCATACCGATGCCGTGATGGATGTGGATGACTGCCTGCCCATCGACCTGGTGGACGGTCGTTATGTGCATCTCGTTCAGGGCCCGCACACCCCCATCGTGCAACGCAATGACTACATCGTATTGTCCTGAGAGTGTGCGTCACCAACTGCCGGACGCACCGCCGCCGCCACTGGACCCACCGCCACCGGACGAACTGCTGCTGGAGCGCGAGCTGCCGGAGCTTGAGCTCGAACGGGTGCTCGACCCCGAGCCCGAACGGGAGATGCTCTGCACGAACAGGATAAACGCCGCAATCGTGGCTACCGGTATTGCCACCACCCAGCCTTGAGCACCATGCCCCAGCAGCAGGCCCGCCGCAGTATAAATTGCGACGACCGCGAGTACGCGTGCAAGGAAGAAACGCGGGCTGCTTTTCCACGATGCCTTGATCAGGAAGAACAACCCCACGTACAGGCCCAGTACCACTGCTGCGCCCAAGGGCCACAGCAGCCAGTGGATAAGGCTGAGTTCGACAAACCGATCCGCTGCCAGCACCCCGACGATATACGCCAGCACGGCCATCACGCAGTAGAACACTGCGCGCGCCAGCCACAGCGCGCCAAACGTGGCGCCGCCGATCAGTATCGTCAGCGGTAATATCAGCAGGTACACCGGCCATTCACGACCACCGACGTACAGCGCCAGCAGCAGGGTCACCCCGGCGGTGGCAATCAAGGCACGGCGCCAATGCAAGCGGCCGGCGGCCATCAACACACCACCGACGCTGCCAGCGATCAGTGCCAGCAGTACCGCTATAGCCGGGGGACTGGCGCCTGGGACGGCCATTGGCGGCAAATCGCCACCCTCAACCAGCACAACGAGGTCGTTCACACCCAGGCTGACGCCACCGGCAAAATCGCCTTGGCGAAACGCCGGGGTGATGTGCTCTTCGATAATCCGGTGGGCCAGTAGATCGGTGACGATGCCTTCCAGACCGTATCCGACTTCGATACGCACCTTGCGGTCGTCCTTGGCCACCACCAGCAGGATGCCGTCGTTGACGTCCTTGCGCCCCAGTTGCCAGGCGCGGAACAGCTGGTTGGTGTACTCCTCGATAATGACCCCGCCGGTACTGGGTACAAGCAACACGGCAACCTGGGAACCTTTGCGCTGTTCGAGGTCAGCCAGCCGGCTTTTCAGACGGGCGGTGGTGTCGGCATCGAGGGTGTTGGTGAGGTCGATAACCCGCTGGTCGAGGGCCACGCCAAGCGGCGAAACATCAGCCTGGGCGGCAGTAAACGGGCTCATGCACAACAGCGTCAGCAGACTCAAGACGGACAGCCGTATCCACCGCATCATATTTGTTACCTGAAGTTTCTTCCTGAAAGGCGCTGACTGTAACCTATCGGCGCTATAACGCGTGACCCAAGGGCCTTGACTATCTAAACTGCGCCTCACATAGCAATACGCCATAATTTTGAGACCTCCATGGATCTACGCCACCGTAACAATGTAAATGTGATGGGCGACGGCATGGCGACCCTGGTGTTCTCCCATGGCTTCGGCTGCAATCAGGCCATGTGGAATTATCTGGCGCCGCACTTTACCGAGCGCTTTCGGGTGGTGATGTATGACTTGGTGGGGGCCGGCCTGTCGGACCTCGTTGCCTTCGACAAAACCAAGTACGGCACTCTTGACGGTTACGCCCATGACTTGAACGAGATCATCGACGCCTATGCTCAGGGCCCGGTGATTCTGGTGGGCCACTCGGTCAGCGCGATGATCGGTGCCCTCGCCGACCGCCTGCGGCCCGGGCGTATCGCCGCCCATGTGATGATCGGCCCGTCGCCGCGCTATATCGACGATGCTGGCTATATCGGCGGCTTCAAGCGCAACGACATCGATGACCTGCTCGACACCCTCGACAGCAATTACCTCGGCTGGTCCAGTGCCATGGCCCCGGTGATCATGGGCGCGCCCGGGCAACCGGAGCTCAGCGACGCGCTGACCGAGAGTTTCTGCCGCACCGAGCCGGACATTGCCAGGCAATTCGCACGCGTGACCTTCCTGTCGGACAATCGTGAGGATGTGATCGGCCTCACCGCCCCGGTGCTGATCCTGCAATCGAGCGACGACCTGATTGCCCCGGTCGTGGTGGGTGAATACCTGCATCGCGTCGTACCCAACAGCACGTATTGCCTGATCGACAACGTCGGCCATTGCCCGCACATGAGCGCGCCAGTCGCGTGCGCGACGGCGATGCACAGCTTCCTGGCACCGTGGGCAGTCGCCCATGCCGACTGACCTGTTCGACAGCGCCGCCTGTGCGCTGGCCGTGACCGCCGAAGACGGCACGATCCTGCAGGTCAATGCACGCTTCACCGACTGGTTGGGGTTCAGCGTCCAGGAGCTGTGCGGTAGGCGCTTCCAGGACCTGCTGACGATGGGCGGGCGAATTTTCCATCAGACGCACCTGGCGCCGATGCTGCGCATGCATGGCAGCGTCACCGAGGTGAAGCTCGACACCGTGCACCGCGACGGCCAGAAAGTGACGGTGCTGCTCAATGGCAATCGACGCCAACTCGACGACGCCGTGGTGTACGACCTGGCGTTGTTCGGCACCACAGACCGCGACAAGTACGAACGCGAGCTGTTGAACGCGCGCAAGCTGGCCGAAGCCCTGCTGCAGGAGAAAACCGCCACCGAAGTCGCCCTGCATCAGGCACAGGCAGAACTCAAGCAAGCCTATGCCATCTCCCAGCGGCGCGCGATGTTCGCCGAGCAGATGGTGGCAATTGTCAGCCATGACCTGAAAAACCCGCTCACGGCCATCCGCATGGCTTCGGATTTTCTCGGCCGTGGTGAACGCACGCCCAAGGAGCGCCAACTGCTCGGGCACATCGACCAGTCATCCGAGCGAGCCCAGCGCATGATCGCCGACCTGCTCGACTTCACCCAGGCCCGGGTCGGGCACGGTATCGTTATCCGCACCGCGCCACTGGACTTTCATGCAGTCGTTCACCACGCCGTCGAGGAACTGCGCGTCGCTTTCCCCAAGGCAACGCTGGTGCACCATACCGAGGGCGATGGCCATGCGAGCCTGGACGCCGACCGCGTGCAACAGATCATCGGTAACCTGGTGGCCAACAGCGCGGCATATGGCGACCCGCAACGCGACATCTGCATCACCTCGCGGCTTGCCAACAACGCGTGCGAAGTCGCCGTGCACAACCATGGCAAAGCGATTCCCGAGGCCCTGCTCGCCAATCTGTTCGAACCCATGACCCGCGGCACCGATCAAGCCAGCCAGGTGCGCAGCGTGGGCCTTGGCCTGTATATCGTGCGCGAACTGGCCAAGGTGCATGGCGGTGATGTGGCGGTGAGTTCATCGGCAGCGGCTGGCACAACTTTCACCGTGACATTGCCTGCCACCCATTAATCCGTTTCGGATTTTGCACTCAACGCCAGCGCCAGGACACCCCGGTATAGATTCCCCGCCCATCGGCCGGGGTCGAGCGCGCGACGTCCAACCCCTTGTCGTCATACCCCGGCGTGACCGTATTGGCATAGCGCCGGTTGGTGAGATTGCGCAGGTCGACCCACGCCTGCCAGTCCTGCTTCGGTGCATCGTAGCCAAACGTTGCGCCCAGTAGTGTGTATGCCGCGGCGTAAAAGGAATTGGCATAGTCCACCGCTACCCGCGAAGCGTGCTCGGTGTTGAGGCTGGTATAAAAGCCGCTCGGGTGGCTGTAGCGCACCTGCGCCTGGTAGTAGTGCCTGGGGATGCCCGGCAGCGTGTTGCTACC
Source organism: Pseudomonas poae (assembly GCF_001439785.1). GTDB lineage: Bacteria > Pseudomonadota > Gammaproteobacteria > Pseudomonadales > Pseudomonadaceae > Aquipseudomonas > Aquipseudomonas poae. The sequence continues at coordinate 135,053 of NZ_JYLI01000007.1, read as the reverse complement.
AAAGCGGTCATCGTCACGGTAGTGGAAGTCGCTGAAGGTGTAGGCCTGACGCAGCTCGAGCCTGCCGCCGCGGCCGCCGTCCCACAGCGGGCTGAGCAGGCTCAGTTCCATGCCTTGATGCACGGTGGGGCTGGCGTTGGACTCGGCAATCACGGCGTTGCTGGTGGAAGTCTGCGCCTGGGTTTCCACAGCCAGCAGTTCGTGACGCACTTCGGAGCGGTATAGTGCCAGGTCCCAGGCGCCAAGCCAGGCCTCACCACGCCCACCGACTTCAAGAGTGGTGGCGGTCTGGTTTTGCAGGCTCACGCCTTCGCGCGACAGCCCTTTGGCCGGGCCGCTGGTGAAGAATTTGTTGGAACCCCAGATCATCGACCACGCATGCGGCGGCTCGACCGAGCGACTGAGGTTGCCGTACACCTGCAATTGCGGATTGAAGTCATAACGCAGGCCGATGCGCGGTGCGTAATCCCAGTCATGCTGACTGAGCGGTGCCTGGCCTTGCGGGTAGGTAACCTGGGTCTCGCGGCGGGTATAAATGGCGGCCAGGCCGGTGGTCAGCCACAGGTCCGGCAGCAGCTCCAGGTCATTGCCGATATGCAGCACGGTGTCGGAACCCAGATAGGAGTAATCACGCGTCTTGGTGCCCGGCGCATAGATGGCGGTATTGCCGGCAGGCACACGTACATATTCCGACGCACCATTGTTGGGCATCGCCTGGGTGGTGCGCAGACCGAGGGTGGTTTTGCTGTCATGGCCGAACAGGCTGTCCTGACGGATGTAGTTCAGTGTGCCGCTGATGTCGGTGTAGGCGACTTTCAGGCGGTTGGTGCCTTCGCGCAGGTCCATGGGGTAGTCGTGATAGGCGAGGCCGACCTCGACCTTTGAGCGGTCATCCAACTGCAGGGTGGTCTTGTTGGCAATCCAGGTGGAGCCCGGCTGCAGGCGTTTGGAATCGCGGGTGGCGTTCAGGCTGTTGGCGGCACGCGGGTCATGGCTGATCTGGTAGCGCGTGAGCTTGCCGGGGGTGTCGTTGGCGGTTTGGCGGTAACGAAAATAGAAGCGGGTTTCCAGGTCGGGGTTGAAACGATAGCCGAAGTTGGCGGCAACACCCTTGCCGCTGCCCGCGCTCTGTTGCTGATAACCGTCAGACGCGGAGTCCGTCAGGCTGATGTAGTAGTCGGAGTCGCCCAGCACCTGGCCGGAACTGATTTCACGCTGGGCATAACCGCGACTGCCTGCTTCATAGCGCAGTTGCAAGGCGGGCGCGTCATGGCCGGTACGGGTGACGTAGTTGACCGCGCCACCCAGCGCCAGCGCGCCCCGATCAAAACCGTTGGCGCCGCGCAACACTTCAACCCGGCTGTGCCACAGCGGGTCCTTGAGTTCATAGGGCGTGCCGCCGGGCCCGGTGAGCGGCAGACCGTCAAGCATCTCGAACAGGCCGGACGCATGGGCGCCGGGGCCGCGGTTCAGGCCCGAGCCACGGATGGACAGCTTCACCCCTTCATTATTCGCAGCCTTGGCATACACCCCGGCTTGATACTTGAACACATCTTCATTGGTGCTGACCCGCCCCTGCTGCACGCTGTCCATGTCGACGTAATTGGTAGCGCCGGGCACGCTCTTGAGCTGCGCCTGGGCCACTTCACCGGCACTGGCGGGCGCCGTGGTGACTTCGACCGGTGCCAACTGCAGCGTTTCGGCGTGCAACGGCGAACCGAGGGTCAGGGCGGCAAACACAAGCGGAGATTGACGCAACAACATGAGGCAGGTCCTTGGCGGTGGGAAGCGTAAGAAGCCCGGCGGCTTCGCCGGGTCACGCCTTGCAAACGAATCATTTCCTTTGCATGACAGGCTCCAGCGCTTGCATGAAGTCATCGGCCTCCGACCCCGGCGCAAACCTGAAACCGTACATTTCATCTGTGGCCAGAATCGCGTCCAGGGTGTTGCGCAACTGTGCTTCGGTCGGCGAGTCCTGGAGCAGTTTCTGCGCCGGTAATAAAAGCTCTGCCGCGACGCCCTGAGCGCTCGCGGTATCGATCACTGCAAACAGGATGAAGCGCAAACGAATGTCGCGATCCGTGAGCCAAACCGTTTTTCGCTTACCCAAGGTAGGCCTCGATTTTTAGGAAAAGTCCGAGGCTATTGCCGGTAGAGGGGCGTTTCAAGCGGTCCTTCGCAAGATCGGCCGTGTCCTACATGAGAAAGCGAAACACCGCACTTCCCCGTCGAAGGGTCACTGCACCGGCAGAAAATTCATCAACAACAGGCTTTGCGCATAGTTGAGACCGATGCGGCGGTAGCGCTCGTCGAGGATCTGGGTAAGCAGGTCCAGGCGCGCGACGATCTTGCCGAATTCCACGGCAAAACTGAGGTTGCTGCCCTCCTCCGAGATCTCGTTGGAAAACAGCAGCAACACGCCATTGGCATCCTGGCGCTGGCCGAGCAGCCAGGTGGCCTTTTCGATGTTGCGCGCGGCATTGCTGACAAATTGCGGGTTGATCGAATCGGTCACGTAAAACTGGGTGCGCCCGCCGTGGGCGGTGACCAGCATGCTACCGATGGCGTAGATGAATGCGCCGACGCGGTCGCCGCGAAACTCTGGGCTCAGCGAGTAACTCAAGGCTGCCAGGTCGCGGCGCTCGCCCAGCGCTGGCAACGGCTGACGGTTTTCGATGGCCTGGCGGATTGTCCGCGCGGCGGTCACGGCATCCGGGTAACCCGACTGACGCCACTGGCTCGGGTTGCGCAGATAGAGCTTGTTCATCAGCAGATAGAGGCTCTGCAGGTTATCGCGCATGCCCAGCGTGGCCATGCGGTCCACGCTGGTCTGGAAGAACTCGTCAGGCTTGCCTTCGCTGAACTGCCGGGCCATGTCGCGGCCCTGCTGCTGGCTGCACGCCGTGGCACCGAGCGCCAGCAGCGCCGCGAGCAACAGCGGCCAGCGTCGGGTTAAACAAGGTGAAAGAGGGTTCATCCGCATCCGGTCGGGTCCTGCTGCCTGCGCGCTGAATGCGCGCGTTCGTGACAGGAATAGAGCAGAAGAATGAAAAAAAGTGCAGCCATGCCCTAATGTCGTTCAGTTAAGGAAAATATGTGGGCTTATTGTGGCGAGCGGGCTTGCCCCGCGTTGGGGCGCGAAGCGCCCCCAATCCAGCAAAACGAGGAGTGCCTGATACGGCTCAGCGCCTGGTTTTGGGGCTGCTGCGCAACCCAACGCAGGACAAGCCTGCTCGCCACAGGGAATCTGCACTTAACTGAACGGCATTAAGCCATGCCCGGCAGATCAGCAGAGGACTACACTCCTGCACTAACGCATTCCTGTTGAATACTTGCCTGATCCTACGGACTTGCCGCCGATTGGATAGATAGCCCAGGCCCCGTGGTCTAGAGTGCAACGATGGGCGACTTGCGTCGCACCTCTTATAAGAACTCAGCTACACCGACCGATGATCAGCAGGTGAACCCGCCATGGAATTACGCATCAACCAAAAAGCCTATCAAGTGGAGGCTGACGCCGACACGCCCCTGTTGTGGGTGATCCGGGACGACCTGGGCATGACCGGCACCAAGTACGGCTGCGGCCTGGCCCAGTGCGGCGCCTGCTCGGTGCTGGTGGACGGCAACGTGGTGCGCGCCTGCGTCACGCCGGTAGCCGCCGTGGCGGGCCGCGAGATCACAACCATCGAGGCCATCGAAGCCGATGACGTGGGCAAGCGCGTGGTCGCCGCCTGGGTCGAGCATCAAGTGGCGCAATGCGGTTATTGCCAGTCCGGGCAGGTGATGGCGGCCACTGCGCTGCTCAAGCACACCCCCGCACCCACCCCGGCGCAGATCGACGCGGCCATGGTCAACCTGTGCCGCTGCGGCACCTACAACGCTATCCACACCGCCATGGATGACCTGGCCAAGCAGGAGCGCGCCTTATGAATACGCCTCTGCCGTTGTCTGACGTGCCTCTGGGTGAGCCGGTCAACCTGTCGCGCCGACGCTTTCTGGCCAGCACCGCCGTGGGCGCGCTGGTGATCGGCTTCGGCCTGCCGATGGGCTCGGCCCGGGTGCAGGCGGCCACGACCAACGCCGCAGAGCGCGGCACCCAGGTGCCGGCGTTTCTGGAAATTCGCCCGGACGGCAGCGTAAGACTGCTCAGTCCCTTCATGGAAGGCGGCCAGGGCACCCACACCGCCATGGCGCAGATCGTCGGCGAAGAGCTGGACGCCGACCCCGCCACCTTCGTGGTCGAGGCTGCCCCACCGGGTGAGGCCTATGTGGTGATGGAAAACGGCATGCGCATCACCGGTGGCAGCATGTCGGTGCGCATGAGCTACCCGACCATGCGCCGCCTTGGCGCTCTCGCGCGCGCCATGCTGCTGCAAGCCGCAGCCCAACAGCTCGGCGTACCGCTCACCGAACTCACCACCCAGCCTGGCCGCGTGGTGCACGCAGCGTCCGGCCGTTCGCTGGGCTACGGAGAATTGGCCGGGCGCGCCCTGGACATGCCGGTGCCCGACCCGGCCAGTATCACCCTGCGCGACCCGAGCCAATTCCGCTGGATCGGCAAACCGGTGAAACGTCTGGACGCCTATGACAAATCCACCGGCAAGGCGCTGTATACCATCGACCTGAAAGTCGACGACATGCTCCACGCCGCCGTCCAGCACGCGCCCCGCCTGGGCATGACCGTGGGCAGCCTGCGCAATCAGGCGCAGGTCCAAGCCATGAAAGGCGTGCATTCGGTGCACACCCTGACCGGCGCCGTGGCGGTGGTGGCCGAACGCTGGTGGCACGCCAAACGCGCCGTCGAAGCGATCCAGGTGGATTGGCTGGAAGCGGCCGCCGATTCGACGTTGCGCGCAATGCCCGCAGACTTTTCCACCGACAAGCACCGCGACTTCCTCGCCGCCCAGCAAGGTCCGGCCCGCGACGACGAGAACGAAGGCGACGTGGCCGGCGCGCTGAAAAACGCCAAAACCCGGGTCGAAGCCACTTACCACAACCAATACCTCAACCATGCCCAGCTGGAGCCGCCGTCGGCCCTGGCGCGCTTCAACCCCGATGGCTCGCTGGAGGTGTGGCTGCCCAACCAGGCACCGGACATGTTCCGAGCCGACATCGCCAAGCGCACCGGCCTTGACCCGGCGAACATCACCCTGCACTCGCCGCTGCTGGGTGGTTTTTTCGGTCGGCATTTCCTCTATGAGTCGGCCAATCCCTACCCGCAGGCCATCGCACTGGCCAAGGCCGTGGGCCGCCCGGTCAAACTGATCTGGAGCCGCGAGGAAGAGTTCCTGCGTGACGTATTGCGCCCGCTGGCAGTGGTCAAGTTCCGCGCTGCGCTGGATGACAAAGGCCTGCCGGTCGCCATCGAAGCGGTCAGCGCTACCGAAGGCCCGACTGAAGCCCTGGCCGGCAAACAGGGCGACAAGATCGACCCCACGGCCATCGAAGGGCTATCGGGCAAAAGCTACGCCATCCCCAACAAGCGCATCGCGCAGATCTACGTCAAAGGCCCGGCGATGCTCGGTTACTGGCGTTCGGTGGGCAATTCGCTCAACGACTTTTTCTACGAGGCGTTCCTTGATGAACTGGCGGACAAGGGCGGTCACGACCCCTATGAGTTGCGTCTGCACCTGCTGCGCGACAACCCGCGACTGACTACCTTGCTCAAGGCTGCGGCGGAGTTGTCCGGCGGCTGGAAGCGGGGCCCTTACACCGCCGAAGACGGCAGTCGCCGAGCCCGTGGCGTGGCAATGGCGTCGCCGTTCGGTTCCCATGCGGCGGTGGTCGCTGAAGTGTCGATCGAGCACGGCCAGGTCAAGGTGCATCACATCTGGGAAGCGATCGATCCCGGCAGCATCGTCAACCCGGCGATTGTGCAGGCGCAGGTGGCCGGCGCCGTGGCGTTGGGCCTGTCGCAAACGCTGCTGGAAGAAGCGGTGTACGTGGACGGCAAACCACGGGCGCGCAACTACGACCTGTACCCGATCCTGCCGCCTTCACGCATGGCGCAGGTACACGTCAAGATCATCGAGAGCGGCGAAAAAATGGGCGGTATCGGCGAACCACCGCTGCCCGCAGTGGCGCCGGCCGTGGCTAACGCGGTGGCCCAGTTGACCGGCCAGCGCATCCGCAGCTTGCCATTGAGCCGATACACCTTCAGCTAAGGACAGGGAACGCCCATGAACACCCGACGATTCGCCCGAACCGCAGGCTGGCTTGCCCTGCCCTGCCTGATCGCCGCCGGCCTGCTGGCCTGGTATGTCACCCGTGAGCCTGCCTCGCCGTTCGAGCAGGAACAGGCCACAACCTTCGACCCTGCCCTGGTCAGCCGTGGCGAGTATGTCGCGCGCCTCGGCGACTGCGTGGCCTGCCACAGCCTCGCCGGCAAGGCGCCCTTTGCCGGCGGCTTGGAGATGGCTACCCCGCTGGGGGCGATCCACGCCACCAATATCACCCCGGATCCAGACGTCGGCATCGGTGCCTACAGCCTGGCCGACTTCGACCGCGCGGTACGCCAGGGCGTGGCGCCGGGCGGCCGCCGACTCTACCCGGCCATGCCCTACCCGTCTTATGTGAAGCTCAGCGACGATGACGTGCGCGCGCTGTACGCGTTCTTCATGAAAGGCGTGCAACCCGCCAGCGAGCCCAATATTCCCAGCGCCATCCCCTGGCCGCTGAATATGCGCTGGCCCATCGCTCTGTGGAACGGTGTGTTCGCCCCCACGACTACCTACGCCGCCAAACCGGGGCAGGATGCGCTGTGGAACCGGGGTGCCTATATCGTTCAGGGCCCGGGCCATTGCGGCAGTTGCCACACGCCGCGCGGCTTGGCCTTCAACGAGAAAGCCCTGGATGAGACCGGCGCGCCGTTCCTCGCCGGCGCGCTGCTCGACGGCTGGTACGCGCCAAGTCTGCGCCAGGACCACAACACCGGCCTGGGCCGCTGGAGCGAGCCGCAGATCGTGCAATTCCTCAAGACCGGGCGCAACCAGCATGCAGTGGTCTACGGCTCGATGACCGAAGCGTTCAACAACTCCACGCAGTTCATGGCCGACGACGACCTGGCCGCCATCGCCCGCTACCTCAAGTCACTGCCCGGCGATCCGCAGCGCGACGGCGCGCCCTGGCAGTACCAGACAGCCGCCACCGACGCACGCCCCGGCGCCCACCTGTACGCGACACGCTGCGCCTCCTGCCACGGCCTGGACGGCAAGGGCCAGCCTGACTGGATGCCACCCCTGGCCGGCGCCACCTCGGCATTGGCCAAGGAAGCCGCCTCGGCCATCAACATCACCCTCAACGGCTCCCAACGCATCGTCGCCGCCGGCGTACCCGACGCCTACCGCATGCCGGCGTTCCGCGAGCAACTCTCCGACACGGAAATCGCCCAGGTGCTGACCTACATGCGCAGCACCTGGGGCAACGCCGGCGGCGCAGTGGACGCCAAGGACGTCAGCAAACTGCGCGGCCACACCGACCCGGCCAGCAGCAGCCCGATCATTTTGCATATGAGGTAAGAGCGGGGTTAACCCCTTGAAGACGATTTTTCGGTGTATATATGCCCAACACTCGGCACCTCGCTTAGGCTTTGGAGCCGACCGGTATCAGTGAGTGTGAACGCGGTCAAATGTGGGAGCTGGCTTGCCTGCGAAGGCATCGACTGGTTTTTCCTGATGGATTGAGGTGTCTGCATCGCAGGCAAGCCAGCTCCCACAGAGCAGCGGATGCACCAGACCCTGCTTTTGATCTGCTTTGCTTTAGATCTTGATCTTGATCTCAAGCGCCCCGTCAACCACGCAGGCCGAACGCCGGCTTGAATCCGTGGGCCGCCGTAAGGGCGGAACCCATAGCAGCCGTCCCCGCAGCAACGGAATCCCCCCATCGAAAGCCCCCAAATCCCCAACATTTTTGCCAATATCCCCCCTCTCCATCATTTCTCCACAAACCCTCCCACAAAAGCGCATGGTAATTGCGCACAATCTCCCCGCCCTCACGGCAACCACACCGAGCTCAACATGAACGACCTGCCCAACACCCACCGGGAAACCCAGGCGCTGGTACTGATCGCCGAGGACGAACCGGAAATCGCCGACATCCTCATCGCCTACCTCAAGCGCGCCGGGTTTCGCACCGCCCACGCGCTCGACGGCCGACGCGCGCTGGAGCTGCACCAGACGCTCAAGCCGGACCTGCTGCTGCTCGATGTGCTGATGCCTCACGTGGACGGCTGGAAGGTGCTGGCCGAAGTCCGCCATCGCGGCAACACGCCCGTGATCATGCTGACCGCACAGGATCAGGACCTGGACAAACTGATGGGCCTGCGCATCGGCGCCGACGACTACATCGTCAAACCGTTCAACCCGGCCGAAGTGGTGGCGCGTACTCAGGCCGTGCTGCGCCGCACCAGCGACTATAAATACGTGTCGGCCAGCAGCGTGCTGCGTGTGGATGCGTTCGAGATCGATATTGAAAGCCACGAAGTCACCGTGCGCACGGCAGGCGAGGCATTGACGCTGCCGCTGACCGCGACCGAATTCAAATTGCTCGCGCAACTGGCCAAGGCGCCCAAGCGCGTGTTCAGCCGCGCCGAACTGCTGGCGCTGTGCTCGCCGGAAAGCGACAGCCTGGAGCGCACGGTGGACAGCCATATCAGCAAGCTGCGCCGCAAGATCGAAGACCTCGGCCTGCAAGGTGTGCCCGAAAGTATCCGCGGCGTGGGCTACCGGTTTGGGAGTGTGACGTGAAAATCCTCAACGGCTTGAGCCGCCAGATCATTGTGTCGATGTCGGCCGTGGTGCTGTACGTCATCGCCCTCGCCGTGGTCGGCTCCTACGTGTTTTATTCGCTGTTGTGGGCCTATTGGCCACCGTCCGAAGAAGACGCCAACACCTGGATGCCGTCCAATATCGAGTGGGCCTGGATGGGGCTGATCACGCTGGTGAGCCTGGCCGTGGGCGCGGTGGTGGCGTTGAAGTTGTCGCGGCGGATCCTGATGCCCTTGAACTCGGTCGCCGAGAACCTGCGCAAACTGGCCGACGGGGACCTGGAAGCGCAAGCCCTGGCCGGCGAGCAGCCCATCGCAGAGGCAGCGATACTGGTGGATGACTTCAACAGCATGGCCCAGCGCCTTAAACGCATGGCCCAGGAGCAGGCGTTCTGGAATGCGGCGATTGCCCATGAGCTGCGCACGCCCCTGACCATCCTGCGCGGTCGCCTGCAAGGCTTGGCCGAAGGGGTGTTCGAGCCAGATAACGCACAATTCTACAGCCTGCTGGGCCAGGTCGAAGGGCTGACGCGGCTGATCGAAGACTTGCGGGTGGTCGGGCTGGCCGACAGCGGCTACCTGGAACTGCATCTGCAGAACGCCGACCTGGCCGCCGGGATTGAAGACGATGTGCGGCTGTTCGAACCGAGCCTCACGGCCGCCGGTTTTGTGCTGCACCTGGACCTGCAAAGGCGTTTGATGCGCTGCGATCCCGGGCGGATCCGCCAGGCCTTGCTCGCCCTGTTGGACAATATCCGCCGCCACGCCACGCCGGGGAACGTCAACATCCACCTGAGCACCCGCGACGCAATCCATTATTTGCGGGTACGCGATGACGGCCCCGGCATCGACGCAGAATTTGCCGTGCACCTGTTCGAGGCTTTTCAGCGCGGCGAAAACTCGCGCTCCCGGGCCCAAGGCGGCAGCGGCCTGGGCCTGGCGGTGGTGCGTGCGATTGCCCTCGCCCACGGCGGCGCGGTGAGCTGCCGGCGCATGGAAAACGGCGGCACCCTGTTCGAATTCAGCTGGCCCGTTTGATCAACCGGATACCGCGATGCGCGTCTTTGCCTGGCTGTTCAGCTCCACACCCGACTATCGGGACTTTGCTTTACTGGATAGCCACGGTGTGTGTATCGCCTTCAAACGCTGTACCGCCCAGCCCGCCAACGGGGACTGGGTCGCCGTCAAAGAGGTCAATCTGAGCTGGCTGGGCAGACCGCTGCCTGGCAAAGCCCGAACCGTTTAACAACCTTCGTCCTGTACGCAGTGGCCTACTCTTATGTCGAACACGTATCTGTCCAAGCTTGAAGATTCACTGAGACTGCACACAACCCGCCTGAAAAAGTTGCAGCGGCTGTGGGTGCCCTTGCAGCAGCGCGCACCAAAATGGGTCCTGGGACTGTGGATTCTGGGGGTGTTCTTCTCGTTGATCACTGAGTTTTATGCGCACTGGATGGTGACCGCGCCATTGATTCTTGCGTTGATCGTCGCCGAAATCGTGATCGATGAGCGGCAAATGACACTGTCCTTGCAAGCCGACAAGCTGCGCGACCTGCTCAGGACCGCCAGGCATCGCTATGCCTGCCCCTGAGGGTTATGTGCCTGGCGCATGACCCATTCTTAAACGTCATAACGCTGATTTCATCTGCGTGGTAGGCTCGCTGGTTTATAAACAGGCATTGATCGTGCATTAGACGATGGCCAGAACCAGGAAAGATCATGCCAAAAATTTCCCACTCAGCGCTTCGCTGCAATTTTCGTGAGTTGCTTGCCGCACCCCAGTGCGTCGAAACAGCTTCTGTGTTTGACCCGATGTCCGCGCGCATTGCGGCCGACCTGGGGTTTGAGGTCGGCATCCTGGGCGGCTCGGTCGCCTCATTGCAGGTGCTGGCGGCGCCCGATTTTGCGCTGATCACCCTCAGCGAATTCGTCGAACAGGCCACGCGCATCGGCCGCGTCGCCCAGCTCCCCTTTATCGCTGATGCCGACCATGGTTATGGCAATGCCCTGAACGTGATGCGCACCGTCGAAGAACTCGAACGCGCCGGCGTCGCCGCGCTGACCATCGAAGACACCCTGCTGCCTGCGCAATTCGGACGCAAATCCACCGACCTGATTTCCATCGACGAAGGCATCGGCAAGGTCCGGGCCGCCCTCGAAGCCCGGGTCGATCCGGCGCTGTCGATCATCGCGCGCACCAACGCCGGCGTGCTGCCCACAGAGGATGTGATCAAGCGCACCAGGGCCTACGAAAAGGCCGGTGCCGACGGCATCTGCATGGTTGGCATCAAGGACTTCGAGCACCTGGAGCAGATCGCCGAGAACCTCAGCGTTCCGCTGATGCTGGTGACCTACGCCAACCCCGCGCTCAACGACGCAGAGCGCCTGGCCAGCCTCGGCGTGCGCGTGGTGGTGGCCGGACATGGCGCCTACTTTGCGGCCATCAAGGCCACTTACGACAGCCTGCGCGCGCAGCGCCAACTGACCCACCGCACCTCCAACCTCAGCGCCACCGAACTCACCCACACCTACACGTTGCCTGCCAGTTACATGGCGTGGGCCGAAGAGTTCATGGACGTTAAAGAGTAAGGCTGACAGGCATGCTCCAGCACCACTTCCAACGGGTGGCGCAGGTGCTTGCCGGCTTGACGCTTGACCTGGCTGCGGCAGGAATACCCCGTGGCCAGCGCTTCACCAGGCTGGTCCAGCTTGCCGGCCCATGACTGCTCGAAAATAGTCTTCGACGTCTGCTGATTGCGCGCCTCATGGCCGTAGGTGCCGGACATGCCGCAGCAGCCACTCGCCTCGCTGACCAGTGTGAGGCCCACTCGGGCAAACACGGCTTGCCACTGCGCGGTACTTGCCGGCACGTTGGTCTTTTCGGTGCAGTGCGCCAGCAGCCGGAAGGTCTGCGGGCGTTGGGACGCGCGGTCCGGGAGCGCATCGAGCAGCCATTCCTGAGGCAGCAGCACCGTGGGGCATTCGCCTATTCCCGGCACCTTGCGGTATTCCTGGCGATACACCAGCGTCATCGCCGGATCCAGGCCCACCAGCGGCACGCCACAGTCGGCCAGCGCCTTGAGCTGCGCGGCATTGCGGATCGCCGCTTTCGCAAAGGCGCCGAGAAAGCCCTGCACATGCAAGGGCTTGCCGTTGGCGCTGTAGGGTGCAAGAAACACCCGATAGCCCAACTGATGAGCCAGTTGGATAAAGCTCGCCAGCACTGGTGTTTCGAAGTAACGGGTGAACGCATCCTGCACCAGTACCACACTGCGCTCACGCTGCGCGGGCGTCAGCTCGCGCAGGGTCGGCACGCTGGCGACCTTGACCTTGCACGCGTTGAGCACGGCCTGCAAATCGTGGCGGTGGATCAGCGGGCTGTCGAGCATGCCGACGTGGCGCGCCAGCAGTCGACTCATCCAGCCGGCACCCATGATCGCGTTGTACAGGCCCGGCGCGTAAGCCAGGTAGGGAATGGTGAACTCCAGCGAACCGATCAAGTAGTCGCGCAGCGGACGTTGATAGCGACCGTGATACAACTCAAGGAACCGCGAGCGAAACTCCGGCACATTGACCTTGATCGGGCACTGGCCCGCGCAGGATTTACACGCCAGGCAGCCCGCCATGGCGTCATACACCTCATGGGAAAAGTCCGCCTCACCGCGCGAGCGCGCCAGGTTGTTGCGCAGCCGCGCGGGTAACCCGCCCAACCAGGCCAGCCGGCCGCGGGCGACGGTCAGAACGTCGATATTGGCCGCGCCCTGCAGGCGCAACCACTCGCGGATCAAAGACGCCCTGCCCTTGGGCGAATGCTGACGCTCACGGGTGGCTTTCCACGAGGGGCACATGGCGTCGTCGGGATCGTAGTTGTAGCAGGCGCCATTGCCGTTGCAATGCATGGCAGTGCCGAAGCTCTGCCACACGCGTTCGTCGATATGCCGGTCAAGGTCGCCGCGCAGTGTCACCTCGTCGACCTTGAGCAACCCCTGGGCGGCATTCGGTGGTGTGCAGATCTTGCCGGGGTTGAGCTGGTTGTGCGGGTCAAAGGCGCCCTTGAGCGCTTGCAAGGCCGGGTACAGCTCGCCGAAAAAAGCGGGCACGTATTCAGAGCGCAAGCCCTTGCCGTGCTCGCCCCACAACAGTCCGCCGTAACGCTGGGTCAGAGCGGCCACGGCGTCGGAGATTGGTTTGACCAGCGCGGCCTGGGCCGGGTCTTTCATGTCCAGCGCCGGGCGCACGTGCAGCACCCCGGCATCGACATGGCCGAACATGCCGTAGGCCAGACCAAAGCTGTCGAGCAGGGCCCGAAACTCGGTGATGTAATCGGCCAGACGCTCCGGCGGCACGGCGGTGTCTTCGACAAAGGGCTGCGGACGAATCTCACCGTCGACGTTACCCAGCAGTCCTACCGAACGTTTGCGCATGGCATAGACGCGGGTCACCGCTTCGACGCCCTGGGCCAGGGTGTGGCCCAGCCGCTCAAGGGTGGTGTCACTCTGCAAGTGCGCGACAAAGGCCGTTACCCGTGCGTTGACCTGCGCCACATCGTCGCCGCTGAATTCCACCAGGTTGATGCCCAGCGTCGGGCGCGCGGCATCGGTGGGGAAGTACTCGGCGACGCTGTGCCAGACAATGTCTTTCATCGCCAGCAGCAACACTTTGGAGTCCACGGTTTCGATGGACAGCGGCGCATGCGCAAGCAAGGCGTTGGCGTCGCGCAGTGCGTCCATGAAGCTGGCGTAGCGCACATTGACCAGCACCGCATAGCGCGGAATCGGCAGCACATTGAGCCGGGCTTCGACCACGTAGCCAAGCGAGCCTTCCGCGCCGCACAGCACGCTGTTCAGGTTGAAACGCCCCTGCTCGTCACGCAGGTGCGCCAGATCGTAACCGGTGAGGCAGCGATTGAGCTTGGGAAACACCGAGGCGATCAGCTCCGACTGGGTGTCGTGGATCTGCCGCGCAGTGCGGTACACCTCACCAATGCGCCCGCTCTGCGCACACGCCGCCTCAAGCTCGCCGTCGGAAAGCGGCCGGCTGTGCAGGTGCTCGCCGCCGAGCAACACGCTGTGCAGTTCAAGGACATGGTCACGGGTCTTGCCGTAGGTGCAACTGCCCTGGCCGCTGGCGTCGGTGTTGATCATGCCGCCCACGGTGGCGCGATTGGAGGTGGACAGCTCCGGGGCGAAGAACAGTCCGTGGGGTTTCAACGCGGCATTGAGCTGGTCCTTGACCACGCCCGCCTGCACCCATACCCAGCGCTCGGCCACATTGATCTCAAGGATCGCGTTCATGTGCCGCGACAGATCGACCACGATGCCGTCGGTCAGCGACTGGCCGTTGGTGCCAGTGCCACCGCCACGCGGGGTCAGTTTGATCTGGCGAAAGCGCGGTTCGGCCATCAGGGTGGCGATGCGCGCTATATCGTCGGCGTCCAGGGGGAATACCGCCGCCTGGGGCAGGCGCTGATAGATCGAGTTATCGGTGGCCAAGACGGTGCGGGTGGCGTAGTCGGCGCTGAGCTGGCCGCGAAAGCCGCTGACCTGCAAGGCCTGCAGAAACTCCGGGTACTGTGGCGCAGGTACAGAGGTGGGCAACGGGGCGATCATCGCGGGCAGGTCTCAATTCACGGAAAGTCGAAATACTTGTCGCCTGGGCATTAATAGGTCAGCCTCAGGTCATTGGTTTGGCCCATGATCCTGCAGGTTAGGGCGTGCTACAAACGTATAATCCTGCCGCTATCGATGACTTTTACGAATGAATTACCGTCACCTCACCCCTTCGATGTCGCTGCTGCTGGCGTTTGAAGCCGCTGCGCGGCATGAAAGCTATACCCGCGCGGCCGTGGAGCTGTCCCTGACCCAAAGCGCGGTGAGTCGGCAGGTTCAGGCGCTGGAACAGCAATTGGGCCTGACGCTGTTTCGCCGCGAAGGCCGGCAAGTGCAGCTGACCGATGTGGGCAGGCTGTATCAGCGCGAAATGAGCCACGCGCTCGGCCTGATCCGCGCCGCCACGCTGCAGGCCCTGGCCTACCAGTCGGGCAGCGGCACTCTGCGCCTGGCCACCTTGCCGACCTTTGGCTCAAAGTGGCTGTTGCCGCGCCTGCATGATTTTTACAAAAACCATCCCGGCATGCTGGTGCACATCCATTCGCGGATCGACGCCATCGACTTCGAAACCGGCGGTATCGACGCCGCCATCGTCGTGGGCAGTGCCGATCTGCCGGGGCTGATCAGCCATCGCCTGCACATGGAGGAACTGCTGGTGATCATGTCGCCTGAAGCCGCCCTGGCCCATCAAGACTGGCCAGCGCAGCACCTGGCGCAGCAGACGCTGTTGAATGTGGCGAACAATGCCACCGTGTGGGGCGAGTGGTTCAGTCACCACGGTTTGCCCCATCGCCTGATGCGCCTGGGGCCGAGCTTTGAGCTGACCTCGCACTTGATCCAGGCCGTGCGCGCAGGTATCGGCATCGGCCTGGTGCCGCGCATTCTGGTGAGCGACGAACTGGCAAATGGCGAACTGATCAGCCTGGGGCAGCCGTTCGCCAGTCAGCGCAGTTATTACCTGGCTTATCCACCGCGCAATGAAAGACTGCCTTCGTTGATTGCTTTTCGCACCTGGTTGCTGGAGCAGCTGTGAGTGAGGCCGGGAAGGACCTCTGTGGCGAGCAGGCTTGTCCTGCGTTGGGCTGCGTAGCAGCCCCACAACTACGCGCTGAGCCGTATCAGGTACACCGTGTTTTGCTGGATTGGGGGCGCTTCGCACCCCAACGCAGGGCAAGCCCGCTCGCCACGGAAACCCGCTCAACCACGACAAGTCCGCTTGCCACACAGAAGCTGGGGTTGCTTCCGGACAGCGCCAAGTCAGTTTATCTGGAGCAATTGGCGTTGCTGCAGGAATTCCCGGGATACGTTTTCGATGGATTCACGGCCCACTTCAATACGGGCATTGAGCGCAGCGATGGTGGCGTCATCCAGCGTGGAAGACAGCGCGTTGAGCAATTGGCCAACCTTCGGGTTGGCCTTCAGTGCCTCGGTGCGCATGACGGGGGTGAGTGCGTAACTGGGAAAAAATCCCTTGTCGTCCTTCAGGGCAATAAACCCGAACGCGGACATGCGTCCGTCAGTCGACATCACGAGCGCGACGTTCGCCTGGTTGTCGCGCAGGGCCTGGTACGTCAGGCCGCCGTCCATTCGAATAACGTTTTTACGCCCGAACTCGAACCCGTAGGCTTGCTGCAACGGGCGCAGCCCGTCAGAACGCGAGAAAAATTCGGCATTGGAGGCAAATGTGTAGGCCTTGCCGTCACCGATGTTCCTGGCCAGGTCGCTGATCGAGGCAATGCCGTCCTTGTCCGCCTGCTCCTTGCGCATGGCCAGTGCGTAGGTGTTGTTGGCGCCGGATGGATTCAGCCAGGTAATGCCCTTCTGCGCGTCAAGGGCGCTGACCTTGTTGTAAGCCGCTTCGGCATCCAGCTTTTCGTTGATCTTGTTGTGAACAATCAGGGCAGTGCCGGTGTATTCCCAGTACACATCGACCTGGCCGTTCTCCTGCGCCGCACGCAGGATCGAAGAACCGAGGTCCGGGCGTTTATCCACCCGGTAGCCGTTGGCGCGCAACAACTGGGTGGTGAGTTCGGCCACCAATTGTTGCTCGGTGAATTTCTTGCCGCCGACGACGATAGTGTCGCTGGCAAACACACCGCCTGTCAGGCCCAGCGCAAACATCAGACTGACCAACGCTCGATATATCATCCCGCACCTCGTTTAAGTGTTGTGTGCCGACAGGTTTCAAACGCGCCCGGCCAAACGTAACCCCCGAGAAACGCTGAGGTTCTGGACCAGGCCGCACGCCAGGTCGACCGCGATGGCCAGCAGTGCGGTGGACACGGCACCGGCCAGCATCATGTCGAAATCGTTCAGGTCGATACCGGTAAAAATCAGCTCACCCAGCCCGCCCCCGCCAACCAGGAAGGCCAGCGGCGCGGTCCCCACGTTGATGGCCAGCGCCGTGCGAATGCCGGCAAAGATCACGTTCATCGCATTCGGTATTTCGACCTTCCACAGCACTTGCGCAGGCGTCATGCCCATGGCCTCGGCCGCTTCGATCAAGTGCCGGGGCACCGCGCGCAAACCTTCGCAGGTGTTTACCGCCACTGGCAGCAGGGTTGCCACCCACAAGGCGAAGATGGCCGCGCCACTGCCCACGCCGACAAAACTCATGGCCAGCGCCAGCAAGGCAAGCTTGGGAATGGCTTGCCCCACATTGAGAAACTGCATGCACGCCATGGCATGGCGCTGGCTCGCCGCGCGGCTCATCCACACGCCCAGGGGCAGCGCCGCCAGCAAGGCCAGGACCGCGCTGATGGCGACGATTTGCAGGTGCTGAACGCTCAGGTAGCTGATATCGCCCCAATAGCGCTCGAGCCCGGCGCTCAGTCGGCTGATGAACTCAGGCATCGTCAGTGCACCCTCGGCATCGTGTGGTCTGCCAATCGCGCGAGGATATCGGCCTGGTGCACGTAGCCGACAAAACGTCCGTCGCTGTCGTTGCACAGCGCCCAGTCCTGACCGCACCCCAGCAGTTGCGAAAGCACCTGACGCAGATCATCCCCAGGCTTGACCACCAGTTGCGCGGGGGAAGAACCGCCCTGCCGAGGCGGTACCTGGCTTGCCACGTCCACCGAGCGCATCAGGCGCAGGCGCTTCATGACGCGGTCACCGCCCATGAAGCTGGCCACGAACTCGCTGGCAGGCTGTGCCAGCAGGTCGTCGGGTGTGCCGAACTGCTCGATGCGGCCATCGTGGAACAACGCGACACAGTCGGCCATCTTCATCGCCTCGTCGATGTCGTGGCTGACAAACAGCACGGTCTTGCCGACCTGACGCTGGATACGCATGAATTCGTCCTGGATCACCTCGCGATTGATTGGATCGATGGCGCCGAACGGCTCGTCCATCAACATCACCGGCGGGTCCGCCGCCAGCGCACGGGCCACGCCGACCCGCTGCTGCTGGCCGCCCGAGAGTTCACAGGGGTAGCGTTGGAGAAACATCGCCGGGTCCAGCGCCACCACTTCCAGCAGCTCCGCGGCGCGCTTGCGGCTTTTGGTCTTGTCCCATCCCAGCAGATTGGGCACCACGCAGATGTTGTCCTCGACGGTCATGTTGGGGAACAGGCCGACTTGTTGAATCACGTAGCCGATGGAGCGTTTGAGGGTGACGCTGTCCAGTTCGGCGGTATCGCGTCCGGCAATCCTGATGGTGCCGGAGGTCGGCGCAATCAGCCGATTGATCATTTTCAAGGTGGTGGTTTTACCGCAGCCCGAGGGGCCGAGCAGGATGCAGATCTGCCCCTCGGCGACGCTCAACGAGACGTCTTCTACCGCAGTGATGGCGCCAAAGGTCTTGCTCAGGTGCTCAATCTGGATCATGTCGTTGCCTCTTCAAGTCGGCGGGCTATCAGCGTGCTGGTGTTCAGGCCGCGGGGTGTCAGCAGCCGCTGCAGGGCGTACAGCGCATAGTCGGCCGCGATGGCGATCACGCTGATGACCAGGGCACCGGCCAGCAATTGCCGGGTATCGGTTTGCGTAATGCCGCGAATGATCAGGCTGCCCAGGCCGCCGGCGCCGATGTAGGCTGCAATGGCGGCAATGCCGATATTGATCACCGTGGCCATCCTGACGCCCGCCATGATCAGCGGCACCGCCAGCGGCAGTTCGACCTTGCGCAGTCGCTGCCAGGGGGACATGCCCATGCCGATGGCCGCTTCGCGCAAGGCGGGGTCGATGTTGGAAATCGCGGTGCTGGTGTTGCGGATGATCGGCAACTGCGAATACAGGAACAGCGCAATGACTGCCGGCACCACGCCGATTCCGTAGCCCACCAGGGACAGCACGGGAATCATCAGCCCGAACAACGCGGCCGAAGGAATGGTCATCAGCACGGCAGCCAACGCCAGCACCCAGCGACGCAATCCGGCGTGCTGGGAGATCGCGATGCCAATGGGCACGCCGGTGAGGATCGCCAGCCCGACGGCAAGCGCGACGATGAACAGGTGCTGCCCCAGCAGCAGGCTGATCAGGCCGTGGTTGTCCAGAATGAAGCGCAGGGTTTCCATGGTTGCTTGGCCTTCTTCAGGTCATTGTTGTTGTGGTCGGGAGCAGCGCCAGACAGCGCGCTGAACCTGCATGAACCTTACCGCGCCGGCGCACGGCAACTGCGCCGTATGCCCGACGAGTTCTATCAAAAAATCGACGTTTCCAAGTGCGCCAGCGTCGATACGAAGCGGTGGCAAAAGATTAGCGCTGCAGGGTCACGCCCTGACATCAGGAATGGGTTTCATCAAATTTCCGCCGCTCTTCGCCGGGCGTGCAGCCCCAGGTCCGCCGGTAGACGTCGCCCAGGTGCGAGGCTGAAACGAAGCCGCAACGGTGGGCGATATGGGCGATAGGCTGGGCGCTTTCACGCAGCAGGCGACGCGCTTCGTTAAGCCGCAGTTCCAGGTAGAATTTTTTCGGGGTTTTACCGAAGTGCTGTTGCCACAAGCGCTCCAACTGACGATGTGACAGGTTGCAGCGCTCGGCGATCACGTCGATGCCAACCAGGTGCTCGAGGTTGTTTTCCATGGTGGCAATCGCCGCCGTGAGGCGCCGGTCATGAACCCCGAAACGCCATTGGATCGACATGCGCTGATGTTCTTCCGGCGCCCTGATACGGGCATGCAGGAATTGCTCGGCGACACTAGCCGCCAGTGGGTTGCCGAAATCCAGCGCTATCTGCGCCAGCATCAGGTCGATGGCCGCCGTGCCACCGGCGCAGGTCCAGCGGTTGTCATGGTTGACGTAGAGATCGCGCGTCACTTCGATCAAGGGGAACTCTTCGGCAAACTGGCCGATGCATTCCCAGTGCAAGGTGCAGCGTTTTCCATCGAGCAACCCGGCGCGAGCGAGAATGAAGGTGCCCGTGCTCAAGGCGCCTACCGTCGTGCCTCGGGCCGCCGCGCGTTGCAGATAGCGCAGCATCTTCGGCGGTTTCTGTGTCTCGATGTCCAGGCTGGCCAGCACGAACACGCGGTCCAGCGCGGGGGCGTGCTCGATCGCCACCGTCTGCAGTTCGAAGCCGCTGCTGGAGCATACCGGCCCTCCGGTTTCGCTCAGCAGCGTCCACTCATACAAGCGCGCGCCGCTAAGCCGATTCGCCGCCCGCAGCGGCTCGCTGGCGCCAGCGAGCGCCATCATTGAGAACTGGGGAAGCATGAGCAAACCAATGTGCCTGGGAGTCGTCATCGCAGGATTCTCGAATGGGCGGCCACCCAGGGAAACGTGATTGAAACAACCCTGTGGCGAGCGGGCTTGCCACAGGGTTGGGGTGCGAAGCGCCCCCCTTCCAGCAAAACGCGGTGTACCTGATACGGCTCAGCGCCTGGTTTTGGGGCTGCTGCGCAGCCCAACGCAGGACAAGCCTGCTCGCCACAGGGAATCTGCGCTTAACTGAACGGCATTAGGGCTAGCCACAGGGTTGATGCTCAGCAAGTCCTCAACGGCTGACGGCCTGTTCAGCCGCGCGCACGAATCGCTTCATCGATGCTGTGGATCATGGCCCGGAACAGCGGATTGTTCGCCTGGTTCTGCTGGCCGTGTTGCATCAGCGGGATAATCAGCGCGCCTTCGCCGGCGTCACCGGGGTAGTGCCGATACAGGCGCTCGGATTCAGACGGCCTGTGCAGAGTATTGTCGGCGCCGTGGATAATCAATGCAGGCGCAAAGCCTGTTGCGCCTTCGATACCGTGCTCCGGGTCATAGGCGACGCAGGCTTTGTAGGACTTCGCCGTTACATGGCTGCAACCCGGCCAGCGATCAGCGCCGCCCGCCTCGGTATAGCCGCCCAACTGCTGATCTACATAGGCTTGGGTCTGGGGATCCAGTGGGTAAAAGCCCAGACGGGTCGATTCGGTGCCGATATCGAACGGCGGAATCGGTGCGTCATCCGGCAACTGGTGGATCGCTGCATCGGCCGCCTGACTGTCGGTACGCAAGGCTTGCAATTGACGGGTGCCGGTATAGCTCATCGGCACCCAGAAGCGGATCTGCTCGCCCCCCGCTGCCGCCAATTGAGCCATGGCGCCAAGGCTTGCCACAGCCCCCAGCGCCCAGGACGCCACCACCGGCATTTCACCCAGAGTCTCGCGTACCCAGGCGACGGCGCCGAGGACTTCGTCCCGCTGGTCTTCGAGGATCACCTGGGTGATTTCGATCCCCCCGGCCTTGAGCGTGTTGCGTACGTATTTATTGGAAAAGAAACCCGCCACGTCATAGGTCATCACGCGATAACCCCGCGCCGCCAGCGCACGCCCGAACAGTTGGCCATACATGCTGACGCCGCCGGTGAAGCCTGAGTTGAAGACGATTGGTGGCAGTCGGTCGCAAGCAGGCAGATCGGGCTCGAACAGCCAGCCTTTGAGGTTCAATGTTGCGTCGCCGTAGTGGACGGCGAAGGTGATTTCTTTGCTACGGATACTGGTCATCAATGGATATCCCGGACGGTACAAAGGGAAGATCAGCAAGCGCCTCGCAGCAACTGGCTGACCGGCAGGCGAGTCGCCTCACACACATGCCGCGCAACAGCGTCGACAAACTCAAAGGCACGGGTCACATCAAACTCGCGGGCATACGCCACACCTTGGTGGTCGACCCCCACATGCGGCGCATCGCTGGCTTGCAGCAGCAGCCTGTCGGCACCGAGGGTCCGCACAATCTGCGTGACGAATTGGGCAACCGTGTGCGGGTCGACCGCGGTGCGATAGCCCGGCCCCTTGAACCACACGGTGCCGCGCCGTTGCGCTTCAGCGAGCAGCGCAAGATAGGCAGGCTCCGTCGCACCGCGTTCACCGTGGCAACTGCCCAGGTGATCGATGATGACCCGCACGGATTCCGGCACCTGACGCAGCACGCGCAGTGTGGTCGCGGCTTCTTTTGCATAAATATGCACGTGCTGGTGCGGCAGTAGCCGAGCGTAGAAGGCCAACCACTGCGCGGTGCAAAAACGCGTCCCGTGCACGCTTTCAGGCGGCGCATCGTGCAGCACGATACGCGCGCCGATGACCTGCGGATGGGCAAGGCGTTCGTGAGTGGCGTAGACCGGGTGCGCCTTGATCGTGCCGACCAGCCTCACGCCGCCATACCGCCGGGGGTTGGCGGCCTGAAGCACCTTCAACTCGTCGAAAGAGGCGAACACATTGTGCGAGTCCGGCAGGATGCTCAGGTGAACATGGTTGATGACCGCGGGGAGCGTCCCGGCATCGATCAGCCTGTCCAGGTACGCCGTCAACGGATGCGGTGCCGGCAAGCTGTAGGGCAGCGGGCCCGACACGCGCTGAAGGTCGGCTGCCGTGTAGAAGTGAACGTGGTTATCGTAGCGACTGACGATGCTCGGGGGCGGCTGCATGGTGATCGTTCCTGCTAAGGTGCGGGAACAATAATCGTCGCAGAGGTCTGGCCGCTCCCGGCAATTCGACGGGGCGTATCAGATTCTCGCCATGCAAGGGAGCCCGCTCCCCGTCACCCACCCACCTTGTCGGCGTAAGCCTCAAAGAACCAATCAGCAACATCTTCCGTGTGATATTGAAGCTGAACACCGGATGTAATTTCTGCAAGCAAGACCGAGCGATCTGCGGAGTTGTCAAAAATGAAGGCACGATCACTTGCAGCAATTGCTCCAGGCAATAGGTCGAGCGACTTGTAGTATCGCTCGCGAACCTTTTCAGGCTCGACGGGATGCCCACCCTCTTTAACGCGAATTTCCACTCGATCTATATTGATTGCGGGGTTTTCTGTCGATACGAAATAAAGATAGGTGCGGTAGCCCCGCGCTTGGGCCAATTGCATGAACTCAACTTTGCCGGGATGTGACATCACCGTTTCAAACGTAAAGCTCGCCCTTTTTTCCAACAAGCGCTGACGAATGAAGTCAGAAATCACGGACGCAAAATAGGAGTCGACCAGAATAGCTCGATAATCAATCCGGGCGCCTTGCAAACCAAGCTTACTGACATGATCAGTCAGGCTCTTATTAATGAGTAGATGGTGTTCGGCATGAAACCTGAGCAACTCATCCAATGTGGTCGCGATATCAAAAACCGATAAATCAATAAAGCCAGTTGCCCTGGCCTCTTTTTCCAATTCATCCGCATTGACATACAACTTGGTTAACGCGGGATCCAACTCACCCTTGATTGTGCTTTTACCGGACCCGTTGGGTCCCGCAAAAATACGCAGCCTAGGCACGCCCACCTACCGTTTGCTCTTCAACTCGACGCACGGTAATGACCTCTCCAGTCTTGACCTTGCGACGAGGCTTCCCTTGAGCAACGAGTGTTTTACTGCCGTCCTGCGAAACACGCACCAGACTACCTTCATCCATGCACAGCACGCCGCGCTGGCTCACCGATAATGCACGAAAATAAGCAGACAGCGTGGCCTTGCGCGCCTGGGCAGGCACTAATAGTTCCAAGGCGTCGATCTCGCGGTCTGAAACTTGCTTATCTGCACTTTTCATTGAAGCGCTCCTGATTTTTGCCCATGTTCATCGGATCATAGCCCTGAGGCTGCGTTTACAAAAGACCCGCGCATCGTGCCTCGGCATTTCAGCGCGTGCCACCCGAAACATGTCATGACCTGTGTCCTCAGACCATTAGGCTCTTCAGGCGGCGCGCCATGGTTGAGCCAGTTCTCAATCACTTGCCCCCCTCCCCCTTACCCTCCTGCATCTGCACCGACGACTTGCTCCCATCGGTATTGCCTTTGGTGTTGTTGTCGGCATTGTCGAAGCACCCCTGCAGCATGAACACACTGCAAAGGCCCAGGCACATCGAAAGCTTTTTCATGATTATCTCCAGGCGGATTAAAAGTCGGGCCGGCAGCCCTTGTTGTATGTGGCTCGAACACCCCCGCGCCTGTTCAACAAATCGTCTGCCTGGCTGACAAGCGGTTAAGGCGAGGGCTAGGAAAAAATCTGAATCATTCACCCAGGCGACCCTCTGTGTTTTAAACGAAGTGATGATTGAGGATGTCGGCTTGAGTGATGTGGATTGGGTGCAATGGCCTGCCATGGCCGTCACGGTACTGGCGGCCTGGCTGATCGGGTCTCAGCGCCCGGCGAGGCGGATGGCGGGGTTTTTCTGTTTCATACTGAGCAATATTCTGTGGGTCATCTGGGGCGTTCATGCCCATGCGTATGCGCTGATCGTGCTACAGGTATGCCTGTGTCTGATGAACCTGCGCGGTTTCAAAAAGAACGTGCGAAATCGCTGAGCGCGATCATCCGGCATTGCGCTGCGCGCGCAGATTCTTTGTGAAGCCCCGCGCATTCATGCCCAATAGAACGCATTCGAGCACGATCAAACCGTAGGCATTGGTGTGCCAGCCCCAGGCCACCCATAACGTGTTGCTGAGGATGAAACCCCAAAACGCGAGCATGCGCCGACGCGGGCGCTGCGAACCGATGAACCATGCCGAGAGCACGGTCACGGCCATGGCGGGCCATTGCACCCAGTCAACCAGGTCCACGGTTACTCGACGCCGAGCGCAGCGCCCGCCCCCAGGCACGCGTCTGCGCCAAGACGGCCGGGCACCAGCGTGGCCAGGTATTCGCCGAACCCGCCGCGACACTTGTAGTCGCGGCGCGCACTGGTGATCACCGGATTGGTGGCGGTCCAGACGATGCGCGCACCGGTCCTTTCCAGGTCTGCCACCAACCGCACATCCTCGTGAGCCGCCAAATGCTGAAAGCCGCCAGCGGTGCGATAGGCCTCAGCGCTCAGGCCCATGTTGGCGCCATGGATATGCCGATGGTTTTCAATGAACTGGTACAGCGACAGATACCGCGAACGCACGGCGGCGTCGTGTTCACTCCAGCCATCCACGTCGACGGTGCCGCACACCGCGTCGGCACCAAATCCGATCTGCCGCGCCAGCCAGTCTGGTGGCACCACTGTGTCGGCATCCGTGAAGGCCAGCCAGCGAGCGCCGCGCTTCAATAGCTGTTCAGCGCCTGTGGCCCTGGCCTGGCCGACATTGCGAAAGCACACGTCCAGCCGCTGTACCTGCCTGGCCGACACCAACGCCGGCGTGCCATCCGAACAGTCATCCAGCACCACCAGCACCTCCAGCGTTTGACCCTTGAGGGCCGGGTGTTCAGTGGCGCGCAACACGGAGTCGAGGCATTCGCCGATGTAGCGCTCTTCGTTATGGGCAGGTATCACGATCCCTATCATTACATTCCCTCCGACGTGTCCTGAGCAATCGACACTGCGCACGCGCAGAAGGTTTAAAGTATCTGAGCCATCCTTTAGCCACGCTCCCCTGCCACTGCTCGCTGGTGAAAGTGCGGCAACCATTGCAAGGCGTGGACAGAGGCCGCCAGTTGAACCTGCTCGCGCGACCCGCTGAAATGCTCTTTGCGACTGAACACGCTGACAACCTGCCCGATACGAAAGGCCCAGGCAAAACAGACGGTGCCCGGCGGTATGCCGTCGAGGGCGTCCGGCCCCAGCAGCCCGGTGGTGGCGACCGCCACATTGGCCGGGCTATCGTGCAGCGCGCCGTGGACCATCTCTCGTGCAACCTCGCAACTGGTGAGATTGAAGGTCTCTATCGTATAGGCGCGCACGTTCAACAAACGCTGTTTGGCCTGCGGCGAATACACCACGTAACCGCTTTCGATGCATGCACCGCCGCCGTCGACCTGCGAGAGCAAAGTGATGATCTTGCCGGCCGTGCAAGACTCGGCCGTGGTGATTTTCAGTTGATGGTGCTTAAGGTAATCAAGGGTTGAAGCGGCAACCGACATGATGATGACTCCCTGCGCATGCGTTGTTTTCCACTCGATTCTTATGACGAGCCCCGAGCTTTTTCAATGCCAAAGAGATTTTGAACGCGCGCGCCCTCAGGTTTTCCAACCTTCGCAGGGCTGAAGACGGCGTTGACGCTCCAGCCTGAAAACACCCCACAGGAAGGACTCTCTGATGACTGACACCGCCCCCCACCGCACGGCCAAGGCATTGTCCCTGGCAACCGCCTTCGCCCTGCTAGGCGCCTGCGCCGGCAATGACTCGCCCTCCAATGTCGAGGCGCCCGGCAAGACCAAGGCCGCGAGCACACGCGCACTCGACACCGGCGCCGCGTTGCTCCAGTCACGCCCGCCGATAGATGCGCTGAACGCCTACCTGGATGGCTTCCACTTCTACAACGGCCACCCCGATGTACAGATGGAAGCGCACCACTACTGCGCCATCCTCAACGAAGAGGTGATCCAGTGCGTGATCTATGACGGCAATCGCAAGGAGGCAAAGCTGATGGGCGTGGAATACATCATCAGCGAGCAGTTGTTCAACGCACTGCCGCCTGCGGAAAAAGCGCTGTGGCACAGCCATGTGCACGAGGTGAAGTCGGGACAGCTGGTGGCGCCCGGTATTCCCGAGGTGGCCGAGCACGCGCTGATGGAGAAACTGGTGCACACCTATGGCAAGACCTGGCATACCTGGCACACCGACCTCGACAAGCGTCTGCCCCTGGGCGTGCCCCAACTGATGATGGGCTTCACCGCCGATGGCCAGGCAGACCCGCGCATGGTTGCCGAACGCGATCAGCGGCTGGGAATCGACAGCAACCAAAAGAAAGCCGCACGGGCCGACATTCCCGCGCCAGCGGTTGCCCCCGGCGCGGATGCGTGGCAGCAGGGCGAGATCATCCAGATCGGCGATCCCACGGCAACGCCCCATCGGCACTGACAGCGCCGCTCGTTCATTTGCATTGAACGATCGTTTACGCCCAGGGCTCTACCGCACTGCAAGCTTGTCCCCCATCGCCTGAGGTAACTCCGCATGTCTTACGACTATCAAGGTCCTGCCAGTGTGATCACCGCTCGCCGCCACCTCGGTACAGAGCCCGAGGAAGTCTTGAATGAATCGGTGGATATCAAGATGACCAGCAGCGGTAAACCAACCATCGTGAGCCTGAATTTCCAGACACCGCTGCAATGGCCCGGTCACCCCAACTACGTCACCGTGAATCTGCCCGATGGCACTTCAGTCAGCGGCGTGACGGTTGAAGTTGAACGGCCAAGTGAGGGGCCAGGCTTTGTCAGATTTACCGTCGACGATTGATGTCTCAACTTTTTTGAATCTTTTTTGACGTCAATTATCTGTTACTCATGAGCATAGGGAGGTCTCATGAAACGCAACGATTTATTCACTATTCACTACCAGCTGCACGGTGAACCCAAGTCCTTCATCGTGCGTGCACCCCAGATGAACAATGCCGAAGCCTGGCATTGGGCGAGCTGTGATGCCGGCGTGGCGGTGATTCCCAAATTCGGGCAACAGAACCTCAAGCGTGTCTCCAGACCCATGGCCGAGAAATACGGCATTACCGATGTGCAGTGGAGCAGCGCGACAGAGATAAAGTGGGCGGAGAGCGTTACATCATGAACAGTCGCACATTCGATTACAGCACCGACCCCAGCCATACCTGGGATGACGAGATCGCCCGCAATACCGCCATGTTCTTCGAGGCTGATCGACTGGACGCCCTGGCGTATCAACTGATCGAGTCCTACAGCGGCGATTCCGTGACCTGGACGCGCTTTACCGAAGCGAAGAAGCTCGCCGATACGCAGCGCACTGCGGCGTATCGCGAGTGGATGCGCATTCAGCGTGCGATGCGTAAATAAAGCGCGAGTCTTGCGCTGAACGGGAACCTTGATCGGTTCCAACCGATGCCTGGGAGTGACGGATGCTTATCTACCCCAAAAGCCATTTCCAGCCCTACACCCACGCCAGTGGCGGATGGGGTTCAGCACAGTCGGTGATGCACATCCTGTGGCGCGAACAGGCGCTAGGCAAAGCGCCAGCGGCCCTGCTCAAACAGAACAAGCCGGATGGCTTTGCCTGCGTGAGTTGCGCCTGGGCCAAACCCGGCCGACCCCATGCGCTGGAATTTTGCGAGAACGGCGCCAAGGCGACCGCCTGGGAACTCACCTCACTCAAAACCGACCCGGCCTTCTTCGCCGAGCATAGTCTCAGCGAGCTGCGCGAATGGTCGGACTATGCGCTGGAACAACAGGGTCGTCTGACCCACCCGATGCGCTACGACCCCGTCACGGACCGCTACCGCGAAACCTCCTGGGCAGAGGCCTACCGCGACATCGGCGTGCAGCTCAACGCCATGGAGCCGGACAGTGTGGTCTTTTACGCCTCGGGGCGCGCGTCGCTGGAAACCTCGTTCATGTACCAGCTGTTCGCCCGCGCTTATGGCAGCAACAACCTGCCCGACAGCTCCAACATGTGCCACGAAAGTACCTCGGTGGGCCTGCAGGAAAGCATTGGCGTGCCGGTCGGCACCGTGACCCTGGACGACTTCGAACACACCGATTGCCTGTTTTTTTTCGGCCAGAATGTGGGCAGCAACAGCCCGCGCATGCTCCACCAATTGCAGGAAGTGCGTCGACGCGACGTGCCGATCATCACCTTCAACCCCTTGCGCGAACGCGGGCTGGAGCGCTTCGTCAACCCGCAGTCGCCCAAGGAGATGCTCACGCCCGAGTCGACGCTGATCAGCACTCAATACCACCAGGTCGCCATTGGTGGCGATACCGCCGCCATCACCGGCATCGCCAAGGCATTGCTGGACCTGGATGACCAGGCCACCGAGCACGGCACGCCCGCGGTGCTGGACTACGACTTCATCGCCAGCCACACCGACGGCTTCGAAGCGTTCACCACTTACGTACGCGGCTGCGACTGGACACAACTGGAACGCCAGAGCGGACTTAGCCGCAGTGCGCTGGAAGCCGCCGCCACCGTGTATGCGCGCAGCCAGCGCGTGATGCTGGTGTATGGCATGGGCATTACCCAACATCGCCAGGGCGTGGCGAACGTGCAGATGCTGGTCAACCTGCTGCTGATGCGCGGTAATATCGGCAAGCCGGGCGCGGGAATCTGCCCGGTACGCGGCCATTCCAACGTGCAGGGCCAGCGTACCGTGGGCATTACCGAAGACCCGAAGAAAGTGCCGGCGGACCTGATCCAACAGCACTTCGGCTTCACGGTGCCGCCGCACATGGGCCTGTGCACCGTGGATGCCTGTGAAGGCATTCTTGACGGCCGCGTACGCGGCTTCATCGGCCTGGGCGGTAATTTCCTGCGCGCGGTTCCTGACACCTCACGCATGGAGCCGGCCTGGCAAAATCTGCAGTTGAACGTGCAGGTGGCGACCAAGCTCAACCGCACTCACCTGCTGCCCGCACGCGCCATGTGGCTGCTGCCCTGCCTGGGCCGCATCGAAATCGATCGGCAGAATGGCGTGCCGCAGATGTACACCACCGAGGACAGCACCGGCTGCATCCACGGCTGGCGCGGTAGCGCGGAACCGGTCGGCCCGCACGTGCGCGCTGAAGCCAGCATCGTCGCCGGGCTGGCCATGGCCACCCTCTCCAACGGCTGCACCATCGATTGGCAGGCCTGGAGCGATGACTACTCCAGGGTCAGGACGGCCATCGGCACGATCTACCCGAAGATTTTCCACCACATGGAAACCCGCATGGCCGAGCCAGGCGGCTTCCATCGCCCGATTGCCGCCGCGCAGCGCCAGTGGGAAACGCCCAGTGGCAAGGCGCAGTTCGTCACGCCCGTGACCCTGGCCGAGGACGATAACGTCAACCTCGCCGAACCTCCCCGCGACGTGCTGCAACTGATGACGCTGCGCAGCAACGATCAGTTCAACACCACCATCTATGGATTCGATGACCGTTTTCGCGGCGTGAGCGGCACGCGCGAGGTGATTTTCATGCACGGTAACGACATCGTGCGCCTGGGCTTTACGCCGGGCCAGCAGGTCATGCTGACCACGGCCATCGAGCCCGCGGTGAAACGCCAGGTGGGCCCGTTCGAGATCATCGCCTACGACATTCCCGAAGGCTGCGCAGCCGCGTATTACCCCGAGTGCAACCCGCTGCTGCCGCTATGGCACCACGCCGAACGCAGCAAGGTGCCTGCCGCCAAATCGGTGCCGGTACGGCTCAGCGCAGGCTCCGCGTTGCCATTCGTCGGTCTGGATAAACCTTCTTCAGGCTGAGTGCCTCAACCGCACATACAGTCCAGAAATGACCGGTGGGTTTCGAGGCATTCTGTTAAAGGTAGCTTTTCAGTTATATTTCGTTTCCCGTTCAACGCTTCCCCTCGATCGAATGCGTGCCCTGCACACGTTCCTTTCGTGCGCAGTTAACCAAGGTTGGTATTTATGAAGTCTGCCTCCCCGCGGTCGCCCGACGTTCCGCAACGCAAGGATGTGTCCCCTAGTCATCTGACTTTCCCGGTGGTGGGTATCGGTGCGTCGGCAGGCGGACTGCAAGCGGTAAAGGCGTTTTTCGAGCACATGCCCAAGGACAGCGGCATGGCATTCGTGGTGATCCTGCACCTGTCCCCCGATCACCAAAGCGTGGCGGACACCATCATCCAGACCTCCACTGGCATGCCGGTCAAGCAGGTCACCGATGCCACCCCCATCGAAAAAAATCACGTCTATGTGATTTCGCCCGCCCAGCATTTGCTGATGAATGATGGCTACCTGAGAGTCTCGCCATCCGTGCGCGAAGGCGGAACGCATACGGCCATCGACCTGTTTTTCCGCGATCTGGCCGACGCGCATAAAGCCCGCGCGTTTTGCCTGATCCTGTCGGGTACCGGCTCGGACGGCGCGGTGGGGCTTTCGCGAATCAAGGAACAAGGGGGCATCACGCTGGTGCAAACCCCGGAAGATGCCGAGTTCGACGGCATGCCCCTGGCAGCGATCGAAACGCAGATGGTCGACCTGGTGCTGCCGGTGGTGGAGATGCCGCAAAAGCTGTTGGACCTGTGGC
The DNA here is from genome assembly GCF_001439785.1 of Pseudomonas poae. Lineage (GTDB taxonomy): Bacteria > Pseudomonadota > Gammaproteobacteria > Pseudomonadales > Pseudomonadaceae > Aquipseudomonas > Aquipseudomonas poae. Next base: position 104,372 of record NZ_JYLI01000007.1, on the reverse strand, counting down.
AGAACGCGCAGTCGATCACCCTGCCCATCCATGATCTTGAGATTCCTGCCGTCCCGCCGGCGACGGAGCGCGATGCCGCCGTGGCGGAACAGGTGCTGCTGGACATTCTGGTGCAACTGCGTGCCAGTACCGGGCACGACTTCAAACATTACAAGCGCGCCACCGTGTTGCGGCGTATCGAGCGGCGCCTGCAGGTCACAGCCCAACCGGACCTGACCAGCTACTACGCATTTCTCCAGTCACACCCGGAAGAAACCAAGGCCTTGCTCGGCGACATGCTGATCGGCGTCACCAACTTCTTTCGTGACCGCGAAGCGTTCGAGGCGCTTGAGCGTGACGTGATTCCCAACCTGGTCAAGTCCCTGGAAGACAGTGTGCCCCATCGCCAGGAAGTGCGCGTGTGGTCCGCTGGCTGCTCCACCGGCGAGGAAGCCTACAGCCTGGCGATGCTGGTCAATGAACAGCTGGCGCTGGATGCCAGCGGCGCCAAGATGCAGGTGTTCGCCACCGATATCGATGAGCGCGCAATCACCCACGGTCGCAACGGTGTATACCCCGAAGCGATCATCACTGACGTGCCGCCGTCACGCCTGCGCCAGTACTTCGCCAAGGAAAAAAACCAGCACTATCGGGTGCGCAAGGAAATCCGCGAGAAGGTGCTGTTCGCCAAGCACAGCCTCCTCACCGACCCGCCGTTTTCCCAGATCGACCTGATCGTATGCCGCAACCTGCTGATCTACCTCGACCGCGAGGTGCAGCGCGACATCCTGCAAATGTTCCACTTCGCCCTGCGCCCCGGCGGTTATCTGTTTTTGGGCTCGTCCGAATCGGCTGACGGCTGCCTGGACCTGTTTGTACCGGTGGACAAGCGCAACCGCATCTTCCGTGTGCGCGCCGGTTCCTCCGCAGCGCGCCGCGCGCCCACCATGCCGCGCAGCGGCTTCCTGCGCCCGAGCACCCCGCAAGCGGTGAGTGAAAGCAAGGCGCCGAACAAGATTTCGTTCGCGGATATCCACCTGCGCGCCCTCGAAAAGGCCGCCCCGCCCAGCGTGATCGTGGATATACAGGGCGATATCCTGCACATCAGCGAAGGCGCGGGACGCTTCCTGCGCTACGTGGCCGGTAATGTCACCCATAACCTGCTGGCACTGGTGCATCCCGACCTGCGCCTGGACATCCGCACCACCGTGTTCCAGGTCCAGCAATCGAATACCGCCGTGACCTCGCGCAAGGTGCAGATCCAGCGCGACAACGGCCGCTTCCTGGTGGACATCACCGCCCAGCCCTATCGCGACGACGCCACCGAAAGCGACTACGTGCTGGTGATTTTCCAGGAAACCGCCGCCGACCCGCAGTACGCCGACGCAAGCGCTGTGAACCAGGCCGAGCATGCCATCCTGAGCAACCTGGAGCGAGAGCTGCAACGCACCAAGCTGCACCTTCAGGACACCATCGAACAGGCGGAAGTCTCCAGCGAGGAACTCAAGGCTTCCAACGAGGAAATGCAGGCGGTCAACGAGGAACTGCGGTCAGCCACCGAGGAGCTGGAAACCAGCAAGGAAGAGCTGCAATCGATCAATGAAGAATTGTTGACGGTCAATTACGAACTCAAGACCAAGGTCGAGGAAACCGACAAGGTCAACGACTACCTGACCAACCTGATTGCCTCCACCGACATTGCCACGGTGTTCGTCGACCGCAACATGCGCATCCGCTGGTTCACCCCGCGCGCCACCGATATTTTCAGCATGCTGCCGGTGGACACCGGACGCTCGCTGATGGATATCACGCACCGCCTCGATTACCCGCAGATCACCGAGGACGCCACGACGGTATTTGAGTCCCTCAGCCTGATCGAACGGGAGGTCAGCAGCAACGACCAGCGCTGGTACATCGCGCGGTTGCTGCCCTACCGCTCCAGCGAAGATCACATCGACGGCACGGTGCTGACGTTTATCGACATCACCAAGCGACGCCAGGCCGAGGATGAACTGCGCCTGGGCGAAGAGCGCATGCGTCTGGTGGCCGAAAGCACTCATGACTTTGCCATCATCATTCTGGATAACCATGGCGCCATCACCGACTGGAACACCGGTGCCGAGCTGATCTTCGGCTACACCAAGGATGAAGTGCTCGGCGCTTATTACGACCTGATCTTTTCGCCGGAGGACCGCACCACCGGTGTGCCGGAAGATGAGCTGCGTGCCGCTCGCGAACACGGGCGCGGCGAGGACGAGCGCTGGCATGTGCGCAAGGATGGCAGCCGGTTTTATTGCAGCGGTGAAGTCACCCTGCTCAAGAGCGCCAGCCTGCAGGGCTACGTCAAGATTGCCCGCGACCTCACCGGCCACAAGCGTACTCAGGATGAGCAGAGCCAGCGGCTGATGGAAACCCAGACCAGCAGTCACCTCAAGGATGAGTTCTTTGCGGTGATGTCCCACGAGCTCAAGCACCCGTTGAACCTGATCCAGCTGCACGCCGAGCTGCTGCGGCGCCTGCCCGCGACCAAGGCCGCAGCGCCGGCAATCAAGGCGGTGAACACCATCTGCGAGGCGGTATCGAGCCAGGCGCGCATCATCGACGACCTGCTGGACGTAGCCCGGGTGCGCACCGGCAAGCTCAAACTGAAAAAACAACGGATCGACCTGATCCGCACGCTTGAGGATATTCACCGGGTGATCGTGGCCGACGGGCATCATTGCCAGGTCACCCTGCAACTGCCTTCGCCGGCCGAACCGCTGTTCGTCGACGACGACCCTACACGCATCGAGCAGGTGATCTGGAACCTGGTCAACAACGCGCTCAAGTTCACCTCGCAGGACGGGCAGGTGCAGCTGGTGATCAGCCGCACGGACCGGTGCGTGCAGTTGGATGTGATCGACAGCGGCGCGGGGCTCGCCGAAGACAGCCTGGAGAAAATCTTCGATCTGTTCGGGCAAGCCGACAACCAGCATCAGGCCCATCAGCGCGAAGGTCTGGGCATTGGCTTGTCTCTGGTTCGTCAGTTGGTGGAGGCCCACGGCGGTTCGGTCAATGTGCACTCCCCAGGCCTGGGCCTTGGCTGCACCTTCTCGATTATGCTGCCGCTGTGCGAAGAGCAGGCGCCACTGCCGAACCCTGCCGCCGGCCAGAGCGAGAACGAGCGCCTCAACGGCGTCAAGGTGCTGCTGGTGGATGATTCCGAGGAAGTGCTTGAAGTGCTGAACATGCTGCTGGACATGGAAGGTGCCCAGGTCAGCGCGTTCAGTGATCCGCTGGTCGCCCTGGAAACGGCGCGCGACACCCGTTACGACCTGATCATTTCAGACATCGGCATGCCGAAGATGAATGGCCATGAGCTGATGCAAAAGCTGCGCACGATCGGCCATCTGCGGCGGGTGCCAGCCATCGCCCTGACCGGCTACGGTGCCGGCAACGATCAGAAGAAAACCGCCGAGTCGGGCTTTGATACCCATGTCAGCAAACCGGTGGCCCATGACGCGCTGATCAAGGTAATTGAAAAGCTGTGTCGCTCGCATCGATAGCGTTATTCATAGGGGATCACCGACAGTTTGCCATTGCGCTCAAGAATGGCGAACTTGATCTGCCTGATCTCAACGATGCCCTGGGCGGAACGCGCGGCTTCCAGAATATCGCCTTCATCCAGGCGCGCCCGCTTGAGCCGTTCGTGCAGCAGTTGACCGTTCTCGACCACGATGGTCGGCCCGCCATCAAGCAACCGCGAAAACCAGCGCGAGCGTTGCTTGATCAGGGACAACCCGATATCGATGGCGATTAACGTGGCGATGACCAGCAGTGCATTGGTCAGCGAAAAATCATCGCCCAGCAGCGCCTGCTGGGTGGCTTCGCCGATGACCATCAGCAACACCAGGTCAAAGGTGGTGAGTTCGGCAAGCGAGCGCCTGCCGGCGATCTTGAACAGCACCATCAACGCCAGGTAGATCGCGGCTGCGCGCAGCACCGAATCCATGATGCCCCCTCAGGGATAAATAAATTGTGAGAACTGCACGGACGCGCCGTTCGTCGATGTCACGCGTGTGGCAAAACGGCCCACGCCGTCGCTGCGCAGGGTCACATGCAGCGCGGCCCGCCCATCGGTGTCGCTGAGCGCCCACAGCCTGACTCCCTCGCCCGCCGTGCTGGCCTTGAGCGGTTGGGGCTGCAGCATTTCAACGTTGAAACCGTTGAGCAGCTCCCCCTCGATCGCCACTTCAAGGGGCTTACCGGGTTTGCCCTGCAGGTGGATGATCAGCGCATCGGAGGCGCCATTGCGCATGAAGCGCTGGTATTCGACCCACAGGTGCCCATCGGCACTGCGTGCCTGGGCATTGCTCAAGGGGCCCTTGGAAAACAGGCCGGCCAAGCTCAGGCCGATCAACAGCAACAGCGCGTACCAGCCGATGCGCTCAAAGCGCCAGACCCGGCGTTGCAGGGCCATGTCTTCCTCGACCGGGTAGTGGCGGTTGTGCAGGTCGCTGTGGTCGGGCCGCGCCATGGGGTCATCCCTTGCTGTGTTCCGGCGAGGACGGCGCCTTGGCCACGCCGCGCGGGCCGGCGACGCCCCAGATGGCCGCGCCGACGAATGGCAGCAGCACCACCAACGCCGTCCAGCCGGCCTTGCTGCCCGACGCCTTGTCGCTGCGCCAGACGCTGTTGATCACCCACAGGTCGAGCAACAGCGCGATAACGGCCAGGAAAATCCACAGATAGGTGTTTTGCATGGTGCACCTCCTTCAGGTCATGTTCATTTAGGTTCTGAAGGACGCGCGGGGGTTCATTTTTTCGGTTGGAAGGTCACTGAACGATCAAGCCGCTTGCCTGCCAGGCGCAGGCAAGCGGCTTGCGGCCTCAGCTCAGTACGACATCGCGCATCGGCGGAATATAGCCGTAGTCATAGGCCTCGCGCACAAACGAGCGGTCGCCGTGCAGCTCGATTCTGACCGTGGGCGCTTCAGTGCCGCCGATGCGGAAGTCGCCGTTCTCGGTGGGCACGCTGTCGATGAACGAGGTCACCAGACCATTGGGCATCACGCAATGTGAGTAGGTCTGAAACGGCTGCGCGGGTGGATTGCCCAGCACCAGCCCGGACGCGTTCATCGGACGGTACGGGCCGAACAGGTGTTCGCTGACAAAGCCGTACACGCCATCCGGGCCGGTCACGCCGTCGGCGTAGGTGAACTTGTGGCTGATGGTGAACAGGTAATATTTATTGTCCTGAAACACATAGTGCGGGCGCTCGGTCTGGTCGTTGACGCCGACGGCCGTCACCAGGGGCGGCAGTATTTCCCATTCCTCGCCGCTCAGGTCCTTGGCCACGGCGATGCCGATGCAGCCCACTTGATAACGCGCGCCGCCGACATCTTCGTGCCCTGGCGGGACCAGGCCCACTTCTTCCGGGCCGACCGCATGGGTGCCGCGCTCGCCCGCGACATTACCCTCGAACACCATATATAACTTGCCGTCGTTGGGATCGATAAACGGGCTGGGGTCACGAAAGTTCCAAGTCGCATTTTGTGATTCGGTTTGATAGTAAGTGCCGTCCGCCGAAAATAACGACGTCACTGTATTGAAGTTTATAAGTTGCACGCCGTCTTCACTTGTCACGATCTGGCCCTTTACCTTGGCAATCGTCGCGCCGGGCGTAACGCAGGTGTAATACAGATCGATATCACCGTTGTTATTTAACAGAATAGGCGTGCCTGCCCATTCTCGCGTGGTGGGCGACACGCCTTCAGCCATCACACGGCCGCCGAAAATCCAGTCCTTGCCGGTACGTGAATACCAGTAGCAGATGCGCGCGTGCCCGTGTCGATCCTCCCAGTCACGCTTGATGTCATAGCGCCCGTCGGCATTGATGAATTGCGGGTCGTGGGGGCGGCGGTCAGCGGTAAGCGTGAAGATCACCGACCAGCCATCGACGGAAACCACCGCGCCGTCGAGGTCGCGCAGGGGCATGGTGTCCCAGATAAACACGGTGTCACTCATGACGGGGAAGTCAGGCCGTACTAACGGTTGCGTGGTAGTCGGGTCATTTTCATTGACTTTCAGCGCATCAGCCCGGGTCCAGCGTGTGGGTGTGTGATTCGCAGGTTTCATGTTGATGTCCTTTTACTGACGCTTAAGTGACAAGCGATAAGTGAATTCAAGTCGCACGTGCACTTCGAATGATAAATGGCATTCAGGCGAAGAGCGTTACTAGTGCAAAACAAGGTTTAACACAGAACTTGAAACTTGAATTATGAATAATTATTTAAGGAGTCAAAGGCCACTACTTAATACATGGCAAGTTGATGGCCTTGAGCAACTACGCATAATCATCCGTATATAACGCGTGTTATAACTCATCATTAAGTCATCGAAAGAGCACGGCCAAACCCCAACGCGCTGCGGCCGATTTGGCTACAATCACCCAGGTTTTTTCCAAGGTGTCGTTGCATGGATATTTCGTTATTTCGCGGGCGCTTCACGCACTTGAACAAACGCTTGCGCCAGCAAGCGCAGAATCATCCCGAGACGTGGTCGCAGATGTTGGTGTTGAGCGCAATCGATCACATGGACGGCATGGCCACGCCCTCGAAAATCGCCGAGGCGGAAAATATACGCTCGTCCAACCTGGCGGCCCTGCTGAAGGATCTTGAGGCGCGGGACCTGATCACCCGCACACCCGACACCGAGGACCGCAGACGCAGCTGGATCGGCTTGTCGGCAGCAGGTCGCGAGGTGTTGCAGGCCAGCCGTGCACGCCGGGACGAATGGCTGGCCGAGGCGGTGCAAGCCTGCCTGAGCGTCAGTGAACGCGAGCAGTTGGAGGCCGCCGGGCTGCTGATGGAAAAGCTCAGCCGTTACAGCGGTTCCGCGCAGTCCTGAATCAATCGCTGCGCCAGCATGCTCGCCCCGGTGTCAGTGCGCTCGAACCGCAACGGTGTGGCGGTGATATGCCCGGCCACATGCTCGAACGTTTCCGTGCCCGGCGCATCGGCTTCGGCATGCCGTTGCAGTTGTAGCCAGTGGTATTGCAGGCCGCGCGGGTCATGGGCCGAGCGCACACTCAAGCCTTGCAGACGGCCCCTGCCCTGGCGGGTGATTTTCAGCGGCAGCACCGCCTCGGGCGCGCAGCCGGGGAAATTCACGTTCAGGCACACCTCGCGCGGCCATCCCACGGCCAGCAGTTGCGCAATCACCTGCGGCCCATGGTGGAGCGCGTTGACCCACGGCACAGCGCTGCGGTCGATGAAGCCTTGGCTCAAGGCGATGGACGGAATGCCGAACAACAGAGCCGTCATCGCTGCGCCAACGGTGCCGGAGAATACGGTTTCCGTGCCCAGGTTGGCCCCTCGATTGACGCCTGACAGGATCAGGTCCGGCTTGTCGTGGCTGAGCAGATGCCCCAGCGCCAGCGCAATGCAATCACCCGGCGTGCCGGTGACAGCGAACCGCCGCACGCCGTGGGAGCTCATGCGCAACGGCGCGTGCAGACTCACGGAGTGGGAAGTGCCGCTCTGGTCGAGCAATGGCGCGACCACCCAGACTTCATCCGCCAGTTGCCAGGCGATACGCTCCAGCACCTTGAGGCCGGGGGCATCGATGCCGTCGTCATTGGTGAGAAGAATGCGCTGCAGTCGTTGATGTTCATTCGCCATGCCCGTGCTCCGTCGATGCTGCGCAGGCGCTCGGATGAGCGCCACCGACGGTATATTTACCTATATTTAAATAGTTATCTACACATAGATATATGGCCGCTCGCTACAGCACAAACTCTGCCCTGATCAGCGTGCCGCCCCCATCGCGGTGGCTGGCGGTGATCGACCCGCGATGGGCCTGGCAGATCGCGCGGGCGATGGACAGGCCCAGCCCGCTGCCGCCCGAGTAACGTGCGCGGGAGTGCTCCGCGCGCCAGAATCGATCGAATACGCTGTCCAGATGCTCGGCTTCGATGCCCGGCCCTCGATCTCCGATCTCGATCACGATGTGCGCCTGGACCTGCCGCGCGGTGATGGTCAACTCGCCGCCACTGGCCGCGTAGCGCAGCAGGTTGTCGATGAGGATATTGAGCACCTGGCCCAGACGGTCGCGATCGGCGTTGATCGACAGCGCCGGGGCAATGTTGACTTGGGTCGCGATGGCGGCCTCGTCCAGTTGCGGCTGGAACCACGCCAGGCGTTCGCTCACCAGCGCCGCCAGCGAGAAATCGCTGCGTTCGAGCACCAACCGGCCGGCCCTGGCCATCGACAACAGGTGCAGGTCATCCACCAGTTTGCGCAATTGATCAAGCTGGCGCTTGACCATGCTCAGTTGCACCGCATCGCTGGGGAACACCTCATCGAGCATGCCCTGGACGCGGCCCATGGCGGCGTTCAGCGGGGTGCGCAGTTCGTGGGCGATCACCGCGCTGGACTCGCGCACATCGCGCTCGTAGCGCTGCAACTGGGTGGTCATGCTGTTGAAGTCGCCGATCAGGCGCCGCAGCTCGTCCGGCGTGTGCGGCTGGATCGGCAGGCGCGTCAGAAAATCCCCACCGGCGACCCGTTGCGCCCCCTGGGCAATCGCCGAGAACTGGCTGGACAAGGGCCGCGAAAACCACAGCCCAAAGAAAATGATCACCGGAATGGTCGCCAGCACCAGGCCGGCAAGAATCAACCAGTCGCGATTGGCGATGTCCGGCTGGAAGAACTCCACCGGGTAATATTCAGCCACCAGCTGACGCAAGCGCACCTCGTTGAGTTGCGGCTCGGCGCGCAGTTGCAGCAATTCCTCGCGCGCCTGGGGTGGCAGATGCTGGATAAAATACCAGTCCGACACCCAGAAGTTGATCCACATGCACAGCGCGATCACCACCACCGCGCCAATCGCCAGCAGGCTCATGCGCATGCCCACCCAGCGCCACAGGGGCTTGTCGTTGACGCGAGAGGTCTGGGTCATGGCGATTACCGGAACCGATAGCCAATGGAGCGCACCGTCACCAGCACGCCGGCGATGCCATGGCTTTCCAGCTTGCGCCGCAGGTTATGCACGTGGGCATCGACCACGCGGGCCAGCGCCTCGCTGTCGGGCAGGCAGATTTCCAGCAGCTCGTCGCGGGTGAAGGCCTTGGACGGGGTCTTGAGCAGGGTCGCCAGCAACTTGAATTCGGTGGGCGTCAGGTCCAGCCACTGTGGCGGCGCATCGCGCTGTTCTATCGCGGCGGTGAAGGCGCCCAGGTCCACCAACAGGTTCTGATGACGCAACACCTGCTCCAGCGGCTGGCTGGCGCCGGTACGGCGCAGCACCGCATGCACCCGCGCCACCACCTCGCGCGGGCTGTAGGGCTTGACCACGTAGTCGTCGGCGCCATAGCGCAGGGCGCCGAGTTTTTCCGGTTCGTCGCCCATGGCCGTGACCATGATCACCGGCGTGTCGCTGCTGCGGCGCACGGCGGACAACACGTCGGTGCCGCTCAGGTACGGCAGCATCACGTCGAGCAGTATCAGGTCCGGTTGCCAGCTTTTGTGCAGTTCGAGCGCGCGTCGACCATCCTCGGCCAGGGCCACTTCAAAGCCGTCGCGGCGCAGGTAGGCTTCGAGAATATTGGCGCTGTCGGCGTCGTCTTCGACGATGAGGATACGTTTTCCTGACACAAAGAAGCCTCTTGATGAAACCTTGATAATTCACGAACGGTTTATTGAAAGTCCGCTGTCAGTATCGCCCTACACCGACTTTCGCGAACCGATGCTATGCCGACCACCGCACCGCTGTCCAAGCCTATCAAGCTGCCTGAACGCCTCTGTGCGGTTTTGCTGCTGAGCAGCGTGCTGACCGGCTGTTCACTGGCGCCCGCGTACCAGACGCCGGCGCTGCCGGTGCCGGGCAGTTGGACACACGCACCGGCAGCGGCCTCGGCGGCCTCGGCGCCCACCGCGCAAACCGCCGTGGAGCCGCTGTCCGACGAAGAAACACAGCTGCTGGCCGGACTGGATGCGTCGGCGCAGTTGCCCCATCGGGTTGAGCAGGCGCTGGCCTACAACCGCGACCTGCGCCTGGCGATCTTGCGCGTCGAACAGGCGCGCGCCGAATACGGCATGTCCCGAGCAGCGCGCCTGCCCACCGTCGGCCTGGGGCTGCAACGCAACCGCCAGCACCTGCACGACGAGGCCGCCGACGAGCGCTACGGGCAGGACATCGCGGTGGCGTCCGTGGGCATTTCGGACTTCGAACTGGACTTTTTCGGCCGTGTCCGCAACCTGTCCGACGCGGCCCGGCATGATTACCTGGCCACACGCTACGGCGCCCTGGCCGCGCGCAAGGCCTTGATCGTCGAGGTGGCGCGGTTGTATTTGCAGGAACGTTTGCAGGCCGGCATCCAGCTCGACACCCAGTCCATCCTCGACCACCAGAACCAGCTGCTGCACCTGCTCGACGGGCAGCAACAGGCAGGCCTGGTGGCCCAGGACACGGTCGACACGCAGCGCCTGCAGGTGCACCGCGCCGCGCTGCAAGCGCAGGATGCGCGCGCCGAGCATGAACGCGCGGTGCAGGCGCTGTCGTGGGTCAGCGGCTATCAGGTTGCACCTTCGACGCAGGCCACCCTCGATCCCTCGGTGGACCTGGGCACCCCGGCATGGCTGGTCGACCTGCCCTCGCAACGGCTGTTGCAGCGCCTGGATGTGCGCCAATGCGAAGAGGCGCTGCGCGCCGCCAATGCGAACATCGGTGCCGCGCGTGCGGCGTTCTTTCCGTCGATCACCCTGAGCACCGGTGCCGGCATCGCCAGCCCGCACTTGAGCAGCCTGTTCGCCTCCGGCAGTGGCGCCTGGCTGTTCACGCCGCAACTGAACCTGCCGCTGTTCGACGGCGGGCGCAACCAGGCCAACCTTGACCTGGCCCACGTGCGCCAACAAGCGGCCGTCGCCCAGTACGAAAAAACCGTGCAAGACGCCTTCCGCGACATCGCCGACCTGTTAAGCCAGCGTCGGCAAGCGCTGGCCGATGCCGCCACGCAGGTCGAGCTGGCGGCCCTGACGGCAGCGCAGGCAAAGCGTGTCGAGCAGCAGATTGCCGTCGGCGCGGCGGCGCAGATGGAGCAGCCGGTCGCCGCGATTCGCCTCGCCGAGTCCACGCTCCAGCTGCGCAGCGCCGCCTACTCCGTGTCGTTCAACCGACTGGCGTTGTATCGCGCGCTGTCGGGCGCACCGTTGGCCTCCTCCGCAAACAGGGTTTCCCCATGAACGTGATCACCTCCCCGCTTCGCCCCTGGGGCCATTACCTGTTGCTGGGCCTGACCTGCCTGGCAATGGCGGCCTGTTCACGGGAAGAACCGCTGCCGGAGCCAGCCTTGAGGTCGGTGAAAGTCGCTCGCGTGCAGGCAGCAGACGCCGACGGCCTGCCGCTGACCGGCGTGGTGCGCCAGCGCCAGCGCGCCGAGCTGGCCTTCGAAAGCGCGGGACGCCTGGTGGCGTTGAATGCCGATGTGGGCGATGCCGTGAAACAGGGCCAGGTCCTGGCAAGCCTGGACAGCACGGTGGTGCAACTGCGCCTGAAACAGGCCCAGGCCACCCTGTTCGCCAGCGTCGCGCAGACCGGCGAACGCAAGCGCAACCGGCTGCGCCAGCAACAGCTGTTTGCCCAGGGCAGCGTCGCGGCCAGCGCCGTGGAGCAAGCCGAAACGGCCTGGCAAGCGGCCGTCGCGCAACAGGCGGCGGATGAAACCGCGCTGGATCTGCTGCGCCGCGATCAGCGCCAGGGCCGGCTCATTGCGCCGTTCAACGGTCGCATCGTGGCGCGCACGGCGCAGTTGTACAGCGAGCTGTCGCCGGGCCAGGTAGTGATGGAGCTGGAGGCCACCGATGCCGCGCAGGTCATCGTACCCATCCCGGTGGAACAGGCCATCGGCCTCAAACCGGGAGACCGCGCCGTCGCCACCGACCCGAGTGCGCCCGGCTCCAGCCTGCCGCTGGTGCTGGAGGGCCTGTCGATGCGCGCGCAGAACGGTGTGGTGCAAAGCGCACGCTTTCGCCTGCTCGCCAGCGACCTCGCGCTGCCCAGCGGCGTGAACCTCACGGTGAAGTTGGTCAGTGGCGCCCCGCAGCCGCTGAGCATTGCAACCCAGGCGCTGCGCATCGGCGCCGCCCCCGGGCGGGTGCAGGTATTCGTGTATGACGCAGCCCACGGCAAGGTCGCGTTGCGCGACATCCGCATCGGCCTGATCGACCAGGGTCGCGTTGCCATCGACGCGGGCCTTGCGGAGGGCGAACAGGTGGTGACCACCGGCGTTGCATTTCTCGATGACGGCCAGCCCGTCAACCTGCTGCAATCTTCCAGCCGCTTGAGCGTCACCCAATGAGCAACCTGACCCTGCATGCCTTGAATGGCAGCCGCCTGACGTTATTCAGCGCCCTGCTGATTCTGCTGGCGGGGGTGGCCACTTTCCTCGGTTTCCCCACCCAGGAGGAACCGTCGGTGACCATCCGCGATGCGCTGGTGAGCATCCAGTTTCCCGGGCTGCCCAGCGAGCGCGTGGAAGAACTGCTGGCGCGGCCCACCGAAGAAAAACTGCGTGAATTGCCGCAGATCAAAACCATCGTCACCACGATCCACCCCGGCAGCGTGGTCATTCAGGTGACCGCCCGCGACGACATCAAGGACCTCGGCGTGCTGTGGCAGCAGGTGCGCAACAAGGCGAGCGAGGCCGGCGCGGGTTTTCCGCCTGGCACCCAGGGTCCCTTTGTGGATGACAATTTCGGCCGCGTCGCCGTGGCCTCCATTGCCGTCACCGCGCCCGGCTACAGCATGAGCGAGATGCGCGGGCCGCTCAAACGCCTGCGCGACCAATTGGGCGGCTTGCCCGGCATCGGCCAGGTGACGTTGCACGGCGTGCAAGAGCAGCAACTGTCCATCGACTTCAACCCGCAGCGCCTGGCGGGATTGGGCCTGTCGCCGCAGCAGCTGTTCCAGCAGTTGCAGCAACAAAACGTGCTGGCGCCCGGCGGCGTCGCCGAGATCGGCGGGCAGAGCACCACCCTCACGGTCACTGGCGAACTGCTCGGCGTGGAGCAACTGCGCCAGTTGCCGATCCAGTTGCCGGGCGCCGCCGGCAGTACGCGGTCGGTCGCGCTGGGCACCATCGCCCAGGTGTCGGTGATGGCCGTCGACCCGCCGCAGACTGCCGCGATCTATCAGGGCCAGGACGCGGTGGTGCTGGCGGTGTCCATGGCTGCCGGGCAGAACATCCAGCAGTTCGGCGCCGCGCTGCGCAGTCGCCTGGCCCAACTGGAACAGCAATTGCCGCTGGGGTTCGCCACCCACGTGGTGACGTTCCAGGCGGATGTGGTCGCTCAGCAGATGAGCAAGATGAAACACGTGATGATCGAAACAGTGGTCATCGTGATGGCGGTGGTGATGCTGTTTCTCGGCTGGCGCACCGGGCTGGTGGTGGGCGCCATTGTGCCGTTGACCATTCTCGGCACCTTGATTGCCATGCGCCTGCTCGGGGTCGAACTGCAGACGGTGTCGATGGCGGCCATCATCCTCGCCCTCGGATTGCTGGTGGACAACGGCATCGTGATCGCCGAGGACATCGAACGCCGCCTGCATGCCGGCGAGGCGCGGCGCCAGGCCTGCGTGGAGGCCGGGCGCACCCTGGCGATTCCGTTGCTGACGTCCTCGCTGGTGATCGTGCTGGCGTTCTCGCCGTTCTTTCTGGGCCAGACCAGCACCAACGAATACCTGCGCTCGCTGGCCATCGTGCTGGCGCTGACGCTGCTCGGCTCGTGGCTGCTGAGCATCACGGTAACGCCGCTGCTGTGCCTGTATTTCAGCAGGGCCGCGCACGACGAGGCCGCGGACGCGGCTTACGACAGCGGCTTTTACCGTGGCTATCGCGCCGTGATCAGCCGGGTGTTGCGGCACAAGCTGCTGTTCCTGATGGCAATGCTGGTGCTGCTGGCCGCCGCTGTGTTCGAGCTGATGCGCGTGCCCTATGACTTTTTGCCGCCGTCGGACCGCCTGCAGTTTCAGGTGCCGATCACCCTGGAGCCGGGCAGCGGTTCGCGCAACACCTTGCAAAGCGTGCGCGAGATCAGCCTGTGGCTGAGCAAGGAGCCGGCGGTGGTCGACAGCATCGGCTACGTCGGCGACGGCGGGCCGCGCATCGTGCTGGGCCTCAACCCACCGCTGCCAGCGCCGGAAACCGCGTACTTCACCGTCAGCGTCAAGGCCGGCAGCGACATCGACGCGGTGATCGCCAACGTGCGCCGCTACTTGCTCAAGCAACACCCGGAGCTGCGCGCCGAGCCCAAGCGATTCTCCCTAGGCACCACCGAGGCTGGCGTGGCGATCTATCGCATCATCGGCCCGGATGAAAACGTATTGCGCACCCTTGCCGCACAGATCGAAGCCGCCCTGCGGCAGGTGCCGGGCACCCTGGACGTGCGCAACGACTGGAGCACGCGGCTCACACGCTACACCGTCGAGGTCGATCAGCCCGGCGCGCGTCGTGCTGGCGTGGACACCCAAGCCATCGCCCAGGCCCTGCAATTGCACTTTGGCGGCCTCCAGGTTTCGTCCCTGCAGGACGGTGAAACCCGCGTGCCGCTGGTGGTGCGCGAGCCGGCGCCAGTGGGCGGGGCCGCGCCCGACCTGCGCGGCATTCTGGTGTATCCGGCCGATGGATCGCCCCCCGTGCCGTTGACGGCGATTGCACAGATTCGTGCGTCCAGCGAGCCGTCGACCCTGGTGCGTCGCAATCAGGAGCGGGCAATCACCGTGGTCGGGCAGAACCCTGGCTTGACGGCCACCTCCCTCGTCAAACGGCTAGCGCCGCAAGTGGCCGCCCTGCGCCTGCCGCCCGGCTACCGGATTGAGCTGGGCGGTGAGATTGAAGATTCGGCAGAGGCCAACCAGGCGCTCCTGCAATACCTGCCCCATGCGCTGGTGGCCATGCTGTTGCTGTTTGTCTGGCAATTCAATTCGCTGCGCAAAGTGCTGATCGTGGTGTCGGCGATCCCCTTCGTGCTGATCGGCGTGGCGGTCGCGTTGCTGATTACCGGCTACCCGTTCGGCTTCATGGCCACCTTCGGTCTGCTGTCACTGGCGGGGATTATCGTGAACAACGCGGTGCTGCTGCTCGAACGCATCGAAGCGGAACTGCATGACGGCCTGGCGGTGCACGACGCGGTGGTGAATGCCGCCGTCAAACGCCTGCGCCCCATCGTCATGACCAAACTGACCTGCATCATCGGGCTCGTCCCGCTGATGCTGTTTGCCGGGCCGCTATGGGAAGGCATGGCAATCACCCTGATGGGCGGCCTGGCGCTCGGCACCCTGGTCACGCTGGGACTGATCCCGGTGCTTTACGTAGCGCTGTTCACACAGCGCAGCATTCCAACCACGGAGACGACAACACGATGAACGTTCTGCTCAAGGCAACGCGCGGTATCCAGCAATTATCCAAAGGGGCCGTGCTGCTCGGCGCGCTGTCGGTGAGCCTCGGCGCCCCCGCCTCCACCCTGCACACCGGCGCGTTCGTGCATCCAGGCCTGCTGCAAACCCAGCAGGACTTCATGCGCATCCGCGAAAAAATCGTCAACCGTAACCATCCCTGGCTGGAGGGCTGGCAGAAGTTGATCGACAACAAGCATGCCTCACTGACCTGGCAAGCCAACCCGGTGCCGGTGGTTTATCGCACGGCGAACGGCCCGAACAACTACAACAAACTGTTCAACGATGCCGCCGCGGCCTATGCCCTGGCCCTGCGCTGGCAGATCTCGGGTGATACGGCCTATGCCGCCAAGGCCGTGAGTATCCTCGACCAGTGGGCGTCCACCCTCACCGGCATCGAGGGCGAAAACGGCAGGTCCCTGGCGGCAGGCTTGTACGGTTACCAGTTGGCCAATGCGGGGGAAATCCTGCGCGGCTACCCGAAGTGGAAGGCTGAA
Source organism: Pseudomonas poae (assembly GCF_001439785.1). Taxonomy (GTDB): domain Bacteria; phylum Pseudomonadota; class Gammaproteobacteria; order Pseudomonadales; family Pseudomonadaceae; genus Aquipseudomonas; species Aquipseudomonas poae. The sequence continues at coordinate 88,464 of NZ_JYLI01000007.1, read as the reverse complement.
GACTTTCATCGGTTCCAACACATGATGCTCACGGTGTTCTACCCCATCAACCATGACTTTCTGGTGCACCAGGACGGCATGCTGCCGGATCACCACTGGGCCAACTGGGACCTGGCCAACATGAACTCGATCCTGGCCATCGGCGTGCTGACCGACCGGCGCGATCTCTATAACGAAGCCGTCGACTACTTCAAGCACGGGGCCGGCAACGGCGCTATCGAACACGCGGTATGGAAGCTCTACCCCGAGGGCCTGGGCCAGGTCCAGGAAAGCGGCCGCGACCAGGCCCACACCATGCTCGACATCGCCCTGCTCGGCAGCTTCTGCCAGATGGCCTGGAGCCAGGGCGACGACCTGTTCGGCTACCAGAACAACCGCGTGCTGCAAGGCGCCGAGTATGTGGCCAAGTACAACCTGAACCATGAGGTGCCGTTCACCACGTTTACCAACAGCGCGTTCAAGCAGAAGGTGATCTCGCCCGACAAGCGTGGCGAAGTCCGTCCGATCTGGGAATTGCTCTACAACCACTACGTGGTGCTCAAGGGCCTGAATGCACCCTATGTGAAAGCGTTCGTGCAAAAGGTCCAGCCCGAGGGCGGCGGCGGCGATTACGGCCCCAACAGCGGCGGGTACGATCAGTTGGGGTATGGGACCCTGCTGTATTCGCTGGGGGAGTATGGTTTGAGCAAGGCTGAACTGGTGCCGTGAGGCGGGCGTTGTGGCAATCGGGCTGTTGTAGGGAGCAGGCTTTTTGTGGCGAGCGGGCTTGGTGTGGCGAGCGGGCTTGCCCCGCGTTGGGGTGCGAAGCGCCCCCAATCCAGCAAAACGCGGTGTACCTGATACGGCTCAGGGCCTGGTTTTGGGGCTGCTGCGCAGCCCAACGCAGGACAAGCCTGCTCGCCACAGGGAATCAGCGCTTAACTGAACGGCATTGGGCAAGCCTGCTCGCCACGACAAGTCTGTTCAGCACAAAAAACCCGCTCGCCACAGCGCCAGTTTGCCCGCAACTGAACAACAGCTGAAGAACATCGCAATCGGTTTCAAACCATTTGATAAATCCCCCCGGGTATTTAGATGATGGCCGGCCTGCGGTAGGCCACTCAGGAACATGCCGATGATGCGTCGAAATTCGTTTGTGCTCTGCCTGTGTTTGCTGGCGGTGCCGCTGTGCCACGCCGCTGCGACGCCTCAGGGTTTTGCCCAAGGAGTCAGCGGCGGCGGACAGGCTGTCGCCGTGCACCCCGCCACCCCGGCCGAGTTGAAAAACGCTCTGTGTGACCGCTTCGATGCGCGAGGCAACTGCACCGACACCACGCCGCGCGTGATCGCCCTTGACCATACTTTCGATTTTCGCGGCTCAGTGGTCACCGATGGCAGCGCCCGGGTAACCGAGGCCGGCTGCATGGCCAACGCCTGCCCCAAAGGCGGCGGCCAGTGGGCCATCGACGGCGCCAACCATTTTTGCCAGTCCAAACCGCCGGCCACGGTGAGCTATGACAAGGCCGGCCTGCAGCGTCTGAAGGTCGGCTCGAACAAAACGCTGCTGGGCGTGGGCGCCCATGCCGGGATCCAGGGCATGGGCTTGTTGATTGGCGGCGGCGCGCACAATGTCATCGTGCGTAACCTGACCCTCTCGGACATCAACCCCCGTGTGGTCTGGGGCGGCGATGCGCTGACGCTGGACGATGCCGATGGCGTGTGGATCGACCATGACACCTTCGCGCGGATCGGCCGGCAGATGATCGTGAGCGGCTGGGGCAGCGCCACCCATGTGACGATTTCCAACAACGAATTCGACGGCCGCACGCCCTATTCGGCGACTTGTGACGGTCACCACTACTGGGTCTGGCTGTTTCTCGGTCACCACGACACCCTGACGCTGGCGGGCAACTACGTGCACGACACCTCGGGGCGTGCGCCTCATGCCGGCGGCATGGGCGGTGCCGAGGTGCGTGCGCAGCTGGTCAACAATGTGTTCGCCCACCTGACGTATCAGGGCGCGATCATGTCGCGCACCACCAGCGCCCATCTGCTGGTGGAAGGCAATGTCTTCGATGACGTGTCCCACCCGCTGTTCAACGACACCCGCCAGCCCGGCACCGCCTTCGCCCTCTTCGCCCCCGCCGCCGATAACACTTGCCAGGCCGCCATCGGCCGGCCCTGTGTGCCGAACCAGCAGCGCCAGAGTGGCGATGATTATCGCCCTCAGGACGCGGCGGCCCTGCAAGCGTTCAGTCAATACCGCCAGTACCTTGTGGCGCCGCAGCCGCCCGACAGGGTACGCCTGCATGTGCCCCGCGATGCTGGCGCCGGCCATATGACTCTGGAGAAAGGCTGATGCGACGTCTCATGCTGATCGTGCTGTGCACCCTGGCGGTTCAGGCTCACGCCGCCGGTTTCAGCTTCACCCGCAGTGACGCGCGCATCGTGGTCGACACCGACGCCAACCTGGTTTTCAGCGTGGACACGCGCAACGGCGACCTGGTCTCGATGCGCTATCGCGGCAACGAACTGCAGACCACCGAACCCAAGGCCTCGCAGATTGCTTCTGGACTCGGCAGCGCACAGGTGGAGGCGCACACCGTGGGCGATGTGATTGTGATCAGCGCGCGGGCGGGTGAGCTGATCCACTACTACCTGGCCAAAAAAGGACGCGCGGCGATCTACATGGCGACCTATGCGCCGGCCTTGCTGCCGGTGGGCGAGCTGCGCTTTGTGGCGCGGCTGAATGTCAACAAGCTGCCCAAGGCCGAGCGTGGCACCGATTCCAATGTCGGCACGGCCATCGAAGGCAAGGATGTGTTTTTGCTCGCCGATGGGCGCACCAGTTCCAAGTTCTATTCGGCGCAAGCGATGATCGATGACCCGCTGCACGGCGTCAAAGGCCCAGGTGTAGCGGTGTACATGCTGATGGGCAACCGCGAGCTGAGCGCGGGCGGCCCGTTCTTCAAGGACATCGCCACGCAGAAAACCCCGATCACCCACGAGCTGTACAACTACATGTTCTCCAACCATACCCAGACCGAGCCTTATCGCGGCGGCCTGCACGGTGTCTACGGGCTGCTGTTCACCGACGGTGACGCGCCCGACGCGGCATTGACCGACCTGGGGTTCGTCGACAACCGTCTGGGACTGGCCGGCTTTGTGGGCAGCACAGAACGCGGCGCCGTTGTCGGCCAGGTGGGCGGCGTGGCCTATGGACTGCCAGCGGTGGTGGGCTTGAGCAATGCCAACGCCCAATACTGGTCGCGGGCCGACGGCAGCGGGCGGTTTACGTTGACGGGGGTTCGGCCGGGGCAGTACCGCCTGACGCTTTATCAGGGTGAGCTTGAGGTGGCGCAGAGCACGGTGAATATCAACGCGGGCGCAACCACGCGCGCGCGCGTGCAGGCTCATGCTCTGGCCGGCCAGGTGAAATGGCAGATCGGCACACCCGATGGCACACCTGCCGGGTTTCTCAATGCCCATCTGCTGGCCTCTGCGCACCCCAGCGATACACGCATGACGCCATGGGCGCCCGTCACCTACAGCGTCGGCAGCAGCAGGCCCGACGCCTTCCCCGCCGCGCAGTGGCGCGACGTCAACAGCCCCACGCGCATCCAGTTCGTACTGGCCGCCAACGAGCTGCGCGCCTACCGCCTGCGCCTGTTCATCTCACTGGCCCAAGCTGGCGGGCGTCCCACGGTGAGCGTCAACCAGCAGTGGACAGCGCCCGTGCCCCAGGCGTCCAGCCAGCCTGACAGCCGTGGCATTACCCGTGGGACTTATCGGGGCAACAACACGGTGTTCGACGTCAGTGTTCCGGCAGCGGCTTTGCATGCGGGGCTCAATACACTGGAGATTGGCGTTGCATCAGGCAAAACCGGCCAGGGTTTTCTGAGCCCGGGCTTTGTGTTTGACAGCGCGCAATGGGTGCAGGAATGACGCCGGGGAATACCGAAACAATTGGACATCTAATTATTATTGACTAATTAAAAATACAAACTAACGAAACTATAATTGCGTGAGTACGTAAAGTTTCGAACAACCGTGTCGATATTAATTCCACGGGTGCAAGCGCCCACACCTGAGGAATTAACATGTTTTTGCGTAAACTAAATCTCGCGCCGCGTTCGGCTGTTTGTTTCGGTTTTTTCTGCCTGATCATTATTGCGATGGGAGTACTCGCTCTCAGGCAAGCCGGGCTGCTTAAAACAGCAGAGAAGTATGTCGAAACCAACGTATTGCCCAGCGTACAACTATTGGGCCAACTGGATCGCGAGTTTGTCACCATCCGGGGCAACAACGCCAGGGTGCGCAATCCGATCGAGCCTCAGGAGCGCCGGACCAAGGCCATCAGCGATATCCAGCAATCGCGGCAGTTGATCGATCAATATTCACAATCCCTGAAAAACTTTATTGTCACGCCTCGAGGTCAGGAAGCGTTTGCAAGGTTGCGCGAGTTTCAAGCTGATTACTTTAAAACCCAGGACAATTACCTCTCTCTAGTTAGCGCACAACAATTGGAAGGTGCAGTCGCCATCTCCAACGGGCCCATGAAAGAAGCGGCAGACAAAGTCGAAACCGCGCTGAAAAACCTTATCAGCATTAACCAGGACAAGGCGAAAAAAGCCGGACAAGACGCCGATGACGTTTATCAGCAAACACTGCTGATCGTCGGTGTGTTCCTGCTCCTGTCGATAACCGCCTCCTTACTGTTGGCCTGGCTTTATACCCGCAGCCTCACAGCGCCGATCAATCAATCCCTGCTGATGGCCCAACGCATCGCCGCCAATGACTTAAGCCAGCGCATTGATGTGGAGGGCTCCGACGAAGCGGCGCAGCTGTCAAAAGCCATTGCCACCATGCAGTCCAATCTGCGTGATGCCCTGGCGCTGATCGGCGACTCCTCCACGCAACTGGCGGCCACTTCCGAAGAAATGCACGCCGTGACCGAGGGCGCCTCGCGCACGATCCAGCGGCAGAACCATGAAATCGAAATGGCGGCCACCGCGGTGACCGAAATGACCGCCGCCGTGGAAGAAGTCGCCGGCAATGCGGCCACCACCTCCGAGCTGACCGCGCACTCCAGCTCGGCCGCCATCGCCGGGCGTAATCAGGTAAACGACACCGTCGCTGCCATTAATCTGATGGTCGCCAACGTGCAGTCCACCTCCGGTGAAGTGCAAGCGCTGGCAACCATGGCCAATGACATCAGCAAGGTGCTGGACGTGATCCGGGCGATTGCCGAGCAAACCAACTTGCTGGCCTTGAACGCCGCCATTGAAGCTGCGCGCGCCGGTGAAGCCGGTCGTGGCTTCGCGGTGGTGGCCGATGAAGTCAGGGCGCTGGCCCATCGCACGCAGAAATCCACCCAGGAAATCGAGCAGATGGTGAGCTCGATCCAGGCGGGCACGGGCAATGCGGTGTCGTCGATGAACCAGACCAGCGCTCAGGCCAGTCAAACCCTGGAAATGGCCAACGGTGCCGGTAAAGTGCTGGGCGACATCACCGACTCGCTGAGCCAGATCAACGAGCGCAACATGATGATCGCCACCGCCGCCGAGGAACAGGCCCAGGTCGCGCGGGAAGTGGATCGCAACCTAGTGAGTATCCGCGACCTGTCCAGCGAAGCTTCCGAAGGTTCGAACCAGACGGCGATTGCCACGGCCGAGCTGACCAAGCTGGCGACCGACCTCAATCAGTTGACCCGCCAGTTCAAGCTTTAGGCCGGGCCGCCAGCCGGTTGCAGCCGTACAACAGCATGCCCAACAGCAGCAGCGCCCCGCCCCGCAACCAGGTGTCGAGGCTCTGCTGGCTTAGGAGAAGCAGGCACGACACGATCGCCAGCACCGGCACCCAGGTGGGCACGCGGAAGTGGTCGACGTCGAGGGTGTCACGGCGCAGCACCAGCACCGCCAGATTAGTGCTCAGAAACACAAAGAGCAGCAACAGCACCACCGTCTGCGCCAGCGCCGCCAGGGTGCCGGTCAACGTCAGTGCGATAGCCACCAGGCTGCTGGCGATGATTGCCACCCACGGCGTACGCCGCTTGGGCAGCACCCGCGACAGCGGCTCGGGCAGCAGGCCCAGGCGCGCCATGCCGTAGGTCAGGCGGCTGGCCATGATCATGGTCAACAGCGCGCCGTTGGCCACCGCCACCAGGGCAATGAACGCAAACAGTTTGGGCGGGATGTTCAAGCCTGACGCGCGCACCACTTCCAGCAACGGCGCCGAGGTTGCCATCAGCCTGTCCATCGGCAGCACGGTGGACGCGGCGACACCTACCGCCATGTAAACGATGCCGGCCGTCACCAGCGCGCCGAACAGCGCACGCGGATAGACCTTGCGCACGTCACGGATTTCTTCGGCGAGGTTGGCCGATGTCTCAAAGCCAACGAACGAGTAGAACGCCAGCAGCGCCGCGCCAAGCACGGCAAGCATCGGGTTGATGCCGGGCTTGAACTCGAAGGCGCGGCCCAGGTTGGCTTCGCCCGACTGGAAACACCAGGCGGCCGCGACCACCACCAGCAATAGCCCGGACAGTTCAATCGCCGTCATGAGCATGTTGGCGCCCAGCGACTCCTTGATGCCGCGCGCATTGAGCAACGCAATCACCAGCAGAAAAATCAACGCAGCCAGATGCGGCGAGATATCGATGAACGCTGCCAGGTAGTCGCCGGCAAACGCCAGCGAAAGCCCGGCGGCGCTGGTCACCGCTGCGGCGAGCATGCTGAAGCCCACCAGAAAGGAAATCAGCGGCGACTTGAAGGCCTTCTCGGCGAACACCGACGCGGCGCCCGCGTGCGGGTACTTGGTCACCAGCTCCGCGTAGGAGCCGGCCGTGAGCATGGCAAAAAACAGCGCCACCAGCAGCGGCACCCAGATCGCCCCGCCCACCTCCCCCGCAATGGTGCCGGCCAGCGCATAGACACCGGCGCCGAGCACGTCACCCAGGATGAACAGAAACAGCATCGGACCGGTAATGGCCCGGCGCAGGGACGGTTTGGAGCGACTGGGGGATTGGGTCATGGGCGGCTCTGGCGGCGGGTTGTGAAGTATTCCCTGTGGAGGACGGTTGCACCGTTGAAGTTCCGTCAGCGTGCCAGTGTTGCGGGCAACTGCGGCTCATCCGTGCAGTTCGTCGCCTCATCTCGCGCGATGACCACACTACGACTACTGTATGAATGAACAGCAAAAAACACCTCACTTAAGGATAAGTATCATGACCGACGATCTGAAGCAGTCAGGCTCCAGTACCACATCGCAGACCACCGTCTCACTGGAACAGGCCAAGGCCGGCAGGGTGCTGGAGTTCACCTGGGCCCCCAACGCCAACACCACCACCACCATCCTCTCGGCGGACTGTGTCGACTATCGGGTCGACACCTCCCAGGGCAGCCCGACGGGCAACAGCCACTCCATTGCGCGGCTTACCTATGTGCAGGGCAACGGCGGCGGCCAGATCGGTACGCTGTATCTCGAAGAACTGCGCACGGGCGTACGCACCAACACCCAGATCGGGCTGATGGTCGGTCGCAAATGGGTGTTTGACTCCGATGCCGACACCGCCGGCAGCATCGGCACCTATGTGGTCGAACAATTTGATGACATGCGCGCCAGCGTCAATTACGTGGGCGCCTTCGCCCGCGTGTTCGCCGACCCCAGGATGGTGACCTACCACGCCGGTGGCCACGTGCACACCAATACCTCGATCACCGGCAGCCGCTCCCTGACCATGGCCGATTCAGGCAAATCGATTCTGGTCATCAGCAACACCGACGTCACCCTGACGATAGGTGAGGAAGTGACCGAAGGGTTCAAGGTGACGCTGATCCAGGCCGCCGCCGGCAAGATCAACCTCGCCGCCGCGGGCGATCATACGCTGTACAGCAATGCCGGCAGCCGTATGAACACGCTCAATCCGCTGGACGAACTGGAAATCAGCACCTTCCCCGCAGGCCCGGTGTTTCTGGCCTTTCGGGTCAGGCCTGCTGCTTAGCGGTCGATAGAGCGCTGGCAAGGAGGGCAACAGGCGCTAATCTTCCCGCAGCAGACAACGGCCCACATAAGCGCCGTTGTGCTGCTTGCGATCAAAGCCTGACCCAATTCAGATCCACTGCCCCATGGATCCCGTCAACCTGCCCCTTGCTGCTGTGCTGCCACCATTGCCAGCTCTTGCCCTGCTTGCTCCATGTTGACGGAACTGTAGGTTCGGCGACGTTCCAGTTGGCGATCCACAGCGGGCATTCGCTAAAGTCGTATCTGTGCCAGGCCACGTGGCTGTTCCAGATGTTGGGCGAGGCATAAATATGCGGATAAGCCCCCTCCAGCAGCGAAACCCGAACAAGCGTAACCAACTGGTACAGGGCATCCGCCATCTGATCCGCAGTGGCGCCTTCGTTGCGATTGGTCTCGACATCAATGGCCAAAATGTCCTGCCCGAGCTTGAAGTCCACCTCGGCAAGGCGCGCCTTGATATTGGCCAGTTGCTCACAGGGCGTGCTGCTCAACGCACGGAAATAGTGGTAAACCCCGGCCTTCAAGCCGTTCGCCTTCATCCCCTGGAAGTTCTCGACAAATTTGGGATCGGTGTAGTCGCCGCCCTCGGTCATTTTCGCTATCGCATGGGTGATACCGGCGCCCGCCACACGCAACCAGTCGACGTTGCCCTGCCAGCGCGAGACATCAATGCCGCGTGCATTTTCCCGATTGTTCGACTCTTCACAACTCATCTCTGCGCTCCATAGTGGGTATCTGGTCGGCGCATCTTTTCATGCTCGATCAGCCCAGATGCACTATCGGATTACCGCTTCCTGGACGACGCCGAGTCGACGTTCAGGGTCACGCCCGCAGCCATCTCAATCGCCACAGGCGCTCACGCACAGCGGTTATACCGATATCGCTGCCGCGATCAGGCATCCAGCCAGACTTGCTCGGCGAACATATAGCCCATGAAGCCGCCCAGCGGATTGGCGCCATAGCCTTTGACGCGCTGGTCGACACCGTCAATGTTGCTGATGAACACCGGTACGCCAATGCCGCAATGATCGTGCACCAGTGTCTGCATGTCCGCGTACATGTTGCCGCGCTTGGCGTCGTCGGTTTCGGCACGGGCCAGCAGCAGTAACTGGTCGAATTGCTCGTTCTTCCAGGCGGACTCGTTCCATGGGGCGTTCGACTTGAAGAACTGCGAAAACATCACGTCGGCGTTCGGCCGTGGGTTGATGTTGCCGAACGTCAGCGGGTGCTTGGCCCAGTGGTTGCTCCAGTAACCATCACTTGGCATGCGGTTGACGTCGAGCTTGAGCCCGGCCTGTTTCGCCGATTGTTGCAGCAGCACCGCCATCTCCACCGAGCCGGTGGCTGCGGGCGATGCGAACAGCGGCATGGTGATGCTCTCCATGCCGGCTTTCTTCAGCAGGAATTTGGCTTTTTCCGGGTCGTAGGCGCGTTGCGGCAGCGCGGTATTGAAGTAACGCGCGCTGGGCGCAATCGGATGATCGTTGCCGACCACGGCGAAGCCCCTGAACACGGCGGATACGACCTGCTCTCGGTCCAGCAGGTATTTCATCGCCAGGGTGAAGTCCGGATTCTGACCTGGCAGTTGATCCTGCCGGATGATCAGGTCGGTGTAGTTGCCCGACGGTGATGAAATGACTTTATGCGTGTTGCTGGCCTTGATGCGTACGGTGGAGCGCGGGTCGACTTCGTTGGTGATATGCACATCGCCCGAAAGCAACGCGTTGATCCTTGAAGGCTCGTCGGCAATGCCGATGAATTCGATTTCATCCAGGTAGGGCAAACCCGGTTTCCAGTATTGGGTATTGCGCACGGCAATCGAGCGCACGCCGGGCTTGAACTCCTTGACCTTGAACGGCCCCGTGCCGATCCCTAGGTTAAAGTCGGTGGTGCCTTCAGGCACGATCAGGAAGTGCGACACCGCAAGAATCGACATCAGCTCGGCGTTCGGGCCACTGAGGCGGATCTGCACTTCGTTCTGACCGACCGCCTTGATCTCGCTGAACTGCTCTGCCAGCGACAAAACTTTGGAGCCCGAGATAGGGTCTTTGTGCCGCAACAACGAAAACACCACGTCGGCCGCGGTAAGAGGCTTGCCGTTGTGGAAGGTCACCTCTTTTCTCAGGGTGATCACCCAGAGCGTGGCATCGGTTGTCTCAAAGCGCTCGGCCAACTCCAGCTGCGGCACCATGTGGCTGTCGAAACGCGTCAGCCCGTTATAGAACATGTAATGGCGCGTGTAGTCGGTAGAGCCGGAGCCCTTGGCCGGGTCGAGGGTGTCGGCGGTGGAGCTGTTCATGCCGGCGACGCGGATCCGTCCACCGGGCTTGCCTTTGACCGGGGCTGCTGCCTCATCGGCGAACAGCTTGCCGGCGGCGCCGAAAAGGCTACCGGCCCCGGCGGCGGCGACACCGGCGAGTCCCAGCATCTGCAGCGTTCTGCGTCGAGAGACATCACGATTCAGACTTTCGAAGACGCGCAGACTTTCCTGGCCACTGATCAGTTGGGAGTCGATTTCGGTGTCGGTCATTTCAGTTGTACCTGTCGAAAAATGAGAAAAACGGCGTGTCCCGACGGAGCGGAACGTCCTTTCAAACGCGAACGACGGTGATGCCAACATCAATGTAACTAGCGTGCAGCGTGCAACAATTCAGGTCGCGGCTCAGCGCACCAGATCCTGAAACCGGTAATAGGCCCCCACCAACGGCAGAAACCATGGGTTGCCGAAGTGACCGGGAATGGCAGGCCAGTTGAAGTCCCGCCATGGATTGAGGTCGGCGCGGCCATCGAGCACCTCGGCCATGATCGCGCCCATGTAGGTCGCCATATGCGTGCCGTGGCCGCTGTAACCCATGGAATAGAACAACCCGTCGTGCTCACCGGCGCGGGGCAGCCGGTCGCGGGTCATGTCCACCATGCCTCCCCAGCAGTAGTCAATGCGCGTACCGCTCAGCTCAGGGAAGATATCGATCAGCGCTTTTTGCAGGATGACGCCGCTTTTCGCATCGGAGGCAGGGTTGGACGTGGCAAAGCGCGCACGGCCACCGAACAACAAACGATTGTCGGGCGTGATCCGAAAGTAGTTAACGAAGTTTTTCGTATCGGTGTACATGCGCCGGCTCGGCACCAGACGGTGGAGCAACTCGGCGGACAAGGGCTCGGTGACAATGATGAAGGCCCCCACCGGTACGATGCGTCGCCGAAACCAGGAAAGCGGCCCCACCGCCGACGTGCCGGTCGCCAGCAGCACCTGCTTGGCACGCACCTCGCCGCGTGGCGTCTTCACCTGATGCACGGTGCCTGTCTGACGCGACAGGCCAAGCACCGGCGCCTGCTCGTAGATGCGCACGCCACGCCGGGCGGCAGCCTCGGCGAGCCCCTGACCATAGCGACCCACATGCATGCCGGCACTTTTACCGAAGAGCAGGCCGCCAAAATAACGGTCGGTACCGACTTCGCCGCTCAACTGCTCGCGCGTCAGCATGGAGGTATCGGGGTCGCACTCCTGTTCCATGAGCGCCTGGGATCGGGCCAGCTTGTCGAAGTGCTCAGGCTTTGCCGCCAGTTTTAGCTTGCCGACGCGCTTGAAGCTGCAGTCAATGTTCTCCTCTGTGATCAGTGACTCCACTTTACTGACGCCGGCGTCAAAGGCGCGGTACAGCAGGTTCGCGCGCTCGCGGCCAATAGCGGTCGATAACGCGTGGTAGTCCTGCGCAAAGCCGTTGTTACACATGCCGCCATTGCGTCCGGAGGCTGCGTTGCCGACCAGGCCGGCCTCGAACACCGCGACTTTTGCGCCCTTTTTGGCCAGCGCGATAGCTGCAGACAGGCCGGTAAACCCGGCACCAACGATTGCCACGTCAACCTCACCACTGGGCGCGTCACGTTCACCCGCGGCAAACCTGGGAGCGGTATCCAGCCAATAGGGCATCATCTTCATACGCAACATCCATCCTCTGAGGGTAAGTGAGCCATTCGCGCCATGCAGGCTTTGCAGCAGTTACCGGGGTCAGCCAATCGACTGGTTGGACAGGGCAAACAAATGCGCATCCGTTTCAGCCGTGTTCGGGAAAGTGTGCGTGGTGCGCACCATGGGTTTCGCATGACCCACGCAGGGCAAGCCGTTCTCGCTCAACCAGGGTGACAAGCCGCTGTCTTCGGTCACGTCGATGCGAATGAAACGATCTCGATGAGCCTGCGCGAGTGCGGCGATTAGCGCTTTGGCATCCGGCACTGCCGCTGGCCCACTGGCGATCACCGGACCGATCACCACACCACGGCCCCATTCGCGCGCGCAGGCATAAGCCGCCACGCCATCACCGTAATCAACGACGAGGAGGATACCGATGTCGAACAAGTGACTTAACAATGCGCTGCGATCCCTGCCGGTGGCAGCCCGGTCCAGCTGTCGCACCGACGGCTCATCCTCGACCTGCATGACCCTGACATGCGCCCCATCATGGGCGGCAAACTGAGACGCCTGCTCCAGCAACGCCTGATGCTGATAAATCTGCCCATGGGCGATGAACCCCAGCCGGGTATACAGCGCCAGGCCCTCTTGAGTGGAGTTGAGTATCAGCGTTCGCTCACCGGTGCGCTGCAGCAGACCGTCCATCAGCGCGCGCCCGATGCCCTTGCCCTGCATGGCTGACGACACAATGATCATGCCTACCGTGGCGTGGCTTTCGCCTTGCGGCCACCACAGTGCAGTGCCCACCAGTCGGCCCTCGGCCTCCACGGCGAGACCGGTGCCGAGCTCAAAGGCAAAGCGCCAGTCAGCCTCACGGTACGGCCACGCCAAGGCGCGTGACAGATCGACCGCCTGCGACAGATGATCTGCGCGCAAGGGCATCAATTGAGGGTCCGCTGATGCGGCATGCAGGGTTTTCATGGGCTAGAGTCCGACCAGGCCAGGCAGCCCGCCAATATCCGGGATCTGGTGGTAGCCAAAGGCAGCGTTCGCCGGCTGTTCATGGCCACGGGCAACGAATGCCTTGTGCTTGATCTTCATGTCATGGGCAGACATCAGGTCGTAGCGAAAACTTGAGGACACATGCAACACGTCCTCCGGCCCACAGCCCAGGTTATCGAGCATGAATTCGAATGCAGCCAGGCGAGGCTTATAGGCCTGCGCCTGTTGGGCGGTAAAGACTTTATGGAAGGGGGCGCCGAGTTTGTCGACGTTGTGCATGATCTGCTCGTCCATGGCGTTGGAAAAAATCACCAGGGGGATCTTGTCGGCAATCTTGGCCAGCCCTGCGGGTACGTCAGCGTGTGGGCCCCAGGTCGGCACGGCGTCGTAGTACAGCTGGCCTTCGTCGCGATATTCAATGCCCCAGCGCTTGCACGTATGCGCCAGGGCCGTCTTGAGAATCTCGTCATAGGGACGCCAGTCGCCCATCACCTGGTCCAGCCGATGGGCAGCGAAGTCTTTGATGAACTGATCCATCCGCTCGGTGGGGACGCGATCGGCGAAAAACTCGCGGGTCAAGGCGGCGGTTTTGAAATTGGTCAACGTGCCGTAGCAGTCGAAAGTAATGTACTTGGGGCGAAGAAAGCTCATGAATGCAGTCCTGAATGAGTAATGAGGTCGCAACGGGTCAAGCCTTTACTCGGTGCACACGGCGGTTTGTGATGGATTTATTGGAACACCACGACGCCCTGCAAACCGATTGAAAGTAACGTTTAACTGGTACAAAACACTGTTTGAGAGGCCTGCTCCGGCAGACTTTGCCGAGGCAGCCGGCGTGCGCTTTTTACAACGCAGCGAACGCGCTCTCCAGAGCGTCAAGCAGCCGTCCCACCTCCCTGTCAGTCCAGATCAGGGGTGGGCGAATTTTGAGGATGCTGGCGTCGGGTCCCGTGGCGGAGATGAGCACACGCTTTTCACGTAAATGGTTGACCAGCCGCAGTGCGGTTTTCATATCGGGGGTTTTGCTGCTCCGGTCTGTGACCAACTCAACGGCGAAGTACATGCCCGTGCCGCGTACATCGCCAATCTGCTCATAGCGCGCGGCCAGGTCTCTGAGACCTGCCAGGATCAGTCCGCCGATGCGGTTGGCGTTGAGCATGAGCTGCTCTTGCTGGATGACGTCGAGGGTGGCCTGGGCGGCAGCAATGGCCACGCTGTTACCGCCAAAGGTGTTGAAATAACGCATGTCACGGCCAAAGCTTTCGACCACCTGCGGGCGCACCATCAACCCGGCAACGGGGTAGCCGTTACCCATGGGTTTGCCCATGGTGATGATGTCCGGTGCAACGCCGTGGCGCTGATGGCCCCAAAAATGCGTGCCGCTGCGACCAAATCCCGACTGAACCTCATCGGCGATAAACAGGCCGCCGGCCTTGCGCACCACGTCGGCAATCGGCCCGAACACGTCCACCGGGTCACAGAACAGGCCATCGGACGAAAACAGGCAGTCGGCAATGAAGGCAGCGACGCCACCGCCATGGCGCTGAATATCCTGAATCTGTGCACTGACCTGGTCGGCCATATAACGACCCAATGCTTCACGCGGGATACGGTAGGAATCCGGTGCGGGCACGCGTCGCACATAGGGGTCGAGTTTGGCATTGGCCCCCAGCGACGGCGAAAAGGCGGCCACCGTTGCCGAATTGCCGTGGTACGCCTCGGAGGTGACGATGACGCCCGTATGCCCAGTGTGATGGCGTGCAATGCGGATGGCCAGATCGTTGGCTTCCGAACCGCTGCAGGTAAACATCATCTGACCGTCGGCCGCCATCTCGCCGTCTGCGGTAGCGCGCAGCTGCTCGGCATAATCAAGAATCCCTTCCTGCATGTACCGGGTGTGGCTGCACAAGGTCGTCATTTGCTGGGTGATTGCGGCGACAACGCGCGGATGGCAATGCCCTACCGACACCACATTATTGTAGGCGTCCAGGTAATCGTTACCGTCCTTGTCGTAAAGGTAGGCGCCCTTGGCGCGGACAACGCCTACCGGCTCGTTATAGAACAACCGATAGCCCGGCCCCAGCAGGTTGGAGCGCCGCTGTATATGCTCACGCGCCGCAGCGTCCAGGTGCTCGGTATGGGCCGGGTTGAAGCCATTGGGCATATCACCACGGACAGCCTCGATTTTTGAATTACTCATTTGAATCCTCACTCGCAAGGACGAATCAATCGGCGAAGGACAGCAGAAGCTCTGACAGGTGTGACGGTGAATGGCGAAGTATCCAGTCAAGCTGAGCCAGGCCTGGCGCAGCATTCCTGAGGATGTAGGCGCTGTTGTGCGGAAAAAGCTGCGATCTCCAGGTCGTCAGTAACGCCCTGGTGACCAGGCGCGCCATGACCAGATGGGGGATAAGGGAGAGTTCTTCGGCGGTCAGATCGGCGACACGCAGATACCCTCTCAGCACATCGTTTGCCGGGGCGAAGATATCCACGTCGTTGCCTGCGCCCACCACGCCCAGCTGGTTCATCATTGCGGTGGAAACATCAATGGCAATGGCCGTTTTGACGGTGTCACCGAAATCGATAATGCCGCTGACAGACTTCGGGTTGTGCGGGTCAATGACGATGTTTGAGGCATTGAAGTCGTTATGCAGCACCTGCTTGCGACAACCGCCAATCAGGCCCTCGATGTCCAGGAACCGATTGAGTGCGTTTCCCAGCAACTGCCGAAGCGCGAGCTCGGGCACGTAGCGCATCAAGGGCTCAAGCGTGCCCAGATGCTGAACATCCCAGCACACTGTTCGCGACTCGCCCGGGTGGGCAAAGCCGGCAGTGGCCAACCTGAGGCGTGCAAGCATTTCGCCGATGTGCTCGCGAACTTCAGCGTTCGCACAGGTTTTATCCAGGGGCATGCCCGGCAGAAAACTCATCAGCCTCACGTGCCGGACATCGCCATTGGCCGCCGCAATGGGCGTCAGGTACTCCCCCTGCAGCGACTGATGCACCCTGGGAACCGGAAGCTCAGGAGCCACATGCCCTATGTGACGCATGACTTCAATTTGCAGCGAGAGCTCAACCGGCACTTCCCGGGGGTTGGAGATTTTAAGAACGCAGGATGTTCCGTCAGCCGTGTCACAGCGGAATGTGTCGTCTTTTTCGGTCGAAAAGCGCGTCAGAGCGGCGTTGATCCCGAAATGATCCTGCAGAATCCGCCCGCCCTCCTCTAACGAAATCGGGGTAAAAGGGGCCGCCAGATCGCCCTGCAATGCCGCAAGGCCGTCAGTATCCACACCCTTTCGCATCTTTTGCATCGCTGAACTCCAGGCCTTGGAAGGCGATGTGCAGCAGCCTTCGATGGAGCAATATTGTGCTACAACTTTTTAATTTTAAAGGGGTAAAAATACGAACGCCCTGAAATAAAGACTTGAAAAACCTATAACTAATTGTATTTAAACAGAAATAATTAAATTAATATTTTTATGGATTTAGTAATTGTTGAACAATTATCCGATCCACCCATGACATCACTGGTGCGCTATCCCCATCACGTATTAGAATCGCCTTCAGCCGAGCCTCCACCCTGGTCTTGCATAAAATGAATTTTCTTAACACGCACATCGAAACGTCCACCGCCACCCTGTCGGCGGTAGAGGTGTTGGCTGCCAAGCTCAAAGCCAGGATCCTGAACGGTGATTTCGAGCCAGGTGAGTTTCTGCGGGACATCAAAATGGCGGAGGAATACGAAGTCGCTCGCAACACGTTCCGCAGCGCTGCCCAGTTGCTTGTGTCATTCGGCTTGCTGCTGAAGGTGCCGCATCGCGGCTTTTGCATACCCGAGTTCGGGCCGAACGAAATCGTGGACATCGCCAGGTTGCGGGGAGTGCTGGAAACCGAAGCGGTGCGCATGATTATTCTGAGCGGCGTGATCCCACCCGACGCACTGGATGCCGTGGAAAAGTTGCGGCAAACCTCGGCGGATGCACCCCGTTCAGAAGTGGTGATGGCCGATGGCGACTTTCACCGGGCAATTATCCGTGCCAGCGGCAGCCCGCGATTGCAGCGAAGCTACGCCATGCTGGAGAGCGAGATCGAATTGCTGCTGGTGCTGCAACAACCCTGCTATGAAGACCCCAAGGATATCGTCGCCGACCACGAGCACTTGATAGAGTGCTTGCGCAGCCGGGATTTCGAGACGGCTCGGGCAGCCTTCGTCGAGCACTGGGAGGATTTGAGTACGAAGCTGTTACGCGCGAATTTCGAGAGTCGGCAGTGAGCGTTATCTTGACCATCGCCTACGCGGGATTGGTGTTCTCAGCCAGCGGCTGCAGCGCTTCATCGTGTTCATGAGACCGCTATCGTCCGCCATGGCGCCCATGGCTCACAGCGCTTTTCCCGCATTACCACAACGATCAACCTCCAGTGCCTCCTGGAAAACCAATTGAACAAAACGCCCCTCCATAAAGATTCAGAAAATTCCTTCACCGTGCGTAGGACATGCATACAAACCGCTCTATGACTGAGCATCGCGCCTGCACATGCCCACCAGCATTTTCCTGGATGCCACAGACGCCTTGAAAGAATAAACATTCCGTAACCCATCAGATCCCCGCTACCAGGCTATTGCTGATAACTCCTTCAGCTACTTTCTGCACGAGCCTGTTCGTCATGACGTATGACTCCTCTTGCACCTTGCCCCAGGATTGGCGCTGGGTCGGCAAACTGACGCCGCCGCTGACGTTATTGACCTCAATGCCGCGTCAGGCCCTGTTGGCCTCGTTAAAATCCCGGATTCAGGGCCCGCTGGTGCTGGTGATCGCGCCGCCCGGTTATGGAAAAACCACGCTATTGATGCAATGGCGTCAGCAGCTGCTGCGCCTTTCTTGCGCCACGCCAGTCGCCTGGTTATCCCTCGATGAGGCGGATACGGAACCCAATCGTTTTCTCGCGTATTTGATCCTTGCACTTGACCACGCGGGTATTGATCTAGGCCATTTGCGCACACTGGCTGAGTGCCAGTCGCTGGATACCCAGCCACACCGCACTATCACCGCCCTGCTCCATGCCCTGGCGCGAGAAAACCGGCAGGTCACGCTGCTGCTGGACGATTACCACAGTGCGGCAAACGCGCAGCTCGATCATCTGGTGCAAACCCTGCTGGAGCAGGCCGCCCCCTGGCTGCAGTGGGTAGTGGCCAGTCGTACACGACCCAGATGGCCGCTGGCGCGCTGGAAAACCATGGGCTGGGTGCATGAAGTGTCAGCGCGCGAGTTGACCCTTTCGCAGGCAGAAACTCACAGTATTTTTGGCTCAGACCTTTCACAACCCGACCTGCAGCATCTGCATGAAACCACCGAAGGCTGGGCTGTAGCCGTGCAATTGGCCCGGCTATGGCGAGCCAGCGATAACGGCTCGCTGTGCACCTTGAAAGAGTTCTCCGGACGGGTGAGCGATATGGCCGCGTACCTGACCGAACAAGTGGTTGAACGCTTGCCGTTGGACTGC
Organism: Pseudomonas poae; assembly: GCF_001439785.1. Taxonomy (GTDB): domain Bacteria; phylum Pseudomonadota; class Gammaproteobacteria; order Pseudomonadales; family Pseudomonadaceae; genus Aquipseudomonas; species Aquipseudomonas poae. The sequence goes on along the minus strand of NZ_JYLI01000007.1, from coordinate 70,049 downwards.
CAATCCTTTCTGCTCGACACCGCGCTGCTTGAACGCTTCAATGCAGGATTCGCCGATGCGGTTCGGTCGCGTGGGGACAGCGCGCAGTTGCTGGCGCAATTGAGCCACCTGGACGCGCTGCTGGTACCGTTGGACGCCGGGCGCCAGTGGTTTCGTTACCATCGCTTGTTGCGTGACTTCCTGAGCCTGAGGATTGACGCCCGGGATGCCCGGCGGATTCACCGCTGCGCCGCCCAATGGCTGGCCCGGGAACGCGACTGGGTACAGGCCGTCAGCCATGCATTACGCGCCGACGACAGCGCGCTCGCGGTCAGCCTGGTGGTGCGTGCGGGGGGATGGGAGACCGTTCTGCACCACGGCATCCGCTACACGCAAAGCCTGCTGCAGCAGTTCGACAAACCCACCCTGCGCGACGATCCCGACCTTCTACTGTTACAGGCCTATCTGCACGCCAAACTCGGCGATCATGTGCTGGCAGCGCACTTGCTGCAGCTGGCGCGTGGGCTCATCGATAACAATCGACGCCTGGCGCGGGACTTTTATGTCGTCCAGACGCTGGTAAACGCTTACTCCGATTATTTTGCAGACGACTCGGCCGAGGCGTTTGATCTACAGCAGCTGCGCGCAGACGAGGTCCTGACCCAGGCCACGCTCGAATGCGTGCACACCCTGAAAGCCCTGACACGCGGCGATCTGCCCGGCGCGCTGGACACAATCCGCGCAGCGCATGACAAGATGCGCCTGATCAACAATCCACGCGGCGAAAACTATTGTCGTGTGCATGAGGCCCAGGCGCTCACCCTGGCGGGGAACATTCAACCGTCAAGCCGGATGGTCGACGAGGCCCTGGCGCTGACGAACGACCATTTTGGCAGTGAAAGCTCCGTCAGGGCGCTGGCGGGCTGCCTCAAGGCACAGCACCTGTATTTGCAGGGCGCCTGGGCTGAAACCACACCGTGGCTGCGTGACGGCTGGGCCGCTGTCGAACACACCGACGGTTGGCTGGACATTGCTGCGGTGACCGCCGAAGTCGCGTGGCGCACGGCGTTGCGGGCGCAAGGCGTGCATGCGGCGTTGGGTGAACTGGAAAAGGTCAATCAGCTGGCCACCGCGCGCAACTGGCAGCGACTGATACGCCTGGTCAGCGCCTGGCGGGTGGATGTGCTGGTGCAGGGCGGATCGCTGGTGCAGGGTCGCCAGGAAGCATTGCGTACCGACCTGGAAGGCGTGGCGAGCAACAGGGCGGATTGGCGCAATCACGAAGCCGCCACCCTGGCGCTGGCCCGGTTGCAACTGGCTACCGGGAGTTCAAGCGCCGCATTGAGCCGCCTCAAACGCGCAAGCGAGATTCTGCAGGAAAAAGGCTTATGCTTGCCCACCTGGCGCCTGCAAATACTGACCCTGGCGGCTTATCGCAATGGTCAGCCAGTAGAACCGCTCAGCGACCTGATGCCACCGCTGGCGCCCGTCATTCAACACGCCATCCCGGGCCTGCTGCTTGAAGCCGGCCCCTGCCTGCTGCCCGCCCTGGAAGCCTGTCCGGATCGTTTCCCCGGCCAGGCCGCCATCCTCACGCGCTTGCGCGGTTGGCGGGCGCACCCGGCACGCCCGCGCCTGCACCTTAGCGGCAAGGAAACCCATCTGCTCACATTGCTGGGCAACGGGCAATCCAACAAAGCCATTGCACAGGCCCTGGACATCTCGGAAAACACCGTAAAATTTCATCTCAAGCATATATTTTCCAAACTTTCAGTGGACAACCGCACCGCCGCGATCAGCGCGGCCTTGCGTCTTGGCGTGCTTGATCCGCCGCTCTGAGCCACCCCGCTACCCATCCGGGTAGGCCGCAAGACAAAACCCCTGCGACCTACCCTCACCGCCCGTGGCGACGCACGCCTGTGCGCACCTAGCATCGGTCCTGGCAGCGCAGGCCTTCACTGTCGGCGGCCTTCCATAACAACAATTATTCCAGGAGATGCCCATGGGAAAGGACGGCAAAACTGTACGCGTAGCGACCGATGTCGGTGGGACATTTACCGATCTGGTCTATTTCGAAAGCGATGCGGCCACCGGCGATCAAATCATTCGTACGGCCAAGGTCGATACCACGCCACCGAACTTTGCACAGGGGGTGCTGAATGTGATCCAGAAGGCTGCGGTGGATTTGAACACCGTCGATTTTCTGGTCCACGGCACCACAGTGGTGATCAACGCGCTGACCGAGCGGCGCGGGGTAAAGACTGCCTTGATTACCACCCAGGGCTTTCGCGACATCCTGGAAATCGCCCGCGCCAACCGCCCGGACTATTTCAACCTGAAGTGGGTCAAACCGGCTCCCTTTGTACCGCGCTATCTTCGCCAGGAGGTCAGTGGCCGGCTGCATACCGATGGCAGCGAGCGCGAGGCGCTGGATTTGTCACACCTGCCTGACATGCTGCGTACCTTCCGCGCAGATGGCGTGCAAGCCATCGCCATCTGCCTGTTGCACGCCTACGCCAATCCGGCCCATGAGCAAGCCGTGCTAAGCGAGGTACAGCGTCTTTGGCCAGAAGTGTCAGTCGTCGCCTCTCACCAAATCACCCGCGAATGGCGTGAATACGAACGCTCCAGCACCACCGTACTCTCGGCCTATGTGCAACCTATCGCCGCGCGCTATCTGGACAACCTGGAGGCAGGCCTGCGAGAAGGCGGCTACGAACCACCGCTGTACATCATGCAATCCAACTGCGGCGTCGACAGCGTCAAGCATGCCCGTGATATCCCCATCACCATGGTCGAGTCGGGCCCGGCCAGTGGGTTCTGGGCCGCCGCCGAACTCGGGCGGCTACTCGACGAACCCAACCTGCTGGCCCTCGACATCGGCGGCACCACGGCAAAGTGTTCGCTGGTGCGCAACGGCCAGGTGTCGATCAAGACCGACTACTGGATCGAACGCAACCGCCTGAATGCCGGCTACCCAATCATGGTGCCCGTGGTTGATCTGGTGGAAATCGGCAACGGCGGTGGCTCCATCGCCTGGGTCGATGAATTCGACAAATTGCATGTCGGCCCCGAGTCTGCCGGTGCCCTGCCCGGCCCTGCCGCCTATGGCAACGGCGGCACGCGGGTCACGACGACCGACGCCAACCTGGCCTTGGGTCGAATCAACCCCGATTACTTTTGCGGCGGCGAACTGGTTGCCGACATGGCGGCGGTGCGGCGGGCGTTCGTTCAGTTGAGCGAGCGTCTGCAACTGCCCGTAGATGAAGTGGCACGCGGCATTGTGCGCATCGCCAACGACAATATGGTCAATGCATTGAAGCTGGTCTCGCTGAGCCGTGGCCATGACCCCCGCGAGTTGACCCTGGTCGCTTTTGGCGGCGGCGGCGCGATGCATGCGGTGGCGCTCGGCCAGGAGCTGGGCGTCAGGAAAGTCATCGTACCGCGCGGTGCCTCGGTGTTCTCCGCGTGGGGCATGACCATGTCAGACCTGCGCCGCGATTTGTTTATCAATCGTTTTGTCGAGGCTGAACGCGACGGTGCATTGGCGCAGACCCAGGCTTTTCTTGACGAGTTGATGCACAACGCTCGCGCGCAATTCATCAGCGAAGCCATCGCCCCGGAACAGGTCGACCTGCAGGTGTATTGCAAGTTGCGCTATCAGAACCAGGAGCATGCCGTCGAAGTTGCGCTGAACTCCGACGAGTCACTGACCGAACATTGGCCTGTGATCGCGCAGCGCTTCCATAGCCTCTATGAGCAGCACTACACCTACCGACTGCAGGCGCCACTGGAGGTGATTGGTTTCCACCTGGTGGCCGTTGCGCAGATCGGCAAGTTGAACCTGCAAGCGCTGCCCATCACGGGCCGCCCGCTTGTCGAGGCGCACAAAGGCCAACGCCCGGTGGACTTTGCCCTGGAAGGGATCCATGACACGGCGATTTACGACTACGCCCTGCTTGAGCCACAGATGCACTTCAGCGGCCCGGCCATTATCGAAGATGCCGGCTCTACCGTGGTGGTGCATCCGGGCAATCAGGTGTTGGTCGATCGGCTTGGCAACCTGCATATCACCCTCACTCAGGAAGGAGCGGCTTCATGAGCAACCTTGATGTGTTCACCCTGGATATTATTCAGAACTCCTTGCAGGCCATCGCCGACGAAATGTTCACCGCCATGCGCAAGGCAGCCATGAGCCCGATCATCTATGAAGTGCTGGACATGGGCACCGGCATCACCGACGCCCAAGGTGATATCGCCAGTTCCGGCGCGGGTATTCCGGCGTTTGTCGGGGTGCTCGATAAAGCGGTCAAGCAGATCCTGCTGCAACATCCAGCGCCTGGCGAGATCGAGGAAGGCGATGTGTTTATCACCAACGATCCCCATAGCGGCGGCGTCACCCACCTCAATGATGTGGTGTTGGCCATGCCGGTGTTTGCCAAGGGTCGCTTGCTGGCCTGGACCGCAAACATAGCCCACTGGAACGACGTCAGCGGCATGGTGCCAGGCTCGCTGTCGACCGAGGCCACGGAAATATTCCAGGAGGGGCTGCGCCTGGCATCAGTGAAGCTGATCAGCCGAGGCCAGCCGATTCGTTCGGTGCTGCAGATTCTGCGCTGCAACACGCGGATGCCGGATTTCATGGAGGGCGACCTGTGGGCCGGCATTGCTGCCGTACGCGGTGGCGCCACACGCTTGCAGGCACTGAGTGAGAAATACGGCATCGAGGTGTTCCTGGCGGCGATGCGGGCCTTTATGGAACTGGGCGAAAAAACCTCGCTGAGCGCGCTACTCAGCTTGCCGCCCGGGCACCTGCAAAAAGAGGAACGACAGGACGACGGCAGCGTGTTCAAGGTTGCCATTCAGATCACAGAACGCGAGTTGATCATCGACCTGCGGGACAACCCCGACCAGTGCGCGGGCCCTACCAACCTGAGTCGCGATGGAACGGTGGTCGCCGCACAGATGGCGTTCAAGGCGCTGACTGCGCCGCAAGGCGTGACCAACGGCGGCACGTTTCGCCCGTTGCGCGTACTGACCCGTCCCGGCTCGCTGTTCGATGCACGGCCACCCGCCGCCGAAGGGTTCTATTTCGAGAACCTGATCCGCGTCCACGACTTGATCCTGCGTTGCCTGGCCGAGCGCTTTCCAGAACGCCTGCCCGCCGGCAACTTCGCCTCGGTGTGCGCCACCATCATTGGCGGCGTGCACCCCGACACCGGGCGGGCCTTCACTCTGGTGGAACCCGAGATCGGTGGCTGGGGCGCAGAGCGCGGACGTGACGGTAATAACGCCGTGTACTCGGGCCTGCATGGGGAAACCTTCAACTGCCCTGTTGAGGTGTGTGAAGCCCGTTATGGCCTCTACGTCGAACGCATGGCTCTGAATGACGAGCCGGGTGGGCATGGACAGTTCCGCGGCGGTCGCGGGATCTGTATCGACTACCGCATTCGCGCCGATGCCAGCTTTCTGACCTGCGGCTATACCCGCGCTGTCATTGCGCCCTGGGGCCTGGAGCAAGGCCTGGAGGGCACGCACAACTACATCGTAGTGGTGCGCCAGGATGGCGCCCGCGAACGCTATGCGATGGCCAGCAGCATCAGCCTCGACGCAGGTGATCTGGTGCAGGTACGCACCGGCGCCGGCGGTGGTTATGGCTTGCCGGCAGACCGCGATCCGCAGGCCGTACGGGACGACGTGAAAAATGGCTACGTCGATGTCGACACCGCGCGCTCGGTCTATGGCCTGCCGCTTTGACCCGGTAACCGTTGCAGAGTCAACCCCTGTCTGCAGCCACGGTTTATACCCAACGCCGCCAGGCCGAAGCGATCGAAAGCACCCTGGCGTGATCGTTCATCGCACATAACAACAAGAGAGACTCATCATGTTGACACATCCTCTGCCGCGCCTCGGCGCAGGGCTTTTCTTCGCCTTCAGTCTGACCCTCGGGGCCACCGCCCATGCCGAACAATTCATCGGCTTCGGCCAACCGGGACTGCCGGGCAAGTGGGCGCTGGAATCATTTCCGGTGTTCAACCGTACCGCCGAAGGCAACGTGCGCGCCGGTGGCAATACCGTGCTGGCGTACTTCTCCGAAACCGGCTTCACCGACACAACGCGTGACCAGTTGCAGTTCTGGGTCGGCGCGATTCCGGGCTATGCCAGCAACAAGAACGCCCGGGAAGCCAGCCCCTGGGGGATTGCTTCTCCCAATCTTGGATTTTCCTATTACTACAACGTAGTCGAACCGACCAGCGCGTACGGATCAGACGACTACACCACCTTTTGGACCAACCCGACCCTGATGGTCGAATTCCCCAATGGCAATGACGAGATTGCCGGCTACGGCGCCTTCGCCAACCGCTATGCCGTGAGCTTCAGCCTCGCCAACTATCTGCGCGTCGGGCGCTTTGCGGTCACCTTCACACCTGCCGGCATTCATTACGCCGCGCGTAACCGCAATGCCACCGACTTTGGCACGGGCGATCCGCAACGCCTGCGTGGCGGCGTCAGCCTGTGGCTGGCCAATGTCGCGGCCGGCTACCTGGTCACCGACGATTTATGGCTGGGCGTGCATCACGTTTATCACATCAACAACACCGCCGCGTCTGACTTCGATGAAACGCGGGTTGGAAAAATCGGCCCGTCCATGACGTACACCGGGTTTGCCCAACAAGGGTTCTACCTGTCCGCCAATCTGAACTTCGACTACTACCGCAGCGCCAACCTGCCTCGCTCCAATGAGCTGACCATGGCGCTGGTGAAGTTTTTCTAAGTTTATTTTTACAAGGAATACAGCATGGACACTCCTACCTTTGCCGCCCAGCCACAGGATGTTCCCGTCACCGTGCGTTGGCTCAACCCCATCGGCTGCCCGACCTTCGACGCGCCGATTGCCGACTTGCTGCGTGGCATCAAGCAACCGTCGACCCACATCGAGGTGGTGTCGTTGGACATGCCACACAGCCCGACACACTTGGAGTATCGCGCGTATGAAGCACTCACCTGCGAGCGCACCCTGCGCATTGCGCGCGACTGTGGCCAACAGCACATCGATGCGCTGGTGATCGGTTGCTTCTACGACCCGGCCCTGGAAGATGCGCGGGAAATCTCCGGCGACACGATTGTGGTCGCGCCTTGCCAGGCCAGCCTGCAAGTGGTCGAGCACCTGGCCAATCGATTTTCGATCATCGTTGGCCGCACCAAATGGATGGAACAGATGCACGACAGGGTGCGCCGCTATGGCGCGGCGGATCGGCTGGCGTCGATGAGGCCGCTGGGTATGGGCGTCGACGAATTCCAGAAAGACCCGGCCGTCACCCGTCGCGGGATCATTGAGCAGGCCATGCTCGCCGTCGAGGAAGATGGCGCCGAAGCGATCGTGCTCGGTTGCACCATCGAATTCGGCTTCTTCGAACAGGTGCAGCGCGAAGTCGGTGTTCCGGTGATCGACCCAGTGGTGGCGGCGTTCAAGATGGCAGAAGCCATGGCCGGCATGAAGCGCCGGTTTGGCTGGTCACCCAGCCGGGTGGGTAGCTGCGAGCCGCCGCCGGAAGCCGAAATCAAGAAGTTCGGGCTGTTTCAAGGGCCTGTGCCGATTGGCAATCGAGTCAAGGCGTAACCCTCTCTCACTGGGATAATCCACCATGAACACCACTGCTTCGACGCCTTTGACCGATAGCTATACGTCTAACCGCCAGGTGGGCGATGTCTTCAGAGATGTGCCCCTGACCCGCGAACACCTGAAGTGTTGCCTGGCGCTGTTCTTTCTGCTGGCGATAGAGGCCTGGGAGATGATGATCATCGTCTACACCGCGCCGTTGATCGCCCAGGACTTTGCCCTGGATGCAATCGCCGTGGGTAACCTGATCGGCGCCATGTTTATCGGCATGCTGCTGGGTGCGCTGCCCTGGGGCAATGTCGCTGAACGGATTGGCCGCAAAAAAGCGATCCTTTGGAGCCTGGTGCTCTACGGAATGATTTCGTTGGCCAGTGCTTTTGCGCCCGACTACATCAGCCTGTACGCATTGCGCTTGCTATCCGGCGTCGCCGTGGTGGGCATGATGGTGGTCATTTTTGCCCACTATCAGGAGCTGTTGCCCGTGCGCCATCGCGGCTCGCTGACCGTCTACCTGGCCTCGGGCTGGCCGATCGGTATGCTGCTGGCACTTGGGGCAACCGTCTGGCTGATGCCTTGGGGATGGCGCGCAATCATCGTGTTGAGCTCATTGGGCAGCGTATGGGCGCTGGTGATCGCCTACTGGGTGCCGGAGTCGCCGTACTGGCTGGCCAGGGTTGGCCGTCAAGCCCAGGCGCGAAAGGTGATCGAACGTCTTAGCCGTGGCGCGGTGCAAGTACCCGAGGACTGTCAGCTACGGGTCGACCAGACAACCCAGGGCCGGCAGCGGGACCTGTTCACTTCGCCGATGCTGAAGATCAGCACCCTGCAGATATTCGTCAATTTCACGTTTTCCTGGGGTTACTGGGGCCTGCAAACCTGGCTGCCGACCCTGCTGCAGCAGCGCGGCCTGAGCCTGCCGCAAAGTTATGGTTTTATCGCGTTGTCGGCGGTGTGCATGATCCCGGGCTACATGGCCGCTTCGTGGCTGACCCATCGCCTGGGGCGCAAAAAGGTCCTGATTGCGTTTATCAGCGCCGCAGTGCTGGCGGGTTATGGTTTTGCCAACTCGCAGTCTCTGGAGATGCTCTATCTGAGCAACTTCGCACTGGCGTTTTTCAGCCTCGGTGCCTGGGGGGTCTGGGGGACGTGGGTGTCGGAACTGTACCCGACGCCCTTGCGCACGCTTGGCTATGGTTGGGCGATCTTTGCCCAACGCTTGGCCAATATTCTCGCGCCCTCCCTGATCGGCGCGCTGGTGGCCTATGGCGCGTCGTTCAACGTGACCACCACGCTCATCAATGCCTTTATGTTGGTGTCTGTACTGCTGGTGGTGTTTATCCCGGAAACCGAGGGTGAGGCATTGCGTTGATCGGCAGGCAGTTAGCGCTGTTTCCAAATCGACAGCGCGCCTTCGCCCGACAGCGCACTGCTGGCCGGTCCGTTTGAATAGAGCGCTCACTTTAGAAACGGAATTCATCATGAACACCTATTTACCGGGCAAAGGGCTGGTATTTCCAATGCAGCGCGGCCCCTTCCAGAATAACGGCGCCACACCGTGGTACTCGACCATCGCGCTGGGCACACCGGGGCAGCCGTTAAAGCTGGCCATCGACAGCGGGACCAATATCACCTGGGTGACGTCGACGCTCTGCCCGCCCGATCAATGCGCGCACTTTGGCACAGGTCGGTTCGACTATCAGGCGTCGAGCAGCTTTACCTTCACCGATTGCTTGCAACGCCCCTACAGTTTTGGCCCCTGGGGCACCATGCAGATTGAATCTGCCTCGGACGTACTGAGCACCCCTAGCGGGGCTATGCTGCCAATGAAGCTCTTCCTCGCGGCGAGCTATGGCGGTGCATCGTTCAAGCAGCTGGACTGGGATGGCGGTATTGGCCTGCCGTGCAGCAGCGCTTATGTCGAGGGCCGCAGCTCGTTCCTGTTTCAGGCGCTGTTGCGCAGCGGACAGCTCGACCCGGCCCATCCCTACGCAGCCTTCGATTGGAACGCAACTGATCGAGAGGGTACCTGCCAACTGGGCGCGGTCGATGACGGCAAAACCCACGGGCCACATGTGTTTCTGCCGTGGTCGGTATACAGCAAAGTGCCTGGCGTGGAATACATCTGGTCCGCTGACCTGAAGTCCTATTCGGTGGGCGGCGAAGCGCTGGCCACCGACGTCACGTTCGCCCTGGATTCTGGCTCGTCGCAGTTCAAGGGGGATGACCGCATCATGCAGCAAACCCTGGCGCGGATTGCCCGAGGAGGACGTCCTCAGGTAGTGCTGGAATTTGCCGAAGGTGAAATCACCCTGGGTGCCGAGTTGTACAACGTGCTGATCGAAGAAGGCCCCGACAAGGGCAGGACGCTGCCACAGTTTGCGCCGTTGGGATTGCCGGACCTGGTGCTGGTCGGCTCGCTGGTCATGGAGCACTGCTATACCGTGTATGAATACCAGGTGGTGAAATGCGGGCATGAGGTGTACGCGTTGGCCCCGGTGGGCATCTGGTTGTTCAACCGGCCGGACGGGCCGCAGATCATCACGCGATCTTCTTCGCGTGGTTTTATTGCGAGCCCACGCGCAGTGGCGACCGGCAAGGTCACCCTTCCTGCTCCCACCGTTCAACCGCTGCGTTCGACGTCTGTAGAAGGCACCTGGAAAAATGACTATGGGTCAGTCATGACGCTGACCGTCACGGGTAACCGGATTTCAGGGGTTTATCAATCGTCCACCGGGTCCACCGGCAAGTACGCCGTCACCGGCTACCAGTCAAGCGCTGCGGCGACGTCGAATCAAGGGCAGCCCGTCGCACTCGCCGTTGAATGGCATTCCTTGGGTAAAGAACCGGCGGACCCCAGTTGGAACTGGACATCCGGCCTCTGTGGCCAAATCAGCCTTGTGGAACATGAAGAGGTGCTGGAACTCTCGCACCTGCTGGTGGCCAGCAGTGACTTTCCGGGATTGGCGCAACAGGGTACCTACGTCGACAAGCTGCGCTATCGTCGGAGCAGCTCCGGCGTGACGCACCCTCTGGACGCAGACCGCGTCCTTCAGCCAAAGACCGATAACCCATTGACCGGCGATTGGGTGACCACGGATGGAACGGTGCTGACGCTGACTGTGCAGGCGCAGAGCCAAGGCCGCCTTGGCCGCGTGACTGGCAAGCTGTCAGGCTCCGCAGGGTCGATGGAGGTGTCCGGGTTCACCGACATCTGTGCTGTGGAAAGTGGGCTTTCACTGCAATCGACAGCGATCGCTGCTTCGCAGGAAACCGGCGTAGTGTCGCTGTGCGGCACGCTGGATTTGAAGATCGACTTACTTGAACTGTCAATCCTGACCTGCACGCCAACAACGCCAGCCCTGACCTACGTGCAGACACGTTTGTCGTCCGCCACGTTCAAGCGGGTCAGTGTTTATCCATCGCAGCGCCTGACAAACCCACAGCCTGTGCCTTGACACAAACCGTAGTGACCACTATAGAATGGAGAAATATGTAGCGACCGCTATTTAAATAGGAGTATCACCATGAGCAAGCCAACCTACGTCGAAGACTACAACGCCATCATCGCTGTGCTGAACCTTTACAACGAAGGCGGCAAGCAAGCCAAAAGCAGCGTGATGAAGCCTGCCTTCAGCGAGCAGGCCACCCTCTTTGGTGTAGATGGCGATGGCAAGTTGACTGGAGGCCCGATTCAGGGTCTGTTCGACATCATCGACAGCGCCTTCCGCCCATCCCCGCAAGCCAGAGGCGCCATCGTCAACGTCGATATCGTGGGCACCGCTGCCAGCGCACGTATCGATACCAATGACATCTCTGGCTTCTGCTTCACCGATTTTTTCAACCTGCTGAAGGTTGATGGAAAGTGGACCGTCATCAGCAAGATCTACCACACCCACGTTGCTCCCTGACCCACTCGCCTGAACCGTGTGCCCTACCCCCGCTCCAGCAATGGATGCGGGATTTGATTTTTCTGGCGTGATGATGCGAGACGACATTGCCGCAGTGCCGCTTGAAAAAAGCCCTTCGGCTGATCAACCACGGCCCCGGCGCCGGATCCTGTAGCGCCCAGGCACACGGCGTTGCGTCGGTGCCTGGGCGGGGTGATTTCAACGGTTATGACTTACCAATCCTGACGGGTCGGCGAAATGATCAGGTCGTTGACGGTGACGTTTTCAGGCTGATTCAGTGCATACACCACTGCGCGACCGATATCGTCCGGCGAGATCGCGATTTTATTCAGCTCTTGAGCCGCTTTACGGCCTGCCGGATCGGTGACTTTATCGGCCCAGCCGGTGTTGATCACACCCGGGCTGACCGTGTTGACACGGATGCCGTGCTGCACGCCCAGCTCTTTGCGCATCGACTCCGTCATGGCCTGTACGAAGAACTTGGTGGCGCTGTAGATACCCGCAGCAGGTCCGACCTGGTGACCGGCGACCGAGTCCATATTCAGGATCTGGCCGGACTTCTGTTCCAGCATGAACGGCAACACCGCAGCGATACCATGCAGGTAGCCTTTGATGTTCACGTTGATCATCTTTTCCCAATCATCGGTGGCCAGGTCGACCCAGTTGGAAAACAGCATCAAGCCGGCGTTGTTGATCAGGATATCCACCGAACCGAAAGAGTCCTGGGCCAATTGCGCGAGCGCTTTCATATCCTCAGGGTTTGTCACGTCGCTGACGCGACCGACTGCCTCACCGCCCTTGCCTTTGAGCTCACTGACGATGGCATCCAGGCCTTGCTGGTCCAAGGCTGCTGCGACAATTCGAACGCCTTTCTCGGACAAGGCACGTGTCGATGCAGCCCCCAGGCCGGACGATGCGCCAGTGATGATCGCGGTTTTGTTCTGCAGATGGTTCATGGGCGTTCCTCTCATATGTGACTGCCCGTCTGTGCAGGCAGTTGTTGGAGTTATCGCGGATCTTCAGGGATCAGTAATTGCCGACCGGCCAGTCGGTGTAGCCCTTGGCGCCGCCGCCGTAATACGACTCGCGCGGTGCGATGGTCAGTTCAGCCCCACGACGCAGGCGCTCGACCAGGTCCGGGTTGGAGATAAACAGGCGACCAAACGCAACGGCGTCTATCTTGCCTTGGGCGCGGCGCTCAATGGCCATGTCCAGGTCGTAGTTGTTGTTGCCGATGAAGGGTCCGTTGAACTGCGCGCTCAATGCGTCCATGTCGACGCCTTCCGGCACTTCTCGCGAGGTGGCGGTAGCGCCTTCGACGAAGTGCAGGTAAGCCAGATCGAAGGCGTTCAACTGCTGGATCAGGTAGCCGTACATCGCCATCACGTTGCTGTCGGGCGGCGTGTTGCCGGCGTCGGGCGTGACCGGCGACAGGCGGATGCCGACACGGTCGTTGCCCCAGATCTTGACGATTGCGTCGGTCACTTCCAGGGTCAGACGCGCACGGTTCTCGATGGAACCGCCGTACGGGTCGGTGCGATGGTTGGTCGAGTCCCGCAGGAACTGGTCCAGCAGGTAGCTGTTGGCCGAGTGAACCTCTACCCCGTCAAAACCCGCGCGTTTGGCATTCTCGGCAGCACGTTTGTACTGCTCGATGATCCCCGGGATCTCATCGGTTTCAAGGGCCCGTGGCATCGACACCGGGACGAAGCCGTTGGTGGTATAGGTGTCGCCTTCAGCCTTGATCGCGGAAGGCGCGACCGGTGCGGCACCGTCGGGTTGCAGCTCAACACTGGAGAACCGCCCCACATGCCATAGCTGGCTGACGATCTTGCCGCCGGCGGCATGCACGGCGTCTGTGACCTTCTTCCAGCCAGCAACCTGCGCTTCGCTCCAGATACCGGGGGTGGCCGCGTAACCGCGACCTTGTGCGGAAATATTAGTGGCTTCGGCAACGATCAGGCCCGCCGTGGCGCGCTGAGCGTAATACTCGGCGTGCAGCTCATTGGGGATGCCATCTTCGGCGTAGCGGCTACGGGTTACCGGGGCCATCAAAATACGGTTGGCGAGTTGCATCGCGCCCAGGTTGATGGGGGTGAATAGGTCAGTACGTGTGGTGTTATCTGTCATGAGGGACCTCAATTAAATAGACCGGTCGTCTATAGATTTAATAAAAATAGGTATGACAACAGTCGTCTCGCCAACGTCAGGGAGTTTCAAAAGCGTCGTCACGCTTGCCGATCTTCGTCATCAATGCGGCCACCCTAGTTATCAATAGACCGGTCGTCTAGTAAATTTTAGAATAACGTTACGCTCTACGACCAACGGTGAACAAAGACACCTGACAAAATTGAGCCCATGAACCTCCTTCTTGCCTGCTAATCAAAATCACGCTGCGCAGCCGAAAATTTCATTTTGTGTATTATTGGGCAGAACTTCTCTTCCAGGCCTGCTCGCCTGGCGATACGCCCCAAGGTGCTGCATTCGATGACCCACTCCGCCCCACACTCTGTACCTCGCGCAAAAGGACGCCCGCGCGCATTCGATCGCAACCAGGCTCTGCTGCATGCGTTGGCAGTGTTTTGGAAGCGTGGCTATGAGCCGGCTTCTGTGGCGCAATTGTGTTCCGCCATGAACATCAGCCCTCCCAGCCTGTATGCGGCGTTCGGCAACAAGGCCAAGTTGTTTCTCGAAGCGGTTGCCTACTACGAGGCGACATTCTGGGATGCCACGTGGGAACGTATGGACACCGAACCGGACATCGTGCGTGCCATCAGCGACTTCTTCCACACTTCGGCCTCGATCCTGACCGAACCCGACGCCCCGTGCGGATGCATGGTGGTCCTCGCGGCTGTCAATGTCTCCGACGATGCTGGCGAAGTTACTGGCGTCCTCAGGGCCTTGCGCCAGGAAGGCCGCGACTACTTACAGCAGCGTCTGGATCGCGCGGTGGAGCAAGGTCAGCTCAAACCGCACACCAACACCCGCCTGCTCGCCGCCACCCTCAATACATTGCTTGAAGGCATGTCCCTGCAGGCACATGACGCTGCCAGCCGGGAAGATCTGCAGGGCATCGGCGCAACAGCTGTGGCGATGTTGAGCCCTTCCCTCTCAGCGTGACGGGAAACGCTCCACGTTATTGACAAGCACCACGCCCACAGGCTTTTGTTGGCCCAAGAGCGCCGAGCAGGCGGGTAAGAGATGGAACGCCGGTCCCTGCGAAGCCCTGATGCAAAATACCCAAGGTGCCCGGGGTCATTTCTCGCGCGCTTGACAATTTATGTAGCGGTCAATATAGAATGTCCCACCGCGTGCATTCGCCAAGAGCGTTTGCAGGTTCGCCAGAGCGGGCCATTGTTGAAACATCGCCTGATCTGGAGGAGCTATGCACTCAGTTTTTATCGTCGGTGGTTCGGGTAAAGTGGCCCGAAGCCTCGCTCATCAGTTGGCAGAACGAGGCCATCAGCCACGTTCGTTGTACAGGCATGCGCAACAAGCCGAGGGGCTCAAAGCGCTCGGCGCCAGCCCCGTTGTCGGCAACTTGCTTGACCTCGATAAAGAATCTCTGGCCAAGCTGATGGCGGGCAGTGACGCCGTGGTCTTCGCGGCGGGTGCCGGCGGCAAAGGCGGCGCGCAGATGACGGATGCGATCGACGGTCACGGCCTGGAGCTGTCTGTCGCCGCGGCTCAGTTGGCGGGTATCCGGCGCTTCATTTTGGTGTCGGCATTTCCAGAAGCAGCGCGTGGAAAATCGGTTTCCGAGACCTTCGAAAATTATATGGCGGTAAAAAAGCGCGCCGACGTGCACTTGGCCGCAACCGATCTCGACTGGGTCATCCTGCGCCCGGGCACGTTGCTGGACTCGCCGGGCACTGGCAAAGTCCACGCCGGTCTGGCCATCCCCTATGGTGACGTACCACGCGACGATGTCGCCACAGCCTTGTTGCAGATCATCGAACAGCCCTGTGTGAATCGCGTCATCATCGAACTGACCCAAGGCAGCACGCCGGTCAACGAGGCTATCGAGCGTGTTGCGCGCGATTGCCCTCAGGCATCGAGCAGCATGACCAGGCCTGCCAACAAAGACTAAGCCAACAAGCGTCGGCTCATATCCAGCGCGGCGTCAAAAGGCGCGCGTGTTCTGTTGACCTTGACCAGCAACGAGGCGCCCAGCCACATCTGGTAAAGCGCTTCAGCCAATATGGATGAGTCAGCGGGCGCACTGATGGAGCCATCGGCTTTACCCTGCTCAACACACCGGATCATTCGTTCGATGATAAGGGCCGTCCCCTTTTCAAGCACACCGCGCATGTTTTCGGACAGATCACACACTTCCGCACCCAATTTGACCACCAGGCATTTTTGATCGGTGTGATCAAACGCCTGTGTCTCGGACCAATAGCGTAGATAGCTCAACAGACGTTCAGCGCCGGAGCCCTCGCTCGCCAACTGCAAATCGACTCTGGCGAGGTACTCCTCAAAGTACTCTTCAAGCAGTGCTTGGCCAAATTCTTCCTTGGAACGGAAGTAGTGGTAGAACGACCCTTTCGGTACACCCGCGGCCGCGAGCAACTCGCTAAGACCAACGGCGGTGTAACCTTTCTGAGTCATCAGCAACCTGGCGACATCAATGATGTGCTGGCGCATGTCATGGGCGGGTTTCTTCATAATGCGACGCATGCTAGCAAAAAAACGTTCAAGCGTCAGACGCCCTCGCAGATAAGCGGCCCGGTCGGCCGATAAGTCTTTTGCCGGCTTGCGTTGTTCATCACCCAATCGAGCCAGCTTGAGACCTGCAGCATCTCAGGCTCGCGTGCTCGGCCCGCATTTACCCGCGTTAACCCTGAACCATTACCCCTGAGTGAGCACCGCTAAAAGCCGTGCTCATTTTGCAGTTGCCCTGCGTGTGAGGAGCCAACCAATGTTAAATATTGTTAAATCAAAAAATAACTTCACATAATCTGATCATTGGTGGATTATCTGTTCAACCCGCCTGAACCCTGAAAAAAAACAAAACAGGATGGCAACGATGATCCGCTCCTCCCCGAAGATGCTTCCCTCCCCCTCCCTGTATCTGGACGATGGCCTGCGCCTCTGTGGCGCCCACGTACCCGCAGCCTCTGTACGGAGCCTCCATGAATAACAAGAACGTTGGTGTTATCGGCTTGGGCGCAATGGGGCTGGGTATTGCCCGCTCGCTGTTGCGCAGCGGCTTCAACGTGTATGCCTGTGATGTGCGTGAAACCGTTACGCAGCAGTTCGCCAGCGAAGGTGGCATGGCCTGCAGCTCGCCTGCCGAGATGGCGGCCGCATGCAATGTGATCATCACTGTCGTGGTCAATGCCGAACAAACCGAGACGGTACTGTTCGGTGAGCGTGGCGCTGTCGCCGCATTGCGCCCTGCAAGCCTGGTGATTGGTTGCGCCACGGTGGCCCCTACCTACGCGGTAGACCTGGGCCAGCGTTTGATCAATGCGGGGTTGCTGTACCTGGATGCACCCATCTCCGGTGGCGCAGCCAAAGCGGCGGCTGGTGAGATGACCATGATGACCTCCGGCCCAGCCGAGGCTTATGCAAAAGCTGACGACGTGCTCGCGGGCATGGCGGGCAAGGTCTATCGACTGGGCGATGTCCATGGCCTGGGCTCGAAGGTGAAAATCATCAACCAACTGCTGGCCGGCGTGCACATCGCCGCTGCTGCAGAAGCCATGGCGCTGGGGCTGCGTGAAGGCGTCGAGGCCGATGCACTCTATGAGGTGATCACCCACAGCGCGGGCAATTCCTGGATGTTCGAAAACCGCGTGCCACACATTCTCAAGGCTGACTACACGCCGCTGTCGGCCGTGGATATTTTCGTCAAGGACCTGGGCCTGGTGCTGGATACCGCACGGGCCAGCAAGTTTCCGTTGCCACTGTCAGCTACCGCTCACCAGATGTTCATGCAGGCGTCCAGTGCCGGGTTCGGGCGTGAGGACGATTCTGCGGTGATCAAGATTTTCCCTGGCATTGAGCTCCCGACTGCCAAGACCAAAACCGAATAAGGATTGCCCATGAACCCACCTAGCGCACGGCCCTTGCTGGGCTGCATCGCCGACGACTTCACCGGTGCCACAGACCTGGCAAATATGCTGGTACGCGGCGGCATGCGTACTGTGCAAAGCATCGGCATTCCCAGCGATGAAGTCGCTGCGACGCTGGATGCCGATGCGATCGTGATCGCGCTGAAGTCGCGTACCGTCCCGTCGGCACAGGCGGTGGCCGATTCGCTGGCGGCCCTTGAGTGGCTGCGCGCACAAGGGTGCGAACAGATTTTCTTCAAGTACTGCTCCACCTTCGACTCGACGGCTGCCGGCAATATCGGCCAAGTCAGCGAGGCCCTGCTCAATGCGCTGGACAGTGATTTCACCCTGGCCTGCCCGGCATTTCCGGAAAATGGCCGGACCATTTTTCGCGGGCATTTGTTTGTACAAGACCAACTGCTCAATGAGTCAGGCATGCAGCACCACCCGCTGACCGCCATGACCGACGCCAACCTGGTCCGCGTACTGCAATCACAAACCGCACAAAAGGTGGGCCTGCTGCGCTACGACACCATCGCCCAAGGCGTGCCAAAAGTGCGCGAGCGAATCGCTGAGCTGCGCGCCCAAGGCATCGGAATGGCCATCGCGGATGCTCTCAGCGATCAAGACCTCCACACCCTCGGCAACGCCTGCAGTGATTTGCCCCTGCTGACCGGCGGTTCTGGCCTGGCCCTGGGTCTTCCTGACAACTTCCGCCGCGCCGGCAAACTTCGCGACTTTGACCCCGCCTCGTTACCAACCGTACCCGGGGGCGAAGTGGTGCTGGCAGGCAGTGCCTCGATTGCCACCAACGGTCAGGTGGCTGCGTGGATCGAAGCCGGGCGACCGGCGCTGCGCATCGACCCTTTAGCCCTGGCGGCAGGCGAGCCGGTGGTGGCGGATGCCGTGGCGTTCGCCCTGGGTAACCCTCACACCGTGCTGATCTATGCCACCAGCCCGCCGCATGAACTCAGGGCGGTGCAAGAGCAACTGGGCGCCGAGCGCGCGGGCGAGCTGGTCGAGAACGCCCTGGGAGAAATCGCCCAAGCCCTGCGCCAGGGCGGCGTAAGACGCTTCGTGGTCGCTGGCGGTGAAACCTCTGGCGCCGTAGTCACCGCCCTTGGCGTGCACCTGCTGCAGATTGGCGCGCAGATTGATCCTGGCGTTCCCGCGACCCTGAGCAACACGGCCGAGCCGCTGGCGCTGGCCCTCAAGTCGGGCAATTTCGGCGGCCGGGACTTTTTCGACAAGGCCCTCAAGCAACTGGCGGGAGCCGCGCAATGAGCAACGAAAACGCCCTGCGCGAAGAGATCTGCACCGTCGGCCACAGCCTTTATCAGCGTGGCTACACCGTCGGCAGCGCCGGTAACATCAGCGCGCGCCTGGATGACGGCTGGCTGATTACGCCAACGGATGCGTGCCTGGGCCGCCTTGACCCCGCGTTGATCGCCAAGGTCGACCTGACCGGCAAATGGGTGTCCGGCGACAAACCGTCGAAAACCCTGGCCCTGCATCGCCAGGTCTACGATCGCAACCCTGGCGTGGGTGGCGTGGTGCATACCCATTCCACGCATTTGGTGGCCCTGACGCTTGCCGGTGTGTGGCGTCAGGATGACATCCTGCCCCCCCTGACGCCGTACCAGGTGATGAAGGTCGGGCACATCCCGTTGATCAACTACCAACGCCCCGGCGCGCCCGATGTGGCGGACCAGGTCGCGCGCCTCGCCAACAGTGTGCGCGGCGTGATGCTCGAACGCCTGGGCCCGGTGGTCTGGGAAAGCTCAGTCTCCAAGGCCAGTTACGCCCTCGAAGAACTCGAAGAAACCGCACGCCTGTGGCTGATGAGCAACCCGCGTCCGGCGCCGCTGGATGCCGCAGCCCTGGCCGAGCTTAAAAGCGTTTTCGGCGCCCACTGGTAGGCGCCGGTTTCACCCTGCAACCCCTTAACAATAAAAACAACAGGACCTTCCAGCATGACCACTATCGAGTTTCGTGTTGACGTTTGCAGCCACAAAAAAACGCCCTGCGTTCGCCATGAAGGGTCGCGCTCATGAGCCCGCTTATCCTGATGGCGACCGCAGGCCTGGGCATAGCCTTGCTGTTGTTCCTGGTACTGAAATACAAATTCCAACCGTTTGTGGCGCTGATGCTGGTTAGCATCATGGTGGCCTTGATCGCGGGGGTTAAACCGGCCGATCTGGTCGCCACCATTGAAGGCGGCATGGGCAAGACCCTCGGCCACATTGCGATCATCATCGCGCTGGGCGCGATGATCGGCCGCATCATTGAGTTGTCGGGCGGTGCCGAGGCGCTGGCCAAGACCCTGATCGAGCGCTTCGGCAATCGACGCACGCCCCTGGCCTTGACGATTGCCGGTTTCATCATCGGTGTGCCGGTGTTCTTCGAAGTGGGGGTGATTATCCTCATGCCGCTGGCTTACGGCGTGGCGCGTCGCGCGCGTAAACCACTGCTGATGTTTGCCCTGCCGATGTGCGCGGCACTGCTCACCGTGCATGCATTTCTGCCACCGCACCCGGGGGCGGTCGCCGCCGCCAGTCAATTGGGCGCCGACCTGGGTCGGGTGCTGATGTTCGGGCTGCCACTCACGGCCTTCCTGTGCTACGTCGGCTATCGCGTAGCGGGGCGCATGACGCGTCGCTTCTACCCGATGTCCGATGATATCCGCGCCGAAGTCTACGGCCCGCACGTCACCAACGACGACCTGCGCGCCTGGCAAGATGGTAAACCCCAGGAGGCGCAACACGGTGCAGAAACGGTCTCGCACATGGGCCTGGAGGCGTCCACCAGCAGCATCGTGGCCAAGCTGCCGCCCGCCCCTGCGCCGGGTTTCGGCTTGATCGTCAGCCTGATCCTGCTGCCCATCGTATTGATCCTGCTGGGTACCCTGGCGACGTCATTGTTGCCGGTCGAATCCACGCTGCGCGGCATCATGACCGTGCTCGGTGCGCCCCTGGTGGCGCTGCTGCTCGATACCTTGCTGTGTGCCTGGCTGCTCGGCTCCCGCCGCGGCTGGAGCCGTACCCAGGTCTCCGATGTGATCGGCTCGGCGCTGCCGGGTGTGGCCATGGTGATTCTGATTGCCGGCGCCGGTGGCGTATTCGGCAAGGTGCTGGTGGACACCGGCATCGGCGCGGTGGTTTCCGACCTGCTGCGTACCACCGGGCTGCCGGTGCTGGCCCTGGGCTTTTTGCTGACCATGTTGCTGCGCGCCGTGCAAGGCTCCACCACCGTGGCCCTGGTGACCACCGCCGGCATCATCAGCCCGTTGATCGCCACGCTTAACCTCACGCCCAACCATATGGCGCTGCTGTGCCTGGCCATGGGCGGTGGCGGGCTGGCGATGTCGCACATCAACGACGCCGGCTACTGGATTTTCACCAAGCTGGCTGGCCTCAACGTGGCAGACGGTCTGCGCACCTGGACAGTGATCACCACCCTGCTCGGCACGCTCGGCTTCCTTATAACCCTGTTGATCTGGCCTTTTGTCTGATCGTTTCCGACCAGGAGTTCCTATGCCCCGCTTTGCTGCCAACCTGAGCATGCTTTACCCCGAATACGCGTTTCTGGAGCGCTTCGCAGCGGCCGCGGCCGATGGTTTTGATGCCGTGGAGTATCTGTTTCCGTACGAGCACAGCGCCCAGGTGCTCAAACAGCACCTGAGCGACAACGGCCTGGTACAAGCCCTGTTCAACGCGCCGCCCGGCGACTGGGCGGCGGGCGAACGCGGCATTGCCACCCTACCGGGCCGCGAAAGCGAATTTCGCGCGGGCTTTGACCAAGCACTGGAATACGCCGCCGTGCTGGGCAATACACGCATCCATGTGATGGCCGGCCTGCTGCCCTCGGAGCAGCACCGGGCGCGCCATCACGCCGTGTACCTGGAGAACCTGGCTTACGCGACGGCCCAAGCGCATCAGGCTGGCGTGACGGTGTTGCTGGAGCCGATCAACACCCGCGACATGCCGGGGTTTTTCCTCAACCGGCAAGACCAGGCTCACGCGATCTGCAAGGAGGTCGGTGCAAGCAATTTGAAGGTGCAGTTCGATTGCTATCACTGCCAGATCGTCGAAGGTGATCTAGCCGTCAAGTTGCTTCGCGACATCGACGGCATTGGCCATATTCAGATTGCAGGCGTGCCCGACCGGCACGAGCCGAACCTCGGGGAGCTGAACTACACCTACCTGTTCGAGCTGATTGACGAGTTGGGTTACGACGGCTGGGTCGGTTGCGAATACCGCCCAAAAAACGGTACATCAGCCGGGCTGCAATGGTTGCGCGACTGGAAAGTGCGCTGAGTGATCTGCCCCCTGCACGCCTTGAAACGCAGGGGTTCCTAAAACAAAAATAACAGGATAGGACCATGCATAAATTCGCTGCACGCCCCGCGCTCGGGCTGTTGCTGTCGCTAGCGTTTATCAGCTCGGCCGTCAGCGCCGCGTCGTTACCGGCCGCGACCGAGGGCGATTGGATCGCCCCGCAGTTCACCTTTCACACCGGTGAAAAACTCGCCAACCTCACACTGCACTACATCACCCTCGGCAACCCCAAAAACCCCGCCATCCTCTATCTGCACGGCACCTACCGGCCTGGCAGTGATGTGCTGAGCAAGGATTTTGGCGGCGAACTGTTCGGCCCCGGGCAGCCGCTGGACGCGAGCAAGTACTACATCATTTCCACCGACGGCATTGGCGTGGGCCAATCCAGTAAGCCCTCCGACGGCCTGCGCGCACAGTTTCCCGCGTACAACTACACCGACCTGGTTCAAGCCCAGTATCGGCTGGTGACCGAAGGCCTGGGGATCAAGCACCTGCGGCTGATCATCGGCAACTCCATGGGCGGCATGCAAACCTGGATGTGGGGCCAGACCTGGCCGCAGATGATGGACGCGCTGGTGCCCATGGCGTCCCAACCCACCGAGATGTCATCACGCAACTGGATGATGCGGCGTTTGCTGGTGGAGTCGATCAAGCAAGACCCGGCCTGGAACAACGGTAGCTACAGCGCACAACCGCCGTCCCTGCGCTTGGCCAACGCGATGTTCAGCGTCGGCACCAGCGGCGGCACCCTCGCCTATCAGGCGGCTGCACCCACCCGGGCGCTGGCCGACAAACTGGTGGATGAGCGCCTGAATGCCGCGCAAACCGCCGACGCCAATGACCTCATCTACCAATGGCAATCCTCCGCCGACTACAACGCCGCCCTCGGCCTGAGCAAAATCCAGGCGCCGATGTTAGTCATCAACTCGGCGGACGATGAGCGCAATCCACCGGAAACTGGGCGACTGGAAGCTTCGATGAAAGAACTCAAGCAGGCACGGCTGTTACTGATCCCCGCCAGTGCAGACACCCGTGGCCATGGCACCACGAGCATGGCGAAGTTTTACCGCAAGGAGCTGGGGCAATTTATGCAAGAGACGGAAAAGGCGCGTTAGGCTGGCTGGGGGTCGGACGGCAACATCAATTCGACCCCTTGCTTGCGAATCCCGTCCGCCGCCGCAGACGCCAGCGCGTCATCACTGATGATCACATCGAACTGCTCCAGCCCGGCGATCTTGTACATGCTGAACGTGCCGTACTTGGAGCTACTGGCCACCAGCACCGCTTGCGACGCCGATTGCATGGCCACCTGCTTGACCTCCACCTTCAGCGCCGACGGTGTGGTGATGCCGCGCCGCAGGTCCCAGGAACTGGTCGAGATAAAAGCAATATCCGTCACCACCTGACGCAGTGTCGCCACCGCCAGGCCGCCGACGCACGAATGATTGGAATGGTCCAACTGCCCACCGGTATGGATCACCGTTACGTGCGGCGCATCCATCAACGCCTGCACCACGCCGAAGTCATTGGTCACCACGGTCATGCCACTGAGCAACTTGATATAGGGCACGATCTCCAGCGTGCTGGTGCCGGCATCCAGATAAATAGTCATGTCCGCCAGCAGCAGACGCGCCGCAAGTTTGGCCATCGCTTGCTTCTGCGGCAACTCGACCACGGCCTTGACCTGGTGGCTCGGCTCACTGTGAAGCTGGCTGGCAATGCGTACACCGCCCGTTACCGAGTAAGCCAGGCCGTCCTGCTCAAGCAGCGCAATATCACGGCGCACGGTCATGTGCGAGCAGTCGAACATCTCCATCAACTGGTGGACACTCAGCACATGCTGTTTGCGCAACTGACGCAAGATCAATTCGCGACGCTGTTCAGGAATCATCGGCGCGCCGCTTTCGGCGGCGACGTCCTTCTGGCTTGGCATTCGGTGCTCCACAGGCTTGGATCGGATGGCGGTGGTTGACCTACATAGTAGCGAACCACTCGCCGATCTGTAACTCACTGCGCCTGATTCAACTCGCTGTCCTTGATGTGGGCAATCGGTGCAAGAAGCGATGGCTCGAAGGGCTCCGGGGCACGCCCCTCGATCAATCGCTGTACCAGGTCCGGATTGGCCAGGGCAGCCTTACCGACAGCAATAATATCTGCACCCGCCTGCAGGGTTCGTTCAACGGTGGGCGCATCCTGCACCCCGCCATTGGCGATCAACGCGACATCGGGCGCATAACGGCGAGCCAGCGTGACCAGGCTTGCCTCGTTACCGATGAAAGCCGGCTGCCAGGCTTGATGTTCCGTCACATGGATGAAGTCGACCCCCGCGTCACTCAAGCTGCCGAAGATCGCCTGCGCATCGACCGCCCCACCCGCCCACGTGTGCTCAAAATCATTGACCTTGCCTTGGGAAATACGCACACCCACCGGCGAGTGCCCGACCACCTTTTTCACCGCGGCGATGACCTCAAGCGTCAGGCTCAAGCGCTGGCGAACATCACCGCCCCATCGGTCATCGCGTTGATTGGAGTAGTCCGTCATGAACTGATCGAGCAAATAGCCATTGGCGCCATGAATTTCGACCCCATCGAAACCTGCGATTTCAACAGCCCGCTCAGCCGCCTGGGCAAACCCCTCGATGGCATCCGCGATAGCTTCATCACTCATGGCCCGGGGGACCCGGTACGCGCCTGCGCCGTGATAGAACTTCATCTGCTCACCTTTCGGGCGAATGGCCGAAGGCCCGGCAGACTGATCGACAAAACGATTCGCCTGGCTCAACGCGCCGGCGTGCATGATCTGCGCGATTGCCGCGCTTTCATGACGATGAATCGCCTCGACCACCGCGCGCCAGGCCTGCGCCTGTTCGCTGTCGGTGATGCCGGGCTGGTTCAGGTAGCCTTGGGCATACTGTCGATCGGTATAGATCCCTTCGGTGATGACCAGGCCAAAGCCGCCATGGGCAAAACGCTCGTAATATCGGGCCATTGCAGGTGTGGCATTGCCGCTCTCGCTCGCACTGACGCGCGTCATGGGTGCAAGCGCCATGCGATTTTTCAGTTTAAGAGCGCCCATATCGAATGGAGTTACAATGCGCGGGTTTAATGCTGTCATGTTTTGCCCTCACTTATTCCAGCCACGACGATAAGTCGGGCAATCGCTCATTAGAAGCGCACGCTTGCAATAAGGCGCCTTAACGCAAACGGTTATAGCCATGCAGATTCCCGAGATAGAGGTGTTCGCCAACGTCGCCGTCAGCAGCAGCTTGTCCGAGGCCGCGCGACGGCTTGGGTTGTCAGCGATGACCGTCTCACGGCGCTTGGCGGCCCTGGAAAAAGAGCTGGGCGTGCGCCTGGTACACCGCACCACGCGCGCCGTCGCACTCACGCCGGAAGGCGAAATGTACCTGCCTTACGCCAAGACCATGCTCGAGGCGAACCAGGCTGCGCGGGCTACGTTGAAAACCAGTGCGGGCAGTGCCAGCGGCACATTGAGGGTTACCGCGCCCACCGTCTTTGGCCAGACCGTCATCATGCCGCTGCTGCCAGCCCTGTTGGCTGACAACCCAACGCTCAAGGTCGACCTGACGTTATCGGACAGCATCATCGACATCGCCGGGCTCGGCATTGATGTGGCCATTCGCATCGCCACGTTACGCGACTCGACTCTGGTGGCTACCAACCTGGCGTCCAACCCACGCGTGGTCTGCGCGAGCCCGGCCTACCTGGCGCAATGGGGCACACCCTCGAGGCTGGATGACCTCAACCATCATCAGTGCATCGCCCTGCACGGCATGCCCTACTGGCCGTTCACCCAAGGCGAGAACGCCGTGGCCATTCGAGCTCAGGGCGCGTTTTCCGCCAACAGTGTCGAGGCCGTGCGCACCGCGAGCAAACAAGGTCTGGGGCTGGCCATGCTGACCTATTGGGATATCCGCAATGAGCTTGCAGAAGGCTCACTCGTAAGGGTGAACCTTGAGGATGGGCTGCCCGAGCAGCTGTCGATCACGGCGATGCTGCCGACACGCCAACAGGTTCCGCACCGAGTGCGCGTGTTCGTTGAGCGCCTGCAAAAAGTACTCAACAATACACACAGCGAACCAGACGAGCTTCTGCGCCAACTTCCAATAACCAACCCAGGTGCAACATGATCCGAGAGTTGAAGACATTTATCTGCGTTACGCAGCGGGGCACGTTCGCAGCAGCCGGCCAGCAGGTTGGGCTGACGCAGTCCGCCGTCAGCGCGCAGATCAAGAGTCTCGAAGACACCCTGGGCGTCAAACTGTTTGATCGCACCGGGCGCTCAGCCACGCTTAATTCAGCTGGCGAACGTGCCATACCTTTGGCTGAAGAAATTCTGCGGCTTTTCGGGCGTATGGGCACCGCAGACAGTGGCAATGACTTCCACGGCGCACTGCGAATCGGCGCGATCGGCACGGTCCAGACCGGGATCCTGCCGCAGGCGCTGGTGGCCTTGAAATCACAGGCGCCTTTCATCGAGACCCACCTTGTGCCGGGTGTGTCGTTGAACCTGCTCAGCCAGGTGGACGCCGGGGAGTTGGACCTGGCCATCATGATCAGACCGCCGTTTTCCCTGCCCAAGGATCTGCATGCCGAGGTCATCGCGCGCGAGGCTTTCGTATTGATCACCTCCAAGGAGGTGGTGGGTGACGACCCGCTGGCGATTCTGGCGGAACAGCCCTTTGTGCGGTATGACCGAGGCTCGTTTGGCGGGCGGCTGGTCACCCAGTTTCTCAAGCAGCAAAAAATCCATGTGCAGCAGGCACTGGAGTTGGATGAACTGGATGCCATTGTGAAAATGGTCCGCAGTGGGCTCGGCGTTTCGCTGGTACCCAAAGCGGGTCTATGGCTCGAGCATGCGGAGGATGTCAGGGTGCTGGAGTTGCGCACACTCACGTTCTTCCGGGAAATCGTGCTGGTCTCAAAGTATCGGCAAAAGCATTCACCGCTGTTCAACATCTTCCGGACTTGCGTCCTTGATGCGGTGTGAAGCCTTTGCGACCCATGCCACCTCTGGAATCAATCACGTTACCGCACGTTTTCAGCCTCTATACGAACCAACACGGGGCAGCGCGAACGACAATGGTGCAAAAGCCTGCATGAGCGAATCAATCATCGAAATTATTCGTGCTCAGAACACAGAATTTGCGCTTTTCCTCACCGTGTTTCCGGACAAGAATTGATTCAGATCAAAACAAATCAATAGGAAATCACCGTGAGCCTCTCTCCTTTCCATCTGGCAATTCCCGTCTACGATCTGGCCGCCACCCGTCACTTCTACGGTGAGGTGTTCGGTCTTTCCGAAGGTCGCTCGAGCGATCAGTGGGTCGACTTCGATTTCTACGGCCATCAATTGGTTATCCACGAGCACCCCAAGACGGCTTCGCAGGAAAGCGTGCACAGCAACCCGGTCGACGGCCACGATGTACCGGTTCCGCACTTCGGCATCATCCTGGAGTGGGCGCAATGGGAGGCCCTGGCCGAACGTTTGAGAGCGCGTGAGACCAAGTTTGTGATCGAACCCTACATCCGCTTCCAGGGCCAGGTCGGCGAGCAGGCCACCATGTTCCTGTTCGATCCTTGTGGCAATGCGTTGGAGTTCAAGGCGTTCAAGGACATGAGCCAGCTGTTCGCCAAGTAATACGTAGTTCCAGCGACCGTCGCCATTAGAGCGACGGCGCACTATCAAGCCGTGAAGCCTTGCTGTGTTGCGCCGGATACCTGTGAAAGCCCGTGCTTTCTCTGTCTCGCTGCACGCGCCTGGCCGATGCTTCGCCTGCCGCATGAGGATAGAGAACCCGATGTCCGACCTCAGTTGCATGTTGGATGAGCCGCCAATGGCGTCCCTCGCCACCGTTAAATGGCAGTTTGAGCCGTGCGGTGATCGCTGCGTGATCCTGATATTTGGCAGCGTATTTTCCAGTGACCTCAACCGCCAGGCCGCCTCGGTCGGCAGCCAATTACGCACCCTGGCCGCGCAAGGCCAATTGCCGGGTGTCACCGATGTTGTCTCTGCGATGGTGACCGTCGGCGTTCATTACGCTCCTGAGTCAATTGCCGGCCTGTTCCCCGGCGTGTCGCCTTATGAATCGGTCTGCACACTGCTGACCGAGCGTCTCAAGGACTCGCACAGTACGGGCGCAACGCTCGGCACCCGCCTCGATATTCCCGTGTGCTACGACCCGGAATACGCCCCGGATCTTGAAGACATCGCGCAGGCCTGCGGCCTGACCACCCACGAGGTTATCGCTGCTCACACAGCCGATTGGCTGGATGTGTTGATGGTCGGTTTCGCACCAGGCCATCCCTATATCGGCATGCACGACAGCGCCCTGTCGCTGCCGCGTCGCGCGACACCGCGCACGCGGGTCAAGCAAGGCAGCATCGGCATCGCCAACCGACAAAGTGTGATTTATCCAGCTGATCTTCCCGGCGGCTGGAACCTCATAGGACGTACACCCCTGACCATGTTTTGCCCCGTGAGTGACCCGCCGTGTCTTTTACAGGGCGGCGACCAGATTCGGTTTGTCCCCATTACCCGCCATGAATTTGATCTGTTGGCTCGGGAGAACACGAAGTGACCATCAAGGTAATCAAACCCGGCATGTTCTCAACCTTCCAGGACACCGGGCGGAATGGGTTCCAGCATTGGGGCGTGCCCGTGACCGGCGTGATGGATGAGGATGCACATGCCCTGTGCAACCTGCTGGTGGGCAATCCTCGTACTTTCAGCACGCTGGAAATGACCCTGCAGGGCCCGACGCTGCATTTTCAGGCCAAAGCCGTGATCGCGCTCGCCGGTGCGGACCTTGGCGCCGAGCTCGATGCTGTCCCCCTCAAGCCCGGAGTGGCCGCCCTGGTGTCTCCCGGCGGTACCTTGAGTTTCGGCAAACGCCGACAGGGCGCCCGCAGTTACCTCGCGGTAGCGGGCGGCTTTTTGCTGCAACCGCTGATGAACAGCACCAGCACATATTCCCGCGGCGGGTTCGGCGGGCTGCACGGCCGCGCGCTGCAAGCCGGGGATTTGATCCCCATCCGCTCATCGTTTGCCAACCCGCCTCGCCTCAGCCCACGCTGCAACTTTGGACTGTATGAAGCGGGTGCCTGCGAACCGATCAGAGTGATCGCGGGGCGGGAATGGAAGGACTTTTCTGCGCAGTCTCGGGAGCACTTCATAAACCATGACTACACCCTCACCGGTGACTCGGACCGCATGGGCTACCGGCTCGACGGCACGCCACTGAAGCTGTCTTCACCCAAAGAAATGCTATCGGAAAGTGTCACGTTCGGCACCGTCCAGGTGCCTCCCAGCGGCAAGCCGCTGATCTTGATGGCCGACCGCCAAACGACCGGTGGTTACCCACGGATTGCCCAGGTAGCCAGCGTCGATCTACCCCGGCTCGCGCAGTTGTTGCCCGGCGATACGTTGCGATTCTCTCTTATAGCGTTGAGTGCTGCTGAAGCCTTGCTGCTAACCCGCGCTCGCACGCTCAACACGATGGAGGCCTTCAATGCCTGAAATAGATTTCAACAGCGACCTTGGCGAAGGCTTCAGCGTATATCGTGCGGGCGACGACGCGGCGATTCTTCCCCACCTCACCTCGGCCAATATCGCCTGCGGGTTTCACGCTGGAGATTCGCGCTCAATGCGAGCGACCGTCGCATTGGCCGCGAAGTTCGGCGTGGCCGTTGGCGCCCATCCTGGCTTTGACGACCTGCAAGGTTTCGGTCGCCGAATGATGACGCTGTCCGAGGACGAAGTGTACGAACTCATCGTTTACCAAGTCGGCGCCTTGCTGGGCTTTACCAAAGCGGCCAAGGTCGAACTGCGCCACGTCAAACCCCATGGTGCGCTTTACAACTTCGCGGCGGTGCATCGCCCCACTGCCGATGCGATCTGCCGGGCAGTCAAAGACATTGATCCGAGCCTGATTCTTTTCGGCTTGTCAGGAAGCGCCTTGGTCACCGCCGCCCAAGCCTGTGGCTTGACCGTGGCACAGGAAGTGTTTGCCGACCGCCGCTACCAGGGGGACGGCACACTGACGCCCCGCAGCCAGCCTGGCGCAATGATCGAAAACCTCCACGAGGCCATTGATCAAGTCATGAACATGCTGCATTCAGGCGAGGTACGTACCGCCCAAGGGACCTGGGTACCGGTGACGGCACACACACTTTGCCTGCACGGCGACCAGCCCGGCGCTGCAGCGTTCGCGAGTGCGATCAGGCAAGCCCTGCTCAAAGAAGGCATCACCCTTCAAAAGCCCGCGCGTGCGCGTACTTGAGTGACACCTAGAACGTTTACTCATAATAAAAAGGACACAGCCATGCCTAGCGAATCAACCCCTCCGTTTTAACTGCCGAGCTTAAAACCTCGTCTGAGAGCTGAACAGTCAATAGCGGATGCATTTGGGCGCCTGAATGCCCGGATGAACTGTGCACTGTCGGTTTTCAGGACGTCACTTTCAAGGCAGGCCTATCTGCCACTTAACTCGTTTGGCCACTGGCCAGAGTGGAAGGTATTTATGTCTCGTGTTCTCTCTGAAAATACGCACTCGCCGCACCTCGACATCGAGGCACACGCCACCGGCGGCACAACGCAGTCGGCCGTCATTGCCAAGCGCGCAGCCATGGCGTCGGCCACCGGCACCGCCGTTGAATACTATGAGTTCAGTATCTACGGCTATATGGCGACCATCATCGCGCCACTGTTCTTTCCCGGTGACAACCCCGCCGCCGCCCTCCTCGCCACATTGGCGGTGTTCGGTATCGCCTTTGTCATCCGCCCGATCGGCGGCGTGCTGCTCGGCCGCCTTGCCGACCGCGTCGGCCGACGTCGAGTGCTGCTCAGCACCGTGATCGGCATGGGTACCGCCACCGCTCTCATAGGGGTGCTTCCGACCACTGCCCAGATCGGCCTGGCCGCGCCGATCCTGCTGGTGCTGTTGCGACTGTCCCAAGGCTTCTTTGCCGGCGGCGAAGTGGTAGGCGCCGCAGCGTTCGTGGCGGAGTCATCTCCCAACGGCCGACGCGGCTTCTTTGGTTCATTCACACCGCTGGGCGTTGCCGTGGGTGGCGCCACCGGCGCGATTGTCTGCGGTATCACCACCGGACTGCTCAGTGCCGAGCAACTGCAGGCATGGGGCTGGCGTATTCCGTTCTTCCTGTCCATCCCGCTGGTGATGTTCTCGTTTTACATGCGGCACAACGTCGAGGAAACGCCGGAATTCAAAGCCTTTCTTGAGAAGGAAAAGCCACCGGTAGCACCAGTCAAAGAAGTGTTCAGCAAAAACCTGCCGGCACTGCTGCGGGTCATCGTCTTCGCGTCTGCGCAGAATGCGGGCTACTTCATCGGGATGGTGTTCATGAACATCTACCTCACGACCTACCTGCACTTCGACAAATCCAAAGTCTACTGGGTGATTGCGGTGATCAGCCTGTGCATGGCGGCGATGATGCCCTTCTGGGGTGGCTTGTCAGACCGTATCGGTCGCCGGAAGGCGCTGAGCATCGGCTTTTTGGGTTACGCCATTCTGGTAATTCCCATGATGATCCTGATGGACAGCGGCAGCCTCTGGATCGCCGCACTGGCGATGTTTGTCGCCACCTTGCCCATGCCCATCGTGCAATCGGTGGGCTACCCCACTTACGCCGAGCAATTTCCGACACGCGTGCGCTACACGGCCATGGCGATCAGCATCAACCTGGGCGCCATCCTGGGCGGCGGGATCACTCCCTACGTGGTCACCTCGATTATCACCAAGACCGGCAACCTACTGGTACCGGGCTATTTCATGGCGGGTGCTGCGGTGTGTGCCTTGCTGGCGATTCTCACGCTGCGTGAAACGGCCAAGGGCAACCTCCTTAGATAGTTTGAAATCAGGGCTGAGATCAATCACGGGTTAGTCCGATGACTACGGCATCCACCCCGACCGTATTTATTTTCCGAGGGCGGCATGTAACAGCGCCTACCACAAACCACTGAATAGTGCTAAAAGGCCATCACTCATGATCGCTTTATGGCGGACTGGCACTATGGCTAATCTTCATTCTTTTCCCAGTACACCGTTTATCCGCTGGTTTGTGAAAGACAACGAAAGCCTGGATCAGGAGATCCGCTTAAAGCTACTCAAAGACCCCTTTACCTCCCGTGCCGCGCTGATCGCAGCGGGGATGAACACACTGCTTGTGTGCAGCGTTGCAGCCATACTTCACCCCACGTTGTTTTTCATCAGTTGGTTGGTCGTCGACATGGTGATTTGGATCATTCGCTGGTTTGTGCTGCAAAGGTTTACGGCCAGTGGCACATCCAGGCTCCCCTACGCAATGGACCTGTCTTTGCTCTTCGGTTTGATCTGGGCCGCCGAAATAGGCATTGGCACGGCGGGATGCATTATCAGTCAGGACCCGGTCCTTCAAGTCCTGGCATGCACCTCGGCGGTGAGCATGAACGGGGCGATCGCCATGAGAAACCAAGGCATTCCCCGCTACGCATTCAGCCAGATCCTGCTCACAGACATTCCGATGAAATTGGCCACATTGTTCCAGCCGGAACCCCTGTTGCGTGTCCTGATTTTACAGGCACCCATGTACCTG
This sequence comes from Pseudomonas poae, assembly GCF_001439785.1. Lineage (GTDB taxonomy): Bacteria > Pseudomonadota > Gammaproteobacteria > Pseudomonadales > Pseudomonadaceae > Aquipseudomonas > Aquipseudomonas poae. Next base: position 37,532 of record NZ_JYLI01000007.1, on the reverse strand, counting down.
ACGGGATTGTGGGTGCTGCTGAACCACCTTAATGCCAACCTTACCAGCGCCTACATTGCTGAAGTGCAGAGCACACATTCAGCCACCCACGATAATCTGACGGGCGTGCTGAACCGCTTGGGCATGTTGAATATGCTGACAGCTTCACTCAGCACGAAAACCATAAAGCACAGTGTTTTTTCCGTCCTTTACCTGGATTTGGATGGGTTCAAAAAAATCAACGACGCATACGGGCACGCCACAGGCGACGGCGTACTCGTTTCCTTCTGCGCAATGATCGCCGGCATCATACGCAAGAGTGATGCAATAGCACGAATAGGCGGCGACGAATTCATCGTGTTGATGCCGGACACCGACAATGTAACCGCTTCACGGATTGCCGAGCGCATTATCAAGGCCTTCGCAGATTACACGGAGGGAAACGCACACTATCAAGGTCTCGGTGTCAGCATAGGCATTACACAAAGCACCCGCTCAAGGCCGGAGAGTGTTGATCAGGTTTTATCCAGAGCGGATATAGCGATGTATGAGGCAAAATCTGCGGGTAAGAACTGTTACAGGTTTGGATAGGTAAATTATTTCATCGTGGGTACATAACAAAGCCCGTGTTCATCGAATCCGTCCCGCTGCAAAAAACCTGTCATGCACCGCCTCATCAAACAAGCGCTAGTCAGACGTACTCGCGGTCAACACACTCAAGGTGCGCTTTCTTGGATTCCAGACTGTCAAACACCAGATGCCCCACCGCTCCAAACCAAACGAAAAGTAATCATCCCAAGGTAATTCGACGGGTGGATTACCGTCGTAAGTCATCCATTTCGTTTCGTAGTTCGACACCCAGTTGATCACAACGATATCATCTTGCAATTCGATACCTAGCAACTGCAGCCACTCACCAAAAACGCTTTGCGATTCCGCCTCGCCGCCTTTGAATCTTGCTCTGTGAGGTGGATTACAAAAAGCCTCATACAGTTCCAACGGCCCTTGCTTACAGTCTTGCACCACCGTCAGATTGAGAATTTCATCCGGACTTAGCTGAGTCGCGACTGCCCGCTCTATGTCCGTGTCTAACTCCGGATCGGGGTTGTACACACCGGGAAGATAGCCACCACTACGAGCTAACTCGGGATTTTTGTAGGCAACTCCAAAGTAGTGCCCCATACCCAGCAGAGCTTGTCGATGTAGATGCTCATCAACGACTACTTCAGCTAGGGGCTCGAATACTACAAACTCAAAAACACAACCGGCTTTCAGCATACGCTCACGAAGTGAAGCGGTTTTTTCCAGCTCGATCACGGACAACAAAAATGGATCGTTCATCACCAGCCTATTGATAGGTATCCAGCCAATCAGACCAAGATCTGAATGAATGGAGTGCGCCAATCACTGCTCATACACCAAAGAAAACTGTGCTTTTCGTTGTTCACCGGTGGCACTCTTGCCAACCGATGAAAATGTGTATTTTCCGAATGACGCGGACAACGAATTAGAAGCTCGGCCAGCTTCTGCGCGCGTTGGACATAGTCTCCATACACGGCCCCCAGACCCTAATTCGGGGCAAAGGAGGACCGCTTTCATGTCGCGCCATTAAAATATAAAGCAACCATGATAAATGTCAGAGAAATCCTCAAAAACTCAAGAGCCCGCTAAAGTCCCGTCACGAACGGCGATACCGATGGGCGTAAGGGTGTGATTTTTACCGGAAGGTTTCGCCTGGCGAACGGCGGTATCGGTCAAGGCCATGAGTACATCTCTCGTCTCGTAGTGCCTAGGAGATGTATATCGATGCAGGACCGGGGCGTTCCACCCAAAAACCGCTGTACTCGCTGCCCGGATTCTATGTACTCAAAGATGTACATAAAAACCGTGGCTTAAGGCAGATTCTGATGGATCGCACTGAAACGAAAAAAGACGCCGAACAGACTGTGTGAAAACCTAGCAATCTGCGCAGAGCTCAAAGAAAATGCTCCGTATCGAAAGATACGGAGCATTTTCGTTATGGCGTACATCCAGGGCGAATCTCGCAGCCAAACCAGCCTGTTCCCGGTCTCGCTGGAAGAACTGATCCCCGAGGATCACCTCGTTCGAGTCATACACCTCTACGTGGCCAAGCTGGATCTGGTGCAGTTGGGCTTCGATAAGGCGTTGCCCAAAGGCACCGGTCGCCCCTCTTATGATCCTGCCGATCAGCTAAAACTCTATCTCTACGGCTATTTCCAGCGGATTCGCTCATCGCGCCGTCTCGAAGCGGAATGCCAGCGCAACATCGAAGTGATGTGGCTGATCAACCGGCTGAAACCCGATTTCAAAACCATCGCCGATTTTCGCAAGAACAACAAATCCGCCTTCATCGCGACCTGCCGTGCTTTCGTGCGGTTCTGCCGCACGGCAGGCTTGATCGCCGGTGAACTGGTAGCCATCGACGGCAGCAAGTTTCAGGCGGTCGCCTCTTCACGGCGTCATGTGAACTTGAAGCAGCTCAAGCGCCAGGAAGAAAAGCTGGATAAGCGCATCGCTCAGTATCTGGCCGAGCTGGACGCCGCCGACAAGGCTGAAATCACTGCGGTGGTTGATCGTAGTGCGATCAAATCAGCGCTGGCGCAGCTTGAGGCTCGACAGCAGGATAACCAGAGCTGCCAGGCGCTGATGAATTCGATGGGCATTGAGCAGTTCAACACCCATGAAAGCGATGCCCGAATGATGCGCACGGCCAAAGGGCCACGTGTGGCCTACAACGTGCAAACCGTCGTAGACGCCGAGCATTGCCTGATTTTGCATCATGAAGTCACCCAGGATGGCGGTGACCGAAAACAGCTGGAGCCGATGGCTAAGGCCGCCAAAACAGAGTTACAGCAAGATGAACTGACGGTCACTGCCGATGCCGGTTACTCCAACGGGAAACAATTTCAGGCCTGCGAGGATGCTTCGATTACGGCCTATGTACCGCCCAATCGTTCGAAAAACTCTGGCTGTCAGGAAGAACAGCTCTTTGAGCGAAAAGACTTTACCTACGAGGCCGAACACGATCGTTACCAGTGTCCGGCAGGCAAATGGTTAACGCTCAAGCAGCACAACAAAGGTGATCGGATCTATCAGGCCGCCGTCGACGACTGCGCCAACTGCGAGCTGAAAGCGCAATGCACTGGAGCCCAGCGCCGTTATGTCTCACGACATGCCCATGAAGAGACTTTCGAGCGGATGGAGCAAAGGATGCAGGCGCATCCTGAGATGATGGCCAACCGAAGATCCATCGTTGAGCACCCCTTCGGCAACCTCAAACAGTGGCTATTGGGTAATGGTCGTTTCTTGCTGCGACAACTTGAGGGGACAAAAGCTGAAATGGCCTTGGCGGTGAATGCCTACAACCTGAAACGAGCGATTAACGTGCTCGGGGCCCGCCAACTGATGGCGCTAATGGGCTAAAAGACCTTTTTTCGGCTGTCGCCGGCATAAAAAAAACGCCCCGAACAAGTCGTGGCGTTTGTTTGGCCGGCCTTCAGTGCGTTTTCACACAGTCTGCGAAGCGTCTATTTTCAATGACTTACAGACTTCCATGGAACTCTGTAGATCGATATATGGAGCGGGAAACGAGACTCGTATCTGGTGTCCTACTCATTGAAATGTAAGGGGTTTATTTTCTTGCCAGGGCAGGAAAAGACTTAATTCTGGACTTGTTTTCACAGCGTATCAAGAGGCAATTGGAGCGGTTCCAAACCAAGCGATTGAGCTTCTTTCGTAGCCAGCCGGACAAGCGTTCATCAAACTGATGGCATCAATGGTAAGCGGCTGGCGAACACGCCTTGGCACGACTATGGGCGGATAAATACTGTAGCTTGCGGCATGACGAAAAATCATGCTTTCCTGCCATGACCATCACACTGGTGGTCTACAGCAACGTGCAATCAAATTTCTGAACACCAGCATGGAGCATGTTTATGTTTAATGAAGTGAAGCTCGTAATTTTGATTTCTACCCAGGCGGGGCGAGGACAAGAGCAAATTGATGCATTTGAAAAGCTTGCCCCACTTGTCAGAAATGAAGATGGATGCCTGCAATACGACCTTCATAGGGTCACCGACGATGAAGACCAATTTGTTTTGATTGAGAGATGGGCGTCGAAATCAGCCCTAGAAGCTCATGATATTACTGCTCATATGATTGCAGCTGACGCATTCAGCCCTACCTTCAGGGCAGGCCCCGCGACCGTTTTGCACCTTGGATCAACGATCCCTGCTTAGGGTCAGGACCCATTGATGTGAGCGGCGCGATCTGATTCAAGCTCCGAAAGGAGACTGAGAATGAGCGACCTTTACTGGCTGACGAACGAGCAGATGTCGCGCCTGCAACCGTACTTTCCTAAGAGCCACGGCAAGCCCCGCGTCGATGATCGGCGGGTGTTGAGCGGCATCGTTTTCGTCAATCGCAACGGTTTGCGATGGCGGGATGCGCCAAAGGAGTATGGCCCGCACAAGACGCTCTACAATCGCTGGAAGCGCTGGGGCGAGATGCGCGAACCTGCGCAATCTTCGCGTCAAGCTCAGCCGGCCCGCCAATCTGCAACGGATGCAACTGACCACCGGCTATCCGCTCCCGCCCGCTGATGTCGCCGCGGCCGGCGGCACCATGACCTATCCAGCGATGATGATCCCCGCCGGATTAGCCCAGATCGCGCGCTGTGCCGACATCCTCGCGCCGGACACCTGCACGCTGATCGCGCTCGACGCTGCGGAATGGCTGGGCGTGCAGGCATCGATCAACGCCGACGCGCATCGCGACGAGTGCTGGTTATGCCCTGGACCTTACCGCCGAAGATCCGGTTTCTTCTTGCCGGACTGCGCTGGCACAGTTCCCGGTGGTCACGATCTGGACGGCTCGGTCGCAGAGATTTCATCTCTGCGCGGGATCAGCAGCTTTTCCGCGGACGATCCGGCGCTCAGTAGTCTGGCGATGCACGCAATGGCGAGTCGCATTCGGGAAAACCAGCCCGTCAGACGAGTGTGGGATCCGCATCAGAGCACTTCAGAACTTGGAGGGCTGAAGCCAATGTCAGGCTTTTGTTACGACGTTCTTTAGCGCAGCGAACGCCGCTTCGCAGAATGGCCCAGGTCCAGCATCTGGCCCGCTCAGCCATGCTTCGACCGCGAGCTTGAGAATGCCGATGGCGGTCGCGGCGGCCACGCGACAAGCAATGTCGTCTTCAGGCACATCCTTACGGTTGGCCAGGGCCTTGGCCAAGGCCCGCTCAACCTTGTCATACTTCGCCTGGTCCCCTGCACTTAGAGTCGGCGTATCTCGTATCAGGCGAGCAAGCGCTCGCAACTGTGGAGTTTGATACCGTGTGACCATTTCGACCAGCGCGCCCTCCACCAACTCAAGCAGCGGCGCGTCGGCCGGGAGGTGAGCGACGGCCTCAGCGATGGCATCCGGGAGCGCCGCCGTGTGGGAGAGAACGATTTCCTCCTTCGACTCGAAGTAGTGGAACAGGGTGCGGCGCGAGAGGAACGCGGCCTCGGCGACGTCATCCAAGGTCGTAGCCTCAAACCCGCGCTCGATGAAAAGTCGCATGGCCTCGGCTTGGATGCGAGCATGTGTGTCCGCGCGCTTGCGCTCACGCAGACCAGCGGGAGGCGGAAGTTTGTTCTCTTGCACTTCTTGCATATTTACACTCGTTGCAATATCTTTGCAATCTCGTAACTAGTTTTGAAGGTAGCAACTATGGCAGCCTGGTCGTCTCATGATATTCCCGATCAATCCGGAAAGCTTGCCATAGTCACCGGAGCAACGGGTGGGCTGGGTCTGGAGACGGCGCTGGGATTAGCGGGCGCGGGCGCCGAGGTCATCTTGGCGGGACGCAATCGCGCCAAGGGCAACGCAGCCGAGGTCACAATCCGTAAGCGTCAGAATGACGCAAAGGTCAGGTTCGAATGCGTGGACCTTGCAAGCCTGGATTCGGTGGCCAGCTTCGCCAATCGCCTGCTCGCCATGGGTCGACCCATCAACATGCTGGTCAACAACGCGGGGCTGATGGCCCCGAGAGAGCGCAAGGTTACCCCGGACGGGTTTGAGCTACAATTGGGCACTAACTATCTGTCCCATTTCGCGCTAACAGGCAGATTGCTTCCGCTCCTGAGATCAGGGCAGGCTCGCGTCGTGCAACTCTCCAGCATTGCGCATCGCTCAGGCAAAATTCATGTTGATGATTTGAACTACGAACGGGGATACAAACCTTTCCCGGTCTACGGACAGTCAAAGCTTGCGATGTTGATGTTTGCGGTCGAGTTGGATCGTCGAAGCAAGGCAAACGGCTGGGGCCTGACAAGCGTGGCGGCACACCCGGGGTTCGCGCGGACCGAACTGGTCGACAATGGGCCGGGCGTTGGGGCGAATGTATTCATGACGGGGGCTTACAAATTGTTGGGTAATCTCATCAGTCATCCAGCCGCTGCTGGCGCGCTACCGACACTGATGGCGGCGACGCTGCCAGCCGCCCAAGGTGGGCAGTTCTTCGGCCCTCAAGGGTGGATGGAGCTAAAGGGATCTCCGGGACCGGGGAAGATCGAACCGAAGGCTTTGGACGCTGCGGTCGCCTCAAAGCTGTGGGCGCAGTCCGAGCGGATGACGGGCGTGATCTTCGGCTAGCGATGCGCTCGTCATATTGGACTCTTCCTTAGGGTCAGGACGCACTGTGAATCGCCCCGGATTCTCTAGACACCTTGCAAGCTCATTGCGTAACGCTTTTCAAACTCTACCGGTGACAGCTGATTGTTGAAACCATGGCGGCGTTTTACGTTGTAGAACATCTCGATGTAATCAAACACATCACTCCGAGCATCTTCCCGCGTGGTGTAGATTTTTCGCTTGATCCGTTCCCGTTTCAGAGGCTGGAAAAAGCTCTCGGCCACGGCGTTGTCATGACAGTTGCCTCGGCGACTCATGCTGGCAACCAAATTGTTTGCCTTCAAAAAGCTGCGCCAATCGGAGCTGCTGTACTGGCTGCCTTGGTCGGAATGAACCATCACCTCTTGCTTCGGTTTACGCCTCCAAACCGCCATCAACAACGCATCAATAGCCAAATCACTGGTCATCTGCGACTTCATTGACCAGCCAACGACCTGCCGAGAAAACAGATCCAGTACCACCGCCAAATACAACCAGCCTTCATACGTACGAATGTACGTGATGTCGGTTACCCAAACCTTGTTGGGTTCCACGACATCGAACTGGCGCTTCAGCAAATTGGGTGAGACGACCGCTGGCTTACCGCCGTACTTTCCAGGGGGCGTCGATAACCTGTCTGAGAACGTAGACCTTCAAGACGCATCAGCCTCGCCACACGATGACGACCACAATCCTCACCGACCTCGCGCAGATCGTCGTGGATTTTGCGATAGCCATAAACGCCGCCGCTCTCCAGCCAGGAATGCTTGATCAAACCCAGCAGTCGCTGGTCGTCTTTGGCGCGTACAGATTGCGGCTCAGACAGCCAGGCGTAATAACCGCGGGGATGGACTTTCAGCGTCAGGCAAAGCCGTCGAATCGAATAGTCGCCCGCGCGCTGCTTGATAAAGGCGTACTTCAGCCGCACTCCTTGGCAAAGTACGCGGCGGGCTTTTTAATATGTCTCGCTCTTCAGTGACGCGCTTGAGTTCCGCTCGCAGACGACGTAGCTCAGCGTGCTGATCATCTCCTGCTGCCGTTCTTCTTGAGGTTTGCTGTAGCGCTTTATCCAAGCAGAGAGGCTATGCGTCGACACGCCGAGACGGGCCGCTACCTCAGCGACAGGCAGCTTCTTTTCGGTCACTTGATTGACTGCTTGGATTTTGAATTCTTCGGGATAACGCGGGTTGCTCATGGCACCTCCTGATTGGCCTCATTTAAGGCATGGAGGTGTCTACGAAACCCGGGGCGATTCATTACGCCGGATGACAAAAAAGGAAACGCACCATTTCCATAGACACTTCAGAAATCAAGCAACACCTGGCGCGCCCCGCCATAAAATTCAGTGCTGGCGGCTTTCGTCCTTTTGGCACCGACGAAGAAAGCTGGCTGGACAACGTCTTCCTGTTCCGCCCTACGAAGGCGCGCTCACCAATCAAGCAGGGCAACAACTGCTCCCCTAAGCAAAGTTTTACCGTCCGCCCTTCCCTTCACCAGCCCGCTACTGAAAGGAGCTCGTGTCCTGATAGTTTTTATCTCAAATCCTTTTCCTTGACATTATTCACGCGACCAATGAGCTAGCGGAGCGCGGCTGATTTGTGAATGGCCATCGCATGGTCATGGCAGAACACTACAGAGCCGCTGCGGACATGATCGTGAGATGGGCACTGAGCGAGTCCAACCGTTGCATCGTCGAGATTGATGGCCGCATGCGACCAATTCATTTACATCGAGTTACTCCGTGAAGATGTCGTTGCGACTACCAATGGTGAGCCTAGTGCGGCTTCCGTTGCGCCTCTGATGTGGGGCCCAGCAGTCGCTGAGCCTTCCAAAAAGCCTAAAGCAGGCTTTATAGCCAATATCATGTATGACATTGCTGACGAGGATGGCTGCTCACATTTAGGCGCGCTGGGCGCGAATATTACGAACCTACGTCCGGATTTTGACCCACGCACTCATGGCTACAAAAAGCTAAGCGGCCTCATCAAAGGCTACCCGCAGTCGTTTGAGCTGCAGGCCAGAGGTGCATCAGGCAGTACGGCAGTGATGTGCGCTCGTCACGAGCAGCCAAGCAAATGACAGCCACAACTCCTGGCTTGTCGGCGCTGATTGAAAACTGGCCAACCCTGGACGATAACATCGAGGCCGTACGCAATGGCATCGCTGAGATGTTCGACCGCCATAAATAGCGGCAGTACAATATCATCGAACGGATGTTCGGCTGATTGAAGGAGAGCCGTAGGGCGGCCAAGATGTTGTAGAGAAGAATCAACCCCGCGCCCGCAATAACACCAGAGGTAAACAGTGGCAGTGACCGCGGAGTGAGCGCCACTGTCCTCACTGCTCCTTGTGCTCCTCGTCGCGGCTTGCCCTCCACGGAGGGATCCGGAATTCCTCCACAAGGAAATCGACCAGCTTGCGGACTTTCAAAGGCAACTGCTTACGCGTCGGGTATACCGCGAAGACCCCCAGCTCCAAGGCCCGAAACTCTGGCATCAGCTCTATCAGCCTGCCCGTTCGTAAGTCGTCGTAGATCAGGAAGTCTGGGAGCAATACAACACCCTGATGGGCCAGCGCCACGGCCCGGCAGGTATCACCATTGTTAGCCTGAATGCGCGAGTGTAGGTTTACGCTCACTTCACCGGTCGGCCCTTGGAAATGCCAGGTATTACCGGACGACCAGTAGCTGTAGGAAATAATCTCATGCTTCAGGAGATCCTCAGGCCGTGTAGGCAAATCGCGACTTGCCAGATACCCCGGTGATGAACAGAGCACCATGCGCGTATAGGCTAACGGCCTGCTGATCAGGCTTGAATCAGGGAGCCGTGCGATCCGCACGGCCAAGTCATAACCTTCCTCGACGACATCGACGATTCGATCCGATAACACCAGATCGAGAGTCACCTGCGGATGCAAGGCTGCAAACCGCCCCCACAGCGCAGAGAGATGCAAGGCACCGAAAGTCTGCGGTGCACCAATTCTAAGCTCGCCCTGCACCTCAAGCGTGGTGGCCCCTACTTCCGCCTCGGCTTCACGTACTGCTGACAAGATATCCTTGCAGCGCTGGAAGTAAGACTGCCCCTCCCGCGTTAAGGAAAGGCGCCGAGTGGTGCGCTGAATCAAGCGACATCCCAAGTGCTGCTCAAGCTCTGCGATGTGCCGTGACACAGCAGGCTTCGACAGCTTCACAGATTTCATTGCCCCAACAAAGCTTCCCGCCTCGACGACAGCGGTGAAGGTTCTCATGGCGTGTAAAACATCCACAGTCTCGATTTCCTGAACAATTTGTTTATAGGATCCCTATTTATCTACCAAGTCAATCCCAATACAGTGAACCTCAACCGCGGATTTGCCTTAATCCGCGAACTTCCAAACCTCTACAACACTGAGCCTCGAGGATATTACCTATGATTATCAGCATCATTGGCGCCGGCAACATGGGCGCAGGACTGGTCAAGCAACTTACCGCCGCCGGACATCGCGTCCAGGTAACATCCCGTGATCCGGCCAAAGCTCAAGCACTTGCAAGCGCTCACCCAGGGGCCAGCGTCGTATCCGCTGCAGACGTTGCGCAGGACGCATCAGTGATCATTATCGCGACAGGGTACGCCGACGCGGAGACTGCGCTGAAAACGCTTGGATCGCTCGACGGTCGTCTGGTCATTGACATCACCAATCCGCTGACTGCGGACTACATGGGATTGACCATTGGTCATGACACCTCTGCGGCGGAACAGATCGCGAATGCGATCCCCAGCGCGCACGTCGTCAAAGCATTCAACACAGTTCTGGCACAGGTTCTGACTCAGGGAGCAAGCTTTGCCAACGATCAGATCGTGCCGGTTTTCTATGCGGGAGATGACCAGCAAGCCAAGAGTACCGTACGCGAGATCGTGGAAAGCATCGGTTTCAAACCTATCGATGCAGGATCTCTGAAAAACGCTCGATATCTGGAGCCGGTGGCCGGTCTGAATATCTACTTTGCTTACGGAGCGGGCCAAGGCTCGACCATATCACCGACATGGATCAGCCGCGACTGATCCGATTGCAGGCCAGAGGCCACGTTATGCGTTCGCCTAACGGTGCTGGCAGCGAACGGTTAGCCATACAGATGGCTAACCGCGTGGGCGCGATGCCTTGAGAGTATGCGGGCCGCATCGATCAGACGGCCACGATAAAACACAATACGCTGCGTGAAACAGTTAGTAGCCGCCTAACCGAAATTATAAGCCTCGCATGAGCACGCATTTATAAACCATTATTCAGAGCAAAAAGTAGAACCTCATGAGCAACGTATTAATTATCAACGGCGCCAAGCAATTTCTCATATCGAAAGGCGAACTCAACAACATGTTCGCCTCGCTTGCCTCCGAACACTTGATCGCACTCGGTCATAATGTAACAACCACAGTGGTCGACAACGCGTACTCGGTTGACGAAGAAGTACAGAAAATCGCCAACAGTGATGTCATCATTTACCAAATGCCCGGCTGGTGGATGGGGGAGCCATGGACAATCAAGCGCTATATCGATGAAGTGTTCACTGCCGGTCATGGCGTCTTGTACGCGAACGATGGCCGATCACGCACCGACTCGTCGAAAAAATACGGCAGTGGCGGACTTTTGCAGGGCAAAAAGTATATGTTGTCCCTAACCTGGAATGCCCCCCTGGAAGCCTTTGACGACTCGAAGCAGTTTTTCAATGGTGTAGGGGTAGAGGGCGTCTATCTGCACTTTCACAAGGCCAACCAATTTCTAGGACTAGAACCGTTGCCTTCCTTCATCGCGAATGACGTGGAGAAAAATCCACAGATCGAGAAGGACATCATCAGATACCGTCAGCATCTCGAAGGCTGTTTTCAATAATCACTTCCACACAATACTCTTTGATCGGTTACTGCAGTAGCGACCAGGGTCGCGATCTTCTCACGGGAAGCCGCCAGCTCTTCACCCATCAGAGCCAATTCGCTCTCAAGCAAAGAGCACTGCTGATCCAACAGCTCCTCTCGTGAGAAAAAGGCAAGTGGTGACATGCTCATGCAGATGCGCGCGGCGTTTTATTTGCAATGCGTCATGGGCACACACCAGCAGCTATGCTGCGGATCAGAACATCATCAGGCGACACTGCCCGCCCACAGCCTTCTGAAAGCTGCCACGGTGGATGGTGCCACCTTTGCTGGCCTGCAGGACAAAAATCGGCAGCCTTACTCCTGATAAACAGGCCGATCTAATCCTGACCAACGCACATGACATAAACCTGTACCCTTCGAATAATACATTCGGAACCGTGGTTAACGCCGCCGAAAGCAACAATATAGACACCCTCATGATTGCCGGGCAGATCAGCCTTGCCAACAAACACGCCCCAGAGGCTAAGGGCACCGGAGAAAAAGAGCATGTCGAGATTTGCATGGTCGGCGCTGCGTTATTGGTTCGACCAGAAATCAAAAGTATTGGTAGCCAGGCGTGCATCTGCTGGATAAGTCCATAGACTGCGCGCTCCACCACAGCCCACGCTGGCCTGCTCATAGAACGCAAACAATAGGGGTTGGGGTCGGACATCTTTGTTCTTATGGACTGCAGCCTTCAATGGGCTTGCCCTGCTTCCGGAAGGAAGTCGCCTGTAAATCCACCGGGTAGGTCGGAAGAAGGTAATGTGGGAACGCAATGCCTATGAGTTCTCCTCGAGGCAGTTGGTCGCTCCAGAAAATACCTGTATCTGCTGGCCATACGCTGATGAAGTCCTTGGCCCACAGGGATGGCTGGCAGAACGGTAATGTCATTCAAATGACAGCTAAAACGAACGCTACCGGAGTGCCAATGTATTTTCCGGTATCTGAAGTACGCCACTTGAGAGATGGGTAGGCTAAAGGTACATTCGAGTCACATCGGTAGTATTTTTTACCATAACCAAAGAGCGCTAACCGGACTCAAGGCTATATCGCGTATGCTGTAGCTGAGTAAAGAGTATGCCTATTCGCACGCTTCAAATCGCTGAAGGTCGCAGCCAAGAAAAAAACGCGCGCTGTTGATCAATGCCACTCATGCGATTGCTGAATCACTTGACGTCCTAGTCGAAAGTATCCGAGTGATCACTCAGGAGATTCCTGAAACTCAGTGGGCGGCAGGTGACATCACCTTAGCATAGCGTCGGGCCGCCAGAGCCCTCTCTGACAAAGCAATTCTTAGTGTAGAAATGGAGCTGGCTGTGATGCTCTATCAATTACCCATTACCCCTGTCAGAAAGATAGAAACGGCAGTGTCCACACGCTGTTTTATATCTTCAGCACTCACATCAAGGCCTGCAACGACTCTGAACTGGAGGTCTGAGATCAGCGAATCACAAAAAATGGCGGCACTCACTCGAGTAGACGAAATATTGAGTTGATCATATTTCGCTCGCCTTTCAAGCAATTGCTGCATGGTCTCGTAAGCCCCTCCCGGCCCCAACCGGACGAACGCTTTGGCGAAGTCAGGATAGCGCTGTGCCTCGCTCATCACCAAGCGCTGCAAAGCAACAACCTGCGGTCTTAGCAAAAACGTGAGGAAGGTCGTACCGAAGGATCGCATTGCTTCCTCAAGGGTCGTGCCCTGAGCCGGAATGGCACGAAGAGGGGTCATGATTTCGTCGCAAATCTGGGCAATCACCGTCCGAAAGAGGCGTTCCTTGTCACCAAAAGCAGTGTAGAGATCGCGTTTCGACCCGCCCGCTCGCCCCATGATGGCGTCGATTGATGCACCTGAGTAACCCTTTTCCAGAAAAAGCTCCGTAGCTGCTTTGAGCATCTCGGCTGTGCGCTCATTACAGAGTGTTGGTATGGGTTTCGGCTTTGTCATTCGGCTCTCATTTCTTGGGTAGGCAACAGCCATATGATGCCGCGTTTGAGGATGGTATTTCAAATTACCGTCAAGTGAGGTAACATCATCACCAACGGTAATACATATTACCGTTCATTTCTTGAACACTTTGGAGGAGTAAATGACTGAATTTGCAGCATCACTTTTGAGTAGTTCTATCCTGATGATTGTCGCCCGGGTGGTGCTAGCTTCTTTCTTTCTGATCGCGGGGATCTTCGGGATTTTCAACTTCCCTGCTGTCGTGCAGGAGATGAGCGCGGCATCCCTTATGGCGCCTAAGCTGATGGCGGTAGCCACCATCGCGACTCAGCTGGTCGGCTCCATTTTACTCATCACCAATGTGGCGGGACTTAGCTGGTTAGGGGCGGTTATGCTCGCAGTTTTCACGCTGCTCTGCATTCCGTTCGGTCACCCCTTCTGGCAGTTCGAGGAGCCGCAACGGACACAGCACCTGCAGATCGCGCTTGAGCACTTTGCCCTGTCTGGAGGGCTTTTGATTGCCGCTATCGTCAGTCTGAGATGATCCCGTCAAACCCTCGTGTTTCGCTCTATGACGGCAACCAGACTGCAGGGCTTAGCTGAGAAGCCTGAATCGACAGATCATTGCAGTAGACCTATCCGCAACTAGCGCTTGATATTCGCTAGAGTGGTACCAGTTCATCGCGCTTTGGCGATCCGGGAATCGAATGATGATGCCGACCGGCAAACCAGCATCACCTGTTAGCATCTCCCACTCACCACCCGCGATGAACTCCCCACCGTGAGACCTGACGGTCGCACCTGCGACACTTGAGTACCTGGCTTTCGCCTCTGGATTGATTACTTGAAGCTCTACCAGTACGTAAGCGCTCACTGAGTTCTCCTCGATCGCGGTGGTACATATTGACGATTCCATCTGGAGAAAGACTGGTTTTCTTCAGTGGGCATTTACTAGCTAAAGCTGGCACTTAGACTAGCGCGTTTATCAATGCCGTCGCACGCCTACGAGGTCAGCAGGATCGTCAGGCGCCTTTTGGATACCGTTAACTTATTAATTGATCGCGTACCCACGCCGAAGCCTCTTCATCTCGGCTTGTCATTATTAAGTATCGCAGCAAGCGAAGTGAACCCAATGTCCAAACTATTCTCCCCTTTCACTCTGACATCCGTAACACTTCGAAATCGGATAGCCGTCCCCCCCATGTGCCAATACATGGCAGTAGACGGATTCGCTAACGAATGGCACACCAATCACTATGCTGCTTTGGGTCGAGGCGGGGCTGGCCTGGTCATCGTTGAGGCAACAGCCGTGTCGCCTGAAGGCAGGATTACGCCGGGCTGCACAGGCCTCTGGTCTGATGACCACGTACGCGGAATGGCGCGGGTCTCTGCAGCAATTAAGCGAGGTGGAGCAGTTCCTGGTATCCAGATTGGCCATGCGGGGAGGAAAGCAAGCGCCAATCGGCCGTGGGAAGGGGACGACCATATTAAAGAACAAGACCCTGAAGGCTGGGTTACGATTGCTCCTTCTGCGGTTCCTTTCGGTGCCCACCTGCCGAAGGTGCCAAAAGAAATGAGCAAGGACGACATCCAACGCGTTCAAGCTGACTTCATCGAAGCGGCCCAACGTGCACTCGCTGCAGGCTTCGAATGGCTTGAGCTTCATTTCGCTCACGGCTATTTGGCGCAGAGCTTCTTTTCAAATTACGCAAATACCCGATCCGACGAATATGGTGGCACGCAACGTGACCGCTTCATCCTAGAGACTCTGGAGGCCGTCCGCAAAGTTTGGCCCCCTCATTTGCCGCTCACAGCACGGCTAGGAGTGATCGAGTTTGATGGCCTAGACGAAAAGACCCTCAATGAATCGATCGATCTCGTTCGCAAGATGAAAACGAGGGGGCTGGACATGCTGAACGTGAGCGTTAACTTCAACATTCCCGACACGCAAGTTCCATGGGGGCCCGCATTCCTCGCCCCGATTGCTCAACGCGTGCGAAATGAAGCAGGACTTCCAGTAGCCGCAGCCGGTGGAATCGACTCACCTCGCCTTTGCGAAAAGGTTCTTGAGGATGAACAGATCGACTTGGTGATGGTCGGCAGAGCACACTTGGCTAACCCGCACTGGGCCTTCCAAGCCGCCAAAGCGCTGGATGAAGACAGTCCATCTTGGGTATTGCCAGCGCCCTATGCGCACTGGCTTGCGCGCTATGCTGCGTCGGAGTAGATATTCCACCTTTGCGTCTATGGTGACGCTGCTGGTACAGATTCACTGGCAGCACGCCTGAAGGTTTGTAATTGCCGCACTCGTTCAGCCCGCACAAGCCTCTGCTGTCAGCATATGAAAGCTAGCTGTTCGCTCAGGAGAAACGATCACCCGCCCTGCTGAGCCAACGGGCCACGGCGGAAACTTGAATTGCCCCTCGGAGTGTAAAATGGCGATACCTGATCTGAACCTGCTGATCGCGCTAGATATTTTGCTAGATGAATCCTCGGTTACTAAGGCTGCAGAACGCTTACACCTGAGCCCTCCTGCGATGAGCCGCGCACTGGCCAAGATTCGAGAGTTGATCGGCGATCCTGTGCTTGTAAGGTCTGGCCGCAACCTCGTACCCACCCCAAGGGCTTTGGAGCTTCACGAATCAGTTAAGGCATTGGTTGAGAGAGCCCAGCAGGTCTTCACTCCTGCAGATCCGGTTGACCCTTCAAAACTCAATCGAACTTTTTACGTGCGCACCAACGATTTCTCTTTTGGCGAAATCGTACGCAAGCTCAATGTTGCATTGCAGGTTCAGGCACCAAACTGCAGCTTATGCATCGTGCCGGAGGGCATCATGGATGATCATGCTTTGGCCGAAGGAAGAATCGACCTGTACGTGAGTCGAAGAAGAGACTTCTCACCCAACACGAAGCTGCAGCAGCTATTTTTTGCGAACTTCGTTGGAATCGCACGCGAAGACCATCCCATCTTTAAAAACGAAATTACGCCTGAGTCTTTTGCTAAATACAGTCAAATCAGCATTTCGAGACGTGGCCGAGCACGTGGCCCGATTGATCAGCAATTGCAGACGCTAGGCCTGACTCGCCATGTGTCATTTGTGTCGCCATCACTTCTCGCATCCCTGTTCTACTTAGTAAATACGGATTTGATTCTACCCACATTTCCCAAACACTTGGTGCCGATGATCCAGGGTATGGGGCTGAAGCTGAAAACATTCGAACTGCCCGTGCCCGTTGACGCTGTTGAAATCGTTCAGGCATGGCACCCACGATTAGACAGCGATCCTGGACACCAATGGTTCCGCAGGCTAGTGAAGGAGGTGAGCGCGGAAATCTGAGTAGACAGTGGATTCCACCTAGCGAAATCCAACCTTAAAGCATTAGCAATTTTGTTATTCCATCCAAGTGGTTAAAGTGGGAAGCACTTAATAACCACTAATGGAGACTCCGGCGATGAATGTCCCGGCACTCATGTGGCCAGTTGCCTGGGGAGTAGCCATATGGACGCACTAACACATCCTCTCCCCGCACAAGCAGCCGCGCCTCCGGCCTTTAAATTCGGAATTCAAATTGCTACAGGACTGATCGGAATCTTGCTGGCCGTTTTGATAGCTGGTTTTAACGAAAGCGTTACTAAAGTTGCAATGGCTGATATTAGAGGTGCGATGGGCTTCGACTATGACCAAGGTACTTGGTTGATAGCGACTTACGCAGCCACTTCTGTTACGGCTATGGCATTTGCCCCTTGGTGTGCAGTCACATTCACGTTCAGACGGTTTGTGATTTTTGCGATGGCGACCTACTCGATCATTGCATTCTTGTGCCCATTTGCCCCGAGCTATGAAAGTTTGCTTACCCTTAGAGCAGTGCAGGGTCTCATGGGTGGAGCAATGCCCCCTATGCTCATGTCTGTCGCACTGCGCTATCTGCCTCCGAACGTGAAATTGTATGGCCTGGGCGCTTATGCCCTCACGGCAACATTCGGCCCAAGCTTCGGCATACCGTTGGCAGGTTGGAGTGTCGATTACTTAGGCTGGCAGTTCGCATTCTGGCAGGTAATACCCATGTGCTTGTTGAGCATGGCACTCGTGTCTTGGGGCATGCCGGAAGATCCGATGAAGCTTGAGCGCTTCAAGGATTTCAACGTGCGAGGTTTCATCCTTGGCGTACCGGCGATCATCATGATTGTACTGGGTTTGGAACAAGGCCAGCGGCTGGATTGGTTCAACTCGGACTTGATTAAGTTTCTGATCTTGGGCGGCCTCACTTTATTGACACTGTTCCTCGCGAACGAATGGAATCACCCATTTCCGTTTTTTAAGGTGCAGCTGTTGAAAAGGCGGAACCTTGCTCACTCGCTAATAACGTTAGGCGGCATCCTGTTCATCATGGGCGCCACGATCAACATTCCATCGAGTTATCTCGCTGCAGTTCAAGGTTACAGAGCCTTGGACACTACCCCTGCTTTACTAATCGTCGCGGTACCGCAGTTTTTGATCATCCCATTGGTCGTTGCGGTGCTGAACAATAGGTATGTGGACTGCAGGTATGTACTGGCAGCAGGGTTTGCCCTTCTTGCATTCGCCTGTTACTTGGGCTCGCACATGACAAGCGAATGGATCAGAGACAACTTCTATGTGATTCAAATTATCCAAGCCTTCGCCCAACCTATGGCTGTGATTCCCGTAATTATGCTCTCTGTTACGGGACTGGATGCGAAAGACGGCCCATTTGCGTCTGCTTGGTTCAACACTCTCAAGGGCTTCGCCGGAGTTGCCGCAGCCTGTGGTATTGAGGTGCTGTCCATCCACCGCGAGCACTTCCACTCGACCGTCTTGGTCGACCAGCTAGGTAACCGACCGCTGCACGACTCGGCGATCAGCGTCAGCGAGATTGCACACCGCGTGCACGAGCAAGTTATGACGCTTACCTCTGCTGATCTTTACACATACGTAGGCATTGCATGCGTTGTGATGATTCCCCTGATCGCAATTTTGCCAACCCGTATTTATCCGCCTGCCATCATCAAATAGCTCTGGATACATCAATGAAAAGTTTAAAATTCCCCACACACACACCTGCGGTGGCGTTTGCGCTGCTTGCTGTGGTGGTAGCCTTCGCTGGCTATGCATTTGCATCTTCAAGCCACGTTGAAACTACTGACGACGCATTCATCAATGCTGACTTCACGCTAATCGCGCCTAAAGTAAATGGATTCATCCGTGATGTGCTCGTTGAAGATAACCAGGCAGTAAGCGCGGGCCAAGTGCTCGCGCTAATTGACGATGACGACTACAACGTGGAACTGACGGCAGCTAGAGCAAAAGTCGCGACCAGTGAAGCCGAAATGCACCACACCTCAGCATTGCTGAAACGCCAGAAAGCTGAGATCCGTCAGGTCGAAGCAGGCATCGAATCCGACACTGCGGAGTTCAAATTTGCCAAGCATGAATTTGAGCGCTACAAAAATCTTGCAGCTCAGGGCGCCGGTACACTGCAAAACGCGCAGCAAGCGAGTACACAATTGGCAAAAGCCACCGCGCAGCTCAACAACCGTAACGCGATGCTCGATTCAGCACGCACTCAAGTGGAAGTATTAGAAGCCACCGAACAGTCGGCTGCCGCGGAGCTTGAGCACGCAAAGGCAATGCTTGAAAAAGCTGAACTCAATGTCTCCTACACGGTACTTAAAGCTCCCTTCGACGGTATTGTCGGACGGCGTAGTGTCCGCAAGGGCGCATTTGTAAAGCCTGGCGACATGCTGATGGCAGTAGTCCCAAAGCAAAAGTTTTACGTGATAGCCAATTTCCGTGAAGTGCAACTCACCCATGTCCATGCTGGCCAACGCGCCGAGATCACAGTGGACACCTTCCCTGGGAATAAACTTGTCGGCGAGGTTGAAAGCTTGGCACCGGCTACGGGGGTCACGTTCGCACCGATCGCTCCCGATAACGCAACAGGGAATTTCACTAAAGTAGTACAGCGCATTCCGGTCAAAATCATGCTGGATGAAAATCAGCCACTGATTTCCAAACTCAAGGTTGGCATGTCGGTAGAGGCATCCATTCAGGCTACAGAGTCTAGAGGGGGCGCCGAATGAACCGCGATCATAAAATCGATCAATTAGCCAAGGCAATTGCGATCGCCAGCCTTCTCGCCCTGGGCGGCTGCATGGTGGGGCCTGACTTTAAGCGGCCAGAAACCGGCCTGCCACAAGTGTGGAAAGATCAAGATTCACACGAGTTGATGAATGAAGAGCATGTTGCCAATAACTGGTGGGAACAGTTTCACGATCCCGTCCTGACGCAGCTCATCGAACAGGTTTCAACTTCTAACCTTGATTTAAAAATGGCCGCTGAACGCTTAAGTCAGAGTAAAGCGATCTTCCAGAGCGTTGCCTCAGATCGCCTACCTTCGGTAGAAGGGGGCCTTTCCTATAACCGAGGGAGGAGCAGCCAGAAAGGCCTCGCTGACATTGCAGGGTTGGATGGAAAAAAGAACTTCAACGTTTGGGATACGGGTATCGATAGCACCTGGGAGATCGATCTGTGGGGCCGGGTCAAGCGAGCCGTGGAAGCGGCAGACGCGAAAGTCACCGTAGCGCAATCTGACTGGCAGGCGGTTGACCTGTCATTAAGGGCGGAAACTGCCTCTCATTACATCAAACTCCGGGGAATTCAAGAGCTACTGGAGGTAACTGAGCAAAACCTCGATACGGCCCGTAAAACAGTAAATTTGACAAGGATCAAATTTCAACAAGGTGTAGCAACCGATCTGGACGTATCAGAGGCTTCAGCACTGCTGGCATCCATTCAGGCCAGGATACCGAGCTTGGAGCAACAAGCAGCTGAAACGATGAATGCACTAAGTTTATTGACTGCGCAGCCGCCCAGTAGCTTGAACCCATTATTAGCCGATCGTTCACAAATTCCCTCCCTCAGCGGCACGATTGCAATGGGAGTCCCCAGCAAACTGGCCCAACGGCGTCCCGACATACGCCGCGCAGAGGCGCAGCTACATGCAGCAACAGCGTCGATCGGCATTGCGAAAGCGAACTTCTACCCTTCGATCACACTGTCGGGGAGCATGGGTTTTCAGGCCAATCAACTGTCAGATCTGGGTAGCTGGAGCACGCACCAATTCGCGTTTGGGCCATCAATCAACATACCAATTTTTGAAGGTGGAAAGCTCAAGGCGATGCTGAAGCTCAGCGAGGGTCAACAAAAGGAGGCAGCCTTGGCCTATCAAAAGACAGTGCTTTCGGCGTGGCACGAGGTGGATGACGCCGTCTCGGGGCTGGAAAATCAGCAGAGAAGAGAGCGGCACCTTGAAGAAGCCGTGGTTCAAAGCCAAAAAGCCTTGGCCAGTGCTCAGAGCCAATATAAGCAGGGAACAACAGACTATCTGAACGTCCTGTCTGTACAAAATTCGTTACTCGCTAACGAGTCAGATTTGGCGACAAGCAAGGCGTCTAAATCGCTTGCCGCCGTGAGGCTCTACAAAGCACTGGGAGGCGGCTGGAACAACAGTTGATTGCTCATCAATGAATAACAGTTGTTTGAGGAAGCGGAATACCACAGTGGGCTCAGGACTTGCTCTGAGAATCATCAGCAGCCAGGCTTGAGTCCAACCCCATCTGCCTGAGGGCAACTCTCGCTACAGACGACTGAGGGTCGTTTAGCTCCAACACCGCCTGGAGATGATCGATACCTTGCAACTCAAGGCTGCCCTGCAAGCGTCCCGCGCTCTGCAAGGCTTGCGCAAAAGTGATCGACTGACGCTTGAACTCTGGACTTTCATCTTGCCCCCAAGCGATGAATACCGGACAGGAGACGGCAGACACGAAATGAATCGGGCTGAAAGCATACGTCTCAGCAGGACTGAGCCTGAGATAGTTAGCACGGAAGGAGAGCATTGGCGCTTCAAGCTCGCACAATCCGCTGATTAACACTGCACTTTGGATCAACTTTTTTGGCACACCATATCGAGACCAATCAGTAGTCAACATCACTCCCGCTAGGTGGGCTCCGGAGGAGTGTCCGGACAAGGTGATACGATTAGGATCCCCGCCTATTTTTTCTGCGTTCCGGTACACCCACAACAGTGCAGAACGACACTGCTCGACCATTCCAGCTAAAGTAGTTGCAGGAATGTTGTCAAAATTCAGTGCGACGTAAATCCCACCACGCTCAACAAATACGGGGGCCGGCCCGGAACTGGTATCTTTAGAGAGCAACCGCCATGCACCACCATGAATAAACACATGTATGGGAGCGACACCTGCATCACTTGGTGAAAAAACATCCAGAACCTCGGAAGGTTTATTACCATACGAGAACGTTTTGAATGAATATTTTTTCTTCACGTGCTGGCTGATATCGCCATAGGACTGAATGGTGCGCTCAAAGCCTGGATGAGCCCATACATCCTGATTATAAGCATCGTCAAGCTCGGACTGAGTGTAGTCCATAAATACTTTTTTATCTGAAGCAAATGAAACACACGCCCCAATTGATCCCATTGAGAGCGTGAGAAATGAAAAATTAAGAAAATTCCGACGGTGCATATGAGCATCCCTAAAGACAACGATACGCGTCAGCACCTAGCGACACATAATCCCGTGTCGCTAGGTGAATTTCACGTAAAGAGAATTTTTTGATTAGAGGTATCCGGACGACGGGATGTATCTCCGTCCTTCAGATTCAGTTCAGCAATTTGATTTCCATTCGGAGCTGTCCATGTATTGTGACGATTCCAGATCTCCGCATCGTGTCCCGGAATGATCCGCTCAAACTTATTTTTTACCACGCTACGCATCTGTCGGTAGACATCAATCTGGTTGAAGGCGTTACCTTGATGGTATCCAGGAGGCCACATCCGTTCTATATTAGAATACCAATAAACAATGTCTCCAGCGGCAATAAAGGGCCCGTTGTGAGTATTGACTTCAAACCATTGCGATCCGAAGGTATGACTATCCTTCGCTAACCGAGCAGTGATCCCCGGAAGAATCTCCTCGTCACCAGTAATAAATTTAACTCGACCATCTGATATACCTTGGGCAGCACGAATCAGGTCGGCGGGATCGAATGAGGTAAAGACCCACTCTTTCTCCTCCTCCGTTTCGTGTTGGTGCGAAGAACATACAGCTTTAGACCACCCCGTATATTCATCCAACTGAATGTAAAGCTTAGCATTCGGAAACGCTTCAAAATTCCCCATGTGGTCAAAGTGCATGTGGGTTACCAGAATAGTATCCACATCCTCTGGTGAGAACCCTACGCGACCCAGAACATCCTTGGGATCTTCCCAGCTGGAAAAAGCATACCGGGTAAGCCAATGATCATTTTGAAAACCGCAATCTACGAGAACAACATGTTGCTTTCCCCCGACCTCCCCACCGACGAGTAAGGTGTAAATCATCGGGTTGATACATGTACCGGAATTACTGAAAATACCAGCACCACCAAAAAAATCTTTTGCCATATCTACTTGGCAATATGCCAATGACCAAATCGACCAATCTGTATCGCGTGGCGTTGCAGGAATAGCTTTCATTTTTTTCACCTGATGCGTAATTAATGACGGTCAAATATCTCGGCACCCTTAACCTCCAGCGAGGCTCATGTATGCCCGTCCTCTTCGAGAGATCGCCACTCCGTATGCAATCAAGCTCGACTACTGGGCGCTACTTCGCGCCCTGCACCTCCAGTCGCCGGCAAAGATAATCAACCATGCTACCTTCGCCGTGGAAGAACTCGTCCAATATATCGAAGTGATTTTTTTCAACCATGTTTATCTCTACGCCCCAACCTTTCTCAGAACATACTTCTGCATAGTCAACTGACTGACGAATAAATTCAGAGGGTTCTTGATTACCAACCACTACCATAAGCGGCACATAATTCTTTGTTACCCGAAGATTGGTACTGAGTGACTTAGCTGCATCAGCCGTAAGTCCCAGAGTCGGGCCCGCAAATGTGTGGGGGATGGGACGGACATCAAACAGCCCACTCACGGCAATAGCGCCAACGTAAGGCAATCGTGGCATGTCATGTTTCCTCCAATCAGTAGACAATAGCTCTGCTACTCCGTGCCCTCCAACTGAATGACCAACAAGCATGATCCTGTTTCGATCTATACCGAAGTGCTCTGCATTTTTCCAAAGAAACGAGTACGCACCTTTGTGCTCCTCAACTATCTCTGCAACAGAACAGTTCGGACATAGCGTATAGTTTTCTACCACCGTAACGATGCCAAGTTTGCTGAGACCCGCCGCGACGAAACTCCATTCCTTGCTTGTAGTGGCCTTCCAAAAACCTCCGTGAACAAAAAATACAGCAGGTTTCAGTTTAGGATCGGTGGGCGCTCCGGGATAGAAAACATCCAGAGTTTGACCAGCCTTTGCGCCGTAAGGAATATCCAACAAACATTGCACTTTATTGCGAGTGCGCGCACTCGTTTCAATATACTTTTTTACATACATACCAAAGTCTGGAACAGATCTCTCCACATCATACTGCTCATCGAGTTGCTGCTGGGTTGTAAAGTTTCGATAAAGAGGCAAGGACATAATAGCGATCACCATTTGAATAAAAACAGCTATAAATCAATAGGCAAATGCAAACTTCAACCAGAATGCGTCCCCCTCTGGCCTGTTCTTTACGTAGTCTTCACGCTGCCACTTTGCCGTCAACGACCAACCATTGGAGTTTGAATACTTCACAGCAGGCCCGATTGCGAAAGATTTTCCTTTATTGTCACTGACCCGATCACCGTCCAAGTAATCATCTGTTGTCTGCTGATAGAAGTATCCGCCGACTCCAGCAACCCAACCAGGTGCAACGGCCCAGCCTACTGCATAGTCAACAATGAACTCTTGGCCAGATTTGTAATCCGTATCACGGTTTTTGGCATTAATACCATACATGACTTTGGCATCGGCATTGAGTCCGTGAGGATCAGCGTAGGTCATTGCAATAACTGCCTGAGCTGTCCAATAATTTCTGCCGAAGTTTGCGAGATCGTTACGATCGTAACGACCAGTGGGCGCGTAGAAGTCAACTCCATAAACAACATGAAAATTTTGACTGTAGTGATAGCCGAGTCCCGGCCCGAACGTAATATCACCTAGACCCTGCTTGCGATCATTCACACCTGCCATCGAAACCCGAAGATCCACAAGAGGAATGATGGTATGGAATGCTAATTGCCCGCCTAGCACTTGATGATTGGTGACCCAGATAAACCGAGGAGCGACTACATTTGCTTCCAGATCAAAATCAACCGGCAATTTCCCCCCGTCATTGCCTCGCAGCACGTCAGCCCGGTAATTTTGTGCGTATACAACACCATAAAAACCTGGTGGTGGCATGGCTCCAGACATCCATGATTCAACACCAGGGGGATACATGGAACCGCCGCCCTCGGTTGCACTTGCCCATTGTGAAAATGCCAAAACTGATGGCCCTACAATTTTTTTGAAACCAAACGAATTCACCACTTCGATGACGCTTTTGCAATCACGCATGGTTATCTACCGATCTTATATTTATTTAATAGAGCCGGCCGCATTGCGGCTGTAGCCGGCTCTTGATCAGACTCGCTTAATAACTTACAAACATGTGCAGACGCAGTTACGTTGGTAACGCTCGTGCCTTCACCATATCGAGGGCCACGTCCACGATCATATCTTCTTGTCCGCCGATCATCCGGCGCTTCCCGAGTTCAACAAGAATGTCGAAAGCAGAGAGGTTATATTTCTTCGCGGCTGTCTCCGCGTGTCGGAGGAAGCTTGAATAAACACCGGCATAACCGAGAGCCAAAGTTTCTCTGTCTACTCGCACAGGGCGTTCTTGCAACGGACGTACAATATCTTCAGCGGCATCGATCAATTTCTTAACGTCGCAGCCGTGATTCAATCCCATCCGCTCTGCTGCGGCGATGAACACTTCGAGCGGGGCATTGCCAGCTCCCGCTCCCATTCCGGTAAGACTTGCATCGATCCTGTCACAACCGTTTTCAAGCGCGACCAAACTGTTGGCTACCCCCAGGCTCAAGTTATGGTGAGCATGCATGCCGGTTTGGGTCGTAGTATCTAAGACATCTTTCAAGGCCTTGAATCGCTCGGCGATGTCCCACATGTTCATCGCCCCACCTGAGTCGACCACATAAATGCACTCAGCGCCGTAACTTTCCATCAGCTTCGCCTGTTGAGCGAGGCCGATTGGGGTTTGCATATGGCTCATCATCAGAAAGCCGACCGTGTCCATGCCCAGGTCACGCGCATACTCAATATGCTGTCGAGACACGTCCGCTTCGGTGCAGTGCGTTGCAACCCTGACAACTCGCGCGCCAGCATCGTAGGCTTCTCGCAGATCGTGAACAGTTCCGATACCTGGAAGCAACAGCGTAGCGATCTTGGCTTGCTTAACAGCATCTGCGGCAGCAGAGATCCACTCCAAGTCGCTATGAGCGCCAAATCCGTAATTAAAGCTTGACCCCTTGAGGCCGTCACCGTGCGCGACTTCAATACTATCTACACCAGCCTCATCCAATGCCCGCGCAATTTGCGACACATGCTTCAATGTGTATCGATGGCGAATGGCGTGCATGCCATCACGCAAGGTAACGTCGGAAATATAGATTTTCTTTGCTTGCTCTATCATTTCAGACCCCTTTAGCTTGGGCGTCGGTGCCCGCGATTCTCTCGGCAACGGTTAATGCCGCGCTTGTCATGATGTCAAGGTTTCCGGCGTACGATGGCAAGTAATGTCCAGCGCCCTCAACTTCAAGGAAGACAGAAACCTTCAAACCGGTAGTCCAGCCGAGCCCTGGAATATTTTGCTCGTTGCCTTCAACTATTTCCTCAAACTGAACTTTCTGCTTGAGCCTGTATCCAGGAACATAGTCCTGAACGGACTTGACCATCTGCTCGACAGACTCCGTGATCGCGCCGATTTTGGCATCCGCTGAAACGAAGCAGTAGACAGTATCCCGCATGATCAATGGCGGCTCGGCGGGGTTGAGGATAATGATTGCACGCCCCTGTGCAGCGCCGCCTACTTCGAGGATTGCCTTGGAAGTTGTTTCGGTAAACTCATCAATGTTGGCGCGTGTGCCCGGGCCAGCTGATTTGCTGGAAATTGAAGCGACAATTTCTGCGTAATGCACTGGGCTGATTCGAGAAACAGCATGCACGATAGGAATCGTGGCCTGCCCTCCACAAGTGACCATGTTGATATTTGGGGCGTCCACGTGCCGGTCGAAGTTCACTACCGGGATTACGTAAGGGCCAATCGCTGCCGGCGTGAGATCAATCACCCTTATGCCATGGGCTTGAAGTTTTTGGTTATGCACGGCGTGCGCGCCAGCGGAAGTCGCATCGAAGGCGATTTTAATGTCCCGGAAAGCTGGCATATCGATGAGTCCGTCCACCCCATCTGCTGTTGTAGGAACTCCAAGCCTTTGAGCTCTCGCAAGCCCGTCTGAGTTCGGATCGATGCCAACCATTGCACCTACCTCTAATAATTTAGAGTTGCGCATGATTTTTATCATAAGATCGGTTCCGATGTTACCCGACCCAATAATTGCCACTGAAAGGCGGTCATTAGACATAAAGTATCCTCTCGCGCATAGTTTGAATTTGCATGGGACAAACTATGCGACGTCAATGGAGACAATCAATTAGAGCGGCTTATAGGCCACCACTTTAATTTCAATCACCAACTGAGGGTGCGGTAGTTGATGAACAGCGACTGTGGTACGCGCGGGGCCTGTAGCGTCAAAGAACTCCGCATACACTTTATTGTAAACGGCGAAGTCATTCATATTTACAAGATAGCTGCAGACCTCTACAACATCGCTAAGGTCTGCGTCCACGCTTTGAAGAATGTCTCGGATATTCGAAATTACCTCACGGGTCTGAATTTCGATATCTGGCCTAGGCCTACCGTTCTCGTCTGGCTCAGCTCCGACAAACGTATTGTCGGGTCTACGTGAGCTGGTTCCGGAAACGAATAGAAAATCGCCGGCACGTTTTACGTGAGGGAAGCTACCCATTGGCTTGGCTTTCCCTTCTACCAGCTTCGCAGAGTTATCAGTTTTGCTAACCATGTCGTTCATCGCTCGCCAGTAGTGCTGAATGAGAGGCTTCCCAGATTCTGTACTTCACAACGCACTGAGATACCTGGCTTCAACGCCACAGCAGCTGTGGCAGCACCAGCCAAAATTAGACTGCCGGCTTCAAGTGCCTCGCCCTGCTGGGCTGCTAGGCGCGCAGCGGCCACCAAAGCGCGAATAGGCGATCCGAGAATGGCAGCAGAAGTACCCAGTTCAACAGCGCGCCCGTCGAAGCTCATGATCATGCCCAGATTGCTCACGTCAGTCTCAGGCTTGTGCCAAGCCCCCACCACAAAGCCGGAGGAGGACGCGTTGTCGGCGATAACATCCGGCAGTGAAAACTTGAAGTCCCGGTACCGTGAGTCAATGATTTCCATAGCTGGCGCAACAGCCTCAACAGCGGCCAAAGCCTCCAACGGTGTTACGTTGCCCTCCAGGCGCTTGCCCAAGAGGTAACAAATCTCGGGTTCTACCCTGGGGTGGACATAGTGCGCCAAATTGATTTCACCACCCTCTTCAACCCACATGTCCGAAGTCAACCGCCCCCATATGAGGTCGGAAACCCCCATCTGGGCCATTTTCGCTCGACTGGTGAAACCCATTTTCAGTCCCACCTGACGAGCTCCGCGCTCGATTCGGTGAGCGATCAGCAAACGCTGAATCTCGGCGGCCTCTCTGACCGTCACGGCATCCTCACCAGTTAGCTGCGGGGTAGCTTTGCCACTTACAGCAGCTTCGTCCAAGCGTTGTGCAATTCGGGTAATTTTCATAACGACTCCTCAACTGGCCGGACTAAAGCAAGCGCGAACACTGCCAAGCCCATGGATGCGGGCTTCAAAGACATCGCCGGGGTTTGCTGCCACCAACGGGCCGAGCGCTCCGCTGAGCACAACATCTCCGGACTTCAATGGGGTGCCCTGCTTGACCAAGGTGCGCGCGAGCCACAAAGCGGCGTTCAGTGGATGCCCAAGGCATGCGGCCCCGACTCCTAGAGAAACTTGTTGTCCTGCGCGTTCCATAACCATCCCGGCGAGTCGCAAATCAAGACCTTCTAGCTTCACGGGTGTGTTCCCGAGCACATAAAGACCAGCTGAAGCGTTATCTGCGACAGTGTCCAGAATGTTGATATCCCAATTGGCGATCCGGCTACCCACAACCTCAATGGCCGGCAGTGCATAGGCAGTTGCACCTATCAAGTCAATAAGCGTGATGTTTTCATGATCCAAATCACGCTCGATCACTAGGGCAACTTCAGCTTCACATTTGGGCTGCAACGTACGAGACCAGACAATCTCCTCACCGTCGTTGACCGCCATGGAATCGAACAATGTGCCAAAATCAGGTTGATCGACACCAAGTTGTTTCTGAACAGCAGCGGAGGTCAAGCCGATCTTACGTCCCGTTACCCTGCGCCCTGCCGCCAATTGACGTTGGACGTTGATTTGCTGAATCGCGTAAGCCTGGGCGACGCCTCCTTCGATATGGCCACGGAGCGGTTCGATGGGCTGCCCGGATAGTTCGGCTTCATTCAGCAGTGCGGCAAGTTTCGCGTTTTGCTCAGACATCAGGGCTCTCCTTATCGATGCGGACACAGACATTGGTCAGCTCGGAGTAGAAATTGAGGGAATGCATACCACCTTCACGCCCTATACCGGACAAGCCTGCGCCACCAAAAGGTGTGCGAAGGTCACGTAAGAACCAGGTGTTGACCCAACTGATACCCACACGCATCGATTCGCTAACACGATGAGCACGGCTCAAATTCGTAGTCCAGATCGTTGCTGCAAGGCCGTAGCGAGTGTCGTTAGCCCTTCGAATGACCTCGCTTTCGGAGTCAAATGGCGCGACATGGCAGATTGGCCCGAAGATTTCCTCCCGAATGACCCGGGCGTCATCACTCAAACCTGCGATAACAGTCGGCTCAACCCAGGCGCCGTTATCGCGATCGTCTCCAAACCTCGGCACGCCCCCCCCTGCGAGGAAAGTCGCGCCTTCTTGGCGTGCTAGCTCGAAGTAGCTGAGCACCTTGTCCCGATGTTTAGCGGAAATCAGCGGGCCCATTTGGGTTTCAGCCTCGTGGGGCCAATCGACTTTCAATGCCTTGATTCGCTCTGCCAATGCAGCGCAAAACCGATCAAAGATAGGGCGCTCTACGTAAACACGCTCAGAACAGAGACATACTTGCCCGCTATTGAGGAAAATGGCTCGCATCATCCCGTCGAGCATTTTTTCGAAATCGCAGTCCGCGAAAATCACAGCAGCGTTTTTACCACCCAATTCAAACGAAACAGGCTTCACACCCTCCGCTGCCGCTCGCATGATGGTACTGCCAGTTTTAGACTCACCAGTGAAGGTGATCGCACTGATATCAGGATGCTGGGATATGAACTCCCCAGCAGAATTTGGCCCAAAACCGTGTACTAAATTGAAGACTCCTGGTGGAACACCAACGGCTTCCATGACCTCAGCCAGCAGGGTTGCAGTGCCTGGAGTGTCCTCAGAAGGCTTAATCACTACCGCGTTACCACACGCTAGAGCCGGAGCAACCTTCCAAGTCAGCAAAAGTAGGGGCAAATTCCACGGTGAGATAACACCTACTACGCCCAATGGCTTGCGGGCAGTGTAATTGAGCGCATAAGCCCCGTCAGGCAGATCCAGCCGATGACTGTCTACAGGGGCAGTTGCAAGAATGTCCGCAAAATTGCGGAAATTCGCGATTCCCCTGGGGATATCAATGGTAGAGGCCATGGAAAGCGGCTTACCGGTATCAGCCATCTCAGCTTCAAGGAAGTCTTGCTGCCTGCGTTCCATCTCGTTTGCAATACGGCGGAGCAAATCAACCCGCTGCGCTGCTGTAGTGCGCCCCCATTCACCTTCCAGCGCTTGGTGGCCTGCTTTCACGGCAGTGTCCACGAGATCACGGTCAGCCTCATGGACTACCGCGACGACAGACCCATCGATGGGCGTGACGTCGTGGAAGGTCTTGGTACTCTCGATCCACTTGCCATCAACAAAATTTCGATATTGCTTCATAAACTACCTCAATAAACCACCCATACATCATTGCTTGCTGTCAGGTATAACGGGTCGAGCCGAAAAAAAAGCGCAGGAGCCCGTCATCCCGACTTGTAAGGGGAGATCAGAACAAAAAAGCTAGCGAAGAATTACTACGCCAAATTTAATCGACATAACTTGATCAGATTGAAAACTCAACTACCGCAGCACCGCTTCCATAAATAGCACCGTAGTGATGAACTATTGCACCTTTAAAGTGCCCATCTAATGCACCTAACAACCAGTGAAAATGTTTAAAACCCATTTCCGCCCTGGCCTCTTTGGCGTAAGAATTTAGTGCTTCTCTCAAAGCTTGGATGTTCCCAGACTCCATCAAACTGAGGATCTTCTTGTTGCAATCATCTTCAACTTTTTTCACTACGCGGTCTTCAACGGGGTCTACGGCGGTAGTGAAAACACTTCCGGATAGGCCACCAACACCAATGACAGCTATTCGCTTACCTTTCTCCGAGATACAGGCGACTGCAAGAGCAGCGAGTTTCTCAGTAGCGGCTTGATTGTCGTAAAGATTGTTAGAAGCTACTACAACCGGCAGCTCCGGGGTACCGACCTTGAGTGCATTACAGGCAACGATTGTTCCAGTATCAATTGGGAAGCTCTCATAATCAGCACCTCGGGCGTTTACACCAGCCGCACGGCAGCTTTCAATGCAAGCGTTAGCAAGGTCGACATCAGTATGAATGTCGTAAGGCAACTCTCCGAACTCATGCCAGTTTTCATCGACATGAACGTCTAAGCTGCGATGACGTGTCAGCCATATTTCATCCAGCACTGCAAACCATTGAGTTGAATAAATCAAAACCACATCGGGCTTCGACGCACGCAGCTTTTCGCCCACGTTTTCCATCGCGACTTTGAACTGCCTCCAGCTATCGACATCTGGGCGCAAATGAGGCAAAGGGCTACCGGGTACAAGAAATGCGGAGACGATAGTCATGGAATTAATACCTGATTGAAAAAAGGGACGGTTAGGCTGCTTTTCCTGCCATTCTGGCCAGACCCGCTTTGACCAAATTCCACTCCACAACGGCATTTCCTGTACCTATCACCGTTCCATAGCCATGTAATTGCGCAGGGAGGTTCGGATACTGCATGGCAGCATGCATCCAAGTGAACGCCCCCGATTTGACTTCAGCAAAAGCCTCCTCGATAAACTGAGGGAGGAGTTGGAAAACCTCATCCATACGCCCTTGCCGCATCAACTCAATCATCCGCATGTCCCAGTCGTAGCCAATCTTGTTCTTGGGATGCTCTTTGGACATATCCTCTGGGGGTACTGGCTCCTCATGGAAGTGCCAATGAGACAAGGTATTGGAAGCGAGCAAAACCGCACGCTTTCCTGATTTCAGGATGGCTTCACGAGTAGCTTTACCGAGCGCGTCCATCTCCCCCAGCCCCTCCTCCATGCTCAGGTAGTACGGCGTATTGTTCGCGGAAATCGACACGACGGGGATATCCCATTGCGGGCGTATCATGTGCAGGGTAGTGATCGTTCCATAATCAGGCCGGAATCTGGGGTTACGCATCATCTTCGTAACAAGCCCTGCTTTGCGGCCTTCCTCACAACAGGCCTCAGAAAGCTCGACGTCGAAATTGATCGAATAATCAAAACGGAACAGATTCGGAAAAATCGGATCGACCGACCGACCCTGAAGATGGTCGACACCGATGAAATGATGACCTACCGAAGTGATCCAGTGAGGCGAGTGCACCAGAAGAACGTCTGGTTTCAGTTCCTCGATACTGGCCCGCGCACGCTCATATGCCCACCGTAGCTGCTCCCAACCGCCCGTAGACTTTGGCTCGTTCTGCGGAGGGTTTTCACCATAAACCAAGTGAGGTGGATGAGGGGCAATGAAGCCACTGATGATTTCACCGTTTGCCATATCGCTTCTCCTAATATTTGTTTTTTGAAGGCAGGATCAATCGATTGCGAATTGGAACTCCATTTCAATCAGCGCGCTCAGGGGAAGCGCTGATACTCCTATAGACGTTCGCGCCGGAGGCGGTTGGTCTTTAAAATATTCATTCCACACAGCATTGAATTCGCCGAATTTTGTAAAGTCGCTGCAGTACACACGCACAAGCATCAACTGGTGAAAGCCCACCTCAAGCTCCACGCAAGCGTTCTTGAGATTCTCGAAGATCGTTCTCGCTTCGACCTCAAGGCCACCAGCAACCAAGCCTCCTTGCTCACGGTCAAGCCCAACCATGCCAGAAACGAAAAGTAATGAACCTATACGTACAATCGGGCTGTATTTGAAGTGCGGTGCTGGTAGAGACTCCACGGGGACAGGCAACCAAGACGGTGCTTTAAGAGGAGCGTGAGCGATAGACATTTTCTTGTTCTCTCTATGTACGTATACATCCTATATAGATCGATCCTATTGCTACAAAAATGAACTGTCAAAGCAATTTTTTGTATGTATACGTATTTTTTTATAACCAATTCGGGCGGTACTGCCTTGCAAGACGGGTCGAAGGTCCTTACCCTGCTTCCACTTAAAGCGTATTAGTACGCCTCCCCTCATAAATGGCTGCCTGCGCCATAGGCACCACCACAGAAGGCCCGGTCTATGTCCTCAAGCCGTTCCATTGCGCCCCCACAGGATTCAGTTTCTGCTCCACTCACTTCTGAGGTTCAGCAACTTGTAGATGCATTTCACCTTCAGGACATCCCCTCACATCTCCTGCGGCGGGCACATTTCAAGGCAGAAGAAATGTTTCATGAAGCCTTTAAGGCTGAATCAATTACACCGCGACAGAAGGCTGCCTTGATTGTCATCTCACAATCCCCCGGCCTGACCCAGAATGCCCTGGCCTCGCAACTATTCATGGATCGCAACACTATCGCGGATATGGTCAAGCGCCTTTGCGCTAACCAGCTAATCACACGCACCAGCGCTCACGGCGATGCACGCGCGTATCAACTCCACCTTGCGCCTGCAGGCGCTCGGCTTTTGGAACGCGTACTGCCGAGAGATGCGGAGGTGGAGCAACGACTCTTGGAACCGCTACCGGAGGAGTATCGCCCCCTTTTTTTGAAATGCCTCAGGCTGATGCTCAACGGAGCAGACTAAACATTACGTAAGCGTCCGGCCAAGTCATCTACCCAGCCCCGCAAAGCCAAGACATGGTGTGCACTTAAATTTAAGTGGGCACCAGTTCTAGCCTTCTAAGCGGGTATTTCATGCAGCCACAACGCCGTTCCTACTCCAAATCCTTCAAGGCCCAAATCGTTCAAGAGTGTGCCCAACCCGGCGCGTCGATTGCCAGCGTCGCACTGAGCCACAGTCTCAACGCGAACCTCGTCCATAAATGGATTCGGCTGCAATCGCAGAGAACTGTCATCCTGCAACCTGCCTTTATCCCCGTGGCCTTGCCGTCGTCAGCGCCACGATCGGACATCATTCCGTCCATGATCTGCCTCGAAATCCCACACCCACGCGGTACCGTAAAAGTGAACTGGCCAACAGAAAGCGCCGCTGCCTGCTCGACCTTTCTGCGAGACCTGTTGCGATGATCCGCATCGATGCCATCTGGCTCGCCACCGAGCCCATGGATATGCGCGCCGGAACTGAAACGGCGTTGGCCAGGGTGATCGCGGTGTTCGGTGCGGCGAGGCCGCACTGCGCTTATCTGTTTGCCAATCGCCGCGCTACCCGCATGAAAGTGCTGGTACATGACGGCATTGGCGTTTGGCTAGCTGTACGGCGCTTGAACCAAGGTAAATTTCATTGGCCTGGCCTTCGACAAGGCAGCGAAATGCAGTTGGATACCGAACAGCTTCAGGCATTGGTGCTCGGTCTACCTTGGCAACGCGTTGGAGCAGGCGGTGCAATCACACTGCTTTAAGAAGCTGTAATTAGCGCCTTGACCTACCGCCGCAAGCGATCTGCTTTGGTAAAATCCACGGCATGACTTCCTCGCCCAATCTCGATCAAATGACTCCCGACCAACTGCGTGCATTCGCTGCGCAGTTGATGTTCAAGGTCGACACCCAGAGCCGAAAAATCCATCGTGATGAAACGATCATCGAGCAGCTCACTCACGAGATCGCCATCCTTAAACGCCACAAGTTCGCCAAGCGCAGCGAGCAGATCAGCCCGGCGCAAGGCAGCTTGCTCGACGACCTGCTCAATACCGACCTCGAAGCCATCGAGTCCGAGTTAAAAACTCTTCATCCCGCTCCTGCACAGACAGAGCCACGCCAGCAACCCAAGCGCGCGCCGTTGCCAGTGCAGTTCCCACGCACTGTGATCCATCACGAGCCGGACAACACCCAGTGCGCGTGCGGCTGCCAGCTTCAGCGCATCGGTGAAGACGTCAGCGAAAAGCTGGACTACACACAGGGCGTGTTTACCGTCGAACAGCACGTTCGCGGGAAATGGGCCTGCCGGCAGTGCGAAACACTGATCCAGGCCCCGGTACCGGCGCAGGTGATCGACAAGGGCATCCCCACTGCCGGTCTGCTGGCGCATGTGATGGTGGCGAAGTTCGCCGACCATCTGCCGCTGTATCGACAGGAAAAGATCTTCGGCCGTGCCGGCCTGGCCATACCGCGCTCGACACTGGCGCAGTGGGTGGGTCAAACCGGCGTGCAGCTCCAGCCCTTGGTCGATGCGCTGCGCGAAGTGGTGCTGGCTCAGCGCGTGGTTCACGCCGATGAAACGCCGGTACAAATGCTGGCGCCCGGCGAGAGGAAAACTCACCGCGCTTATGTCTGGGCCTACAGCACTACGCCGTTCTCGGCATTAAAGGCCGTGGTCTATGACTTCAGCCCCAGCCGTGCTGGCGAACATGCGCGTAATTTCTTGGGCACCTGGAACGGCAAGCTGGTCTGTGATGACTTTGCCGGCTACAAAGCCAGCTTTGAGCTGGGCATTACCGAGATCGGCTGCATGGCCCATGCACGCCGTAAGTTCTTTGACTTGCATGTAGCCAACAAAAGCCAATTGGCGGAGCAGGCGCTTCACTCGATTGGTGGGCTGTACGAAGTCGAGCGACACGCCAAGGAAATGAGCGATGAAGACCGTTGGCGACTACGCCAGGAGACGGCGGTGCCCATTGCTGAAAAACTGCATGAGTGGATGCTGGCCCAACGCGAACTTGTGCCCGAGGGCTCTGCTACGGCCAAGGCCCTGGATTACAGCCTTAAACGCTGGGTAGCGCTGACGCGCTACCTGGACGATGGTGCTGTGCCCATCGACAACAACCAGATCGAGAACTTGATCCGGCCGTGGGCGCTTGGGCGGTCGAACTGGTTGTTTGCTGGGTCGCTGCGCAGCGGCAAACGGGCGGCGGCGATCATGAGCCTAATCCAGTCGGCACGTATGAACGGGCATGATCCGTATGCTTATCTCAAGGATGTGCTGACGCAGCTGCCGACGCAGCGGGCCAGCGAGATCGAGCGACTGCTACCACATAGCTGGGCGCCTGCTTAGCTACCCGACAGCAAGGTAGCTAAGAGCAGTCTCTATTCAACACGCTATACCGTGGAGGGGCATTGTGTGTCTTTGCCTATTACTTGTAGATCACTAATCTGCGCTTCAAGGTCGCTAGACTTCGTCCAATAAATAGCGTTCCACCCTGACTCACGTGCGGCTTGAACATTAGCTTGAGTATCATCTATCAAGAGTAACTCTTCCGGTAGAAATCCGGACAGTTCGGTAATTTTTTTATAAAAATCAAGGCTTGGCTTTCGGCAAGACAGCGCCGCCGAGTAAAAGATGCCATCGCAGTAGTGCTCCAGACCAAGCGATTTCATTAAAAAATTTGCGCGTAGGTGTTCTTGATTGGACGCGAGAAATACTTTCACACCACGACGACGATGACGGGCCAGATCCGACAGCAACCCAAGGTTGAGCCGAGCATCGTTTTCAAACCAATAACTCAATAATCTATGCCGAGAAAGTTTCGGAGCAATGTCTGCCAGCACTGACTCAAGCCTCTCCTCTAGGCATAACTTGCCTGTAACTATGGCATCCCAGTAAGGCTCGAAGAGCGCCTTATGGAGATCTGAGCTTGCTAGCCCGAGATCTTCCTCAAGAGATGAAGCCCAGCCCTCACCGTCGGAGGGGCGACCATCAACGACGACACCATCCACATCAACCATAAAAGCTTGAATCAACGTAGCCTCCGTCTGGCATCCCGTACTTCGCATTGCGAACAGATCCCAGCGTTTTCAGTTGGCATATTTCCCGAGTCGCAAGCATATGAGAACGGCTTGGATAGGTATAAGACTTGTTATGCATAACCTTAGGGCGCACTGGACTTGCCCCTACAAAACCGGACACCAACTCCCCGTCAAATTGATGCTGCTGCCAAGCGCCTGAACTCCCTCGGTGAGCGATAGTTCAAGGCGCTGTGCGGATGCTGCTCGTTGTAATGCTCGAAGGCAATTGCCAGGTTGCGCAGCGCCGTTTCTCGATCCGGCTTGGGCATGTGCGCAACGTAGTCACGTTTGATCGTCTTCACGAAGCTCTCGGCCATGCCGTTGCTCTGCGGGCTGCGCACCGGGGTGGTCACCGGCTGCAAACCGATCTGTCGAGCAAACAGGCGTGTCTGTTCGGCGGTGTACGCCGAGCCGTTGTCGCTTAGCCATTGAACCGGCGTTGCAGGCAGTTGATCACCGAAGCGTTTCTCTACGCTCTCCAGCATCAAGTCGCGGATGTCATCGCCGCTGTACCCGGTCGGACTCGCGACCCAGCCGATGGCTTCGCGGTCACAGCAATCCAGGGCGAAGGTCACGCTCAGTTTGGCGCCGTCCTCACAGCGGAACTCAAAGCCGTCCGAGCACCAACGCGTATCACTGGTTTGCACCGCAATACGACCCTCGTGCC
>NZ_JYLI01000006.1 GCF_001439785.1 Pseudomonas poae | reverse complement strand
TGGAAGAACGCAATGAATCAATTTGCGATTCTGTACGGAGATCGATTTATCAGGCCGACCTGGTAAAGATAGGGCCTGCCTGACGGCAGGCCGTAACCGGCCCGAACACAAAAAATCTGACACTCTCGGTCGCCTGAGCTCAAGAGCCGGAGCAACGCAGATCAAAAGCGGTGTGATATCCATCAGACAAATGGAGATTCAAATGTGGGAGGCAAACAATCCCGGTCGGCTCCAAGGCCGCCGCACTCTTGCTTTTAATCGGGGAGCCCCTTCAGCCGGGCCAAGAATGATCGCCTCCGCCGTAAGGGCGGAACCCAATCACCCCGCAAAAACCCGCTGTAGCTCCCGCTTATACATGGCCCGAACCAGAGCAAACTCGCGGTCAATCTGATCCACCAATCCGCCAATATCCCCCGCCGACGCCATCTCCAATTCCTGACACAACAAGGCCAACTGCACCGCTCCCAGGTTCCCGCTGCTCCCCTTGAAACTGTGCGCAATCTGCCGCAACGCCTGCGTATCACCACCCGCCTTGTGCAGCGCCTTCACCCGCTCTTCAGAGTCATGCAAAAAGGTATCCAGCAACTGCGGATACTCCCCCTCCATCACCTCCTGCAAACCCGCCAACACCTGCGGGTCCATATGAACATCAACCACTTGCTCGCTCCTTGATCAAGAATCGCCGGATTATGCCAGAGCCCCCCAGCAAAACTCCACGCACACACTGCGCCCGCCATCCGACCAGCCTACAGTGCTGCTCAATTGACGCACCAGGCTGAGCCCCCGGCCAGACAGACGGTCGATATCCAGCGGCCGCGCCAGTATCTGCTCCACGTCAAAGCCCTGACCACTGTCCTCAACGCGCAAGCTCAGGGTGCCGCCGGTATCAGTGGGCACCACCTGCACATGCACGCGCACAAATCCCGTGTCCAGTTGCGCCAACCGCTCGTTGCGCAGACGGTAATACTGCGCAAACCCCTCGGCATCGCGCTTGAGCCGCGAGTCCAGCCCCAGCACGCCATGTTCCAGCGCATTGGAATACAGCTCGGCCATCACGCTGTAGAGCGCCCCGCTCTGCTCGCGCAGGCCGTGGATTTCCAGCAGCAGTTGCAGCAGGTAGGGCAACGGGTTGTAACGCTTGAGCGTGTCGGCGCGAAACTCGAAACTCACCGACCAGTCCAGCGGACACGACTGGCCGCTGTCGGCATACAAAGGCCCGGTCGCGCGCAGCGACTGGCCAGCCTGCAGGGTGATTTCCACCATGCTCACATCATCGCGCACCTCGCCGCGAAATGCCGCCAGCGCCTGCTCGATGTCTTCGAACAGGCGGTTCGGTTCGCGATTGGCGGCAAACACCTGCAGCAAGCGCTCGGCACCAAATAATTGTTCGTTGGTGTCGGCGGTGTCGAGCACGCCATCGGACAGCAAAAACACACGGTCGCCCAAGGCCATCGGCCAGACCTCGGTGCGGTCGTCAAACTGCTCCGCCGACAGCACGCCCAGGGGCAAATGCCGTGACATCAACGGCGTGCGCTTGCCCGTGGCGACCTCGTGCACATAGCCCTCGGGCATGCCGCCATTCCACACCTCCACCGCTCGCCGCTGGGTGCTCAGGCACAGCAGCGTGGCGCAGCAGAACATGTCCGCCGGCAGGATGCGTTTGAGCTTGGCGTTCATCTCGCGCAAGGTCTGAGCCAGGCCATAGCCCTTGGCGGTCATGCCGTAGAACACTTCAGCCAGCGGCATGGCGCCCACCGCAGCAGGCAAGCCATGGCCGGTGAAGTCGCCGAGCAGCACGTGCATGTCACCCGACGGCGTGTAGGCCGCCAGCAGCAGGTCGCCGTTGAACAGCGCATAGGGCGATTGCAGGTAACGGATGTTCGGCGCCGCGTTGATGCAGCCCGAATGGGCGACCTTGTCGAACACCGCCTTGGCCACCCGCTGCTCGTGCAGCAGGTATTCATGATGCTTGGCGATCAGGTCGCGCTGCTGCAATACCGTGGCCTGCAGGCGACGCAGACGGTCCATGGCGTTGATCTTGGCCGCGAGGATCACCGGGTTGTAGGGTTTGGCCAAAAAGTCGTCGCCGCCGGCATCCAGGCACTGTGCCAGGGCTTCGCTTTCGCGCAGGGAGGTGAGGAAGATCAGCGGCACCAGCGCTTCCCCCGCCAGTTGCTTGATGCGCCGCGCTGCCTCGAAACCGTCCATTACCGGCATCAGCGCATCCATCAATACCAGGTGCGGGCGTTCACGGGTGAACACCTCGACCGCTTCAGCGCCGTTGGTGGCGGTGAGCACCTGATGCCCCTGTCGCCGCACGATGGTCGACAGCAACAGCAGGTCGGCGGCGCTGTCTTCGGCGATGAGAATCGTCAGCGCCTCAAGCACGGGGGCCTGGACACTCATTCGATATCGAACAGTTTGTCGAAGTTGGAAATGGCGAGGATCTTGCGCACGTCGGAACTGCTGTTGACCACACGGATATAGGCCTTGTCGCCCCCCGCATGGTCGCGCAGCAACAGAAGCATGCCCAGGGCCGAGCTGTCCATGTAGGTGGTTTCCTTCAAGTCCACCACGACCGTCTCGGGCTTGGGGTAAACGTCTTCATAGACGTTGCGAAAATCCTGGTGGCTGCTGAAATCGAAGCGGCCCTTGATCACGATCGTCAACGTCTTCCCGTCCATGGATACTTTTTTTTCGACTGACATTTACTGCTTCCTTGTCATTGGCAATGTGACACAGGTTTAGCAGCTCAAAGGAATCCGAGCAACACAGCAAATCAATTGCACGAGAGCCCCTCCCACATTCAGAACGGGGACTGGCGAGGCAGACGTTGCGACAGCTCATCGAGCAGCTTCTGCTCGCGCTTGTCTTCCAGCGCGCGCGCTTCGTCGATGTAACGCTGTACCAGCTTGCGCAGGCCCTCGACCCGGGCATAGGCGGCCTGCCAACTTTCGCGCGCCTTGTCGAGGTTGTTCTGGTGCCAGGCCAGGCTCTGGCGCTGCTGGCCGACGGCGGTTTCCAGCTGGTTGAGAAAACCCTGGTACCCCATCAGCCACTGGCCGGACACGCCCTTGCTGCCACGGTCGATCCACTGCTGCTGGTACTCGCCGCGAAAGCGTTCAAGGTCGCCCAGCTTGCTTTCGGCCAGGCGGACCTGCCCCTGAAAATACCCCAGACGCTGCACCGCAGCTTTTTCGGCCTTTTCGGCCATCTCCACCACCGGCGCAAGGCGCGCAGAACGCGAGTTGGCCATGGCTTAGCCGCCCGGCGCGGGGGCGAAAATCGACTGCAAGTGAGCCTCGCTTTCGCCCATGCTGATGTTGTCGTTGAGGCCCTGGCGCAGGTAGGTCACCAGTTGCGGTTGCAGGGCAATCGCAAGGTCGGTCTCGCGGTCACCGCCGGCCACGTAGGCCCCCACGCTGATCAGGTCGCGGCTTTGTTGATAGCGCGACCACAGTTGCTTGAACTGCTGGGCCCGGGCCATGTGCTCCGGCGTCACCACCGACGGCATTACCCGGCTGATGGAGGCTTCGATATCAATGGCCGGATAGTGCCCTTCCTCGGCCAGACGCCGGGACAGCACGATATGGCCGTCGAGCACGCCCCGCGCCGAGTCGGCAATCGGGTCCTGCTGGTCATCGCCTTCGGACAATACCGTGTAGAACGCTGTGATCGAGCCCCCGCCCGCCTCGGCATTACCGGCGCGCTCCACCAGTTTGGGCAACTTGGCGAATACGGACGGCGGATAACCCTTGGTCGCTGGCGGCTCGCCGATGGCCAGGGCGATTTCCCGCTGGGCCTGGGCGAAACGCGTGAGCGAGTCCATCAGCAACAGCACGTTCTTGCCCTTGTCGCGAAAATATTCGGCGATGCGCGTGCAGTACATGGCCGCGCGCAAGCGCATCAGCGGCGCATCATCGGCAGGCGATGCCACCACCACCGAACGCTTGAGGCCTTCCAGGCCAAGGCTGTGCTCGATGAACTCCTTGACCTCGCGGCCACGTTCACCGATCAGCCCCACCACGATGATGTCGGCCTCGGTGAAGCGCGTCATCATGCCCAGCAGCACCGATTTACCCACGCCGGTACCGGCAAACAGGCCCAGACGCTGGCCGCGGCCAACCGTCAATAATCCGTTGATGCTGCGAATGCCCACGTCGAGTGGCTGGCTGATGGGGTTGCGATTGAGCGGGTTGATCGTGGGACCGTCCATCGGCACCCAGTCCTCGGCCTTCATGCCACCCTTGCCGTCGAGCGGACGACCGGCGCCGTCGAGCACGCGGCCGAGCATGCTCATGCCCATGGGCAGGCGGCCGGTGTCAGCCAGCGGCACCACGCGGGCACCAGGGGCAATGCCGGCAACGCTGCCGACCGGCATCAGGAATACCTTGCTGCCGGAGAAGCCCATCACTTCGGCTTCGACCTGCACCGGGTGGTAGC
The DNA here is from genome assembly GCF_001439785.1 of Pseudomonas poae. Classification (GTDB taxonomy): domain Bacteria; phylum Pseudomonadota; class Gammaproteobacteria; order Pseudomonadales; family Pseudomonadaceae; genus Aquipseudomonas; species Aquipseudomonas poae. The sequence continues at coordinate 260,358 of NZ_JYLI01000006.1, read as the reverse complement.
TGTCGTCGTTGATCACCAGGCAACGGCTGCCCATGGCGGCGCGCAGGCCTTCGGCTTCGAGGGTCAGGCCGACCATGCGCAGCAGGCGCCCTTCCAGAATCGGCTGGCCGGGCAACTGCGTGGCCTCGGCGTAACCGCCCAGGCGCTTGGCGAAGCTGGTGCGATCAAGGCGCATCCGGGCGGTCCAGGTCGATATTGATATCGGGTTCGCCCGGGTTCATGGCCTGTTCGTGCTGCTGGTCGAGCAACTTGGCCATGATCTGGCTGATGCGGGTTTCCACCGTGGCATCGATGCGGCTGTGTTCGGTCTCGACCCGGCAGCCACCGGGCTGCAGCGCGGCGTCCTCGACGATGCGCCAGGTTTCTTCATGGCGCTCGCGCAAGGCTTTGACCTGCTCGAAGTCCTGCGGATTGATGTACAGCCGCACGTTGCCGACGCCCAGAGGCAGCAATTTGAGCGCTTCGCGCATGACGCCTTCAATCTGGCTGGAGTCCAGCACCAGTTCGCGCTGGATCACTTGACGCGTGATGTGCTGCACCAGTGCGACCATCGATTTTTCGATCTGCGCATCCTGCCCGGCGATCGGTTCGAACAGCCCGTCCATCAGGCGCTCCAGGCTGGCGAGCTTGACACCCAATGCCACCTCGGCCTCCTGGCGCACCTTGAGGGTGGTGCTGCGAAAGCCGTCCTTTTCGCCCGCCGCGAAGCCTTCGTTGTAGGCCTCCTGGCGGATGGCCTCCAACTCATCGAGGGTCAGCGGCTGGACTTCATCCAGCGGCACTTCCTCCATCTCCACCGGGGTTTGCACCACCGGCTCGGGTTCGGGCTCCGGCACGTGCGGGTCGAAGCTGGGCAACGACCAGATGTCGAACCCGCCCACGTCCCGCGCGCGAATCAGGTCGCTGGGCGTTTCATCTTTGCTCGACATGGGCAGCGCCTTAAATCATTTCTTCGCCGCCCTTCCCGCCGAGAACGATTTCTCCGGCTTCGGCCATACGGCGGGCAATCGTGAGGATTTCCTTCTGCGCGGTTTCGACGTCGCTGACGCGTACCGGACCCTTGGCTTCCAGGTCGTCGCGCAGCAGTTCGGACGCGCGCTTGGACATATTCTTGAAGATCTTCTCCTTGACGTTCTCGTCGGAGCCCTTGAGCGCCAGCACCAGTACGTCCGAGGACACCTCGCGCAGCAACGCCTGAATGCCACGGTCGTCGACATCGGAGAGGTTGTTGAACACGAACATCAGGTCTTCGATCTGGCCGGACAGGGTATCGTCGATCTCGCGGATAGAGTCCATCAACTGGCCTTCGACCGAACTGTCGAGGAAGTTCATGATATCGGCCGCGCGCTTGATGCCACCCAGGGTGGTGCGCGAGGCATTCGAATTGCCGGAGAACTGCTTCTCCAGAATCGTGTTGAGTTCTTTGAGGGCCGCCGGTTGCACGGTGTTCAGCGACGACACGCGCAGGATGATATCCAGGCGCACCTTATGGTCGAAGTGACCGAGCACTTCGCCGGCCTGGTCCGGGTCCAGGTACGCGACGACGATGGCCTGGATCTGCGGGTGTTCGTAGCGGATCACGTCGGCCACCGCGCGCGGTTCCATCCACTTGAGGCTGTCCAGGCCGCTGGTGTTGCCACCGAGCAGGATGCGGTCGATCAGGCCGTTGGCCTTGTCTTCGCCCAGCGCCGAGGTGAGCATCTTGCGGATGTAGCTGTCGGAGCCGACGCCCAGGCTGGTCTGGTCGCCGACAATCTCGACGAACTCGCTCATCACCTGCTCGACTTGCTCACGGTGCACATTGCGCATCTGCGCCATGGCCACGCCCACGCGCTGGACCTCTTTGGGCCCCATGTGACGCAGCACCTGGGCGGCGTCGGTTTCCCCCAGCGACAGCAGCAGCACGGCGGCTTTGTCGACTCGGGAGAGCTTGGCAACAGCGGCTCGATTATCACTCATCTGCGTTGATCCACTCTTTCACGACCTGGGCCACACGGCCCGGGTCTTCTGCTACCAGACTCTTGATTGCGTTCAGCTGAGCGTCATAGCCTTCGCTCGGGCTGGGCAACAGGATGCTTTGCGGGCCGCCGAGGCTGACGCGGTCGTTGGCCAGTTCGCCGTCCAGACCGCCCATGCCACCCAACTCGACGTCGCCACCGGCCAGGGCCAGTTGCTTCTTGCCGTTGCCGGTGATGTTATTGAGCACCGGACGCAGCACACCGAACACCAGCACCAGGATGAACAACACCCCCAGCACTTGCTTGACGATGTCCCAGAACCACGGCTGGGTGTAGAACGCCGCTTCAGCGATGACTTCGCCACGCTCGGCAGAGAACGGCATGTTGATCACGCTGACGCTGTCGCCACGGCTGGCGTCGAAACCGACGGCGTCCTGCACCAGGCGGGTGAAGCGCGCCAATTCGTCGGCGGTCCACGGCGCACGGGTCACGGCGCCATCGGCGGCGTTGACCTTGACCTGGTCATCGACCACCACCGACACCGACAGGCGATTGATGCGGCCCTGCTGCTGCTTGGTATGGCTGATGGAACGGTCAAGCTCGAAGTTCTTGGTGGACTGGTTACGCTTGTCCGCCGGGTATGGCGCAAGCATCGGCTGGCCGGTGGCCGGGTCCATGATCTGTTGGCCGTTGGCGTCGAGCAGCGGCTGCCCGGCGGCAATGGCGCCCGCCGTCGCGGCGGCGCCACCGGTGGTTTGCGGGGCAGTGGCCGGCGTCGGTGGCTGGTTGCTCAGGGCACCCGGCACACCTTGCGGGCCACTGCTGGCGGTACGTTGTTCGCTGGTCGATTGCTCGCTGCGCAGCGCGGGCTGGTCCGGGTTGAACTGCTCCGAGGTCGACTCGACGGCGCTGAAGTCAACATCGGCGGACACTTCGGCCTTGTAGCGGTCGTTGCCCAGCACCGGTTGCAGGATGTTATGAACCCGCTGGGTGAGCATGCTTTCCATGCGGCGACTGTAGTCGAACTGCTTGCCGGCCTGGGTCAGCGCAGAGTTTTCGGCCATGTCGGACAAGAGGTTGCCCTTCTGGTCGACCACGGTGATTTGCGACTTGCTCAATTCGGGAACGCTGGTGGCCACCAGGTTGACGATCGCCAGTACCTGGCCAGGCTCCAGGGAGCGGCCGGAAAACAGCTCGACCAATACCGAGGCGCTGGGCTTGCGCTCATCGCGCACGAACACCGAGCTTTTCGGAATCGCCAGGTGCACACGGGCGCCCTTGACGTTGTTCAGGCTGGAGATCGTGCGTGCCAGTTCGCCTTCCAGGCCACGACGGTAGCGGGTGGCTTCCATGAACTGGCTGGTGCCCAGGCCCTGGTCCTTGTCGAGGATTTCAAAACCGATATTGCTGTCGGACGGCGTCACGCCAGCGGCGGCCAGCTTCATGCGGGCACGGGCCACGTCATCGGCCTTGACCAGCAGGGCGCCGGAGTTGGGCTCTACTGTATAGGCGATGTCGGCGGCGGCGAGGGTTTCCATGATCTGCTTGGAATCCATGCCCGCCAGGCTGCCGTACAACGGACGGTAATCGGGTTGCTGCGACCACAGCACCACGGCAAAACCAATCGCCACGCTCGCTGCCAGGCCGACCATCAGGCCTACCTGACGCAGCATGGTCATTTCCGAGAGGTTTTCCAGGAACGACAGGCCAAACAGCGGCGGCTTGCCACCTGCCTTGGCGGGTACGTTATCGGTGACTGCTTCTGCCATGACTTAACTCTCGCCCTTAAACCGGCATCTGCATGATGTCTTGGTAAGCCTGAACCACTTTGTTACGCACTTGGGTCAAGGCTTGAAAGGAAACGCTGGCTTTTTGCGAGGCGACCATCACATCGGTGAGGTCCACGCCGCTTTTGCCGATCTCGAACGCGGTGGCCAACTGGCTGGAGGCTTGCTGGGTGTCGCTGACCTTGTTGATGGCCTGACCGAGCATGTCGGCAAAATTGCTTTGGCCCAATTCCGGCACGGGTGCGACGGATTTCGGCCGGGCCATGGCGTCCATTTGCATGGAGCGCATATCCAACATCAACCGATTGAACTCAATACCCTGGCTCATGACCTTCTCTCTCCGACAACCCGCAAATTTTTGACACTACGCAGCAGTTATCAGGGGTAGGTGCAACAAGGGTGCCAGCTCTGCAGCAACTCGTAAGAAAAGGCGACAAAGCTGGTCGGACTATATTCCACACAGCCACTAACGACGACTACAGACCTGTGGCGAGCAGGCTTGTCCTGCGTTGGGCTGCGCAGCAGCCCCAAAACCAGGCGCTGAGCAGCATCAGGTACACCGCGTTTTGCTGGATTGGGGGCGCTTCGCACCCCAACGCGGGGCAAGCCCGCTCGCCACGGAGAATCTGAGCTTTATTGAACGGCATTGGGACAAGCCTGCTTGCCACAGGAGCCGAGCAAACCTGTGGAGGGTTGACTCAGGTGGCGAAGAGGTAGGCTTCGACGTCCATGCCGGCGTCGCGCATCTGTGCCAGCTTGTAGCGCAGGGTACGCGGGCTGATGCCCAGGCGCTCGGCGGCCTCTTTGCGGCGGCCGCGCTCGGCACGCAGGGTGTCGATGATCATCTGGAATTCGCGGCGACGCAGGTCGTCGCCCAGTGCGCCGGCCGATTCAGCTTCGGCGACCACGGGCGCCGGTGCCAGGCTCGGCAACGGCGCCGCGCCTGTGCCGGTGGCCAGGCAGAAGTCCTGCGGCTGGATCAGGCCGCCCTGCTGCAGGATCAACGCGCGCTGGATCGCATTGTCCAGTTCGCGCACGTTACCCGGCCACGGGTAGCCGATCAGGCAGGCCTGGGCCTCGGCCGACAGCCGTGCCTGGGCGTGCTTCATTTTTTTGACGTGGTTGCGCAACAGGCGCTCGGCCAGCGGGATGATGTCCGCCGGGCGCTCGCGCAACGGGCGCCAGGCCAGGGGGAACACCGACAACCGGTAGAACAGGTCTTCGCGAAAGCGCCCCGCCGCCACTTCGCCCGCCAGGTCGCGGTTGGTGGTGGCGACCACGCGAATGTCCAGCTGGATCGGCTTGCGCGCGCCTACCCGCTCTACTTCACGCTCCTGCAATACCCGCAGCAGCTTGGCTTGCAGGCCCAGGGGCATTTCCGAGATTTCATCGAGCAGGATGGTGCCGCCGTCCGCTTGCTCGAACTTGCCGGCCTGGGCCGCGATGGCACCGGTGAACGAGCCCTTTTCATGGCCGAACAAGGTGGCCTCGAGCATGTTGTCAGGGATCGCTGCGCAGTTGATCGCGATAAACGGTTGTTTGGCGCGGCTCGATTGCTGGTGGATGTAGCGCGCCAGCACTTCCTTGCCGGTGCCGGACTCGCCGGAAATCAGCACGGTGGAATCGCTGCGCGCCACACGGGCCGCCAGCTCCAGCAATTGGGCGCTGGCCGGTTCGAAGGCAATTGGGCCCTCGCCGTCGGGATTGGAAATAACGCCAAGGGCGTGCCGGGCAACCAGCTCTATAAGCGCCTTGGGCTCGAATGGCTTGACCAGATAATCCGCAGCGCCCTGGCGCATGGCATCCACCGCGCGCTCGACGGCACCGTGGGCGGTCATCAGCAGCACCGGCAGTTGCGGGTGGCGCGCGCGCAGCAGGCCGAGCAATTGGTGACCGTCCATGCCGGGCATGTTCACGTCGCTGACTACCAGGCTGAACGCCTCCTGCCCCACGGCTGCCAAGGCGTCTTCAGCGGAACCGACCGCACAGTAGTCATGGCCCGCCAGCAGCAGCGTGTCAGCCAATGCTTCACGCAGGGCGCGATCGTCTTCCACCAACAGAACCTTGATAGCCATGTCCTTACTCCGTGCCTGCCGCGCTGGTAAACAGCGGCAAGGTCATCAATGCACAGGTGCCGCGCCCCAGCCGGGAATGCAGCAGCAATTCTCCCTGATGGGCACGCGCCACGGCCTTGACCACGGTGAGGCCCAGGCCCGTGCCGTTGGTCTTGGTGGTGAAAAACGGTTCGCCCAGACGCTGCAGCACCAGCGGGTCAATGCCGCTGCCGCTGTCGCTGATGCACAGGCGCAGGGTTTGCTCACGGCTGTACAAGTGAATCTTCAGGCGTGCGCCAGGGCCGCTGGCCTGGGTGGCGTTTTCGATAAGATTGAGCAGCGCGCCCACCAGGGTGTCGCGGTTGCACAGCAGCTCACCGAGGTGGCTGTCGCACTGCCAGCGCACTTGCACGTCCTGGATATGAGTGGCAGCGGCGGCCTGCAACGCCTGCATCAGCGCCGCCGGGGTGACGCGGTCGGTCAGCGGTAATTCGCCACGGGCAAACACCAGCATGTCGCGCACCTGATGCTCCAGCTCATGCAGGCGCTCTTTGAGGCGTCCGGCAAAACGCTGGTGGGTGGCGGCGGGCAATTGCTCGTCAGTCAAATGACTGGCGTAGATCAGCGCGGCCGACAGCGGCGTGCGGATCTGGTGCGCCAGAGAAGCGACCATACGGCCCAACGACGACAACCGTTCATGGCGTGCCAACTGGTCTTGCAGGTGCCGGGTTTCCGTCAGGTCGTTGAGCAGCACCAGTTGACCGGGCTCGGCGTCAAGAGAACGGGTGGCGATGGACAGGCGGCGTCCGTCCTTGAGAGAGATTTCATGACCGTCGTCTTCACGCGGCGCAAAGCAGCGAGCAATGACTTCACGCCACAGCTCGCCTTCGAGCGGCAGGCCGAGCATGTCGCAGGCGGCCGGGTTGGCCTCGCGCACGCGGCCCTGATCGTCAATCACGATGACGCCCCCGGGTAACAGCGAGAGCAGGTTTTGCAGACGATTGGCCAGACGCTCTTTCTCGGCCAGCTCTTGCATCCGCTGGGCGCTGACCACCGCCAACTCGCCCTTGAGCTCGGAAACCCGGGCTTCCAGCAGGCTGTAGGAATCGGTCAGTTGGCTCGACATCTGGTTGAACTGGGAGAACGCCTGCTCAAGACCCTGGCGGATCGGCGACTCTACAGGCGGAACCAGCCCCTGGATGGCAGGGGCCGAGGATAGCTGGGCGGCGTGGGGCATGATGCTCTCTCGCTGGCTGACCGTCAGTTAAACGGAACGTTGCGAGAGCTGTAGCAATACCCGTGCCTAAAAAAATAAGCTTACTTTTCAGTCAGTTGAAAAACAGGCGTCAATCATCTGCCTGTTCATCACCTTCCCGACGGCTCATTCCGTACTTGCGCATCTTCTCCACCAGGGTGGTCCGACGGATGCGCAGTCGCTCTGCGGCGCGGGCGACGATGCCGTTGGCGTCGTCAAGCGCCTGTTGGATCAGGCCTTGTTCCAGGTTGCCGAGGTAGTCTTTCAGGTCAAGACCTTCGGGCGGCAGCATCGCGGTGGAACCGAAGTCCTGAGCATGGCCGTTGATGGCCACTCGCTCCTCCATGTCACTGCGCAGGCTGTCGACCATCTGCTCGTCTTCATCGTCGACGTAGCGGAATTTCTTCGGCAACTCGACCACACCGATCACACCGTAGGGATGCATGATCGCCATGCGCTCCACCAGGTTGGCCAGCTCACGGACGTTGCCCGGCCAGCCGTGACGGCACAGGGACATGATCGCGGCCGAGTTGAAACGGATCGAGCCGCGTTTTTCATGTTCCATGCGCGAGATCAATTCGTTCATCAACAACGGGATGTCTTCCACGCGCTCGCGCAGCGGAGCCATCTCGATGGGGAATACGTTGAGGCGGTAGTACAGGTCTTCGCGGAAGCTGCCGACCTCGATCATGCTTTCGAGGTTTTTGTGGGTGGCCGCGATGATGCGCACGTCGACGCTCTGGGTCTTGTTGCTGCCCACACGTTCGAAGGTGCGCTCCTGCAACACGCGCAACAGCTTGACCTGCATCGGCAGCGGCATGTCGCCGATTTCGTCGAGGAACAGGGTGCCGCCATTGGCCAGCTCGAAGCGCCCGGCACGGCTGGTGATGGCACCGGTGAAGGCGCCCTTCTCGTGGCCGAACAGTTCGCTTTCGAGCAACTCTGCAGGGATCGCCCCGCAATTGACGGGTACAAAGGGCCCGTCGCGCCGCTTGGAATGATAGTGCAGGTTGCGCGCGACCACTTCCTTGCCGGTGCCGGACTCGCCCAGAATCAGCACGCTGGCGTCGGTATCGGCCACTTGCTGCATCATCTGGCGCACGTGCTGGATCGCGCGGCTGGTGCCGACCAGGCTGCGGAACAGATTGGGTTCGCGGTGACGGCCGCGCTCGCGGGCCTGGTCGTACATCTCGCGATAGACCTGGGCACGGTGCAGGGAATCGAGCAATTTGCTGTAGCTGGGCGGCATTTCCAGGGTGGACAACACGCGGCGGCGCTGGTCTTCGGGCAACTCGACCGAAGAAATATCGCCCATCAGCAACACCGGAAGGAACTCATCCCAGGTCGACAGTGTCTTTAACAGGCCCAAAACTGCGCCAGGAGCATTTACCGTCCCGATCAGCACACAGATGACTTCACGGCTCGATGACAATGAGCTGACCGCCTGCTGCCAATCATGGCTGCCACAGGGCAGATTTTCTTCGCCAAGAAAATTCAAAATCACCGCCAAATCGCGGCGGCGAACGCTATCGTCATCAATCAGCAGAATTTTGGTTTCACGCCACATGCAATAGCAACTTCCCTAGTAAAACTTCCTGCCCCAGTGTGAGGGCAATCAAGACGCCTGTAGGACTTATTACCTTGTAGACGTCTGAAATCTGAAAACAACACTAGTTAAGTCAAAAAAACCTGCGCAGTCAAATTTATGACGCGCATCAGGGTTAGCCGACTCTGTTCAACCAAACAGATGGTAGACCTTTGACGCGTTTTTCGCCTGGTTGATCTGCGACATCTCTTCGAAAATCGCCTGCCGCTCCCCCGTCGTCACCTCGAGCAACTGCTGATACACCGCCAGCAGGCTTTCCAGTTTTTCACGCAACGCATCCTCATTGACCGGCGCTTCGCTGAGCACCTGGTCGATCACATCGCGGCAGCCCAGGTCGAGTTCGCCGATAGCCTCCCAGTTACGGTCCGCCAGCGCGCCCACCAGCGCCTCACGGGTTTCATCAATGCGTTGCAGTGCATGACTCATGACGTATTCCTCAAGGCCGGTGGCCTTACTGTGCGGCGCCTTGTGGGGTAGCGATACCATCCCAGCCTTGCTTGACGGTAATCATCAAGCGCGCAACTTCGTCGATCATCTCGGGGTCGTTGTGCAGGTTGGCTTCCATCAGACGGTTGGTCATGTAGGCATACAGACTTTCCAGTTGCTGGACATACGCCGGGTCTTCGCTTTTTTCAGCGTCCAGACCGTCGCGCAAGCCGATGATGATATCCACCGCCTTGCCGAGCATCAGCCCCTTTTGGGCGATGTCGCCACGCGCCAGCGCACCCTTGGCCTGAGCCATGCGGTCAAGCCCACCCTCCATCAGCATCTGCACCAGACGGTGCGGACTGGCTTCAGAGATCTGAGCATGGGAATTGACCTTCTGGTATTGGCGAAGGGCTCTCATGGGATTCATGGTTCTACCTCGTAACAGGCGACAGCGGAAAGATTTCAGTAACGTTTATGTCGACGCGATTACCCATAACTTTAATCCCACGGTTATCAAAAAAGCCAATGCACTCAGCATTGGCTTTTTGCGTCGTGCCGCGAGGGCGCCATAAATCCGATTGGTACAGTTCCTGCTTTGCCCCTTTCCAATCGTAGGAAACGATATTTAATTGACAGTCGCGGGCACCATGAAAAATATCATCAAGTTGTTAGTGCCAGAGATGCCGAAGGTCGAGCAGATTCTTCCGTACTGGCAGCAGATCGATGAAAACCGCTGGTACACCAACTTCGGCCCGCTGGTCTGCGAACTCGAAGATCGGCTCTCGCGCTCATTCAGTCGCGAGCCGACAAAGGTGCACGTAGTGTCAATGGCCAATGGCACCTGTGCACTGCAAATCGCCCTCGAAGCGTTGAGGCTGCGCAAGGCTGGCCGGGTGCTCGTGCCGGGGCTGACTTTCGTCGCCACCGCCACCGCCATTATCCGTGCGGGGCTGACCCCGCTGATCAGTGATGTAGATCCCAACAGCTGGCTGCTGACACCCGCGATAGCACGTGCGGCACTCGCTGAAACGCCGTTTGACGCAGTGATGCCTGTCGCGACGTATGGTTGCCCTCAGGATGTCGCGGGCTGGGACCTGTTCACCGCCGAAACCGGCATCCCGGTGGTGGTGGACGCCGCAGGCGCCTGGGGCAATCAACAGGTCGGCCTGACCACCAAAGTCGCCTTCAGCCTGCACGCCACCAAGGCGCTGGGCGGCGGCGAAGGCGGTTTCGTCGCCGCCCGCCACCACGCGTACGGCCAGAGCATGCGCGCACTCAGCAATTTCGGCATCGACGCCCAGAGCGGCGGCCTGGTGTTCGATGCGGGCGAGAACGGCAAGATGAGCGAATACCACGCCGCCGTTGCCCTGGCCGCGCTGGACAACTGGCCGACCGTCGCCGACACACGGCGCAATCTGCATCAGCGCTACGCCACACGCCTGCTTGAAAAAATTCCCGCGCTGAAACTTCAAGTCAAACCTGCGGACGGCGTGTACAGCCTGATGCTCGTGTTACTGCCGCCCGGCTTTCGCGGGGTGGACATTCAATTGCGCCTGCTCGGCGAAGACATCGAAACCCGCCGCTGGTATTGCCCTCCCCTGCACGGCCACCCGGCTTTCCAGGCCTGCGCGGCCGGTCCGCTGCCGGTAGTCGACCTGCTGACCGAGCGCCTGCTGGGTTTGCCCTTCCATCTGTCACTGACCGATGCAGACATCGAACGCGTGATCGACTGCCTGGCAGACCTGCTCACCAATCAACCGACAGCGCCATGACCGACAGCCGGTTCAACCTCCGCCCCTTGTTCAAACTGGTGTGAGCATGACAACTATTCCTTCAGCCCCACACATGCCGCTGGTCAGCATTGCGATACCGGCCTACAGCCCTCGATTCTTCGAGGCGGCATTGAGCAGTGCGCTGAACCAACGCTACGCCAATATCGAAGTGGTGATTACCGATGATTGTCGCGACGACGGCGTCCGCCTGATTACCGAACGCCTGATTGCACAGTCGACTGTGCCGGTGCGTTACCTGCACAACGAACAGCAGTTGGGCGGCATGCTCAACCTTAACCGTTGCATGCAGGAGTCCCAGGGCGAATACATCAAATTTCTCAACGACGATGACGTACTGCTGCCCGACTGCGTCTCGCGCATGGCGGCGGTACTCCAGGCACGCGGCGACATCGCGCTGGTCACTTCGCGGCGCACGATAATCGATGCCCAGGGTGAGGCGCAGCCGGATATCCTCGAAACGTGCGGTGTATTCAGCGAAGACACCTGCCTGCACGGCGAAGACATCATTTCGCTGCTCTGCGACTGGCCGGTCAATTTCATCGGCGAGCCCAGCACCGTGATGTTTCGCCGCGCGCAGTTGAGCGACAAGCTGCCGCACATCTGCGCCCTGGGCGGCGTGGTGATCCGCGCCATCAACGACCTGGCGATGTTCGTGAACCTGCTGCAGCACGGTAACCTGGCGTTCCTGCATGAGCCGCTGTCGCTGTTTCGTCGACATGCCGACCAGCGTCAGAACCAGCCCGATATGAAAGCGTTATTCACACAGAGCCGCGCCGACTTCGTCGAGCAGATTCATGCGCTGGGGTTGTATCGCCCTCAGTTCCAGGCGCAGGTGCGTCGCAGGCCCCTGCCTGGTCCTCAGGCCTTCAGATTGTTTGCGCTGCGCGATGCTTACACTGCCTCCGGTGCCGACGCAGCGGTCTCGGCGGTCTCGGCAGCCAACGCCGAAACATGCGACTTGCTGGAGGTGCAGCGGCCCGCTCTGCCGGACAGCGAGCCACCCGTGGCGGTGGTTATCCATGCCTTCCATCCGGATATGCTTCTGGACATCCTGAAGCGCCTGATTCAGTTGCATGAACGCCTGCATCTCTACGTCACCTGCATGGCAGAACGTGAAAATGAAGTACGCGAGCATTTAGCGGCGAGCGGCCTGGGTTATTCACTGTTCCGCGTGCCCAATCATGGGCGCGATGTGCTGCCCTTTTTGAACGTACTGCCGTTTTTACGCGCCGATAATATCCACACCCTGGTCAAGCTGCACACCAAGCGCTCGGTGCACTTGGGCGTGAAAAATTCCTGGGCCAGCGACCTGTTCGATGATCTGCTCGGCCCGGTGCGCTTTCGCCAGTCGGTGGAGTACCTGGCCAATCCGACGCACCATCCGTTGCTCGGTACGGAGCGCTACCGCCAGGCGGTGACCACCCATCTGGCTGAAAAAAACCGCACTCACCTGCTCGCTCTGGCCGAGCGTGCCAGCATTGATCCGCAGCACATCGACGAGGCGGATTTCTTTGCCGGCACCATGTTCTTCGTGCGCCTTGAGGCCCTGGCCCCGCTGGAGCGCATGCACCTGACACGTGCCGACTTCGAAACCGAAGCCGGCCAGCTTGATGGCACGCTTGCCCACGCGTTCGAACGTTTTTTCGGCGTGCTGGGACATCTCGGTAAACAGCAGCGCAATGTCCACCTGTATCAGCGCTGGCTGGAAACCCGGCAACTGGCCGCCAGCGAATTCGAAGGCCTGCCGGCGCGGCTGGCCAGCTGGCCGCAGCAGCCCGGGGTGTTGCTGGTGGTGACCGATACCAGCGGTGACATGGCCGCCTTGCGCGCGACCCTGGACAGCATCCACAGCCAGGTCTATCAGGCGGCGGCCATCGCCATACTGTCCAATGCCGAACCCATCGGGATAACCCCGGCCGACAATCTGGTGTGGCTGCCGCTGGCAGAGTCCTGGCCGAGCCAGCTCAATGAATTGCTGCAAGGCATCCAGGCCGACTGGTGCTACCTCCTTCGCGGCGGCGACCAACTCGCCCCCCATGCCGTGCTGCTGCTCGCCGAAGGGATCGCGCTGACCCCCGGCATCATCGCCTGTTACAGCGACGAGGATTCGATCACCGCCTCGGGCTGTCAGGATCCGGTCTTCAAGCCGGACCTCAATCTCGACCTGTTGCGCAGCTACCCGTATGTGGGCCGCGCCCTGGCCTTCAGCCGCGACGCCGCCCTGCAGGCCGATGGTTTCGATCCCGCCTTCGCGGAACTGGCGCCCCATGACCTGCTCTTGCGGTTGATCGAAGCCTACGGGCTGGGCAGCGTGGGCCATATCGCCGAAGTACTGGTGCACCAGGCCATCAACTTCGGCCAGTGGCTGGGTGAAGCACAGGTGATCGCCCACTCTGCTGCGGTCGTCGAGGCACACCTGCGGCGCCTGGGCGTCGCGCACCAATTGCGCACCGGCCCCCTGCCGATGGTGCACCGTGTGGTCTATCAGCACCCGACAACACCGTTGGTGTCGATCATCATCCCCACCAAAGACCAGTTGCCTATGCTGATGCGCTGCATAGAAAGCCTGATGGAGAAAACCCGCTACACCCATTACGAACTGCTCATCGTCGACAACAACAGCCAAACCGCCGAAGCCCGTGAATGGTTCGCCGGCATGGAGCGCCTGAACGACGCCAAGGTGCGCATCCTGCGCTACCCGCACCCTTTCAACTATTCGGCCATCAACAACTTTGCCGTCAGCCGCGCCCGTGGCGAGTACCTGGTGCTGCTCAACAACGACACCGCCGTCATCGACGGCGATTGGCTTGACGCCCTGCTCCATCACGCCCAGCGCCCGGAAGTCGGCATCGTCGGCGCCAAACTGCTGTTTCCCAACGGCACGGTGCAGCACGCCGGCGTGGTTCTTGGCTTGCGCGGCGTGGCAGATCACGCGTTCATCGACAGCCCGATGCTGTCCAACGGTTACCTGCACCGCCTGCAGATCGATCAGAACTACAGCGCTGTGACCGCCGCCTGCCTGATGATCCGCACCGAGCTGTATCGCCAGGTGGGCGGGATGGACGAGGCCGGCCTGGGGGTTTCCTACAACGATGTGGACCTGTGCCTGAAAGTCGGCCAGGCCGGGCAACTGGTGGTCTGGACGCCTTACGCGATACTGATGCACGAGGCCAACGTGAGCCAGAATCAGGTCGACAAGGCCACTCAGGACGCCAAGCTCGAGCGCTTCAAGCGCGAACAGGCGGTGATGTACCAGCGCTGGCTGCCGCAGTTGGCGAACGACCCGGCCTACAACCGCAACCTGACCCTCGAAGGCAGCGGCTTCGCGTACGAATGCCGCAGCGAGGTGGGCTGGCATCCGTTCGCCAGCCGCGCGCTGCCTTACGCAATGTGCTACCCCGGCGACTCCTTCGGCAGCGGGCATTATCGGGTGCGTCAGCCTTTCGCCGCCTTGCAGGCCGCCAGGTTGATCGACGGCGAAGTGAACGATTTGCTGCTGCAACCAGTGGAACTGGAGCGCCTGGCGCCGGACACGATCATCTTCCAGCGTCAGTTCACCAAAACCCAACTGGAAGTCATTCAGAACGCTCGGTCGCTGTCCAAGGCCTTCAAGGTGTACGAGCTGGACGACTACATCCTCGATGTCCCCGCTGGCAACCTGACCCGCTCGCTGTTTCCCAAGGACATTGCCAAGCGCCTGAAAAAAGCCGTGGGCCTGTGTGATCGACTGGTGGTCTCGACCCAACCGCTGGCCAATGCGCTCAAAGGCTACAATGCCGACATTCGCGTGATGGAGAACCGCCTGCCCGCCCAATGGTGGAGCGGGCTGAGGAGCTTGCGCCAACAAGGGCACAAGCCTCGGGTGGGCTGGGCCGGTGGCTCAAGCCACGGTGCCGACCTGCAGGTGATTGCCGAGGTGGTTCGCGAACTGGCCGGCGAGGTGGACTGGGTGTTCATGGGCATGTGCCCACCTGCACTGCGCCCCTTTGTCCACGAGTTTCACGGTGGCGTGAATATCGACCAGTACCCGGCACGCCTGGCAGCCCTGAACCTGGACCTGGCGCTGGCGCCGCTGGAAGACAACTTTTTCAACGCCTGCAAAAGCAATCTGCGACTGCTGGAATACGGCGCCTGCGCCCTGCCGGTGATCTGCTCGGACATCCTGTGTTATCGCGGTGACTTTCCGGTAACCCGGGTCAAGAACCGCTCCAGGGACTGGATTGCCGCCATTCGCGAACACCTGGCCGAACCGGACGCCAGTGCGGCCGCTGGCGATGCCTTGCACAGAGTGATACTGGACAAGTGGATGCTCAGGGAGGACAACCTGCTGGCCTGGCGAGAGGCGTGGCTGCCCTGACTGGGTACGGGGAACGCTTCCCAGCAATGGAGCTATTTTGTGGCGAGCGGGCTTGCCCTATTGCCGTTCAGTTAAGCGCAGATTCCCTGTGGCGAGCAGGCTTGTACTGCGTTGGGCTGCGCAGCAGCCCCAAAATCAGGCGCTGAGCCGTATCAGGTACACCGCGTTTTGCTGGATTGGGGGGCGCTTCGCACCCCAACGCGGGGCAAGCCCGCTCGCCACAATAAGCCCACACATTTTCTTTAACTGAACGGCAATAGGACAAGCCTGCTCGCCACAGCGGATATCGGCGATGCATAAAAAAGCCCGGACCAAAGACCCGGGCTTTTGCCAATCGGTTAAATCAGTTGTTTTTCTGATTGTTCAGCGCGTTGAGCGTACCCAGCACGTTGTTACTCTGCTGGCGCAACTGAGCCACCAGGGTGTCCATCGCCGCGTACTTGTTGGTCAGCGTGGTCTGGTAGGCATCGATACGCTGATCCAGCGCAGTCTGCTGCTTGGCCAGGTCCTTGAGGCTGTCGGACAGCGACGTGGAGCGCGTTGCCAACAAGCCGGTGGTCGGTTTGGCGTAGGCATCGGTTGCGGTAGTCAAGCGCGCCAGCAAGCCGTCCTTGCCCGTGAAGATGCTGCTCAAGTCCGCAGCGTTGGTCTTCATCGCGTTGTCCCACTGCTTGTCGTCGATCGACAGCAGGCCGGTGGTCTGGTCGGTTTCGACGCCGAACTGGGCCAGGGATTTCAACGCACCGCTGCCCGACATGGTGTTGAACTCGTTGCGAATCGCCGATTGCAGCGTGCGCATGGTCGAGTCACCGGTCAACGTGGCCGCCACGGGGTCGCCTGCCGCGTTTTTGGTCACCGCTGTTTCTGCCGTCATCGCCTTGAGCAAGGCGTTGTAGGTATCGACGAAACCCTTGACGCCGGACTTGAGTGCCGTGGTGCTGGTGCTGACGGAGATGGTGAGGGCAGTGCGTACAGGATCCTTTGAAGTGTCTCCCGCAGTCGCCAGCGGCGACACCGTCAGCAACTTGATGCTGACCCCGCTCACCGCATCGGTAATGTTGTTGGACTTCGATTCGGCGGCAATGCCATCGATGGTATACTTGGCGTTCTGCGGCGGGTTGACCACCGTGTAGCCGGTATCGACGCCAGAGTTGCCGGACATGGTCAAATCCGTGCCTGCACCACCATTGGTCGAAGTCAGGATCAACCGCGAGCCGTTGGAGTCGGTGAGGATGTTGGCACTCAGGCCCGCGGTGCCGAACTGCGAGTTGATCGAGTCACGCACCTGTTGCAGGGTCGCGCCGGGCGCGACGCTAACGTCGAAGTTCTTGCCTGATTGCGAGATGGTCAGTGTGGTGGCCGTGTCGCCCTTGTTGACCACGCTCGACGCGCCGCCGGCAAAGTTAGTGCTGCTCAACTTCGAAGGCTGGGCCAGTTGCGACACCACCAGCGAAAACGTCCCGTTGGAGGCGCCCGCCCCTGCGGTCATGGTGGCGACTTTTTCGTCCGAGGACGTACCGACCAGGCCACTGAAGCTGTTGTCGGTGCCCTGGGTCTTGAGCGCGCCACGGAACGCGTCCAGGGCTGCCTGGATCTTTCCGATGGACGAAAGTTGAGTGGTCGCTTTTTGCGATTGCGTGTTGATCTGAAGCTGTTTCGGTGCTTTTTCAGCATTTACCAGCGACGTAATGATCCCGCTGGTATCGATACCAGAACCCACACCACTAACCGTTGTACCCGCCATCATCGTGCTCCTAATTCGGTAGTTGCCGTTTTCTTGACGAGCAACCCATCAAGACATCACCGCAACAAGTTTCATGCCAGCTCAGACCTTTTCGTCGAACAGCACGTGACTGGCATTTGCCAGGTTCTGCGCCAACTTCAAGGCTGTTTCCGAGGGAATCTGGCGAATCACCTCGCCACTGTCGGTGGCGATGACCTTGACCACCACCCGGTGGGTAGAGTCGTCGATCGAAAAATCCAGTTTGCGCTGGGCCGCTTGTACGAATTCGCGAATATCGGTAACCGCTTGCTCCAGATCAGCCCGTTCCGGCTTGCCGGGGATCGGCGCGATGGCCTCGACCTTGGTCTTGTCCTTGTCCGCCACGAGGGCGGCCGGTGCGCTTTGAGGTGCAACCGGTGGATAAGACGAGGCTAGCTTTACACTCATGTCCATGTCCAATCTCCTCTAAAACCGAAACGACGAAAGGGCACGTTAAACGCGCCCTTCCGTCAGTCACCAAGCGCGGTTATTACTGAAGCAGCTTCAGTACAGCGGATGGCAGCTGGTTGGCCTGCGACAGGATCGCGGTAGCGGCCGATTGCAGAGTTTGCTGTTTGGTCAACTCGGCTGTTTCAGCAGCGAAGTCGGTGTCTTGTACAGTCGAACGTGCAGCGGTGGAGTTCTTCTGAATGTTGGTCAGGTTGTCTACGGTAGTGGTCAGACGGTTCTGAACAGCACCCAGGCCCGAACGTACGCTGTCGATGCCGCCGATTGCCTTGTCGATCACTGCCACTGCGGCCTGGGCGTTGAAGGCACTGGTCACGTCGGTTTGAGCGATGGTGGTTTTGGTCGACGCTGCGGCAGTACCGGTAGCGGCGAACAGACCGGTTACACCGTTACCGTTCAGGGCATAGCCTTTGGACGAGTCAAGGTTCACGGAACCGGTAGCGGTCAGGCCGTTAGCCAGGGCAACAGCGGTGCCGTAGTTGCCCGAACCATCTTTGGTGGCAACGGTGATCGAGCCGGCTGCGGTAGCAGCACTGAAGGCCAGGTTCTCACCGGAGTCGGATTTAACCGACAGAGTGCCTTTGGCTTCGTCGTAGTTGACGCTGATACCAAGCTTGGCGGAGTTGGATTTCAACTGGTCGGCCAGGCTGGCAGTGTCGGTTACGCCGGTGAACGTGGTGGTCTGGCCGCCAACGGTCATGCTGAACGAAGCTGGAGTGGTCTTGGCAGCAGCACCAACGGAGAACTGAGCTTCAGTGCTGGCGGTAGCCGACAGGCCGCCTACAGCGCCGTTCAGTTGGCTGGCGATGGTTTTGGCCGAAGAACCTGCCGCGACAGTGACGCTGGCAGTCTGGCCGTTACCGGTGATGCCTACTACGCCGCCGGCTACGCCGCTCGCGGTTGGAGTGATAGCAACACTTTTGATCTGCTGCGAACCGATGTTGTTGGCGGCTACGTTGTCCAGGCTCAGGTTGATGGTTTCGTTAGCGTTGGCGCCAACCTGAATGGCTTTGGTGCCGTACGAACCGTCGAGCAGCTTCTGGCCACCGAAAGTAGTGGTCTGCGAGATACGGGTCAGTTCCGAAGTCAACGCCTGGTATTCTTCGTTGTTCGAAGTACGGTCAGCATCGCTCAGGGAGCCGGTGGCCGAGGACAGAGCCAGGGTACGCATCTTTTGCAGAATGTCGGTCGAAGCCTGCATTGCGCCTTCAGCGGTCTGCGCGATGGAGATACCATCGTTGGCGTTCTTGACCGCTTGGCCCAGGCCGTTGATCTGGCTGGTCAGACGGTTGGAGATCTGAAGGCCCGAAGCGTTGTCTTTAGCACTGTTGATGCTCAGACCAGTGGACAGACGCTGCATGGAGGTTTGCAGCGAGTTGGCCGCTTTGCCAAGGCCGACCTGGGTAGTGATGGAAGAAATGTTGGTGTTTACTGTTAAAGCCATGACGAAATCCTCGATGGTGGTTTACTGCGGCTTCCGGCCCTGGCAACCGCCGGGTGTGCCTGAGAACCTTCGTAATAGTTATCGTCGTGTGAGCCGGTTGCTTGAGGTTTTTTTTGAATATTTTTAATAGCCCCGTGCCACCCCTTGCAATTCAAGGGTTTACGCGAGCCTGAAACACCGTAATCGCGGGTTTTTCTGGCGCCAAATAAAAAACGCCGATGATCTTTCGATCATCGGCGTCTTGTGTGGCAGCTATATTAAGGTGTCACGGGCGATACAGAATCGCCGAGCCCCACGACAGGCCCACACCGAACCCGCTGATTGCCACGCGTTTCCAGGTGGCGTCCATCACGTGCTTTTCCAGCAGCAACGGAATGCTCGACGACACGGTGTTGCCGGTCTCGACCATGTCCTTGATGAACTTGTCCACCGGTGCATCTTCAAAACGCCGCGCCACGGCGTCGACGATGGCCGCGCTGCCCTGGTGAATGCAAAAGGCATCGATCTCGTCAGCCTTGAGATCCGACTCGTTGAGCAGCTCGTGCAAATGGGCTGGCACCTTGAGCAAGGCAAAGTTGAAGACCTGACGGCCGTTCATGAAGAACACGCCGTCGCTGACCTTGAGGTGCGGCGCGCCGGAACCATCGGTGCCGAACTTGGACTTGCCGAGCAACCAGGGTGCATCTTCGGCCATCCAGGTAGCTGTGGCGGCATCGCCAAACAGCATGGTGGTGTTGCGGTCTTCGGGGTCGACGATTTTCGAGTACGGGTCGGCGGTGATCAGCAGGCCGTTTTTCAGGCCGGTGGCTTCCATGAAGCCTTTCATCGCGTAGATGCCGTAGACGTAGCCGGAGCAGCCCAGGGAAATATCAAAGGCGGCCACGTGGGTCGGCAGGCCGAGTTTGTCCTGCACGATGGCGGCGGTGTGAGGCAGCCCCTCTTCGTCGCCGTTCTGAGTGACGACGATCAGTGCGTCGATCGACTCGCGCTTCAACTGCGGGTTGTTGGCAAACAAGGCGTTGACCGCCTCGACACACAGGTCGGAGGTTTCCTGCGCAGCTTCCTTGCGTGGCAGGAACGCCGACCCGATTTTGCCAATGATGAATTCTTCATCCTTGGCGAATTTGGCACCCTGGGCGTAGTTATCGATCCCTTCTGCGGGCACGTAACTGGCGATGCTTTTTATGCCAATCATTGTGGCTTCCCAATACCGAATAGCTGGAGAACACCCCCGGGACTGCGCCTGGAGTGCTGACAATAAGAGGGGGTAACCCCGTAAAATCTCGCTGAAAGCCGCGCCGCACGGTGTGCTGGGCGACTTATCCTTTTCACACGATACAGTGAAGATGCGCTTAATGACTCACAGGTCACTCAATTTTCTGCGCTTTGTGCAAAACCCTTCAACAATTTAGCCGTGAAAACGACAACGGCCCACCCCGTTTCAGGAGTGAGCCGTCGGTGTGCTGCGCGTGCCTTACATCTTGTTGAACAGGCTCAACTGCGAGATTTTCACGAACGCCAGTTGCGAGGCCTGCAGCATGGTCTGCTGCAAGGTCAGGTTGATCGCCGCCTGCGCGGTGTCGATGTTGCCCAGGTCGCTCATGGTACTGGTGTTGGCCAGGCCGATGCTGGCGTTCTCACTGGCCTGGGTGTCCAGGGCATTCTGCCGTGCACCGATGGAGCCGCGTACCACGTCGATCTGAGTACTGGAGTTGGTGAAGTTGCTGATCGCGGCGGACAGTGCATCCTTGAGCTTGACCGTCGCCGCCGGGTTGCCGTCGGCCGGCAGCTCCAGCGCCTGGCGCAGCTGGCTCAGGGTATCGAGCGCATTCTGGGTTTTCTGGGTGGCGGCCCCCACCGCAAACTGATCGCCGTTCTGCGGCGTGCCGCTGATGTCGAACGTCACCCCGGCCGCGACGACGGTGGTACCGCCACCGGTATCGCCGGTGGCGATGGACTTGCTGTCGGCCGTGTACGGCTGGGCATACACCTGGTACGCAGTGGCGCTGGTGAACTTGATCACCGCGCCGCTGTTGGCCGGGAACGTGCTGGCATATGAGGCCTGGTTGGTCACACGGGCATTGGTCAACTGCGCCGTCGAGGGGTTGCTGGCCGTGCGCGACACGCTGAAGGTGTCCGGCTTGGCTTCCAGGCTGAACGAGCGATCCTTGACCACTGCATCGGAGTTGGGCCCCGAAGCGACGTCACCCAGGTTGAAGTTGATGTCGAACTTCACGCCGCGCAAGTTGATGCTGGAGCTGCCCTCTTTGGTGGAGTCGAACGTACCGTTGCCAGGGATCTGCGAGGTGATGTCGACGCCGTTCTTGTCGACCACGGCGTACTGGGTACTGCTGCTGAACGTCAGCTTGTAAGGCTGGCCGTCGGCGAACTTGTTGGTGTAGTCGATGCCATTGGTGACCAACCCGGACGACAACGCCACTTTATTGTCGTTGGCTGCCGGCTGGGTGGCCGGTGGCACCACTGCCGGCGCAATCCAGGTAGCCTGGGTGCGACTGGAGTTGACCGCGCCCTCCAGAATGTTCTTGCCGGTGTCACCGGCGCTGATACTCAGGGTGTCGGACACCTGCAGGCTCAGCGGGGTCTCGTCGCCCTGATAGTTATAGGTGCCGTCACTGTTGCGGCTGTAGGGCGGCGTGTCGGTCTTGGAACCGGAAAACAGGTAGTTGCCCGACGAGTCCTTGCTGTTGAGCAGGCCCAGCACTTGCTCTTCGATGGCACCGACTTCGCTGGCCACCGAACGGCGGTCCGCATCACTGAGAGAGCCGCCCGCACGTAGCGCCAGCTCACTGGCACGGCCCAACGCCAGGTTGATCGACTGCAGCACGCTTTCTTCGTTGGTCAGGGAGTTTTTCAGGCTGGTGACGTTTGTGTTGAACTGACCCAGCATGTCTTTCTGCTGCTGCAGCATCAACAGGCGCGCGGCCGCTACCGGGTCATCGGCGGCTGTCTGCACGCGTACGCCGGTGGAGGCCTGATCCTGAGCCTGTACCAGGCTTGAATAGTTGGTTTGGTACTTGGCGGCAGTGGTATCGAAATACTGCTGTGTGGAAATGCGCATCGTCCCAGGCTCCCTTAAAGACTATTGATCAGCGTACTGAAGGTTTCTTGCGCCGCCTTGATGATCTGCGACGACGCGGTGTAGTACTGCTGAAACTTGATCATGTCGCCCGCCTCTTCATCCAGGTTGACCTGGGATACCGAGTTGCGCGCGTCCTGGTTGGCCTTGAGCAGTGCGCCCGTGGCGGTGGTGTCGGTGTTGCCCGACGCCGCCTTGGCGCCGACGGTGGACACCAGTCGACTGTTGGCCCCGACCAGGCTCACGCCGCCGCCGTTGCCATCACTCAGGCCCACCGTAACCTTGGTCTGCAGGTCGAGCAGCGCCTGGGCGTTGCGGTTGTCCGACTTGCCCGTCGCATTGAACGAGAAGGTGGTGCTGTCGCCATTGGCGGGCGAGCCGGCGACAGTGGTATCGAACTTGAAGCTCTTGGCCGGCACCAGCACGGCGCCACTGGCATCGCGCATCGGCACGTCGACCGTGATCTTGTTGGTCTGGCCCGGGATGATAGTGCCGCTGCCGATCGAGTTACCCTGGGCATCGTTGAGCGAGTAGCTCTGGGTGCCATCGGCGGCCGGCTTGCCGAACACCATTTTTACCGGCATCGAGTGTTCGATTCCGGTACGCAATTGCGCGGTGTCGGCGCCGCCGTGAATATCAATCGGCACGGTCAGGGTCGGCGGAGTGAAGGTGCCGGTACCCTGGTTGGTCTTGCTGCCCTCGCCCAACAACGGCGCGGCGAACGCGACTTTATTGGCGTCGGTCAGTTGGGTGCCGATCGTGGTCGCGCCGTTGGCGGTAGGGCTGACCTTGAAACTGTCGCCGGCGGCCATCGGCCCCTTGCCGTCCAGTGCCAGGGTGAAACCATCGATCACCGGCGGCGGCGCGGTATTGGTGTCGAACGCGCCCAGCGCCTTGCCGTCGGAGCGCATCACGGTGTAGGTGTTGCCACTGGTGAAGCTGACCTTGTAGTCGTAGGTCGACAGCTTGCTGGTGTCCTTGATCGTGACATTCAGGTTGCCGGAGCCGGCGCTGTTGCCGGCCGCGCCCTGGCTGCGCTGCGCAATGGCGGCGGCGCTGTTGATGTCCTTGAACAACGACGCACCGAAGTCACCGTTAAGGTCCAGGCCCTGGCCCAACTGGCTGTTGACGGTGTCGGCGGTGGCCAGTGCAATACGCCCAAGGTCGTTGATGGTGGGCGTCAGCACATCGCTGCGGTAACGCAATAGGCCACCGATGCTGCCACCGCTGAGCACATTGCCCAGGTCGATCGCGGTACCGCTGCCAGCATTGAGCTGGATGGTGTACTGGGTCGGGTCGCTTTTGCTGGGCACCGCCGAAATGCTGTTGGACTGGTCGCCCAGCACCAGGGACTGGCCACTGCCGGTGCTGACACTGAACACGCCATTCTTCTCGCCGGTGGTGACACCCACCAGCTCATTGAGCGAACGCACCGCCTCGTTGCGCGCATCCAGCAGGTTGGCCGGTGCACTGAGGTTGGAGCCCTGCGCCTGGGTGATCTGCTTGTTGAGCGAGGCAATCGAGGAGGTCAACTGGTTGACCTGATCACTCATGGTGCTCAACTGACCGTTGATCGACTCTTTCTGCTGGGTCAACTGGCTGGAGATTGCGTTGAAGCGGTTGCTCAGGGTTTGGGCGCTGGTCAGCAGCACCTGGCGGGCGGACACGTCGCTGGGGTTGGCCGCCGAGGTCTGCACGGCGGCAAAGAACCCACTCAACACCGAAGACATGCCGGTCGTCTTGTCCGACAAGGTCTTGTCGATAGCGCTGGCCTGGCCCGAATACGCCTTGGCGTCGTTATTGAGCGCCGTGCTGTTCTGGTAAGCCGCGTCGAGGAATTCGTTGTACACCCGGCGCACGTCGGCCAGGGTCGTACCGGTGCCGACAAACAACCCACCGTAGGGGTTGGCCGCGCTGGCGTTCTGCGTGGTCTGCTGACGCGAATAGCCCGAGGTATTGGCGTTGGCGATGTTGTTACTCAAGACTGACAACGACCCTTGAGCGGCGTTGAGCCCCGACATCCCGATACTGAGCAAACTCATGATTCAAACCTTATAAATGTGTGGTTGCGCCAGCGGCAGCGTAATTCTGGTAGCTGCCCATCGTTTTTGCGATCTGCGAAATCTTGCTGGCGTAATCCGGGTCGGTTGCGTATCCGGCTTTTTGCAACTCGCGCACAAACTGTTCCGGGTTGTCGGCTGATTTCACAACATCTTTATAGCGGTCATTGCTTTGCAGCAACGTGACGAGGTCGTGAAAACTGTCCTGGTAGGACGTATAGGAACGGAACTGCGCCGTTTCCTTGACCATCGCCCCATCACGAAACTCGCTGGTGATCGCACGGGCCTGCTCGCCCTGCCAGCTTTTGCCGGCCTTGATACCGAACAGGTTGTGGCTGCTGCTGCCATCCTGGGCGCGCATCACCGACTTGCCCCAACCGGTTTCCAGGGCGGCCTGGGCCACCAGGTACTTCGGATCGATACCAATGCGCGCAGCGGCCGCTTTGGCCATCGGCAGCATGGTGGCGACAAATTCATCCTGCGAGCTGAACGCTTTCTTCGCCGGCGCCAACGGTGGCTGAGCCACAGCGCGGGCGTACACCTGCATCTGCCCGCTCGGCGCGGCAAACGCACGTGCGCTGCTGTTGACCACATTGTCGGCGGCCGCGCTGTTGCGCAGCGGCGCGCTTTTGGCGTCGATGGCCACCGGCGCGGTCGGCACGATGCCGGCGAGCAGGCGGTCGGTCAGCTTGCTCGGCAAGGCAATGCGGCGCTGATTCATCAGTGCCACGTCATTGCTGTGGGACGCCGCGCCGCCGGCCTGGGGCTCAGCCACACGGTACGCCCACAACGGCCGCTGACCATTGGAGCGGCCCAGCGGGCCGGAGGCCTGAGTGCCGGCCGCGATCTCGGTCGGCACATCGACTTTCTTCGCCGGTTCCACTGCACCGGGGCCTTGCAGGGTGGCCGCCTGGGCGTCCACCGGCTTGTTCTTCTGCATCTGACGCATCAGCACATCCGCCAGGCCGATGCCGCCGCCCTCGCGGGACATCGACACCGCCAGCTGCTGGTCGTACATGTCCTGGTACTGTTTGGCGGCATCGGTGTTCAGCGGGTTGTCTTCGCCCACGGCATCGGTGGCCTTGCGCATCGACTTGAGCATTTCGCTGAGAAACAGCGACTCGAATTCCTGCGCCACTTTGCGCATGTTTCCGTCGCTGTTCTTGTCGCCGACCTTCAGCTGGTTAAGCCGGTTCAAGTCGGAGTAAGACCCCGAGTCCGCCGTGCTGCTGATGCCGCTTTTGCGCATATCCATGGCCATGGCCTCAGATCACGATCAGGTCGGCTTGCAAGGCGCCGGCCTGTTTCAGGGCTTCGAGAATCGCCATCAAGTCGCCTGGCGCCGCGCCCACCTGGTTCACCGCACGGACGATCTCGTCCAGGGTGGTGCCGGGGCCGAACTTGAACATCGGCTTGGCTTCCTGCTGGGCATTGACCCGCGAGCGTGGCACCACCGCCGTCTGGCCGTTGGACAACGGGCCGGGCTGGCTGACGATCGGGTCTTCGGTAATGGTCACGGTCAGGCTGCCGTGCGTGACTGCCGCCGGCGAAACCTTGACGTTCTGGCCGATCACGATAGTGCCGGTACGCGAGTTGATGATGACCTTGGCCACCGCCTGGCCGGGATCGACCTCGAGGTTTTCCAGGATCGACAGATAATCGACGCGCTGGCTTGGGTCCAGTGGCGCGGTGACGCGCACGGAGCCACCGTCGATGGCCTGGGCCACGCCTGGGCCGAGCATGTCGTTGATCTTGTCGACCACACGTTTGGCAGTGGTGAAGTCGGAGCGGTTGAGGTTCAGGGTCAGGCTGTTGCCCTGGTTGAAACCGCTGGGCACGGTGCGTTCCACCGTGGCACCGCCGGGGATGCGTCCGGCTGACGGAACGTTGACGGTGATCTTCGAACCGTCGCGGCCCTCGGCGTCAAAACCGCCCACCACCAGGTTGCCCTGGGCGATGGCGTAGACGTTGCCGTCGATACCCTTGAGCGGCGTCATCAGCAAGGTGCCGCCACGCAGGCTCTTGGAGTTGCCGATGGACGACACGGTGATATCCACCACCTGGCCCGGCTTGGAGAACGCCGGCAAATCGGCGCTGATCGACACCGCCGCGACGTTTTTCAGTTGCACGTTGCCCGAACCCGCCGGCACCTTGATGCCGAACTGCGAGAGCATGTTGTTGAAGGTCTGCAGGGTGAACGGGGTCTGGGTGGTCTGGTCACCCGTACCGCTGAGCCCCACCACCAGGCCGTAACCGATCAACTGGTTGGAGCGCACGCCGGAAATACTGGCGATGTCTTTCAGGCGCTCGGCCTGGGCGACCGCGCTCAGGCTCAGCAGGAGCGCCGCCGCCAGCAGTTGCTTGAGGTTCAAAGTTCTCACCTTAATGGGCACCTAGAAAGGAAACAGCGGGCTAAGGA
Source organism: Pseudomonas poae (assembly GCF_001439785.1). Taxonomy (GTDB): domain Bacteria; phylum Pseudomonadota; class Gammaproteobacteria; order Pseudomonadales; family Pseudomonadaceae; genus Aquipseudomonas; species Aquipseudomonas poae. Next base: position 233,869 of record NZ_JYLI01000006.1, on the reverse strand, counting down.
AGAAACGGTCGAACCAGCCCGGCTGGCTCGCATCGGCAAACGCGCCAGTACCGGAGTACGTGATGCGGGCATCGGCGATGCGGGTCGACGGCACGGTGTTGTCGGTGGAAATATCATCTGCACGCACCATGCCAGCAATGCGCACCAACTCGTCGCCGGTGTTGAGGGTCATCCACTTTTCACCGCGTATGGCGATGATGCCGTTGGGCAATACATCGGCCACGGTCACGGTGATCGAACCGGTCAGGCTGTTGCCCTGCCCTGCCGCGCTCTTGCCGTTGGTGGCGCGGTCGCCGCTGTAGCCGGCACTCAGGCTCAGGTCGCCATCGCCCAACGGATTATTGACGTTAGGCACGGCGCCGAACAACGAGGTGAGGCCGATGCCGGCCTTGCTGGTCTTGCCCACCTGGGAATTGGCGTTCTTGCTGGCCTGGGTACGCTCGTTCAGGGTGATGGTGATGATGTCACCGACCCGGAACGCCTTGCGGTCGCTGTACAGGTTCTGCTCGAAACCGGCTTGGTAAATCGAGCCATTGTTGGCGGCCGCCGGCAATGGCGTGCGCGGCAGCACCGGCGCGTAGTACGGGTCATTGGGTTTCGGCGACGGCGCGACACATCCCGCCAGCACGCTGATCCCACTCAATGCCAAAACACAAACAAAGCGATTCATGACCCTAACCTCACGGTGTTGCAGACGCGCTCGCAAGCGCCCCATAGACTTGATTACAGATTCTGCGTAACGAACGAAAGCATCTTGTCGGCGGTGGAAATCACCTTGGAGTTCATCTCGTAAGCGCGTTGAGTGGTGATCATGTTGACCATCTCCTCAACGGTGCTGACGTTGGAAGTTTCCAGGGTGCTTTGCAGGGTGGTGCCGAAACCGTTGAGGCCTGGGGTGCCGATCTGCGGCGCGCCGCTGGAGGCGGTTTCCAGGAACAGGTTGCCGCCCATGGCCTGCAGGCCGGCCGGGTTGATAAAGTCGGCGGTCTGCAGGTTGCCGATCACTTGCGACGCCGGGTTGCCGGCCACGGTGATCGACACGGTGCCGTCGTTACCGACGGTGAAGGTTTGCGCGTTGGCAGGCACTACAATCGCCGGCTCCAGGGCAAAACCGTTGGCGGTGACAACCTGACCGTTGGCGTCCAGGTGGAATGTGCCGTCACGGGTATAGGACGTGGTGCCATCCGGTTGCAGGATCTGGAAGAACCCCTTGCCGTTGATCGCCATGTCCAGGGGTTGCCCGGTTTGCTGCAGGTTACCGGCGGTGAAGTTTTTCTGGGTGCCGACGATCTGCACACCGGTACCCAGTTGCAGGCCCGACGGCAGCTCGCTGTCCTGGGTCGACTGGGCGCCCGGCTGCTTCTTGATCTGGTAGAGCAAGTCCTGGAACTCGGCGCGATCACGTTTGAAACCCGTGGTCGAGACGTTCGCCAGGTTGTTGGAAATGGTGGTCAGGTTGGTGTCCTGGGCGGACAAACCGGTTTTGGCAACCCATAGAGCCGGAAGCATGCTGTTCTCCTTCGTGCGCCTGATCGTTGGCGCCGTGCTGCGAAATTAGTGGTTGACTTAGCTCATCTGCATGACGCGAGTCATGGCCTGATCGTCTTCCTTGGCGCTGTTCATCATCTTGATGTGCAGCTCGAACTGTTTGGAAAGCGCCAGCACCGCAGTCATTTCCTCCACCGCGTTGACGTTGCTCGCCTGCAGGAACCCCGAATTCAGCGTGACCCGCGCATCGGCCTGGGCAGGCTGGCCATCCTTGGTATGGATGGTGCCGTCCAGCCCCTTGGTCATGTTCTTGAGGTCCGGCTGGACCAGCTTGATGCGGTCCACTTCGGCCATCACCCGCGGGCCTTCGCCCATGGCACGGATGCTGATGGTGCCGTCGGTGCCCACTTCGATTTTCTGCTGGGGCGGCACGGCAATCGGACCGCCGTTGCCCATGATCGGCATGCCGTTGGCGGCGCGCAGCACGCCCAGCGCGTCCACATTCATGCTGGCGCTGCGCACGTAGGCTTCGCCGCCATCCGGGGTTTGCACGGCCATCCAGCCGTCGCCGCCGACAGCCACATCGAGGTCACGACCGGTTTCGATCATGGCACCCGGCGAGAAGTCAGTGCCCGGCCGTTCGGTCAGGGCAAACGCCCGCGCCGGAAAGCTGTCACCAAACACTGGCATCGAACGCGCCTGCTCCAGGTCGCGCTGGAAGCCGTTGGTGGAAATGTTCGCCAGATTGTTGGCATGGGCCTTCTGCGCCAGAGCATTCTGGCTGGCGCCGGTCATTGCCACGTAAAGGTATTTGTCCACGCTCTATCCTCTTTCTGACGGACGCTTGCCGCCCACCGCTGTACTGATGTGGCTTAAGCAATTTGCGGTCCAACTTTTTGGAATGGACGAAAGTGCAGGTGGGGCGGGGGTTTGGGGGGAGTTGGGGTGGGCGGATGGGTGGGGGATAGTCGAAAAAACGGCGGACTACTGCCGCGGGCGGCAAGTATCGGACTTGAAACTGACGCGGGTTGGTTTTTTTTTGGGGGGGGTTGCGTACATATCCGTTATTTGGGTAACGGCGACTGGCGGTTCCGCCCTTACGGCCGGTCACTTTGGAAAAAAGCCGGAATGCCGGCCCAGCCCAAAGTAACCAAAGGGCTTTTGCCCCACTACTCGGTGCCTCGCTTAGGCTCGGAATGCCCGCACGCCGGCGTGGTTGACGGGGCGCCTGAGATCAAAATCAAAAGCCAAAGCAAAGCAGGGCAAAAGCATGATCTGTCACCAATCCGCTTCTCTGTGGGAGCTGGCTTGCCTGCGATGCAGACACCTCAATCCATCAGGAAAACCCAGTCGATGCCTTCGCAGGCAAGCCGGCTCCCACATTTACAACGTACGGCAGACAATCCCGGTCGGCTCTAAGGCCGCAGCGCTCTTGATCTTAGGCGCCCAGGCTTGGGCGAGGTGCCGAGTGTTGGGGCAAAAGCCCTTTGGTTATTTTGGGCTGGGCCGGCATTCCGGCTTTTCCAAAGTGAACCGCCGCAAGGGCGGAACCGCCAGTCGCCGTGACCTGAGAAACGGATATGTACCCCACCCAAAAAACCACTCACCCCCCTTTCACCACCCCATAATCGCGCAACTTATTGGCAATAGTCGTATGCGAAACCCCCAACCGCTTGCCCAACTGCCGACTACTGGAATGCTCCACGTACAACGCCTCCAGCACTGCCTTCTCAAACCGCCCGACAATCGCCTCCAATCCCCCTTCCAGCGAAAAATCCCCCAGCGGTTGACGCACGCCATAATCGGGCAGTCGAATATGCTCCACCTTGACCACCCCGCCCTCACACAACGAAACCGCCTGAAACAACACATTCTCCAACTGCCGCACATTCCCCGGCCAATGGTAATGCGCAAGCCGGTCCATGGCCGCCGGCGCCAGTGTCGGCAGCGGGCAGCCGATCTGCCGGCTGGCCTGGTCGAGAAAGTGCTCCACCAACGGTGCCAGACCATCCAGGCACTCGCGTAACGGCGGAATGTGCAACGACAACACATTCAGCCGGTGATACAGGTCCTGGCGAAACTCCCCCCGCGCGCAGAGTTCGGACAAATCCACCTGGGTCGCGCAAATCACCCGCACATCCAGGTAAACTTCTTCATCGCTGCCCACCCGACGAAAGCAGCCGTCCTGCAGAAACCGCAGTAACTTCACCTGCAACCGCGCACTCATTTCCCCCACGCCATCAAGAAACAAGGTCCCGCCCGCCGTCAGTTCCAGCAGCCCGAGCTTGCCCTCGGCGCGCGCACCTTCAAATGCGCCGGGGCCGTAGCCGAACAGCTCGGTCTCGGCCATCGATTCCGGCAACCCCGCGCAGTTGAGCGCCATCAACGGCGATTGCCCACGCGGGCTGGCCAGATGGCAGGCGCGGGCCAGCAGTTCCTTGCCAGTGCCGGTTTCGCCTTCTATTAATAGCGGCGCATCCAACGGCGCCATGCGCCGTGCTTCGCGGACCACGGCAGCCATGACCCTGGAACTCTGGAAAATGCTGTCGAAGCCGCGCAACTCCTGCTTGCGCACGTTGTAGATGCGCTCACCGACGCGGTCAGCGCGGTGCAGGGTCAGTACGGCGCCGGCCATGGCTTCGCTGTCGTCGTGTTCGGACGATTGCAGCGGCGCGATATCGGCCAGGAACACGTCGCCCTTGACCTTGACCCGCAAACCGTTGATGCGCGACTTGCTGGCGCGCACCAGCTCCGGCAAGTCGAAATCCTCGGCGTAGCGCGACAGCGGAATCCCCGGCACCTCGTCCACCCGCACTCCGAGCAACTGTGCAGCCGAACGGTTGGCAGCGACGATGGAGCCGCCCATATCGATCGACAGCACCGGAAACTCGAGGGCGCCAAGCAAAGCGTTGAGTTCCATGTGCCGGCGCTCGCTGGGCATCAGCCCTACCCGCTTCACGCCGAATACCCCGCCAATGGCCTCGAACTGCGGGCGCAAGGCCTGGAACTGCATGTTCACCAGGTTCGGGCAGTACAGGTAGATGGCGTTGCCATGCTCACCGCCGACCTCGCCCTTGGCGACGTTGACACCGTATTCCACCAGCAGGTTGAGAATGTCCCGCAGAATGCCAATGCGGTTCTGGCAATGCACTTTGATACGCATGAAGAAACCCGAATAGTGGGAAGGCACCGCGTGTTTTTGCCGCTGCGCGCAGATTGTCGTCAAGATTATGTTACAGCCAGTGTCCTTTTCCCAGCCCAACGCCGTGACGAGCGCCTGTTCGTAACGAATACTTTACGAGTCACGGTAACTTTTCCTGCAACATCTCCTTTAAAGCGGATGGCATCCAGCCCGGCACGGCGTATCAATACCGGTATCGCAGGACATAACAATAACGAACGCCTAGCAGGAGAACCCTATGAAGCAGACGCAATACGTGGCCCGCGAGCCCGATGCGCAAGGTTTTATCCATTACTCGCCGGAAGAACACGCGGTGTGGAACACCCTGATCACGCGCCAACTGACTGTGATCGAGGGTCGCGCCTGCCAGGAATACTTGGACGGTATCGACAAGCTTGCCCTGCCACTGGACCGCATCCCGCAACTGGGCGAAATCAATCAAGTGCTGGCCGACACCACCGGGTGGCAAGTGGCCCGCGTGCCGGCGCTGATCCCCTTCCAGACTTTCTTCGAACTGCTCGCCAGCAAGCAGTTTCCGGTGGCCACCTTCATCCGCACCCGCGAGGAACTCGACTATCTGCAAGAGCCGGATATTTTCCACGAGATCTTCGGCCACTGCCCGCTGCTGACCAACCCCTGGTTCGCTGAATTCACCCACACCTACGGCAAGCTCGGCCTGGCGGCCACCAAGGAGCAACGGGTGTACCTGGCGCGTTTGTACTGGATGACCATCGAATTTGGCCTGGTCGATACCCCCGCCGGCCTGCGCATCTACGGTGGCGGTATTCTGTCGTCACCCAGAGAGACGGTGTACAGCCTGTCTGCGCAGCCCGAACATCAAGCCTTCGACCCGCTAGAAGCAATGCGCACGCCGTACCGCATCGACATCCTGCAACCGCTGTATTTTGTCTTGCCCGAGCTCAAGCGCCTGTTCGACGTCGCACAGGAAGACATCATGGGCATGGTCAAGCGCGGCATGCAGTTGGGGCTGCACGCGCCCAAGTTCCCACCCAAGCCCAAGGCTGCTTGAACCTTGCATTTTGACGCCAGGTGAGTCTGTTCCCTGGCCGCGTGTTGCTTTAGGGTGACGCCACTGACCTTCACCTTTCGAATTCAGGACATCTCCATGACCACGTTGAATCAAGCCCACTGTGAAGCCTGCCGCGCCGACGCCCCGCAAGTCAGCGATGAAGAGTTGCCGGTGCTGCTCAAGCAGATCCCCGACTGGAACATCGAAGTGCGCGACGGCGTGATGCAACTGGAAAAAGTATTTCTGTTCAAGAACTTCAAATTCGCCCTGGCCTTCACCAACGCCGTGGGTGAAATCGCCGAAGCCGAGGGCCATCACCCCGGCCTGCTCACCGAATGGGGCAAGGTCACCGTGACGTGGTGGAGCCACTCGATCAAGGGCCTGCACCGCAACGACTTCATCATGGCCGCGCGCACCGACGAAGTGGCCACCGGCGCCGAGGGCCGCAAGTAATGCATTTCGATGCCATTGCCCGCGTGCCCGGCGACCCGATCCTGGGCCTGATGGACCTGTATGCCCAGGACACCAACCCGCACAAGTTCGACCTCGGCGTGGGCGTGTACAAGGATGATCAGGGCCTGACGCCGATTCCCCACGCGGTGAAACTCGCCGAGCAGCGCCTGGTGGACAGGCAGACCACCAAGACCTACATCGGCGGCCACGGCAATGCGGCTTTCGGCACCCTGCTCTGCGAACTGGTGCTGGGCGCCGATTCAACCGTGCTCGGCGAACGCCGCGCCGGCGCCACCCAGACGCCGGGCGGCACCGGCGCCCTGCGCCTGAGCGCCGACTTCATCGCCCAGAGCTTGCCCGGCCGCGGTGTCTGGCTGAGCAACCCGACCTGGCCGATCCACGAAAGTATCTTCGCCAAAGCCGGGCTCAAGGTCAGCCACTATCCCTATGTGGGGGCTGACAATCGCCTGGACGTGGCGGCAATGCTGGCGACGCTGACCAAGGTGCCGGAGGGTGACGTGGTGCTGCTGCACGCCTGTTGCCACAACCCGACCGGTTTCGACCTGTCCCAGGATGACTGGCGCCAGGTGTTGCAGATCGTGCGCGAGCGCCGGTTGCTGCCGCTGATCGACTTCGCCTACCAGGGCTTTGGCGACGGCCTGGAAGAAGACGCCTGGGCCGTGCGCCTGTTTGCCGCTCAGTTGCCCGAAGTGCTGGTGACCAGCTCGTGCTCGAAGAACTTCGGCCTCTACAGCGACCGTGTTGGCGCGCTGATCGTGTGTGCGGCCGATGCCGAGAAGCTCACGGATGTCCGCAGCCAATTGGCCAATACCGCGCGCAACCTGTGGTCGACGCCGCCGGATCATGGTGCGGCAGTGGTTGCAACCATCCTCGGCGACGAGGAACTGCGCGCTCTGTGGAGCGGCGAAGTCGAAGCCATGCGCTCGCGCATCGCGCAATTGCGTGCCGGGCTGGTGGACGCCCTGGCGCCGCACGGGCTGGCTGAGAAGTTTGCGCATATCGGGACGCAGCGCGGAATGTTTTCCTACACCGGCCTGAGTGCCGAGCAGGTCCAGCAACTGCGAGAAAAGCACAGCGTGTACCTGGTGAGTTCTGGACGGGCCAACGTCGCAGGCATGGATGCAACGCGCCTCACCCTGCTGGCCCAAGCCATCGCCGACGTCTGCAACTGACGAAACCGACGCTAAATGTGGGAGGCCCAAGCCCCCTTCCACATTTGGGTTGCGTGGACCTTTAGCCCGCCACCATCTCAGCTTTTAGCAGCGCCTCCTTCGCCTGCGCATCTGCCAGGCGATACAACTCGATCTGCCCATCCCAGTGTTCGATCAGCGCCGTGCACGACTCCACCCAATCCCCACAGTTGAGGTAATCCACCTCGCCCACCTTGCGAATCTCGGCATGGTGAATATGCCCGCACACCACGCCATGCAGTTCGCGCCGGGTCACTTCATGGGCGATGGCTTCTTCAAAATCGCTGATAAAACTCACCGCCGTTTTGACCTTGTGCTTCAAATACGCCGACAGCGACCAATAGCCGTAGCCATAGCGCGCCCGCCAATGGTTGAGCCAGCGGTTCAACGTGAGGGTGAATTCGTAGGCCGAGTCGCCCAGGAACGCCAGCCAGCGGTGATAGCGGGTGATCACGTCAAACTGGTCGCCATGGATCACCAGCAGATGACGACCATCAGCGGTGACGTGCACGGCTTCATCCACCAACTGGATATTGCCCAGGATCAGCTTGGAGTAGCGCCTTAAAAATTCGTCATGGTTACCGGTGACATAGATCACCTCGGTGCCGCGCTTGGCCATGGTCAGCAGGCGGCGGATCACGTTGGTGTGGGCCTGGGGCCAATACATGCCGCCGCGCATTTTCCAGCCGTCGATGATATCGCCCACCAGGTACACCTTGTCGGCGTGATAGCCCTTGAGAAATTGCGACAGGTGTTCGGCCTGGCAATCCCGGGTGCCCAGGTGCACGTCGGAAATCCACAGGGTACGCACCCGTTGCTTGCGGCTGGGCTTGATGGACTCTGCACTGGTCATGGGCTTGCCTCGGCGGTGTTTTCGCGAGCTTGCGCCCTGGCGATTAATAGCCCATGACAACGGTGCGTCAGTCTGATGACAGCGCCCCTGCTTCTTTCATCCCGCTGCAGCGTGCAGTGTAGGAAACGTCACGCGATAAAAATCGCAGCGCGGACGACAGACGCTGACCTGCGCGAGCCTCTAGACTGCGCACCTGTCCGCTCGTTGATTCAAGGATCGCAATGACTCCCCGCTCAGCCCTCGGCGCCCTGCATATCGGCGCACTGATGTTTGGCCTCACTGGCGTATTCGGTAAACTGGCCGCCGCCTCCCCCGCCATCATCGTGTTTGGTCGCGCCGCGTTTGCCGTGCTGGCCCTGGCGGTATTTGCCCGGTTCGCCAGCAATGCCCCCTGGAAACCATTGCGGCGCGACTGGCGTCGACTGGTGGTCAGCGGCGTTTTGCTGGCGGCGCACTGGGTGACATTCTTCATAGCGGTCAAAGTCGCCGGTGTCGCGGTTGCCACTCTGGGGTTTACCGCGTTTCCGGCGTTTACCGTGATTCTCGAGGGGCTGATTTTTCGCGAACGCATTCGCGCCAATGAAGTGCTGCTGGTGGCGCTGGTCACGGTGGGCCTGGTGCTGGTGACGCCGGACTTCAATCTCGCCAGCGAAGCCACCGGCGGCCTGCTGTGGGGGATTGCCTCGGGGTTGCTGTTCTCGTTGCTGTCACTGAATAACCGTGCCGGTTCCGGGCGAGTTCCGGCGGTGCAGGCGGCCTTGTGCCAGAACGTGGTGGTCGCGGTGTGCCTGTTGCCCGTGGCGGCACCGGGGCTGGCGGATGTGCGCGCGATTGACTGGCTGTGGATCGGCCTGCTCGGGGTGTTCTGTACGGGCCTGGCCCATAGTCTGTTTGTCGCCAGCCTGGCAGTGATCAAGGCGCGCACTGCGTCGGTGGTGTTCGCCATGGAGCCGGTCTATGGCATTACCGTGGCCTGGCTGTTGTTCGCCGAAACGCCAACCCTGCGCATGCTGCTGGGCGGCGCGCTGATCATCGTCGCCATCGTGCTGTCCGGCCTGATGGGCAGCGCCGCTCAGGCCAAACAGCCGGCGGGGGCGAGTTGATCCCTACGCGGTACGATCGTTGTGCCCGAGGTCACGCTGCGGGTCGATCTGGTCGCGCAGCCGTTGCTTGAGCACCTTGGCCTCGGGAAAACCGCCGTCGGCCTTGCGCTCCCACAGTTGCACGCCGTCGCAGGTAATCCGAAACGTCCCGCCGGTCGCAGGCTCCAGCGCGACCCGGGCCAGGTCCTCGGCAAAGGTGCTTAACAGTTCCTGCGCCAGCCACGCCGCGCGAAGCAGCCATTGGCATTGGGTGCAGTAGGTGATGACGATCTCGGGTTTGCTCACGGACATAATTTGACAGGCTCCTGGCGTAACGGCCTCGGCGGATCGAGTGGCTATAATACCGGCCATTATCGCCCAGCCTTGAGATTCATGATGCGCCGCCTGCTGTCCTGCCTGTTCCTGTGCCTGCTCCCTCTTCTTGCCGATGCCGTTGAACCACCACGGCCGAAAATCGGCCTGGTGCTGTCCGGCGGCGCCGCGCGTGGCCTGGCCCACATCGGCGTGCTCAAGGCGCTGGAGGAGCAAGGCATCCACATCGACGCCATCGCCGGCACCAGCATGGGCGCGGTGATTGGTGGGCTGTATGCATCGGGCTACAAGATCGACGAATTGGAAAAACTCGCGCTGGGCATCGACTGGCAGCAAGCCCTGTCCGATGCGCCACCGCGCGAGGACGTACCGTTTCGACGCAAACAGGATGACCGGGATTTCCTGGTCAAGCAGAAACTCAGCTTTCGCGACGATGGCAGCCTCGGCCTGCCGCTGGGCGTGATCCAGGGCCAGAACCTGGCGCTGCTGCTGGAGAGCATGTTCGCCCACAGCAGCAACACGCGTAATTTTGACAAACTGCCCATCCCGTTTCGGGCGGTGGCCACGGACATCACCACGGGCGAAAAAGTGGTGTTCAGCAAGGGCCACCTGCCCCAGGTGATTCGCGCAAGCATGTCGATTCCCGCCGTGTTCGCCCCGGTGGAGCTGGACGGCCGATTGCTGGTGGACGGTGGCATGACCGATAACATTCCCCTGGATGTGGCCCGTGAGATGGGCGTCGACATTGCCATCGTGGTCGACATCGGCACCCCGCTGCGCTCGCGCAAGCAACTGGCAACGGTAGTGGACGTACTCAACCAATCCATCACCCTGATGACCCGGCGCAATTCCGAAGAACAACTCAAGGCCCTGCATCCCAAGGACGTGCTGATCCAGCCGCCGTTGAGCGCCTACGGCGTCACCGACTTCGGCCGCGCCAGGGACATGATCGACGCCGGCTACCGCGCCACCCGCGCACTCGACCAGCGCCTGGCCCACTTGCGCCCCGCCGAACCCATTGACGCCGAACTGGCGGCCGCGCGGGCACCGGGCGAACGCACTCCGGTCATCACCGCTATCACCGTAGAGAACGACTCGAAAGTCAGCGATGACGTGATCCGCTATTACATTCGCCAACCCCTGGGCGAGCCCCTCAACCTGGGTCGACTGCAATCGGACATGGGCACCCTGTATGGCCTGGATTACTTCGAGCAGGTGCAATACCGCGTAGTGAAAAAGGGCCGCGACAACACCCTGGTGATCAGCGCACGGGGCAAGCGCAGCGGCACCGACTACCTGCGCCTGGGCCTGAATCTGTCAGACGACATGCGCGGCGACAGTGCCTTCAACCTGGGCGCCAGTTACCGTGTAAACGGCATCAACCGCCTCGGCGCCGAATGGCTGACGCGGGTGCAGATAGGGGATCGGCAGGAGTTGTACAGCGAGTTCTACCAACCGATGGACGCCGGCTCGCGTTACTTCGTTGCGCCCTATATCACCGCCAAGGCACAAAACGTCGAGCTGGTGCTGGACAACGACCCGATCGCCGAATACCGCGTGGAACGCTACGGATTCGGCCTGAATGTCGGCCGGCAGATCGGCAACAGCGGCGAGATTCGCTTCGGCGTCGGCGAAGCCTGGGGCAAGGCGGACGTACGCATCGGCGAACGCGACCTGCCGAGCGCAAGCTTCAGCGAAGGCTTCTATGAACTCAAATACTCCTTCGATTCGCTGGACAACGTGTACTTCCCCCACACGGGCGAAGATATCAGCCTGGCGTTTCGCGAATTCGAACCGGGACTGGGCTCCGACCAACGCTACCGACAATGGGAGTTCAAGCTGGACAAAGCCATGAGCCACGGCCCCGACACCCTGGTGCTGGGTGGGCGTTATGGGCGCACGCTGGACAATTCGGAGGTGGTGGTTTCCAGCTTTCTGCTGGGCGGCGCGCGGCAGCTGTCGGGGTTTCGTCAGGATGCGATTTCGGGGCAGAACATCAGCCTGATGCGGGCGGTTTACTATCGCCGGCTGACACCGCGCTCATATCTGCCGCTGGATTTTCCGCTGTACCTGGGGGCATCCCTGGAGCGGGGTCGGGCGTGGAACAATGATAATGAGTTCGACAGCGGGTATATCAATGCTGCGAGTGTGTTTTTGGGGTTTGATACGCCGCTGGGGCCGTTGAATTTCAGTTACGGATTTAATGATGAGCGGCAGAAAGCGGTTTATTTGAATTTGGGGCAGACGTTTTAAGGGGGGTGTTTTTGGGTGGGGTATATACCCGTTGCTGCGGTGATGGCGGATGTTGGTTCCGCCCCTACGGCGGGTCACGTTGGAAAAGAGCCGGAATGCCGGCCCCGTTCAAAGTAACCAAAGCAAAAGCAGTGTGATATCCATCGGACAAATGGAGATCCCAATGTGGGAGGGGGCTTGCTCCCGATGGCAGTGTGTCAGCTACCAGTAAGCTGGCTGGAGCGTGGCCGTTGTCACGGTACAGGCCCACCATTAACGGATATACACCGGGGGACCCCCACCAAACCACGGCACTCACTCAATCAAGACTTTTCCAAATTCCGCAAAATATGCCCATGCACCCGCATGCACACCTTCAAATCCGCCTCATCCACCCCCACAAACAACTCATGGCGCAAGGCAGTCGCAATCGTCTCAATCTGATCAATCAACGGCCGAGCCGTATCACACAACAAAATCCGCTTGGCCCGCCGGTCTTCCACCACCGCCTGGCGCTGCACCAACCCCTGCCCCTCGAGGCTGTCGAGCAACCGCGCAAGGGTCGGACCTTCCACACCAACGCTCTGCGCCAGCTCTCGCTGAGTCGGCGCGTCTTCGAACCGCGCCAGGTGCAGCAGCACCAGCCAGCGTGCCTGGGACAAGCCCAACCCCGCGAGGCGGCGATCAAGCTCGGCGCGCCAACCTCGGGACATTTGCGCCAATTGCATGCCAAATCGGTGTTGATCGGTTAACGGCATAAAAAACTCGTGGTTTAGACTGAAAATAAAGTTTGGCTAATTATTAGTCAGCTAAGCATGAGCCATGCCCATAGGCAATAGTGGCTATGTACTGATTCGTTACATTGTCGCAATTGACCCATTAAATCTCGAATTCAGACTGCAAGGCCGCCCGTACGCAGTACAAGACGCCTTCCGGAACACGTCCGCTGAACAACGGTGCGATCTCCGCAACCGGCGGCAATTCGCCCTCTCCGTCAAGAAACGCATCCTGAATTTCGCCGAGCAGATCCTCCGGTAAATCAAGGGCCTGCTCAAGTGACAATTGCTGCTTGCCAATGGATTCGGCGAGCAAGGTATAGACGTTTTTTTCCGAACATTGCAGTTGGCCGGCAATCTGGATCGGCGTCATGCCGGCCCGCGCCAGGCTGATCAGTTCGTGGCGGATATCGGCGACTTCCTTCGGCGCTTCGGCCTGCCCGCCCAGCACTTCGAGGAAGGCCTGGCCGTAACGCTCCAGCTTGCGCGCGCCCACGCCGCTGACTCTGGCCATCTCGGCCATGGTGGTGGGCTGCTCGCGCAGCATCTCCAGCAGGGTGGAGTCGGGGAAGATGACGTAAGGCGGCACGCTGTGTTCCTGCGCCAGTTTGCGGCGCAGGGTGCGCAGGGCTTCCCACTGCTCGCGCTCTTCACCGCGCACCAACTGACTGGCCGGGCTGGTGCTGCTGCTTTTCGCGGTGGTCTGGGGCTTGAGGTCGCGGCGCAGTTCCAGGGTCACTTCGCCCTTGAGCAGCGGTCGGCAACTGTCGTTCAGGCGCAGACCACCGTAGCCTTCGATGTCGATGTCCACGAGGTTGCGCGCGACCATCTGCCGGAACAGCGAGCGCCATTCGCCCTCGGCGCGGGCCTTGCCGACGCCGTAGACCGAGAGTTTTTCGTGGCCGAAGCTGCGCACTTTCTCGTTGTCCTTGCCCAGCAGCACATCCACCAGGTGGCCCACGCCGTAGCGCTGGCCGGTGCGGTAGATAGTCGACAACGCCTGACGCGCCGGCTCGGTGGCGTCCCACGTCTGCACGCCATCGGTGCAGTTGTCGCAATGGCCGCAGGGCTCGGGCATGTCTTCGTCGAAGTAGGCAAGCAAGGTCTGGCGGCGGCAGCGGGTTTCTTCGCACAGCGACAGCATGGCGTCGAGCTTGTGCTGTTCAAGGCGCTTGTGACGCTCGTCGCCTTCGGAGTTCTGCAGCATCTGCTTGAGCATCACCACATCCTGCAGCCCGTAGACCATCCAGGCATCTGCCGGCAGGCCATCGCGGCCGGCACGCCCGGTTTCCTGGTAGTAGGCCTCAAGGGATTTGGGCAGGTCCATGTGAGCGACGAAGCGCACGTTTGACTTGTCGATGCCCATGCCGAACGCAATGGTTGCCACCATGATCAGACCTTCCTCATTGAGGAAGCGCTTCTGGTGGGCCGAGCGTGTCTCATTGGGCAGGCCCGCGTGGTACGGCAGCGCCGGGTAGCCCTGCTCGCAGAGGAACGCGGCGACTTCGTCGACCTTTTTGCGCGACAGGCAATAGACAATGCCCGCATCGCTGCGCCGCTCGGACAGGAACGCCAGCAACTGCTTGCGCGGCTGCTCCTTGGGCACAATGCGGTAGAAGATATTCGGCCGGTCAAAACTCGACAGGAAGCGCTCGGCGTTCTGCAGATGCAGGCGTTCGACGATTTCTTCGCGGGTACGCTTGTCGGCGGTGGCGGTCAGGGCGATACGCGGCACGTCGGGAAACAGCTCGGCCAACTGGCCCAACTGCAAATACTCGCGACGAAAATCATGCCCCCATTGCGACACACAGTGAGCTTCGTCGATGGCGAACAGGGCGATTTCCAGGCTCTGCAGGAACGCCAGCATGCGCGGCTGCACCAGACGCTCGGGGGCCAGATAAAGCATTTTCACTTCGCCGCGCTTGATGCGTGCGGCCAGGTCGCGCTGCTGCTCGGCGCTGAGGGTGGAATTCAGGGAGGCGGCAGCGACGCCGAGTTCTTCCAGGGTGGCCACCTGATCGTCCATCAACGCGATCAACGGCGAAACCACTACCGCCAGGCCGTTGCGCAGCAAAGCGGGTACCTGGAAGCACAAGGATTTACCACCACCGGTAGGCATCAATACCAGGGCATCACCACCCTTGGCCACGCGCTCAATGATCGCACCCTGGCGGCCACGAAAACTGTCGTAGCCGAAGATGTCCTTGAGGACGCGTTGAGCCTGCTCGAGCATGTAAAACTCCAAAATGGTGCCAAAATCCCTCTGTACAGGCTGGCCGAAAAACGGTGCTGGCACGGAAAATAATCCGTAAGCGAAGTTTTCCCGCGCTGCCGACCAGCCTGCATGGGGCATCACAAAACGCGGCAGTATACCCGAGCGTCATCCGGCAAAGGGCGCGACTGACGAATAGACCTCTCTCGCTAAAACCTGGCAAATATGCAGTGCGGCTGGCCTGGGCGCTCAAGAAAGCCTAGAATTCAGCATCGTTTATTCCCAAGGTAGTCCTTCAATGTCCTTCGCTGAGCAACTAACCCGCCTGCAAGCCTTCCTCGACGCCGATGAGCTGCATGACGAGGCGCTGGACTACGTGGCCGCCCACGGCTACCTGACCGCCCTGTCGATCTGCGCCGAAGTCGTCCCCGACCGTGAATGGATCGACGCGCTGTTCGCTGAGGAGCCTCGCTACACCGACGACGCCCACCGCGAGGAAATCGAATCCACCCTGCTGGCCCTCAAGGCCCACATCGGTCGCCAACTGGCATCCGACGAGGAATTCGAGTTGCCGTGCGAGCTGGACCTGGGCGAAGATCCGGACGACTCCGACCTGCGCGGCTGGTGCATCGGTTTCATGGAAGGCGTGTTTCTGCGTGAAGCCGCCTGGTTCGAGTCGGCTGAAGAAGAAGTCAGCGAGATGCTCCTGCCGATCATGGTCGGTTCTGGCCTGTTCGAGGAAGAAGCTGAATTCTCCGATATCGCCGCCGACGCCAACCTGATGGACGACATGATCGTACAGATCCCGGAAGCCCTGACCGCGCTGTACCTGCTGTGCAACGCGCCCGACGAAAAACCGGCGATTCTCAAGCCTCGCCACCACTGAGTGGTTTGCCCGTGACACCCATGGGCAATCGCTCGCCGCTCCTGCGCTATACGCTGCTGGCTATCGGCTGGCTCAGCGTGGCGCTGGGAGTGATCGGCATTTTCCTGCCGGTGCTGCCCACCACCCCCTTCCTCCTCCTTGCCGCAGCCTGCTTTGCACGCAGCTCGCCGCGCTTCTACCACTGGCTGGTGGAACACCCGCAGCTGGGCCCGTGGATTCGTGGTTATCTGGACGGCAACGGCATCCCGCTCAAGGGCAAGGTCTACGCCATCGGCCTGATGTGGTTGAGTATCAGCGTCTCCTGCTACCTGGTGCCTTCGCCCTGGGCGCGCGGGTTCATGCTGACCAGCGCCGTACTGGTGACGGTCTACATCCTGCGTCAGAAAACCCTGCCACCGAGGTGATCGAGGGGGCGACCTTGGTCGACACTGACTAACACCCGGCATCATGCGAGACTGTCCCACCGGGCCGGGTCTGCCTGGGTGTTCCTGTGCTCGGAGTTAACATGACGCTGTCCAGCGGGCTGATCGCCGCCGTTGCCCTGGCCTATATGGCCATTATGTTTGCCATCGCCTTTTACGGTGACCGCCGCCGCGCGCCATTGCCACCGCGAGTGCGCGCCTGGGTATATAGCCTGTCGCTGGCGGTGTATTGCACCAGCTGGACGTTCTTCGGCGCCGTCGGCCAGGCCGCCGAACAACTCTGGGCATTCATCCCGATCTACCTGGGCCCGGTGCTGTTGCTGGTACTGGCACCCTGGGTGCTGCAAAAGATGGTGCTGATCAGCAAGCAGGAAAACATCACCTCCATCGCCGACTTTATCGCCGCCCGCTACGGCAAATCCCAGTCGCTGGCCGTGGTGGTGGCGTTGATCTGCCTGGTCGGCGTGCTGCCGTATATTGCCCTGCAACTCAAAGGCATCGTGCTTGGGGTCAATCTCTTGATCGGCTCTGGCGCCGACACCACCGGCACCCGCGCACAGGACACGGCGCTGGTGGTATCGCTGGTGCTGGCGCTGTTCACCATTGTTTTCGGCACCCGCAACCTTGACGCCACCGAACACCATCGCGGCATGGTGCTGGCGATTGCATTTGAATCGCTGGTCAAGCTGTTCGCATTTCTGGCGGTCGGCGCGTTTGTGACCTACGGCCTGTACGACGGTTTCGACGACCTGTTCAGCCAGGCGATGCTCGCACCCCGACTGGAGGAATACTGGAAAGAGACCATCAATTGGCCGTCGATGGTGGTACAGACGGGCGTCGCCATGATGGCGATCATCTGCCTGCCGCGGCAGTTCCACGTCACGGTGGTCGAGAACATTGATCCACAGGACCTGCGCCTGGCCAAGTGGGTGTTTCCGGCGTACCTGATCCTCGCAGCACTGTTTGTGGTGCCGATTGCCCTGGGCGGCAAAATGCTGCTGCCCGGCTCGGTGCTGCCTGACTCCTACGTGATCAGCCTGCCCCTGGCCGAAGCTCATCCGGCACTGGCAGTATTGGCGTTTATCGGCGGCGCCTCGGCGGCCACCGGCATGGTGATCGTGGCCAGCATCGCGCTGTCGACCATGGTCTCCAACGACATGCTGCTGCCCTGGCTGCTGCGCCGCTCCAGCGCCGAGCGGCCGTTCGAAGTGTTCCGCCACTGGATGCTCTCGGTGCGCCGGGTCAGCATTGTGATCATCCTGCTGCTGGCCTATGTCAGCTATCGGCTGCTGGGCTCCACCGCCAGCCTGGCCACCATCGGCCAGATCGCCTTTGCCGCGGTGACCCAACTGGCCCCCGCCATGCTCGGCGCGCTGTACTGGAAGCAGGCCAATCGACGGGGCGTGTTTGCAGGCCTCGCGGCAGGCACGTTCCTGTGGTTCTACACCCTGGTGCTACCGGTGACCGCGAAAAGTCTCGGCTGGTCCTTCAGCCTTTTCCCCGGCATGACCTGGCTGCATTCGCACCCGCTGGGGTTGTCCGTTACCTCGCTGACCCTCGGTACGGTGTTTTCCCTGGCAGGCAACTTCACCTTGTTCGTGTGGGTGTCGATGCTTTCGCGCACGCGCGTTTCCGAGCACTGGCAGGCCGGCCGCTTTATCGGCCAGGAGACCAGCCAGCGTGCCGGCGCCCGCTCGATGCTGTCGGTGCAGATCAGCGACCTGCTCAGCCTGGCGGCGCGCTTTGTCGGTGAGGAACGCGCGCAGCAGAGCTTCATCCGCTTCGCCTATCGCCAGGGCAAAGGCTTCAACCCCAACCAGAATGCCGACAACGACTGGATCGCCCACACCGAACGCCTGCTGGCCGGGGTACTCGGCGCCTCGTCGACGCGGGCGGTGGTGAAAGCGGCCATTGAAGGTCGGGAAATGCAGCTTGAGGACGTCGTCCGAATCGCCGACGAAGCCTCGGAAGTGCTGCAGTTCAACCGGGCGCTGTTGCAAGGCGCCATCGAGAACATCACCCAGGGCATCAGCGTGGTTGACCAGTCCCTCAAGCTGGTGGCCTGGAACCGCCGTTATTTGGAGCTGTTCAACTACCCGGACGGGCTGATCAGCGTGGGCAGGCCGATTGCCGACATCATTCGCTACAACGCCGAACGCGGCCTGTGCGGGCCGGGCGAGGCCGAGGTGCATGTGGCGCGACGCCTTCACTGGATGCGCCAGGGCCGCGCGCACACCTCCGAGCGTCTGTTTCCCAATGGCCGGGTGATCGAGTTGATCGGCAATCCGATGCCGGGCGGTGGCTTTGTCATGAGTTTCACCGACATTACCGCGTTTCGTGAAGCGGAGCAGGCACTCACCGAGGCCAATGAAGGCCTGGAACAACGGGTGACCGAGCGCACACATGAACTGTCCCAGCTCAATCTGGCACTGACCGACGCCAAGGGCGTGGCCGAGTCCGCCAGCCAGTCGAAAACCCGCTTTCTCGCGGCGGTGAGCCATGACTTGATGCAACCTTTGAACGCCGCACGTCTGTTCTCCGCTGCCCTTTCCCATCAGCACGACGGCCTGTCGAGTGACGCCCGGCAACTGGTGCAGCACCTGGACAGTTCGCTGCGTTCGGCTGAAGACCTGATCAGCGACCTGCTGGATATTTCGCGCCTGGAGAACGGCAAGATCAATCCGCAGCGTCAGCCGTTTGCGCTGAACGAACTGTTCGACACCCTCGGCGCCGAGTTCAAGGCGCTGGCCCAGGAGCAAGGCCTGCGCTTTCGTCTGCGTGGCAGCCGTCTGCGAGTCGACAGTGACATCAAGCTGCTGCGGCGGATTTTGCAGAACTTTCTGACCAACGCCTTCCGTTATGCCGAAGGACCGGTGCTGCTGGGCGTACGCCGACGTCGTGGCGAATTATGCCTGGAGGTGTGGGACCGTGGCCCGGGCATTCCGCTGGATAAACAGAAGGTCATTTTCGAGGAATTCAAGCGCCTGGACAGCCACCAGACCCGCGCCGAAAAAGGCCTGGGACTGGGCCTGGCGATTGCCGACGGCTTGTGCCGAGTGCTGGGCCACCGTCTGAGCGTGCGCTCCTGGCCGGGTAAAGGCAGTGTGTTCAGCGTGCGCGTGCCATTGGCGCGCGATCAAGCCAGCCCGTCGCTCAAGCCCCCGCCGGAAACCGGTCAACCGCTGAGCGGTGCGCGGGTGCTGTGCGTGGACAACGAAGACAGCATCCTGATGGGGATGCGCAGCCTGCTGACCCGTTGGGGCTGCGACGTATGGACCGCCGCCGACCAGGCGCAATGCGCCGCCTTGCTCGCCGACGGCGTACGTCCACAACTGGTGCTGGTGGACTATCACCTGGACCACGGCGAAACCGGCACCGAGCTCATGGGGTGGTTACGCGCACAATTGGCCGAGCCGATTCCCGGCGTGGTGATCAGCGCCGATGGCCGTGCGGAAACAGTGGCCGAGGTGCACGCAGCGGGGCTGGATTACCTGGCCAAGCCGGTAAAACCTGCGGCGCTGCGGGCACTGTTAAGCCGGCACTTGCCGCTGTAAGCCCGCTTCACTCGGTCAACATGTGGAGGGGGCTGCGTTTTTATTCAGGAAGGTGCGCCACGCCGTCGGCGTCGGTCATTGCGCGTTCGAGCAAATCGGCCGGCAGGCTTTTGCTGGCGCGGGCGCCGAGCAGCCTTAACTGCTCGGTGCGGCTGACCAGGTTTCCGCGTCCATCAGTAAGCTTGTTGCGCGCTGCGCTGTAAGCCTTATCCAACTGCTGCAGACGGTTGCCCACTTCATCCAGGTCTTGAATAAACAACACGAACTTGTCGTACAGCCAACCGGCGCGTTCGGCGATCTCCCGCGCGTTCTGGCTTTGACGCTCCTGCTTCCACAGGCTGTCGATCACGCGCAAGGTGGCGAGCAACGTGGTGGGGCTGACGATCACGATATGGCGGTCGAACGCTTCCTGGAACAGGTTGGGTTCGGCCTGCAAAGCCGCCGAAAAAGCCGCCTCGATGGGGACGAAGAGCAGCACGAAATCCAGACTGTGCAAGCCTTCCAGACGCTTGTAATCCTTGCCGGCCAAGCCTTTGACGTGATTGCGCAGGGACAGCACGTGCTGCTTCAGCGCGGCCTGGCCGATCCCCTCGTCATCCGCCGCCACGTACTGCTGATAGGCGGTCAGGCTGACTTTGGAGTCGACCACCACCTGCTTGTCACCGGGCAACATGATCAGCACATCGGGCTGGAAGCGCTCACCGTCCGGGCCTTTGAGGCTGACCTGTGTCTGGTACTCGCGGCCCTTCTCCAGGCCGGCATGTTCCAGCACCCGTTCAAGAATCAACTCGCCCCAGTTGCCCTGGGTTTTCTGGCCCTTGAGGGCGCGGGTCAGGTTGGTGGCTTCGTCCGACAGGCGCAGGTTCAGTTGCTGCAGGCGTTCAAGCTCCTTGGCCAGGGAGAAACGTTCACGGGCTTCATTCTGATAGCTTTCTTCGACGCGTTTTTCGAAGGACTGGATGCGCTCCTTGAGCGGATCGAGCAACTGGCCGAGGCGTTCCTGGCTGGTTTCGGCGAAGCGCTGCTCGCGCTCATCGAAGATTTTCCCCGCCAGCTCAGCGAATTGCGCACGCAGTTCATCCCGTGAACCTTGCAGGTCGGTGAGGCGTTGCTGGTGGCTGTCCTGCTGCTCGCGCAGCTCGGCGCGCAACGCGGCCGCCAGAGCGTCCAGGCGGCGCAGTTCGGTTTCCTTGGCGCTGCGCTCAAGGTTCCAGCCGTGGGCGGCATCGCGCGCATTGTCGCGGTCGATCTGCAGCAGTTCGACCTCACGCCGCAAGGCCGCGAGATCAGCCTGCTTGGCCGCATTGGCATGGCTCAGGTCGCTGATCTCATCGCGGCCGGCGTCCAACTGGGCGGCAAGCCCTTCCTGGGCCAGTTGCGCGATGGCAAGTCGTTCTTCGAGCAGTTCCCAGCCTGTGGTGCGCGCGGTCAGGCGCCGCTGAAGCTGCCAGCACAGCGCCAATAACGGCACCGCCGCGCCTGCAAGGCCCAGCGCGAGGCTGGTCCAGTCAAAAGCCATAACCATGTTTGCCGTCACCGAAAAAGACCAAGGTTAACCAAGCGCAGGGCAGGAGGACAGCTCAGTCTTCGACCTGGCCCAATTCGCGCAGGGCACGGCGGTCACCGGCGCGAGCGGCCAGGCGCAGCAGGTCGTGGCCGATGCGCCGGTCTCGGGCATTCCCGCATTCGCGGCACATGAGTTGACCCAAGCGACTCTGCGCGGCCACCACCCCTTCGCGGGCCGGCTGTTTGAGCAAGCGCCCGGCAAAGTGCTTGACGTTGGCGTGGTGCCCCAGGCGCGGGCTGTCGAGCAGCCACAAGGCGACTTGAAGGGAAAAACGCTTGGGCGCGGTAACAGTCTGGGAGGTATCGGTAACAGAAGATGATACTGAGCGAAACTTCATAAAGCACTGTGGGACAGATCGGAAGGCGCGCCACTCTACTCTTTTTTTCGTTCAGGTAAAGCTGAAATAAACCTGCACGCCCGTGCTAGAGCAAGCGCTTGGGACAATCCACAGAAGCTGTGGATAACTCAGTGGACAACCGTGCTTTAACCTGCGCAAAGCCCCATGGAACGGGGGCCGCAGTCAAACTGACGATTTTTTCACCAATAAAAAAAAGCGATGTTTTTCATTGACTTAAATTTTCATTGCAGGCAAATGGCGGCTTCGGAGCGCAAGCAGGGGAAGAGCGACACACGCTGCAACCAATGTGCACAAGTGGCAATCAGCCGGCTATATGAGTGTGGTTTTTTGATTCGTCAACCGGCGCAAATGTTACCGAAGGTGCAAAGCCGGGACTTTTCAAATGCCGTTCCGGTCGCCACACTGCCCCACCTGGCAGCGCATCGGTATACGGATACATGAAAGGAATGCTGTTATTCGCCGTGTTGTTATTGGCCATCTGCGCAACATCCCTGGGCATCAATGCGGCGCTGCCCTCCCCCGACGGCGCACTGTTCGCCATTGCTATCCTGCTGTCTGCCGCGTTTACGGCGGTGAGCCTGTGCATTGAGCTGGGTGAAGGCCGGATCAACGACATGGGGGACGTGATGAAGGTGGTCGAAACAGGCCAATCACTGCGACTGACCCTGGCCACCTACGCACTGGGCTGTTCATTGGCGGCAGCGATTACGGTGCTGGTCTATCGCGGGCTGCTTGGCGGCTGAATGAAGTTTTTTTGCCGACACACTTTCTTTTGGGATTTCGATCCGTTACTATCCGCGGCGTTAGTACCAAGCTGAAAGTCAATTCTGGTCGAACAAATCCCCTGAACAACGCGGGATCGACCACCTAGATGGTTTCCAGGTATCGCTTGCGACGACACAGCCTTTGAACAAGCAAAGGGTGTCGCGAAGCTTAAATACTCTGACCGAACCACCCTGCAGATTGATCAGGATCTTCACCTCGGGCCCAGAACCTTTGCCCTTGTTGTGTTGCCTGCCCTCCTAAGTACCTACCTGCCAGCCCAAGCGCGCCTTAATTATCAGCGCTTCAAACTGGCGGCTTTGTTCCAGTCAGGTTCTTCGTTTGATCAATGGTGATCAACGTTACTGGAACGTTTTAACGTTGCACGGTTCTTAAACCGTGTCATTTGTAGGAACACCCATAATATGAACGCTCAAATCCACACTCAGGATGCCATCCGCACCCTCACCAACGCTTTTGCCCCAATGAACTGCCTGATCATGGCCGCCCGCAAAGGCTGCTTCAGCTTCACGCTGGTCAACGAACACGGCATCGCGCGTCACAGCGAACGCCTGTACCCCGATCAATACTCCAGCGCAGAACCGCTGCAGGCCGTGATCGAGCGTACCCGTCAGGCATTGGTTGCCTGATCGACCCGAGTCGCTGAAACACAAAAACCCTGTCTGAAAAACAGGGTTTTTTATTGTCCGCGATTTGTACTCCTCTATGTATTCCTCAGCTCAAATAGATATAACCGTTATAACTGAATAAAGAAGATGTTTTAAAAACAGCCTTTTACATCACGAATATCACACTACACTTCAACTCGAGCGGCATGATCCGCTTTCGACGAGCCTGAGCTTCGATCCATTGCTGCCAAGCCCTCTGTGCTCGGGCTTCGTCGACCCTCCTCGCAGGTTGAAGCGTGAGCGAGTCTGCTCGACAGATGACACGTATCTGAAAATAAATATTTCATGGGCAACGCGCACTGCGCACTTTGCTAAACGCCCGGTAAACCGGTGTTTCACCCATGAATCATGAGGTCCGCCCACCGGGCAATTTGCAAGATGCGTCAAATAACGGGAATTATGGTCGGATTGTCCTACAAAACCGCTCTATCTCCTGCATTACAGCCTATAGCGCGATGTTAAATTTATTGATACTTTCCGCAACGGTGATCACCACGGAGTTCTAATAATGAAAAAAGTAATGCTCAAGACCACACTTAGCTTCGCCGTTGCCATGGCCTCCTCCCAACTGTTCGCAAGCGGCTTTGCGCTGAACGAACAGAGCGTCAGCGGGATGGGTACGGGTTTCGCAGGTCGTTCCTCTTCTGCCGATGATGCAAGCACTGTCTACGGCAACCCTGCCGGCATGGCGCGCCTGCAAGGCCAACAGGTCACCGGTGGCGCTGCAGCCATCGACGCCTCCACCGATATCAGCGACGTAAGTGGCCGCTCACGCGGCAGCAACAAAGGCGATATGGTGCCTTTCACTGGCGTTCCTTTCGGTTTCTACACCAATAAACTCAACGATCAATGGGCAGTCGGCTTCGGCGTTTATGCTCCGTTCGGCCTGGTGACCGATTACGAAAGCGGCTTCCAGGGCCGTGGCTTTGGCAGCAAAAGCGAAGTAAAAGTCATCACGTTGCAGCCTACCGTCAGCTACGCCTTCAATGATCGCGTTTCCGTAGGTTTTGGCCCGACCATCAACCGCATCGCCGGTACCCTGGAATCGGACCTGACGCTCAACCCTGCCGCGCCGGACACCAATATCAAGATCAAGGGTGACGACACCGCACTGGGCTTCAACGTCGGCGTGCTGGTTCAAGCCACCGATACCACCCGTGTCGGCCTGACCTATCACTCCAAGGTCAGCTACAAGCTTGATGGCCACACCGAAATCACCGCACCGACCGCGACCTCACCGTTCCTGCGCAGCAATCGCTACGATGCGTCGCTGAAGATCGACACCCCTGAGTCCTACGACCTGTCGGTCACCCAGGACCTGACTGATGCCTGGAAACTCTACGCGGGCGCCAGCTGGACCCGTTGGAGCCGTCTGAAAGACATCACCGTCGAAAACAAAGGCGTGAGCGGCGCTACCGGCGGTGCATTGGCACCAGCCCTGGTGAGCACCATCAAGGAAGACCAGAACTGGCACGATACCTGGGCCTACGCCCTGGGTACTTCGTACCAGCTGACCAAACAGGTGGTACTGCGTACCGGCCTGACGTTCGACCAGTCGCCGACCAACAACACGGATCGCTCGCCGCGCATCCCGACTGGCGACCGCACCATCTTCAGCCTGGGCCTGGGCTATGAAGTGATGCCGAACATGACCGTCGACGTCGCCTACTCCTACCTGAAGGAAGAGGACGTCAAGGTTTCACGCGCCAACCAATTGGCCAGCTACAACGCCAAGTATGAAAACAGTGCCAATGGTTTCGGCCTGGGCATGACCTACCGCTTCTGATTCACAGCGGTATAAAAAAGCCCCGCTCTCCTGCAAGGGAGGCGGGGCTTTTCAATGGGCGTCGATCAGGGTTTGGAGGCGATTGCCTTTTCCACCGCCTCGATCAGCTCCGGGCTGTCGGGCTTGGTGAGGCTGGAAAAGTCGGCAATCACCTTGCCCTGGCGGTCCACCACGTACTTGTAGAAATTCCATTTTGGCGCGTTGCTCTGCTGCGCCAACACCTTGAACAGGTGCACCGCGTCCGCGCCCCTGACCGGCTGCGGCTCGGTCATGGTGAACGTCACGCCGTAATTCACATAGCAGACCTTGGCGGTCTCCTCGCCGGTCTTGGCCTCCTGCTTGAAGTCATCGGACGGCACGCCGAGCACTTCCAGCCCTTGATCCTTGTAACGTTGGTACAAGGCTTCAAGGCCTTTGAATTGCGGCGCGAACCCGCAGAAGCTCGCGGTGTTGACGATCAGCAACGGTTTGCCGGCAAAACGCTGGCACAGATCAATGGATTCTTTCGCACGCAACTTGGGCAACTGCCCTTCGAGCAGCGGCGGGCATTCGGCCGCCATCGCCACACCGCCAAAAGCCGCCATCAATACGGGAACTGCAAGCCAGCGCATGTGCATGTCGAAATATCCTATGAAGAAATTCAGAGACCGAACTTAACAGATCGACATGCCCAGCTGCATCAACGCCAATCCGCCACGTTGCCAGCCCCACCAGGCCATCAGCAACAGGATGATGCCGGCCACAATCATCAACGACCTTGCTGTCCCGCTCATGCTGCCTCCATCTGTGCCTGCAGCCTCGCCACCGGCCGCTCGCGCACCGGCCAGTTCAGGCCTGCAGCGATCAGGCTCAGCACAATTGCCACCTGCCAGATCAAATCGTAGTTGCCGGTATGATCATAGACCACCCCGCCCAACCAGCCGCCGAGGAACGAGCCGAGCTGGTGAAACAGGAACACGATGCCACCAAGCATGGAGAGGTTTCGCACACCGAACAGCGTCGCGACCGTGCCGTTGGTCAGCGGCACGGTGGACAACCACAGGAACCCCATGGCCATGCCGAACACGTAGGCGCTGACCTGGGTCACCGGTGCCCACAGGAACAACCCAATCACCACCGCCCGCAACAGGTATAACCCCGTGAGCAGACGCGGCTTGGACATGCGCCCGCCGAGCCAGCCGGCGGTGTAGGTGCCGAAGATATTGAACAGGCCGATCAACGCCAGCACGGTGGTGCCCACCGTGGCCGGCAGATGCTGGTCCACCAGATAAGCGGGCAAATGCACGCCAATGAACACCACCTGGAAACCGCAGACAAAGAAGCCGAACGCCAGCAACCAGAACCCGGAGTGGGAGCAGGCTTCCCGCAACGCTTCACGCAGGGTCTGCTGGCCGGCCAGTACCGGCAGCGGCTTGTCCTTGAGCATGCTGACCAGCGGCAGAATCAGCGCAACCATCAAGCCCAGCGCCAATAGCGCGGCCGACCAACCCAGCCAGCTGATCAGCCCCAAGGTGCCCGGCACCATGGCGAATTGGCCAAAAGACCCGGCGGCGCTGGCAATGCCCATGGCCATGCTGCGTTTTTCCGGGGCCACCGCGCGCCCTACCACACCGAGAATCACCGAAAACGACGTGCCGGACAGACCGATGCCGATCAACAGGCCGGCACTCACCGACAGTGACCACGCCGAATCGGACAAGCCCATCAACACCAAGCCCACGGCGTAAAGAACGCCACCGACAAACACGGTTTTGGTCGCACCGAAACGGTCAGCCAGGGCCCCGGTGAACGGCTGCGCCAAGCCCCAGATCAAGTTCTGAAGGGCAATGGCGAAGGCGAAAGTCTCGCGACCCCAGCCGAATTCGGCACTCATTGGCGACAAAAACAGGCCAAAGCCGTGTCGCACGCCCAACGACAACGCCAGGATCAGTGCACTCCCAACAAGCACCCAGCCACTGGTGCGCCACATCGAATTCATTTCTTATTCTCCGCTCGCGGGTATATACCCGCTTGTCATCGAACGCACCCGCCTTCAGGCGAGTTCATCCAGCAAGGCCAACAGGGTTTCGCGCTTGTCGGCGCCCAGTCGGTCAATCAGTTTCTGCTGCGCCGCTTCCCACGCCGGCAAAGCGGCAGCCAGCCGTTCTGCACCGGCTTCGGTCAACATCACCAGGCGATTTCGCAGGTCGCTACCCTCGACCAACTGCACCAGGCCTTCGCATTCCAGCACCCGCAG
Organism: Pseudomonas poae; assembly: GCF_001439785.1. Classification (GTDB taxonomy): domain Bacteria; phylum Pseudomonadota; class Gammaproteobacteria; order Pseudomonadales; family Pseudomonadaceae; genus Aquipseudomonas; species Aquipseudomonas poae. Next base: position 206,758 of record NZ_JYLI01000006.1, on the reverse strand, counting down.
ATTGCGCCCCAGCGTGCTGCGATCAAGGCCCATGGCGTCCGCCAAACTGGAAATGCTCGGCTGATCCAACCGCTGCAGGTTGCACAGCAGCGAATATTGGGCAACGTTGATGCCGAAGCCGTCGAGGGCGCCGTCGTAGTGCCTGCTGACGCCACGAGCGGCGCGACGCAGGTTGATGCATAAACATTGAGAGGCAAGCATGGAGCGTGTATATACCCGCGATTGAGCAAATGCAAGAAAGTGTTACAACGCCAGCCCGACCAGTACTGCGACTTCCAGCAGCTCCAGCACGGCGCCGGCCGTATCGCCGGTGGTGCCGCCGAGCCGCTTGACCATCAGCCGGCGCAGGCCGACAAAGCACAGTGCCGCCAGCAACACGGCGATGCCGCCGCTGAAACCGCCGATCAGCAGGCACGCCAGGCCGCTGAGAATCAGCACCTGCTGGCCCACCACGCGCGGTAAATAATCTGACAAAGCCTGGCCCAATCCCCCTGCCCGCACGTAGCGCGTGGTGAGGAACAGCGCCAACATCGAGGCACGTCCGATCAGCGGCGCCAGGATCAAGGCCACACCGTTGTGCTGTTCGATCAAGGCCACCAGCGCCGCGAACTTGAGCAGCAACACCAGGCCCAGGGTCACCACGGCAATCGGCCCGCTGCGCGGGTCTTTCATGATGCTGAGCGTGCGCTCGCGGTCGCCGAAGCCACCTAGCCAGGCATCCGCACTGTCCGCCAGACCGTCCAGGTGCAGCCCACCACTGAGCAGCACCCACGCGGTCAACAACAGCGCGGCGTGCAGCAACAACGGCGCGCCCATCAACACGTTGTTGAGCCCCCACAGCAGCAGCCCGAACAGCACGCCCACCAGTGGATAAAACAGCAACGACCGCCCCAGTTCCCGGGGTTGCGGCATGCCCGGCAAGCGAATCGGCAGGCTGCTCAGAAATTGCAGGGCGATCCAGAACGGCAACATGATCAGACGCCTTCCTTCAATACGCCGCCTGCGCCGACCCGCAGGCTGAACAGCCCACCGTGGCCGACTTCGACATTCAGCAACTGTTCACGGGGCAGGCCGCGCGCGCGCGCCAGCAGCAAACGCATGACCCCGCCGTGGCTGATCAACAACACGCGCTCACCGGCATAGGCCTGGTGCAGACGTGAGACGGCGCCAAGTACCCGGTCGGAAAAATCGCTGACCAGCTCTCCCTCGGGCGGCGTAAAGCTATAAGGATCAGCCCAGAACAGGCCCAGGCCTTCGGCATCGGTTTGCATCAATGCCGCCGCGCTCTGTCCTTCCCAGGCGCCGAAATGCAGCTCCTGCAGGTCTCTTTCCAGGCTCACCGGCAAGTTGAGACGTGTGCCCAACTCCTCGGCAAAACGCGCACAACGTTGCAGCGGAGAGCTGATCACCCGGTCCCAGGGCCCTTGCTCGACCACAGCGGCGCGCATCTGCGCCCAGCCGTTGGCGGTGAGCGCGTCATCCAGGCTGCCGCGCAGGCCGCCGCCCAATTCGGTTTCACCATGACGCAGCAAGTCCAGGTGCAAGGTCATGCGGGACGATCCGCCACGGCCGCTTCGGCGAATGTCGCCATCTGCCCGTGCAGTGCGCAGGCCAGTCGCAACAGCGGCACCGCCGTTGCGGCGCCACTGCCCTCGCCCAGGCGCAGGCCAAGGTCCAACAACGGCAGGGCGTCGAGGCTTTGCAGCACATGGCGATGCCCCGGCTCGGCGCCACGATGGCCAAACAGCAGCCATTCGCGGCACGCCGGGCTAAGACGCGTAGCCACCAGCGCCGCAACGGTGCAGATAAACCCGTCCACCAGCACCGCAACGCCCTCCTGGGCACAGGCCAGATACGCGCCGACCAGGGCCGCGATCTCAAACCCGCCGAGATTGAACAGCGTTTGCAACGCATCACCGCGTTGCCCGGCATGCAGCGTCAGCGCGCGCTCGATAACCGCCACCTTGTGGCTGACGCCCTGGGCATCTAGACCCGTACCCGGTCCGGTCAGGTCTGTCACCGGGCAATCGAGCAAGGCACACGCCAGCGCACTGGCGGCGGTGGTGTTGCCGATGCCCATCTCGCCACCGATAAACAATTGCGCGCCGCTCTCCAGCGCGCGCAGCACGCTGTCGCGGCCGGCTTGCAGCGCTTGCTTGCCCTGGGCCGCCGTCATCGCCGGGCCGTTGACGAAATTCGTCGTGCCCGCGCCGAGATTCAAATGACGCACGCCGGGCAGGCTCAACGCGGGCGTGACAGTGCCCAGGTCGACCACCTCCAGTTGCGCATCCAACTGACGCGCCAACACACTGATGGCCGCGCCGCCGCTGACAAAGTTATGCAGCATCTGCCCGGTCACTTCCTGGGGAAAGGCCGATACCCCTTCGGCGACCACGCCATGATCACCGGCGAAAATCGCGATCCACAGCCGATCCACCGACGGTTTGACCCGTCCCTGCAACCCCGCCAATTGCACTGCCAGCGCTTCCAACTGGCCAAGAGAACCGGCCGGCTTGGTCAATTGCTGCTGGCGTGCCAGAGCTTGTTCGTACGCCGGGGCGTCAATCGCCTTACATGGGTTGAGCCACCAGTTGTCAGTCATAACGCAGTACCTTTCAAAGTCATAGGCAGGCCGGCGACGGTCAGGACAACACGCTGACAACGCTCGGCCAGGGCTTGATGCAGCCAACCGGCTTCATCCACATAGCGGCGAGTCAATTCGCCCAGCGGCACGACACCCAGACCGGTCTCGTTGCTGACAAAAATAATCTGCCCCGGCAGCGAGGCCAGGGTATCGAGCAATTGATCGCGCTCGAGCGCCAGACGCGCGGGGTCTTCGAGCATCAGCAGGTTGGTCAGCCACAAGGTCAGACAGTCCACCAGCAGGCACCGCCCGGGGGCTGCGTTTTCCCGCAGCACGCGCGCCAGCTCAATCGGCTCTTCGATCAGGCCCCAGTGGTCCGGGCGCCTTTGACGATGCAGGGCAACGCGCTCGTTCATCTCACCGTCCAGCGGTTGGCTGGTGGCGATGTAAGTGACCGACAGGCCACTGTCGCTGGCAAGCTTTTCGGCGAGACGGCTTTTGCCGGAGCGGGCGCCACCGAGGATCAGTTCAAGCATGGGATGGCACCTTCGGTTGGCTGAATTGTGTGACTGTCAGGCCGCCATCGGGAGCAAGCCCCCTCCCACATTTGGAACGTGGCGCTTCAGTTACATAGTGATCAACTCTCAGGCCGCCATCGCGGGCAAGCCCGCTCCCACAGAAACGCACATCAGCTGTTGATCTGGCTGTTGATTTTGATCTCAGGCGCCCCGTAAAACCACGCTGGCCGAACGCAGGTTTGAATCCGTGGGCAACCCGGCAGGACGCCGGGTTAGCCGCACTGGGCCAGGGATGGCCCATTGCGGCGGCCCACGGATTCAAGCCTGCGTGCGGGCACACCGAGCCTGAGCGAGGTGCCGAGTGGTGGGGCGAGAGCCTTTTGGTTACTTTTGGGTTCTTCCAAAAGTGACCCGCTGTGAGAGCGGAACCATAAGCCGCCGTTACCGCAACAACGGATATGTACACCGAAAAACCACCATCGGGAGCAAGCCCCCTCCCATATTTGGAACGTGGCGTTTCAATTACATAGTGATCGACTCTAAGGCCGCCATCGCGGGCAAGCCCGCTCCCACAGAAACGCACATCAGCTGTTGATCTGGCTGTTGATTTTGATCTCAGGCGCCCCGTAAAACCACGCTGGCCGAACGCAGGTTTGAATCCGTGGGCAACCCGGCAGGACGCCGGGTTAGCCGCACTGGGCCAGGGATGGCCCATTGCGGCGGCCCACGGATTCAAGCCTGCGTGCGGGCACACCGAGCCTGAGCGAGGTGCCGAGTGGTGGGGCGAGAGCCTTTTGGTTACTTTTGGGCTCTTCCAAAAGTGACCCGCTGTAAGAGCGGAACCATAAGCCGCCGTTACCGCAACAACGGATATGTACACCGAAAAACCGCCATCGGGAGCAAGCCCGCTGCCACAGGGAATCTGTCCGTACACCGTCAGATTCCACACAGTTTGCGCAACAACGCGGTGTCCAGATGGTTCTCCACCAAATCCGCCAACCGCTCGATATCCCGCTCACGCAGCGCGTGGTAATCCACCTCCTGCACATCCTGCAACCCGGCCCAACGCAGCAAGGCGCTGCACGCGGCGGGGGTTTCGAACAAACCGTGCAAGTAGGTGCCAAGGATTTGCCCGTCAGCACTGTGCGCGCCATCAGTGCGCCCATCATCCAGCAGCACCGCAGCACGCGTCAGACCGTCACCCGACGTCACCCCCGCATGAATCTCATACCCACTCACCTCAGCGTCTTCCAAAAACAGCCGCCCACGCACATTGCGCAACTGCTTCTCTTCTTCCAACGTGGTGCTGAACCCCAGCAGTCCCAGCCCGTCACTGGACCCTGCAGCCCCTTCCAGCCCAAGCGGGTCATGCACCTGCTCACCCAGCATCTGCAAACCACCGCAAATCCCCAGCAGCTTGCCGCCATAGCGCAAATGCCGCGCCACGGCGCTGTCCCAGCCATTGGCGCGCAGATACGCCAAATCACTGCGCACACTTTTCGAGCCCGGCAGGATGATCAGGTCGGCGGCCGGGATCGACTGGCCCGGCCCCACGAACTGCAGATCCACCTGGGGGTGCAGGCGTAACGGGTCGAAATCCGTGTGGTTGCTGATGCGCGGCAATACCGGCACGACCACCCTGAGCACCTGGGCGACCTTGTCGATCTGGCGCCGGTCGATGCCGTCCTCGGCTTCCAGGTGCAGGTCCATCACATAGGGCAACACGCCCACCACCGGTTTGCCGGTGCGTGCCTGAAGCCAATCGAGCCCCGGCTGCAGCAGCGCAATGTCGCCGCGAAAGCGGTTGATGATAAAACCTCGGACCCGCGCCTGTTCGCTGGGCGAGAGCAATTCCAGGGTGCCTACCAGATGGGCAAACACGCCGCCACGGTTGATATCGGCGATCAGCAGCACCGGGCAGTCCACCGCTTCGGCAAAACCCATGTTGGCGATGTCGTTGGCGCGCAGGTTGATTTCTGCCGGCGAGCCCGCGCCTTCCACCATCACCACCGGGTAGGCTGCGCTCAGGCGCGCATGGGAGGCCAGCACCGCCTGCATCGCGATGGCTTTGTAATCGTGGTAGGCCACCGCGTTCATGCTGGTGACGGCACGGCCGTGGATGATGACCTGCGAGCCGGTATCGCTGTTGGGTTTGAGCAACACCGGGTTCATGTCGGTGTGGGGCGCCAGGCGGGCGGCTTGGGCCTGCACCGCCTGGGCGCGGCCGATCTCGCCGCCTTCGGCGGTCACGGCGCTGTTGAGGGCCATGTTCTGCGGTTTGAACGGCGCCACTGCCACGCCCTGGCGCACCAGCCAACGGCACAGCGCGGTCACCAGGGTACTTTTGCCGGCATCGGAGGTGGTGCCCTGCACCATCAGCGTACTCATGCCGCCTCCCGGTAAGCGACCAGTGCCGCATCGAGGCGCAGCCAGTCGGCCTCGGTGTCGGGCAGGCCGAAGCGCAGGCTGCTGTTGTGCGCAAACAGACGCAGCAGGATGCCGCGCTGGGCCATGAATTCGTGCAGCCGCTCGGCGTGTGTCGTGATCAACCATTGGAACAGGGCACAGCCGCCCTGCGGCTGAAAGCCGTGGCGCTCGAGCAAGGCAAACAAACGCTGCCCGGCCTCGACACAGCGCGCGCGCTGGCGCGTGTGCCCGTCGGTATCACGCAAGCAGGCCTGACCCAGTACACGCGTCGGCCCGCTGACGGCCCAGGGGCCGACCTGCTCGGCGAGCAACTTGAGCAATCGCCGCTCGGCCAGGACAAAGCCCAGCCGCACACCGGCCAGGCCAAAGAATTTGCCGAATGAGCGCAGCACGATCAGCCCGACCTGATGGGCATGGCCCGCCAGGCTCAGGTGCGGGGTGACGTCCATGAAGGCTTCGTCCACCACCAGCCAGCCTCCGCGCTGCGCCAGGCGGGCGTGCCAGGCGAGCAGGCGTTGCGGGCTCAGGCTCAACCCCGTGGGGTTGTTCGGGTTAACCACTACCAGCACATCGAGGCTGTCGAGAAAGAAGTCGACTTCCTGCTCCTGTACTTCGCGCACCACATACCCGGCGCGACGCCAGGCTTCGGCGTGTTCGGCGTAGCACGGCGACAGTACGCCGACCTTGCCGGAACGACGCAGGCGCGGCAGCAACTGGATGGCCGCCTGCGAACCGGCCACCGGCAATACATGCGCCGCGCCGTAATATTCGCTGGCGGCCAACTCCAGGCCATCGTCGGTTTCCGGCAGACGCGCCCAGGCGCGCAACGGGATCTCGGGAATCGGCCAGGGCCACGGCGCCAGACCACTGGACAGGTCGAGCCACTGGTCTTCGGCAATGCCGTACTGGATTGCCGCCTTGCGCAGGCGTCCGCCGTGTTCAAGCATAAAATTGCGCCCCCGCGCACAGAATCAGCAGCCACAGCCATACGCCGCGCTGTACCAGTTGCCAGCCCCGCTCGATGGCATCGGCATCCGCCGCCGGGCCTTCGCCCAGCGGTGGACGCTGATGCAGCTCGCCGTGATAGATCGCCGCACCACCCAGCGCCACGCCCAGCGCGCCCGCGCCGGCCGCCATCACTGGCCCGGCGTTGGGGCTGTCCCAGGTCGGACCCTGGGTACGCCAGCACTTGAGCGCCAGGCGGGTCTTGCCCAGCACGGCGTAGGTCAAGGCCACCAGCCGCGCAGGAATATAGTTGAGCACATCGTCAATTCTGGCCGCTGCCCAGCCGAAGCGCTCGAAGCGTTCGGTGCGGTAGCCCCACATCGCGTCCAGCGTATTGCTCAGACGATAGAGCACCACGCCCGGCACGCCGGCGACCACAAACCAGAACAGTGCGGCAAATACTGCGTCGCTGCCGTTTTCCAGCACCGACTCGGTGGCAGCGCGGGCGACGTCGGTGGCGTCCAGTTCGGCGGTCTCGCGGCTGACCAGGTAACTCACCCGCGTGCGCGCCTCAACCAGGTCATCGCTGCGCAGGGCCTGGGCCACCGGTATCACATGCTCACCCAGGCTGCGCATGCCCAGGGCGCAGTACAACGCGAGGATCTCCAGCGTCCAGCCAATATAAGGCGCCCATGACAAGGCGGTGGCCAGCAGGGTCAACGGCACCACCGCGATGACCCAGGCGGTGACCCCATGGCTGCGCCAGCCGCGCCCACCGCTGTTGAAGCGTTGCTCGATGCGCCCGGCAAAGTTGCCGAATGCCACCAGCGGATGCCAGCGCCTGGGCTCACCCAGCAGCGCGTCCAGCGCCACGGCAGCGACGCACAGCAAGGCCACACTCATTGACTCACTCCCCACGCATTTTCATACAGCATCTCACTCAACGGCTGTGGCTCGCGCCAGCCCTCGAGCTGCAGCATTGGCGCCGGATAAAATTCGGCGACAGGGCCCAGGCACAATACGGCCAGGGGCTTGGCACCTGGCGGCAAGCCCAGCAGGTCGGCCAGGGCCTGGGGTTCGAACAACGACACCCAGCCCATGCCCAGCCCTTCCACCCGCGCGGCCAGCCACAGGTTCTGGATTGCGCAGGACAGCGAGGCCATGTCCATTTCGGGCAAGGTGCGACGGCCGAAAATATGCCGTTCACGGTCATCCATCAGCGCTGCCACCAGCACTTCGGCGCAGTCGTGGATGCCTTCGACCTTGAGCTTCATGAACTGGTCGGAACACTCCCCCAGGGCCTGAGCGGTGCGCACGCGTTCGTCTTCCACCAGGTGCTGGATCCGCCCGCGCAACGAGCGGTCGCTGATGCGGATAAAGCGCCAGGGCTGCATCAGGCCCACGCTGGGGGCCTGATGTGCGGCCTGGAGCAGGCGCTGCAGTAATTCGGGGGCGACCGTGCCACCGCTGAAGTGGCGCATGTCGCGGCGTTCGGCGATGGCGCGGTAGACGGCGTCGCGCTCGGCCAGGGGGAATGCGTGGTCGGTCATGGCCCTACCGTTTGATCTGTAAACGCTATCAATGTGGGCGCTGGATTGCCTGCGACAGCGGTCTTGAGATCCGGCGCAAAAAGCGCGGCCACCGCCGCCGGATTCGACGGGAAATAAAAGTGCACATAGGAAGCGGTCATCCGGCCCTGCCGATACACCGCCTCGGCACCGCGCCCGCCATTGGGGCTCAGGCCACGGGCGATCGGATCCCATTCGGTGCTGGTCAGCGAATGGTGATAGGTGTGCCCGCGCAACGTGCCCTCCGGCAGCTCGACACTCTGCAGCGCCAGCGCCGCCAGTTTCTTCTGCATCACCGCGTCGCCCCGCAACAGGCCCACCAGTTCGACGCGGATGCCGTCAACGTCGGTGAGCGAGTCGAGCAGATACAACATGCCGCCACACTCGGCGAGCAAGGGTTTACTCGCCGCGTGATGGGCACGAATGGCTGCGAGCATCGAGGTATTTTCCGACAGCGCCTGGTGATGCAGCTCCGGGTAACCACCGGGCAGGTACAGGCTGTCGGCCTCAGGCAACTGACTATCGTGAAGCGGTGAGAAGAACCTCAGCTCGGCGCCCATCGCCCGCAACAGGTCCAGGCTGGCGCCATAGGTGAAGGCAAACGCTTCGTCCCGGGCGATGGCAATGCGCACGCCGGCGAGCAACGGCTCGGCCGCGATCACCTCGGGCACGGCAAAGGTCACCGGTGGCGGCACCGCCACTTCGCAACTGCTGCCCAGGGCCTGGGCGGCGGCGTCCAGGCGCGCATCGAGGTCATTGAGCTCGCTGGCCTGCACCAGGCCGAGGTGACGGCTGGGCAGTTCGATTCCAGTCTCGCGGGACAGCGCGCCGTACCAGCGCAGGCCTTCGGTGAGGCTGCCTTCGAGCAACTGCGCATGACGCAGGGTGCCGACCCGGTTGGCCAGCACGCCGGCGAACGGCAGGTCCGGCTGATAGCGCGCCAGGCCCAGGGCCAGTGCGCCGAAGGTCTGGGCCATGGCGGTGCCGTCGATCACGCCGAGCACCGGCACACCGAAATGTCGCGCCAGGTCGGCGCTGGAGGGCGTGCCGTCGAACAGGCCCATGACGCCTTCGATCAGAATAAGGTCGGCCTCGCCCGCCGCTTCCCACAACAGGCGGCGACTTTCCTGCTCGCCCACCATCCACATGTCCAACTGATACACCGGCGCACCACTGGCGCGCTCGTGGATCATCGGGTCGAGGAAGTCCGGGCCGCACTTGAATACGCGCACCTTGCGCCCCAGGTTGCGGTGCAGCCGGGCCAGGGCGGCGGTCACGGTGGTTTTGCCCTGGCCGGACGCCGGTGCGGCAATCAGAACGGCCGGGCAATGACGGGGCTGATTCAAAGTTCGACGCCCTTCTGAGCCTTGATGCCGGCCTGGAATGCGTGCTTGAGCATGCCCATTTCGGTGACGGTGTCGCCCATTTCAATCAGCTCGGGCTTGGCGCCACGGCCGGTGACCACCACGTGCTGCATCGGCGGGCGGGCCTGCAGGTCGCTGAGGACCTGGTCAAGGTTGAGGTAGCCGTGCTTGAGGGCAATGTTCAATTCATCCAGCACCACCAGGCCGATGGAGGGGTCCTGCAGCATTGCCCGCGATACCGCCCAAGCGGCTTCGGCGGCGGCGATGTCGCGCTGGCGGTCCTGAGTTTCCCAGGTGAAACCTTCACCCATCACGTGAAAGCGCACCTGCTCGGGGAAGCGGCGGAAGAACATCTCTTCACCGGTGCTGAAACGGCCCTTGATGAACTGCACCACACCGCACTGCATGCCGTGGCCCATGGCACGGGCCAGCATGCCGAAGGCCGAGCTGCTCTTACCTTTGCCGTTGCCGGTGAGCACCAGCAGCAGGCCGCACTCATTCGGCGAGTTGGCGATGCGCTCGTCGATCAAGGCTTTTTTGCGCAGCATGCGCGCCAGATGGCGCTCGTCGCGTTCGGGGGAATCGGTCATGGCAGCTCTCCGTTGGGGCTGGACAAAAACGGCGGGCAGGAACAAGCACATACAGACAGCCAAGCATCGCCCACCGTGATGCTGTTGAATGTTCAAGGCCGGTCTCCGGACTCATGAGTGGCGCCTGCACGTATCAAGCGCAGGCAAGCCGGCGGCGCGCCTTCCCATATCGCGGGCGATACAGTGGCAAACAGCACCGTGTTGACTCATTTACCGTTGCGGGGGCAGCGCCGGGATCGCGGCAGCACTGTGTACAAGTGCGCTCACTCACCGGCTTCCCTGTTTCACTCTGTCGACGCACGCGCCACGGAGCACCTGGAACAAGCGGCGAAGGTTAGTGGGTTGGGGGTGGAGCGTCAATTAAAGCTGGCCTGGCACTTGAACCATCCCGCGCTGGCAATCCTCTACCCTTACAGGCATTCAGGAGAAAACCATGCATAAAACAAGACTCGCCTTACTCATCATGCTCGCCGGCACCCTTGCCGCCTGCGGTGAAAGCTCGACGCTGCAGGTGTCGGATGGCACCGGGCCGTCGCCCAAGTTGCCGCAACCGAACAAGACGCTGATCCCAACAGTAAACATCGCACCGGCCATCGGCTGGCCTGAAGGCGCCAAGCCGACCGCCGCCGCTGGCACTCAGGTCGCTGCGTTCGCCGAAGGCCTGGACCACCCGCGCTGGCTCTATGTGTTGCCCAATGGCGACGTACTGGTGGCCGAAACCAACGCGCCGCCCAAGCCGGATGATGCCAAGGGCATTCGCGGCTGGGTGATGGAGAAAGTCATGGGCCGCGCCGGCGCAGGTGTGCCGAGCCCGAACCGCATCACCCTGCTGCGCGATGCCGACCACGACGGCGTGGCCGAGACACGCACGGTTTTCCTGGAAAACCTCAACTCGCCATTCGGCATGACCCTGGTGGGCAACGACCTGTACGTGGCCGACTCGGACAAGCTGCTGCGCTTTGCCTATCAGCCGGGCGAAACCGCGATCAAAACCCAGGGCACTACAGTCGTCGATTTGCCAGGCGGCCCGCTGAACCACCACTGGACGAAAAACGTGGTGGCGAGCAAGGACGGCAGCAAGCTGTACGTGAGCGTAGGTTCCAACAGTAACGTTGGCGAAAACGGACTGGAGGCCGAACAAGGCCGCGCAGCGATCTGGGAAGTTGACCGCGCCACCGGCCAGCACCGGATTTTCGCGTCGGGCCTGCGCAATCCCAACGGCATGGCCTGGGAACCGCAGAGCGGCAAACTGTGGACGGCCGTCAACGAGCGCGACGAAATCGGCAGCGACCTGGTGCCGGACTACATCACCTCGGTCAAGGATGGCGGCTTTTATGGCTGGCCGTTCAGTTACTACGGTCAGCATGTGGACGTGCGCGTGACGCCGCAGAATCCGGAGCTGGTGGCCAAGGCCATTGCGCCGGACTACGCCGTGGGCCCGCACACCGCATCCCTGGGGCTGACCTTTGCCGAAGGCAGCAAACTCCCGGCGACCTTCAGCAACGGCGCGTTCATCGGCCAGCACGGCTCGTGGAACCGCAAGCCGCACAGTGGCTACAAGGTGATCTTCGTGCCGTTCGAGGGCGGACAACCCAAGGGGCAGCCGGTGGACGTGCTGACCGGGTTCCTCGACAAAGACGAGAAAGCCATGGGCCGGCCAGTGGGCGTGGTCATCGATCAGCAGGGGGATCTGCTGGTGGCCGATGATGTGGGGAATAAGGTGTGGCGGGTTTCAGCTAAATAAACACCGCAAAACACATGTGGGAGGGGGCCTGCTCCCGATAGCAGTGGATCAGTCAATGAATGGTTGAACTGATGCACCGCCATCGGGAGCAAGCCCCCTCCCACATGTGGATCCTGGTTTGAGCGTTAAGGATTGCGCGCCAGATGCTCGGCCGGCAATACGCGCTTGGCGCTCAGGTACGCATTCTGCCAATACGCCTTGGACAAGGTATCCAGCTTCACCGTGCCGCCGGTTTGCGGCGCATGCACGAAACGGCCTTCGCCCACATAGATGCCCGCATGGCTGACCTGGGAACCGCCGCCGGTGGCGAAGAACAGCAAGTCACCGGTCTGCAGGTTCTGCTCACTCACATCCTGGGCGCGCATCACGATCAGTTCGCGGGTGGTACGTGGCAGGGAAATACCGGCCGCATCGCGGTAGACGAAGCCGATCAGGCCGCTGCAATCGAATCCCGAGTCCGGCGTATTACCGCCCCAGCGATAAGGCGTGCCGACCAGACCGAGTGCACGGAAGAGCACGTCTTCGGCCGCAGGCGAGAAACTTTGGGTGGCAGCGTAGTTGAACACCGGCTTGGGCTTGACGGCGACAGGCGCCGGCGGCGGTGGACGGCTTGCGCAGGCGCTGAGCAGCGCGGCGCAAACAAGAAGCATGAGGCGGGCCGAGGTCGACATGGGCAGAACAATCCTGGTCTGGATGCGGCTTTTCGCTGCCGAACGCTGAAAACCAGAACGCGCAAGCAGGGCTCGCGCGAACGGATTACAACAATGTCCAGAGATTCTAGCCCTTACGCGTCAAACTTCAAGTATCACTTTAACTTTACTTACTGGCGGTCACTGTAGACGGGGCCATGGCGAGTGCGCGCTTGGCTTCGATGAAGGTTTTGCTCCAGTAGCTGTCGCCCAGGCTGTCGACTCGAACGCCGCCACTGCGACGGCTGCTGGAGTGGATAAACTGGTTATCGCCCAGGTAGATACCGGCGTGGCTGACACGACCACGGCCTGCCGTACTGAAGAAAAGCAGATCGCCGGGCTTGAGGTTGTTGCGCGCGACCAACGGTGCTTTCACGTTGATCATTTCGCGCGTCGAGCGTGGCAGATTCATGCCCGCCTCTTCACGAAACAGGTAACCGATAAAGCCGCTGCAATCGAAACCGGCTTCAGAGGTACCACCAAAACGGTAACGGGTACCGATCAGGGACATGCCACGTTCGAGGATGCTGTCGGCCAGCACAGGAAGCTGGTAAGGCTTGCTGCCAGAAAAATCGGTCAGTTCTTTTTCGGTTGCCAGCTCTTCTTCGTAAACGGAAGCAGACTGCGCGGCAACGAATTTTGCCTGGCTTTGAACCTGTGGTTTTTGCTGGACAGCCACTTGCTGGGGCTGGGAGGCGCAACCAAACAACAGGGTGACGAGTGCGAGAGGCACGAGGGGTGCGAAGCGATTTAGCATGGGCACGACCGTGGCTGGTATGTAAAGAAGCCGAGACTATGCCCGCTATCAGATCGATTTGCAAATTCAATCGAGGTCTATGTGACTTGGCAATTGGACTGCGACATCTAAGCCGTAATTCCATTTAATGAGCAAAATGCGTGGCCGATGCGGCTCAAACGCAGGATTTCTGGCGCCTGAAAAATGCCGAATCCATGCAAATCAAACAGTTACCAGCCCAACGTCTCTTTGAGAAAAGGGATCGTCAATTTTCTTTGCGCCTGCAGGGACGCCTGATCAAGCTGTTCGAGCAAATCGAACAGCGCGCTCATGCTGCGCGTGCCACGAGTGAGAATAAAATGACCGACTTCGTCGGTAAGGTGCAGGCCGCGACGAGATGCACGCAATTGCAGGGCGCGCAATTTGTCTTCGTCGGACAATGGTCGCATCTGGAAGATCAGCGCCAGGGTGAGACGGGACTTGAGGTCGGCCAGCTTGACCGGCAACTCCCGGGGCGAGGTGGACGCGGCGATCAACAGGCGCCTGCCGCTGTCGCGCAGGCGGTTGAACAGGTGGAACAAGGCTTCTTCCCACTGCGCCTTGCCGGCGATAACCTGCAGGTCATCCAGGCACACCAGTTCGTATTGCTCAAGGTTGTCGAAGATGCCGATGCCATGGTCCATCAGCTCGGCCAACGGCAGGTACACCGCCGGCTCGCCCATCTGCTCGAAGCGCAGGCACGCGGCCTGCAACAGGTGGGTACGCCCCACGCCATGCTTGCCCCACAGATAGATCAGGCTTTCCGTCCACCCGGCGTCGGCTTCGCATAGCCGCTCGACATAGCCGAGTGCTGCGGCATTGGCGCCTGGGTAGTAATTGATAAAGGTTGCGTCATCACGCAGACGCACACCTAGGGGCAGCTGAATCGGTTTCATGCTGACTGAACGGCTCCCATCGAACCGCTAGTGGCCTCTGTGTAAAGTTCGCAAAGTCTATACCCGTGACGCCGGGCGCACAATGCAGCAGACCACAAGCAAAATCAAAGGTTTGCGTTAACCTGCCGGTTTACACGGATTGTTTGACGCCCCCACCTTATAAACAACAAACCCGGCCAGAAGCCGGGTTTGTCGTACTGCGATTACAGCTCGGGGTCTTCGACGCCGGTGTATACATCCGAATCCTTGTACAGCACGTGTACATGCCGTACCAACACCATGATCACCGCCGCCACGGGCAGTGCCAGCAGGATCCCGGTGAAGCCGAACAGCTCACCGCCCGCCAGGATCGCAAAGATCACCGCCACCGGATGCAGGCCGATTCGATCGCCCACCAGCAAGGGCGTCAGCACCATGCCTTCGAGGGCCTGGCCGACCATGAACACCGCGACAATCCCCAACATCGGGTACAGGTCGCCGCCGAACTGGAACAACCCGGCCACCAGCGCAGCGCCGATCCCGATCACAAAGCCCATGTACGGCACGATGGCCGCCAGGCCTGCGATGAGGCCGATCAACAGGCCCAGCTCCAGGCCGATAGCCATCAGCCCGGCTGCATAGATGATGCCCAGCGCCAGCATCACCAGCAACTGGCCGCGCACAAACGCACCGAGTACCTCATGACACTCTGCAGCCAGGGACACCACGCGCTCTTCACGGTCTCGCGGCAGCAGGCCGCGAATCTTGGCCATCATAATGTCCCAGTCGCGCAGCAGGTAGAACGCCACCACCGGAATCAGCACCAGGTTCGTCAGCCAGCCGATCAGCGCCAGGCTTGAAGCAGTGGCCTGGCTGAGCACCACACCGACGATGTCGGTGGTCTGGCCCATATGCTCGCTGATCGCGGCTTTGACCTTGTCGAACTTCCAGAACCCTTCCGACAATCCGAGTTTGGCCTGAGCCCACGGCATCGCCGTGTGCTGCAGCCAGTCGAGCATCTGCGGCGCCAACTCGTACAAACGAAACAGCTGCTTGGCCAGCATCGGCACCAGCACCAGCACCAACGCGGTGATGATCAACGTGAACAGCGCGAACACCGTCACCACGCCCAGGGTCCGCGAAAGTCCGAGCTTTTCCAGGCGATCCACGACCGGATCGAACAGGTAGGCGAGCAACAACGCGACCAGGAACGGCGTCAGGATCGAATGCAGCAGGAATACAAAAACGCACAGCAGGACAATCCCGCCAAGCCACACCCAACGACGCGTATCCGCCATACACCACTCCAATTGCTTCTATATAAGGAAGAACATTTACCAACGAAAACGCAGTTGCGCCTGAGGTTCAGGTGCCGCTGCGGGTTGCGTGCCATCGACTGCGGGTGGCTGGACCGGGGCTTCACCTGCGGGCACTTCCTGCAACCTGGCCAGGCTCAGTTGGGTCCGCAATTGATCGGCACTGCCGTTGACGCGATACACAATGCGATTACCGTCCACCCACTGCGGCTGCCCCCCAAAGGGTTCCAGCAGGTGACCCAACGTGGCATAGCGCTCCAGGTTCATGCCCTGCACTTCCAGCAATTGTTCGGTGGTCACGCCCGGCTTGACGGCAAAGCGCGGCGCGAGCTTCTGGCTGACGGCCAGCAGCACTGCGTCGGCGACTGCAGCGGTGTCGGCGCCTTGCGCGGTGCCCTGCTCGCTGCTATCGCCCAGCCACAGCCGCCATTTGGCCTGCCACTGGCTGCCTTCCTGACGCGCGTGCACCGCAAGCAAAGCGTCTGCGCCGTAGCGCTCGGACGCGGCGCGCAACGGCGTGGCGTCGGCGCTTTCCAGATTCGGCGCGGTGGCGACCACCTGCTCATTCAGATCACCCAACGGCAGACGCAACGGCAGACCGCGATGCTGCGCGGCACGGCGCAGTGCCTGGGCGACGGTCTGACCATCACCGACCAGGCTGCTGCCTTCGGTGGAATCGTTCAGCCACCAGCCGAGGATCGAGGGGCGGTTGCTGCCCCAGATCGACAGGCCCGCGTCACGCAACGCACGGTCCGTGCTCACCGGGTCGAAATCCACCTGCAGGCTTTCCGGCGGGCCGGCGTCGTAGCCGTATTGCGTGATGATTTGCTGCGGGTCTTTGCGGATCGCCGCCAGGCCCGGGCCTTCGGCGGCCTTGGCGTCGCCGGTCAGGCGTAGCACCAGGGTCTGCAACGCGCGCTGGGTGGCCTGGTCACGCTCCTGGGGCGACTGACTGCTCACAGGTTCGAGTACTTGATAAAGGCCATTGAGGGTTTCGGCATGACTCGCCAGGCTGACCAACGACAAACAGCCCACAAAAAAGAATTTACACAAACGCATGGAAGATTCCCGAACGACAAATTTAGCGGGTGGAACAGACCGCGTGCACCCGATTCAGCCAGGCTGTGACCACAGTGATTGGTAAAACATTCACAGGGCCGCGGTAAGTTTTCGTGCTGTCACAACGATAGCTTGCTCAAGGCTATACCTTAATACGCACCAGGGCAGAGCCGGTGAGCATTTTTTTAATCGGCTTTTTTAGCCTATATGCCCCTGCCCGTCGGCCCGAGGATGGCCGCTGCCCTTCAAGCCTGATAAAATCGCGCGCCTTCGCAGACCGTCAACGTCGAGGCCTTTTCACAAACGCCGCCGTCGGCTCGGTCGTTACCCAGAAATCCCCCCTAAAGGCCTGGATCATGAGCAAGCAACCCTCCCTGAGCTACAAGGACGCCGGTGTAGACATCGACGCCGGTGAAGCATTGGTCGAACGCATCAAGAGCGTCGCCAAGCGCACTGCGCGCCCCGAAGTCATGGGCGGCCTGGGCGGTTTTGGCGCCCTCTGCGAAATCCCGGCCGGCTACAAGCAGCCTGTGCTGGTGTCCGGCACCGACGGCGTGGGCACCAAGCTGCGCCTGGCCCTGAACCTGAACAAGCACGACACCATCGGCATCGACCTGGTCGCCATGTGCGTCAACGACCTGGTGGTGTGCGGCGCCGAGCCATTGTTCTTCCTCGACTACTATGCCACCGGCAAGCTGAACGTAGACACCGCGGCACAGGTAGTGACCGGTATCGGCGCTGGCTGCGAACTGTCGGGCTGCTCCCTGGTCGGCGGCGAAACCGCTGAAATGCCCGGCATGTACGAAGGCGAAGACTACGACCTGGCTGGTTTCTGCGTAGGTGTCGTGGAAAAGGCCGAGATCATCGACGGCTCCAAAGTCGCTGCTGGCGACGCCCTGCTCGCCCTGCCATCCTCCGGCCCACACTCCAACGGCTACTCGCTGATCCGCAAGATCATCGAAGTGTCCGGCGCCGACATCGAAAACACCCAACTCGACGGCAAACCGCTGACCGACCTGCTGATGGCCCCGACCCGCATCTACGTCAAGCCACTGCTCAAACTCATCAAGGACACCGGCGCGGTCAAGGCCATGGCCCACATCACCGGCGGCGGACTGTTGGACAACATCCCGCGCGTGCTGCCAAAAGGCGCCCAGGCGATTGTCGACGTGGCCAGCTGGCAGCGCCCGGCAGTCTTCGATTGGCTGCAGGCGCAAGGCAATGTGGACGAGACCGAGATGCACCGCGTACTCAACTGCGGCGTGGGCATGGTCATCTGCGTGGCGCAGGAACACGTTGAAACCGCGCTGAACGTCTTGCGTGAAGCCGGCGAGCAGCCTTGGGTGATCGGCCAGATCGCCACTGCCGCGCAAGGCGCAGCCCAGGTCGAACTGAAGAACCTCAAGGCTCACTGATGCCTGGGACCTGTAATGTCGTGGTGCTGCTTTCCGGCACCGGCAGCAACTTGCAGGCCTTGATCGACAGCACGCGCACCGGCGACAGCCCGGTGCGCATCGCTGCGGTGATTTCCAATCGCAGCGACGCCTACGGCCTGCAACGCGCCAGGGATGCCGGCATCGACACCCGCTCGCTGGATCATCAGGCATTCGACGGTCGCGAGGCTTTCGACACAGCCCTGATCGAACTGATCGACGCCTTCAAGCCCCAACTCGTGGTCCTGGCCGGTTTCATGCGCATCCTCAGCGCGGATTTCGTGCGGCACTACGCAGGGCGCCTGCTCAATATCCACCCTTCCCTGCTGCCCAAATACAAAGGCATGCACACCCATCAGCGCGCGCTGGACGCCGGCGAAAGCGAGCACGGCTGCAGCGTGCACTTTGTCACTGAGGAACTCGATGGCGGACCTCTGGTCGTACAGGCAGTGGTTCCGGTAGAGTCGGGTGACTCGGCGCAGAGCCTTGCGCAACGGGTTCACGCCCAGGAACACAGCATTTATCCACTGGCTGTTCGCTGGTTTGCCGAGGGACGATTGATTCTCGGTGAACAGGGTGCATTATTGGACGGTCAGTTACTCGCGGCCAGCGGCCACTTGATTCGAACTTAGGAGATTTTATGCGTCGCGCCCTGCTCTTCGCTTTTGCGCTGTTCGCCTTGCCTGCCGTGCAGGCAGCAGACCTACACCCTTTCTCCGCCAGCTACACCGCCGACTGGAAACAGTTGCCCATGAGCGGTTCGGCCGAACGCAGCCTGACCAAGAATGACAACGGCTCCTGGACCTTGAACTTCAAGGCTTCCATGATGATCGCCAGCCTTACCGAAACCAGCGTCATTCGTTTCGACAAGGACGCACTGCAGCCGGTGAGCTACAGCTTCGAACGTGGCGGCCTGGGCAAATCGAAGAAGGTCAACCTGGACTTCGACCAGAGCGCCAAGAAAGTCACCGGCTTTGAAAACAAGGACCCGGTGAACGTCACCCTGGAAAGCGGCATGCTCGACAAGTCGACTTACCAGTTGGCCCTTCAGCGTGACGTGGCCGCCGGCAAGAAAAGCATGAGCTACCGCGTCGTCGAAGGCACCGACGTCGACACCTATGACTTCCGCGTGATTGGCCCGGAAAAGGTCCAGACCAAGGTTGGCGCCATCGACGCGATCAAGGTCGAGCGCGTGCGTGACCCGTCGCAGAGCAAGCGCATCACCCAGATGTGGTTTGCCAAGGATCTGGGCGGCGTGCTGGTGGCGTTGCGTCAGGTTGAGACGGACGGCAAGGAATACAACATCATGCTGCAGGACGGCACTGTCGATGGTCAGGCCATCAAGGGCAGCTGATCGGCAGATTGAACAAAGGAGCCTCGCTGAATGCGAGGCTTTTTTTTGCCTGGCGTTTTTTTGCGGTGAGCCCACTGAAGCCATCGCAGGCAAGCCAGCTCCCACAGTTGGAACGCATTCCCCTGTGGGAGCTGGCTTGCCTGCGATGGCGGTGCAACGATCAACACAGGGCCGCAGGCGCTCGCAAACATGAAACTTCTGTCATAAAACTCCCGCGCCTGCTCTACAAAGCCACGGATTACAAGGCCTGCAGCACTGTTGCGTCTTGTGCAATAAATTGTTGCGCGCAAAAGCAGTTTACTTAGCAAGCTAACAAAACATATAACAAAGGCCTGCGACGACTTGCCGCAGATCCACCCGAGATTGGAGCAAGCAGATGACTGTAAAAGTGACTGAACGCGACGACGAACATATGTCCCACGAAGCTCTGGGCCACGGGATTCATATCTGGGATGTCCATCAACAAGACCTGCTGGTCGGCATGTTTCACAATGAAAGCGACGCTCATAACTACAAGCATGAGCTGGAAACGCTTGAACTGAAACGCCAGGCACAAAGTTCCTGACCCACCGAAATCTCGCAGGCACCCGGCCCCACACAGCAGCTGGCGTGCCCGCAAACAAAAACCCCGCCTTGTGAGCGGGGTTTTTCGTGTCTACAGCCTTACCACATCAGATCGTCCGGGATCTGATAGGCAGCGTACGGATCATCCTCGTCCGGCACCTGGCTTTCGGTAAGGATATTGAGCTGCACGATACGCTCCGGCGCGCGCTCCTGGATCTTCAGCGCCGCTTCGCGGGGGATCACTTCGTAGCTGCCGCCGTGGTGCACGATGGCCAGGGAGCCGTTGCTCAGCTTGTTGCGCATCAGCGTGTTGACCGACAGGCGCTTGACCTTCTTGTCATCCACGAAGTTGTAGTAGTCCTCGGTGGTCAGCTTGGGCAAGCGCGAGGTCTCGATCAATTGCTTGACCTGCGCCGTGCGCGCCTTGGCCTCGGCTTTTTCCTGCTGCTGACGGTTCAGCTCCTGGTCGCGCTTGACCTTCTCGGCATGCGCCTCGGCCGCCAGACGGGCCTGGGTGTCATCCACCTCGGCCTGCCCCTTGTGGACCAGGCGCTGCTGCTTCTGTTTCTCTTTGCCGACCTGCTTGGCCTGCTTTTGGTTGACCAGACCTGCTTTGAGCAACTGGTCGCGAAGGGAAAGGCTCATGGTGCTTACTCACTTAGGCAACTGCTCAACCGCAGCTGGACACATTCTTTTCCTGACGCTTGGCTTCGCCCCACAGGGCGTCCAAGGTTTCGAGGGTGCAATCTTCTATGGGTTGATGCGTTTCGCGCAATGCCTGTTCGATAAATCGGAAACGTCGTTCGAACTTGGCATTGGCGCCACGCAGCGCGGTTTCCGGGTCGACCTTGAGGTGACGGGCCAGGTTGACTGCGGCAAACAGCAGGTCACCGACCTCATCGGCGATTGCAGCCTGGTCGTTGGCGGCCATGGCTTCGAGCACTTCATCAAGCTCTTCGCGCACGTTGTCCACCACCGGCAAGGCGGACGGCCAGTCGAAACCGACCTGGCTGGCGCGCTTCTGCAATTTGGCGGCACGGGACAGGGATGGCAGCGCCTTGGGCACATCGTCGAGCAGGGAAAGTTGCTCCGGTGCGTCGGACTGTTCCGCACGCTCCTCGGTTTTGATCTGCTCCCAGCGTTGCTTGACCTGATCTTCACTCAACTGAGGAATATCCAGCGGTGCATACAGATCACCGGTCGGGAACACGTGCGGATGACGACGGATCAGCTTGCGCGTAATGCTGTCGACCACGCCGGCAAACTCGAAACGCCCGTCTTCACGCGCCAACTGGCTGTAATAGACGACTTGGAACAACAGGTCGCCCAACTCGCCTTGCAGATGATCGAAGTCGCCGCGCTTGATGGCGTCGGCGACTTCGTAGGCTTCTTCGAGGGTGTGCGGCACGATCGTGGCGTAGGTTTGCTTGATGTCCCACGGGCAGCCGTACTGTGGATCCCGCAGGCGGTTCATCAGGTGCAGCAGGTCTTCAAGTGAATACATCGGTCAATCTCTGCGCGGGTTTTTGAAACGCCGAAAGTCAAATGTGGGAGCTGGCTTGCCTGCGATGCAAGCGACTCGGTACGTCAGTTGCACCACAGTGATGCCATCGCAGGCAAGCCAGCTCCCACAGTCAGTTCACGTTCATGGCGTGCGGTTGCGTCGGGTTTCGATAATGTTTGGCAACTGGGAGATCCGCCCCAGCAAACGCCCCAATGCGTCCAACCCCGGAATCTCGATGGTCAGGGACATCAACGCGGTGTTGTCCTCCTTGTTCGAGCGGGTGTTCACCGCCAGCACGTTGATGCGCTCATTGAGCAGCACTTGCGACACGTCGCGCAGTAGACCGGAACGGTCGTAGGCACGAATGATGATATCCACGGGGTAGGTGAGCACCGGCACCGGGCCCCAGCTGACCTGGATGATCCGCTCCGGCTCGCGCCCGCCCAACTGCAGCACCGAGGCGCAATCCTGACGGTGAATACTCACGCCACGGCCTTGGGTGATATAGCCGACAATCGCGTCGCCTGGCAGCGGCTGGCAGCAACCGGCGATCTGCGTCATCAGATTGCCCACGCCCTGGATCTGGATATCGCCGCGCTTGCCGGGCTTGTAACCGGTAGCCTTGCGCGGGATCAGCTCCAGTTGTTCGTTGCCCCGCTCCGGCTCTACCAGTTGCTGGGCCAGGTTAACCAGTTGCGCCAGGCGCAAGTCGCCGGCGCCGAGGGCGGCGAACATGTCTTCGGCGATTTTCATGTTGGCCTTTTCGGCCAGCTTGTCGAAGTCCACCTGGGGCAGGCCCAGGCGCGCCAGTTCGCGTTCGAGCAGGGTCTTGCCGGCAGCGACGTTCTGATCGCGCGCCTGCAGTTTGAACCAGTGGACGATCTTCGCCCGTGCCCGCGAGGTGGTGATGTAGCCCAGGTTCGGGTTCAGCCAGTCGCGGCTCGGCGTGCCGTGCTTGCTGGTGATGATCTCAACCTGCTCACCGGTCTGCAGGCTGTAGTTGAGCGGCACGATGCGCCCGTTGATCTTGGCGCCCCGGCAGTTGTGGCCGATCTCGGTATGCACGCGGTAGGCAAAATCCAGCGGCGTGGCACCCTTGGGCAGGTCGATGGCATGCCCGTCCGGGGTAAAGATATAGACGCGGTCGGGCTCGATATCCACTCGCAGTTGTTCGGCAAGACCACCGATATCGCCGAGCTCTTCGTGCCATTCGAGCACCTGGCGCAACCAGGAAATCTTCTCTTCGTACTGGTTGGACCCGGCCTTGACGTCGGTGCCCTTGTAGCGCCAGTGCGCGCAAACGCCCAGTTCCGCCTCTTCGTGCATGGCGTGGGTGCGGATCTGCACTTCGAGCACCTTGCCCTCGGGACCGATCACCGCCGTGTGCAGCGAGCGATAGCCGTTTTCTTTGGGGTTGGCGATGTAGTCGTCGAATTCCTTGGGGATGTGCCGCCACAGCGTGTGGACGATCCCCAGCGCGGTGTAGCAGTCGCGCATTTCCGGCACCAGCACGCGCACCGCGCGCACGTCGTAGATCTGGCTGAAGGCCAGGCCCTTGCGCTGCATCTTGCGCCAGATCGAGTAGATATGTTTGGCACGGCCGCTGATGTCGGCCTCGACGCCGGTAGCCTGCAATTCGGTACGCAGCTGGCCCATCACGTCGCTGATAAAGCGCTCGCGGTCCAGGCGCCGCTCGTGCAGCAGCGTGGCGATCTGTTTGTATTGATCAGGCTCAAGGTAGCGAAAGGACAAATCCTCCAGCTCCCACTTGATATGGCCGATGCCCAGGCGGTGCGCCAGCGGCGCATAGATGTCGAAGACTTCGCGGGCGACGCGGTTACGCTTTTCGTCGTCAGCGGTCTTCACCGCACGGATCGCGCAGGTGCGTTCGGCCAGCTTGATCAGGGCGACGCGTACGTCGTCGACCATCGCCACCAGCATCTTGCGCAGGTTTTCCACCTGCCCCTGGGTGCCCAGCACCATGGACTGGCGCGGGCTGAGGCTGGCGCTGATGGCAGCCATGCGCAGCACGCCGTCGATCAGCTTGGCCACCACCGAGCCAAAGCGCTGGCCGACCGTGGCCAGCTCGATGTGCCCTTCGCGCACGCCGCGATAGAGCACGGCGGCGATCAGCGAATCCTGGTCGAGCTTGAGATCGGCGAGGATCTCGGCGATTTCCAGCCCGGTGCGAAAGCTCGAAGTGCCTTCGGCCCACAGGTTCTTGGCCGCATTGTCCTGCTGCTCGGACTCACGAGCGAACTCGCAGGCGGCTTTCATGGCCTCACGGTCCAGTGCCGGATCGACACTGATGGCATGGTCGAGCCATGCCTCCAGATTGATACTGCCGTCGGTGTTGATCGGCTGGTGTGCTCTCACCTGTACCATCTTTCTTACCTTCCCTACGACGCACCTTGGATGCGCCGGAATCATCGCCGACCTTGACTGCGAACTCCGTGGCAGCTCAGGGGCCCTGGAGAACGCAGGCCGGTCGGATTAAACGGGCATCCTAGCCCGCTTCAAATAACGCCATGGCCTCGACATGCGCAGTTTGCGGAAACATGTCGAGGATCCCGGCACGTTTTAGCCGGTAGCCCTGCTTGACCAACTCAACCGTGTCCCGCGCCAGCGTGGCCGGGTTGCAGGACACATACACCACGCGCCTGGCGCCAAGGGTGGCGAGCTTGCGCACAACCTCCTGGGCACCGTCACGAGGTGGGTCCAAGAGTACCGCAGAAAAGCCCTGTTTGGCCCATTCTGCGTCAGTCAACGGCTGAGACAAATCGGCCTGAAAAAACTGCGCGTTATGCAAATTGTTGCTGACAGCATTGAGCGCCGCCCGGTCCACCATCGTTTGCACGCCTTCCACGGCGACCACTTCACGCACCTGCCTGGCCAGCGGCAGGGCAAAGTTGCCCAGGCCGCAAAACAAATCCAGCACCCGCTCATCGGCCTGCGGCGCCAGCCATTGCAGCGCCTGGGCGACCATTGCCTCGTTGACCGAGGCATTGACCTGGACGAAGTCTCCCGGCCGGTACGCCAGCTCCAGATCCCAGGCATCCAAGCGAAAACCCAGGGTTTGCTCAGGCTCCACAGGTTCCGGCTTGCCCTCACCCTGCAACCACAACTGGGCGTCATGAAACGCACAAAACTCTTTCAAAACCTGCAGGTCCGCCTCGGACAACGGCGCCATATGCCGCAGCAACACGGCAATCGAAGACCCGCTGAACAATTCCACGTGACCCAGCGCCTGAGGCTTGCTCAACCGGCGCAGCATGTTCGGCAGACGCTGCATGATCGGCTGCAAGGCTTGTACCAGCACGGGGCAGTCATCAATACCGACGATGTCCTGGCTGGCCACGGCGCGAAAACCGACCTCGAGTTTTTTCGCCTTGGCATCCCAGCGCACCGCGACCCGCGCGCGCCGTCGATAGCCGAACTCCGGCCCGCTCAAGGGCGCTGCCCACTCCTGCGGTTCGACACCTGCCACACGGGACAGTTGCTCGGCGAGCATGCGCTGTTTCAGCGCAAGCTGTTCGCCGTGAGGCAGGTGCTGCACGCTGCAACCGCCGCAGCGGCCAAAGTGCACACAGGGTGCCGGGCGACGCAACTCGCTGGCGGTAAATACGCGCTCGGTGCGCGCCTCTACCACCTTGCCGTGAGCGCCCAGCACCCGTGCTTCAACGTCTTCGCCCGCCAACGCACCGTTGACGAACCAGGTGCGACCTTCAAAGAACACAATGCCGCGGCCATCGTTGGCCAGGCGCTCAATGGTCAGGCGCTGCTTCTTGCCCACGGGAATCTGTGGCGCCCGGCTGCCACCCGTCGGTTGGAAGCGCAGGCCTCTCTCGTGCTTGGCCATCAGTTGGGTTCGTCGAAGATGCCGGTCGACAGGTAGCGGTCGCCTCGGTCACAGATGATCGCGACGATCACCGCGTTTTCCACTTCTTTGGACAGGCGCAACATGCCGGCCACCGAACCGCCGGACGACACACCGCAGAAGATGCCTTCTTCACGGGCCAGGCGGCGAGTGGTGTCTTCGGCTTCGCGCTGGGCCATGTCGATGATCCGGTCCACCCGCGTCGCGTTGTAGATCTTGGGCAAGTACTCTTCGGGCCAGCGACGAATACCCGGGATCGCCGCGCCTTCCATCGGTTGCAGGCCGACGATCTGGATCGCCGGGTTCTGCTCCTTGAGATAGCGCGAGTTGCCCATGATGGTGCCGGTGGTGCCCATGGAGCTGACGAAATGGGTGACGGTGCCGCCGGTCTGGCGCCAGATTTCCGGGCCGGTGGTGGTGTAGTGCGCCTCGGGATTGTCGCCGTTGGCGAACTGGTCCAGCACCTGGCCACGACCTTCGGCCGCCATGCGCTCGGCCAGATCGCGCGCGCCTTCCATGCCCTGCTCCTGGGTCACCAGAATCAGCTCGGCACCGTAGGCCGTCATCGCCGCCTTGCGCTCGGCACTGGAGTTGTCGGGCATGATCAGAATCATCTTGTAGCCCTTGATCGCCGCAGCCATGGCCAGGGCGATCCCGGTGTTACCCGAGGTGGCTTCGATCAGGGTGTCGCCGGGCTTGATCTGCCCGCGCAACTCGGCACGGGTGATCATCGACAGCGCCGGGCGGTCCTTGACCGAGCCAGCCGGATTATTGCCTTCAAGCTTGAGCAACAGGGTATTGCTGGTTTCACCCGCCATGCGTTGCAAGCGGACCAGGGGCGTGTTGCCGACGCAATCGGCGATTGTGGGGTACTGCAAGGTCATGGCGTATTCGCAATCCAGACTGCGGGGGCGAACATCATACCGGGAAAGGTCGGCAGGCCATATCACGCAAAGTGCGGTACTTATGCCTCAAAGGCATAAGTGCCAAATCAGCCGGTGACAAAATCCGTCCACTCGCGGTCGGTCAGCTCCGCTACCACCGCGTTTTCGGCCGTTAACCTGGCTGCCCGCAGGGTTTGGACATAGCGCAGGTATTCGCCCTCCGTCATCACAGCGTCTGCAACCTTGTTGCTGGCGATCTCCAGCAGCCGATCATAGCCGCGCAGTGCAGCGGCAAATCGGCTGCGGTATTTGCGCTTCAGAAATTCCACCCAATGCTCCTCCTTGCGCAAGTGCAGAGACCAGTTCATGCCGACTTCTTCACGCAGGATGCGCGTGCGCAGCATATCCACGGAGGCGCCGTCGGGCTGTGCCAAGGGGATGTTGAAGCGTGAAACAAGCACCAGCGGCAGATCAAGGCTGGTCGCCAGAGCGATGCGATAACTGTGGATTCGCGTACAGGCCTGCCAGAGTGTCTGGCCCGGGAAGTGGCGACGGACATGCTCGCTGATGGCGTCCATCCGGCGCAGCGCCCGGTAATAATGCACAAACGCCGGCCCGGCGTTTTGGACGTCCGTGGCAAGCATTCGATAGGGCAGCCTGAGCAATTCCAACTCATGCAGGCTCAACAGCCAACCGTCGATTCCTCCGCTCATGTAACCATAGGGCCGCACGGAGTAAATCTGCTCCCCTCCCCCGTGAAACAAAGCTTCGTCGATCAACCTCCAGACCCGCCGCGTGATGGTTTCACGCAGGGCGCGATGGCCCACATCAGCGAACAGCGAATAATCAGCGATATTGCCCAACAACTCGAAAAAACAGTCCGCCATGGGCTGTTCCTGCAAGGCTGCCCACTCCAGCTGCCGCGCCTGCACGTCGCCAGGGGGCAGCAACGCCAACCAACGATCCGCGCGCTGGTCGAACGAAGCGGCGGGCGCCCACAGCCCGAAATCAACGTCTGGCTGCCCCTGCCGCTCACCGATTCGCCGCAATAGCTGTCGTGCCTGCGGCGAAAGCGGATTACCCCGCAGATTCATCGCCCGATGAACCTGGGGGTAGATGAACAAGTCCGTCTCGGCCAACTCCCTGATTGCATTGTTGCGCAGGTCAAAACTGCGCAGTGTCTGCAGGGTCACGGCGCCACGCGGCAGCCGGTCCAGACCGCAATTGCGCAGGCCCAGCTCACGCAATCGCCTTAACGGATAGAGCGACAGCCGCCGTCCCTGGCCCAGTGGATTGACCGATAAATCAAGGTTCCTCAAACCGGTCAGCGCAGCCAGTCGAAACTCGTCCCGCAGATCAAGCCGGAGCAGATTATTCGAAAGGTTGAGCACCGCAAGGTGAGCCAACCCGTCCATATCCGGCAGATGAGTGAGGCGGTTACCCTTGAAGGAAATCACCCGAAGTCCGGGGAAGCTTTGCAGAAACCGCTCAGGTAATGCGCTCAGAGAATTGCCGTTGACGTTCAGCACTGTCACATGGCCGAAGTGGGCCCTCAGTGTCGGCAGGCTTGTCAGCTCCAGATCATCCAGGTTGAGCTCTTCGACAATGCCCGGCGTCAAGCCTTCCTTGGCCCAGCAACGCTGAATCCGGGCCACCGCCAGCGCCCGCGAGCGGACGGATATGGCGTCGCTCGCGCCGGCCGATGCGGCATCGCGCCATTGCTGCAGGTCCACGTCGAGCGCACGTTGTTCACGCACCAGATAGTCGATCATTGTAGTGCGCTCGTCGGTCGAGTCACCCGCCTCGCGTAGTAACTGCAGCACCTCATCGTCGCTCTTGGCGGGGTACAACCCGCGCAACCGGGCGATCTGCTCACGCGCTACCGGTCCAAGTTCTTCACCGCCACTGAGGGGGTAACCGATGCGCCCGTCAGCTGTACGTCGCGGCGGGTTGAAGCGTGGCCGACGGTCAATGTCGAACCCAGGCTCAGCGCTCTCCAAGATGTGTCGTTCGCGATCTGCAATACAGCGTAAAAGCTCCTCGGGACCGGCTGCGTGGGTGTAGCCCAACGCCTGGCGTTCAGCCGTTGGCAACGCCGCCAACAAAACCGTCAAAAACGGTCCGGGGCTTCCCACCGCTAGCCGTTCACCGTTTTTTTGCAGCGTGTACGCCTGGTAGCGATGAGAAACGGGTTCAAGCATTCGCCTGAGTACGGCACCCTCGGGGCCGACGCTGTCAATCAGCCGACCTCTTTCCCACACCTCTACGCGCAGGTGGTCAGGCCAGCCCTGGAGGTCCGGCAGCGCACGCATGATCAGCCTGGTGCTGTCCTCATTAGCCGCCAGCCTTGTATACAAGCCGTCCACGGCACGGGCTCTGCGCGAATGCTCCTGTGCCCAACGGATATCCAGCGTCAGGCTTAATGGAAGACGCCCTGCCTCCAGGCTTCGCTGCTCTGCCGGGGTGATTTTGTAGACCAGCCTGGTGGCGTCCCATGCCGACAAACCAGGAAAATAACGCTGCAGCACGCGAGCATGAGGGTTTGTCGACGGCAGCGTTTTTGTATGACGCAGTGCCTTGTAGAAATGCCGCTCCATCTGCGGCTTGTCGACATTGACCCTGGCTTCCAGCGCCGCCACCTGATCGGCACGCGTGAGACCTGCACGCCCCACTAGCTCATCGGCCAGATCAGGGCCTACCTCGCCCAGCACCTCATCAAAAAAATCCCGGCCAGTTTCCACACCGGTCATCACTCGCTGCTGCAGCGTGTAACGCTCAATGGTGTCCACCAGAATCGCCGGCGGGGGTTCGTTGCGCACATGCACCCGCCGCAACATGTCCGGCGTCACTGCGCTGATCTGCTGGATCTGCTCAATGGCGTCCGGCGATAACGCTCGCGTCAAAGGCCCCAGGCGATAAAAGGGTCTTTGCCCATCCCAGGTCAGCGGATTTTCCCATTCATGTCGCCAGGCACCGGCGCCATTGTGGGTCAGTACCGGGGCATACGCGTCGTCCAAAGACGGATGCTGGATGCGCCAGCAGCCGAGCGGCTGGTCTTCGAAAACCTTGAAATACTCGCCCTCGATAAACAGGTAACGGTCCGGTCCCCTTCGGTAAAGACCCAATGCGTCAGGTTCGGGGACGATACCGGTGGTGTCGGCGGTGGTGGCGTAATGCTCAATTTCACGCCGATAGGGGTAGAACGATCCATCAGGCGCACGGTTGCGCAGCATTGCGTGGGCGACCTGATGACGCAGGTCGGCAACGCCCTGCAACGCACTTAGCCCCAGTTGCAGGCGGTCGCCTGCCGAGAGCCGGCTGATGATTGCATCATAAAAGCTGTCTGCTCCCATGAATGTCGCTCCGGTGCGCAGCGCATGATGGTTATATGCCGCAAAACGCCCGCGCAACTGATCGATAACCACCACATTGCGATCCGCAGGCCCCTTGGACACGTAGGGGACCGCTTGCCCGGCGGGGCTGACCACCAATTGTTGGCCGGTCAGGTCGCGCAGCACCCCGTCGGCAAATTCGGTGGCCCAGTGGCAGGTTTGACGGTCGAAGCGTCGCCCGTGAAACAGCCCATCGATGATCTTCTCCCGGCGTGCCACTCCCCGGACCGCGCGCAACGCCAGGTAAAGCGCCTCGGGTTGCAGTTGCGACTCCAGCAGTTGGGTCTGTTGGTGCTCGGAGAGCGGATGCTCACGCAATACCTCAAGCAATCGCGCCAGGCTAAGGTCGGGGTGCAGCGCGCGCAGTTGGGTAATCACGGCGGGCACCGGAGTGTCCGGCGTAACGCGATCGGGCAGCAAGGCATGTACCGCCACGCTGACCCCGCTGGCCGCCGAACGGCTGAGCTCGGCAAACCGTGTGAGCGCTTCGAACAGGTCGGTTTTGCGGGCCCTGGCTTGCACGGCCAATTGTTGGCCAAGCGCGTGGTCGCCCGCCGGGAAATACTCTGGTAACAGCTCGATGATTGCGCTGGGCAGATGCGCAGTGAAACGCTGTGGAGTGCCGTAGGCGAACTGATGGTTTTCCAGTGCGGTCACGCTGACCACGGCGGTTGGCATGACAGAGGCGCCCTTGCTGTAGCGCCGCACCTCCACGCCCTGCTGGTTTGCAATGCTCAGCGAGGTGTCCGCCGGCCAGGCCGACAGTTGGGTGAGCAACGGCGCGAGCACGTCAACGGCTGCAACCGGCACGGTACGCGTGGAGTCACCACCCTCGGCAACCCATTCAATCAGCCGATCAGCCTGGAACCGCTCGACGGCGTCCACCAGCGAAGCCGAGGGTTGCGCTCCGGCCCATACCTGGCCAAGCGTCTGCTGCGAGGTGGCACTGCTCGAAAGGATCACCTCCATCGCTCGGGCGGGTGCGT
The DNA here is from genome assembly GCF_001439785.1 of Pseudomonas poae. Taxonomy (GTDB): domain Bacteria; phylum Pseudomonadota; class Gammaproteobacteria; order Pseudomonadales; family Pseudomonadaceae; genus Aquipseudomonas; species Aquipseudomonas poae. Next base: position 176,310 of record NZ_JYLI01000006.1, on the reverse strand, counting down.
CCGGGGAACCGAGCATTGTTTCGAGCACCTTGCCGGCGCTTGGCTCGCGCTGCTCAGTGGCGCTACGTGCGTCGGATAATCGCCGATACAAACGCTGGTGACGACGCTGCACGCTTTTAGCCAGACGCGTGTGCAAACGCCCGCTGATGAGCAGATCGGCCAGGTCCGCGAAGCCCTGGAGCAAGTCGCCCGGCTCGCCTTGCATCGCCTGACTGCCGCCCTCGACCAGCGCTTGCTCAAGGGCCACGAACATCGCAATGGTGCGCACCCGTCCCAACCCTTTCAAAGCGCCCGGCACTGGAATTAAAAGCACATTGAGGATTTCGAGCGCCAGGGTCTTGAACACCTCGATCAGCGTCGGCATGAAGCCCGGCGTTTGATGGGCCATTTCCTGCAGATTGGCTCGACACCGCTTGATGTAGAAATCGTTGAGACTGACGACGGGCACCTTCTCCACCGTTTCTCTGACATAGCCAATCTTTCCGAGGGTATCGACTGCCGGAATGCTTTGCGCCAATCGGTAAATCAAATGGGCGACCCCTTCAAGGTCGGCAGGCGGCGCAGTGGTCTTGGCGATTCGCTTCAGACGCGCGCAGTCGCGCAGCAACATCATCGGGTACAGCCAGTCGACATCTCCCTGGCGATACGCGCTGTCGAAGGCCACATGAAAATGCTCGCAAGCCCTGCGGTGGCTCTGAAAATGGCGCAAGGCGCCGCCCGGACGACTGGGAAAAAAACTGAACGCCCCCTTGCAGCCAGTGATGGAAAACACCAGGTGGGGAATGCTCAGCCTGTCACCTGGTGGCGGACGCACATAGTGTCCGGTGAGCCCCATGGGCTGAGGCACCCAGCTCACATTGTCGACACCGTGAGGGATAAACAGCAGCATTTCTTCCATCGATCCCCAGCGTGCCTCACCGCTCAACGCACGCTTGACCCACTGATACTTTTCTCGGTCAATACCGCTGGCAGCCGTGTTTTTCAGCGCGTCTATCAGGGCGAAATCAAACTCCGCCTTTGCCAGCCCCATCACACTGTTACCCACTGAGCCGTTGGGCTTGAGCCCGTCATCCAAGCGTTGGCGCAACTGCCCACCCAGATCGAGCCTGCGCACCAGCGCAATAAACTCAGCGGCGGTCGCATTGACATGGGCATCCAGATAACTGGCATCCGCCAGGCCGGTACGGCCCGGATAGCTCCAACCGGTCAGGCCGTCATAGTTCAGGCAGGCCGCGTCCCACAGACTGAGGCTGGCGACCTTCACCACACCCTCGCCCTTCTCGCCATGGGCTGCGCGCCGCACACGCTGTTCTGGCTGCAGGTAACGGGTATGAATGCGCGTGTTGACGGGATCGATATCCTGCCCGGTCAAGGCCTGCAACTGGGCGCGTAACAACGCCATGGTCTGCTGCTCGAAGGCATGAGTCAGCGCCTTGACGTCTTTTTCCACGCTGCGCTGTGCATCAATCCAGGCTCGTTGCAGGCGCACATAAGCGTACTTCTCCGCGTCGTTGAGCGCGCCAAAAAACACGTCCAGCTTGCCTCGCAGAACATCCAGATTTTGCAAGGCTGACCATTCCGAACGCGTCATCAATGGCGCGCGGCGCTCAGCCACGAACCGGGCCAACGGGTCTTGGGGGGCAGGCTGTTGAGTGGGGTCGAGCATTTCGGATATTCCTGAAAAGCCCAGCCTATCCCCTCACTGACGCCACGCCCGGTAGCTATGTAGCGCCGTGGTTTTTTTCGAAAACCGCCGAGCCCATCGCTGCAATCTGCCCTTCGATCAGCGCCTCGAAGGGCTTGAGCAGCGGCTCGAACGACTGCGGCGCTTCCAGCACCTGCAGCGCCTGCACAATCGCCTCCACCGTCGACAGCGCGCCCGGCCCCGGTGCCTTGCGCAATCGATAGCGCGACACGCCGCCCTCAGCGAGCGTGACCCGGGGCAATGCCGCCAGCAACGGGTTCAGGTGCAGCAACTTGCGCGCCTTGCGCCAGGTGCCATCGGGCACCACCAGCAACAGTGGCTGGTCGCCCGGGGCGTAGGCCTGCAACGGCTGCGCAGCATCGGCCGGGAACAACAGCCGCGCCTGATAACCGGGCGGATTCAACAAGGTCGCCAGGTCATCGAACACCTCGCCCACCCGCAACTGCGCATTGGTGAGGCCCAATGCGGCGAGCCGAGCGGTATTGAGCGCATGGTTGACCTCGCTCGGATGCTGCAACAGCAACACGCGGGTGCGGCTGTCCAGGCAGGGGATCAGCGCGCACAGGCAATGGCTGGCAGGCCTGAGGCAACGGGAGCATTGGGGTCTGGACATGGGTTATCGAGCCTGGTTGAGCTGCGCCTTGAGCAGGTCGCGGAAGGTCTGGATCAGCGGCTCGCGGCTGCGGCCACGGCGCATGATCATCGAGAACGGCGCCTGGTAACCAAAGGTCGCCGGCAACAGCACGCGCAGGTCGCCCTTGTCGGCCCAGGCCTGGGCATAGTGTTCGGGCAGGTAACCGATATAGGCGCCGGACAGCACCAGGATCAGCTGCGCCTCCATGCTTTCCACGGTAGCGGCGCTGTGCTTGAAGCCATGGCGCGCCAGCTCCGCCTGGCTCCAATAACCGCGTCCGACCATACGCTGCTGGGTGATCACCTGCTCGGGGATACGCCGCTCGTTGAACAAGGGATGACGCGTGCTGCAATACAACCAGTGCTGCTCGCGGTACAGCGGCATGTAGATCAGCCCGCTCATGCGGTTGGAGAAGGCGCCAATGGCCAGGTCCAGGCGGTTGTCCTGCACGCCGAGCTGCAGCTCGTAAGGGCTCATCACCGACAAATGCAGATGCACTGCCGGGTGTTCGAGGCTGTAAGCGCCGATCACTTCAGCGAACGGCAGGGCCTTGTCGCTGACCGTGGAGTCGAGCACACCGAGCCTGAGGGTGCCACGCAATTCACCCTTCAACGCGGCGGCGTATTGTTCGAAGCCTTCGAGCTCGCCGAGCAGGCGCAGGGTTTCCTGATGAAACAGTTCGCCCTTGCTGGTGAGGCTGAAGCCGCCTCGGCCACGATGGCACAGCACCAGGCCCAACGCCGCTTCCAACTGGCTCATGTAGGTGGAGATGGCCGAGGTGGACAGGTTGAGTTCGTGCTGGGCAGTGGCGAACCCCTGGTGCCGCACGACGCTGACGAAGATGCGCAGGAGTTTCAGGTCGGGCAAGGCGCTGGCCATGGAGTCTCCAGAGGCACACACAATTGAAGCGAGTTTACCCCCCGGGTATCAGTTTAGAAAAATCTGAACTAAGTATTTGCCGCTGCCGATTCTTCCCCTCGTTCGCTTTTCGCAGAATCGGCCCCCTGACAGACAAAAACGATGAGGCACTCCCGTGGACAAGACTTTCCATCAACCACTGGGCGGCAATGAAATGCCGCGCTTCGCCGGCATCGCCACCATGATGCGCCTGCCGCACCTGCCAACGGCCAGAGGCCTGGACGCCGCCTTTGTCGGCGTGCCGCTGGATATCGGCACCTCGCTGCGCGCCGGCACCCGCTTCGGGCCGCGCGAAATCCGCGCCGAATCGGTGATGATCCGCCCCTACAACATGGCCACCGGCGCCGCACCGTTCGATTCGCTATCGGTGGCGGATATCGGTGACGTGGCGATCAACACCTTCAACCTGCTGGACGCCGTACGCATCATCGAACAAGCCTACGATGAAATCCTCGAACACAACGTGATTCCCCTGACCCTGGGTGGCGATCACACCATCACGCTGCCGATTTTGCGGGCCATCCACAAGAAACACGGCAAGGTCGGGCTGGTGCACATCGATGCCCACGCCGACGTCAACGATCACATGTTCGGCGAGAAAATCGCCCACGGCACTACCTTCCGCCGCGCTGTCGAGGAAGGCCTGCTCGATTGCGACCGCGTGGTGCAGATCGGCCTGCGCGCTCAGGGCTATACCGCCGAAGACTTCAACTGGAGTCGCAAGCAGGGCTTTCGCGTGGTCCAGGCCGAAGAGTGCTGGCATCAGTCTCTCGCGCCTTTGATGGCCGAGGTGCGCGACAAGGTCGGCGGCGGCCCGGTGTACCTGAGTTTTGACATCGATGGCATCGACCCGGCCTGGGCGCCTGGCACCGGCACTCCGGAAATCGGCGGGCTGACCACCATCCAGGCGATCGAAATCATCCGTGGCTGCCAGGGCCTCGACCTGATTGGTTGTGATTTGGTAGAAGTTTCACCGCCCTATGACACCACCGGCAACACCTCGCTACTGGGCGCCAACCTGCTGTACGAGATGCTCTGCGTGCTGCCCGGCGTGGCGCACCGCTGATGTGCGCACTCATGAGGCAAACAATAAAAACAGCACTCACGCACTGACCGCCAACGGGATCGCAGATCCCAAGGCACCTGATCCTTGCTTCGCGTATTTGCGCAGCCGTCTGCCGCCAGCTCGCCCACAAAAAATATAATTGGAGAACCGCCGTCATGGCTTTGGATTTATTCGTCGTACTTATCTACGCCGCCGGCATGCTCGTGCTCGGCTATTACGGCATGCGCCGCGCCAGAACCCACGAAGACTACCTGGTGGCCGGGCGCAACCTGGGCCCGTCGCTGTACATGGGCACCATGGCCGCCACGGTGCTGGGCGGCGCGTCCACCGTCGGCACCGTGCGTCTGGGTTACGTGCACGGCATTTCCGGCTTCTGGCTGTGCGCGGCGCTGGGCATGGGGATCATTGCGCTGAACCTGTTCCTGGCCAAGCCGCTGCTCAAGCTGAAGATCTTCACCGTTACCCAGGTCCTGGAAAAGCGCTACAACCCCGTGGCGCGCCAGGCCAGCGCGGTGATCATGCTGGCTTATGCGGTGATGCTGGGTGTGACGTCGGTGCTGGGAATCTGCACCGTGCTGCAGGTGCTGTTCGACCTGCCCTTCTGGAGCTCATTGCTGCTGGGCGGTGGCGTGGTGGTCGTGTATTCGGCTATCGGCGGCATGTGGTCACTGACGCTGACCGACATCGTGCAGTTCGTGATCAAGACCGTCGGCCTGATGTTCATCCTGCTGCCGATCTGCCTGTACCGCGTCGGTGGCTGGGATGAACTGGTAAACCGGTTGCCTGCGTCGAGCTTCAGCTTCACGGCAATCGGCTGGGACACGATCATCACCTACTTCATGATTTACTTCTTCGGCATCCTGATCGGCCAGGATATCTGGCAGCGGGTGTTCACTGCCCGTGACGAAAAGGTCGCCCGGTACGCCGGCACGTTCGCCGGTTTCTACTGCATCGTCTATGGCTTGGCCTGCGCTCTGATCGGCATGGCGGCGCATGTGCTGATCCCGGACCTGGATAACGTCAATAACGCGTTTGCCGCCATCGTCAAACTTTCGCTGCCGGACGGCATCCGCGGCCTGGTGATCGCTGCGGCCCTCGCGGCGATGATGTCGACCGCCAGCGCCAGCCTGCTGGCAGCCTCCACCGTCCTCACAGAAGACCTGCTGCCACGGCTGCGCGGTGGCAAACAGTCGAGCCTGGGCATCAACCGCCTGTTTACCTTGCTGACCGGGGCGGTCGTGCTGGGAATCGCGTTGGTGGTAAGTGACGTGATCAGCGCTCTGACCCTGGCCTATAACCTGCTGGTGGGCGGCATGCTGATCCCGCTGATGGGGGCGATTTTCTGGAAACGTGCGACCACATCAGGGGCCATTGCCTCGATGGCGTTGGGCTTTATGACCGCGCTGGTGTTCATGTTCAAGGATGGGCTGGATGCGAACACGCCGATCTACTACAGCCTGGCGGTGGGGCTGGTGACGTTTTTGGCGGTGAGCCTGCTGTCGCGTAAACCGGAGTCGGTTGTGGCTCGCACGGTTTAATGCCCGCCACAAAATGAATGTGGGAGCAGCCCTGCTCCCACACAGAATGCTTACCGGCGACGCGGACGACGCTGATCGTCATCGGTGCGGATGGGCACCGGTTGCAAGGGCGGCTCGATCAAGCCAAGTGCAACGCCGAGGTCATGGAGCCAGTTATGGATTTTCTCTTTCATGGTTGCCCCCCTTGAGGGTGTGCGAGTCGGCGGATGTATGTCGCCGTTTCCTACACTGATAGTAGCCCTAAGTCCTACGTAATGCTTGAACGAAACCACAACTAATCTATTACTGAATGGATCTGGATCCTGACCGTTCGTTCAAACCATCACGCGCGGCCGGTCAGCCCGCAACCATCGGGGCGCCAACGCGCACCTGCTCACGGCGCGCCAGGACCAGAAAAAACAGGCCGCCCAGGAAGCACCCGGTAAACCAGGCGAAGTTGGCCATCCCCTGCAATGCCGGCGTGAACGTGATCGCGACCCCCACCAGCGTCGCCGGCACCAGCGCTTTTACCGCCGTCCAGTTCACGCCGCCGTCGAAGTAGTAGCGCCCGCTCGGGCTGTCATCGAACAGTGCGTCCACATCGATTTTCTGTTTTTTGATGAGGTAGAAGTCCACCAGCAGAATCCCGAACAACGGCCCGATGAATGCCGCGAGGATATCCAGGGTGTAGTGGATCATCAGCGGGTTGTTGAACAGGTTCCAGGGCGTGATGAAGATCGACGCTACCGCCGCGATCATTCCACCGGCGCGCCAGCTGATTTTGCTGGGCGCGACATTGGCAAAATCAAACGCCGGGGACACGAAATTGGCGACGATGTTGATGCCGATGGTCGCGGTGACGAATGCAAAGGCGCCCAGCAGCACCGCCATGTCGTTGTCGATGCGCGAAACGGTGGCAATCGGGTCATGCAGCATTTCACCAAACACCGGCAAGGTGCCCGAGACGATCACTACGGTCACCAGAGAAAACGCCAGGAAGTTGATCGGCAGGCCCCAGAAGTTGCCGCGCCTTACATCCTGCATGCTGCGGCAGTAACGGCTGAAGTCGCCGAAGTTTAGTGTTGGCCCGGAGAAGTAAGACACCACCAGCGCAGTCGCCACGATCACCTGACCGAATGCCTGCCAGCCCGACAGTGACTTTTCGGCCAGGGTAAAGCTGATGTTGCTCCAGCCCGCTTTCCACACGATCCAGCCGGCCAGGGCGAACATCACCGCGTACACCACCGGCCCCGCCCAGTCGATAAAGCGACGGATCGACTCCATCCCGGCCCAGAATACCGCCGCCTGCAACACCCACAACGTCAGGAAACCAAACCAGCCCAGGTAAGACAGGCCTGCGAAGTGCGGCTCTGCATACACCGCCATTTGCGGGAAAAAGCGTAGCACCACGATGATCAGGGCACTGGACGCCAGATACGTCTGAATGCCATACCACGCCACCGCAATCAGTCCGCGAATCACTGCGGGAATATTGGCCCCAAACACGCCGAACGCCAGCCGGCAGATCACCGGATAGGGCACTGCGGCTTGCTGGCTCGGCTTTGCCACCAGATTGGCAATCAACTGCACGATACAAATGCCGGCCAGCAACGCGATCAGCACCTGCCAACTGGCCAGGCCCAGTGCAAACAGGCTGGCGGCGAACACGTAGCCGCCGACGCTGTGCACGTCGCTCATCCAGAAGGCGAAGATGTTGTACCAGGTCCATTTCTGCGGCAGCGGGCCCAGGTCCTGGTTATACAGGCGTGGGCTGTAGCCGTTGGGCAATTGTTCGGTCATCGCTGGGCTCCTCGAAATACCGGCCTGCGCATCCATAACGGGTGCATACGGGAGGCGGCACGGTTTGTATACGAGGTAGTCAGCAGATTGCGTGCCAATAGCACACAATCCCTCTGCAACAGCGCTCCAGAGCAATACACGGAACCTTAACTGCGGGCGCCGCGCTCAACAACGGTGCACATTAATTGTGTACACAATCAGCGGCGCACTCGTTGTGCACACAGGTAGCCGATCGTGCAACAGGTTGCCGTCAGGAAAGTGCCCCAGGCCATGTCCATCACCGCAAGGCCGGCAGACCAGCCTTGTAAGGTGGCCCAGTTGCTCAGGTCGTAAGTACCGTAGGCCACCAGTCCGAGCAAGGCGCCCATGCGCGCGGCGCGCTGCCAGCTGGTGCTGGGCAATACCACGAACAGCACGCAACCCATGACATAGAGCACATAGAACAACACGGCAGGCAGCACGCGCGGCTGATCAAGCATCAGCGGGCCTAGCAGGGATTTGTAGGTAGGGCCCATGAGCACGCCAAGCCACAGGCCGTCGAGAATCAGGAAGGCAACGAGGGTGCCGAGGCAGGCAAACAGCGTTTTCTTGGACATAACGAAGGACCCGGTAGGAGCGAGCTTGCTCGCGAAAAGTTTTCAGGTACATCGCACGGGCGGATGTTCCTTTTTCGCGAGCAAGCTCGCTCCTACAAAGAGCAAACCCTACTCAGCTAAGTTCAATGCGATCCGCGTGAATCACGATCTGACCCTGCTTGTAGAGCGCACCAATCGCTTTCTTGAAGTTGCCCTTGCTGACGCCGAACAAGTTGCTGATAACCGCAGGATCACTTTTATCGCTGACCGGCAACGTGCCGTTGTTGTCACGCAACTTGGCGAGAATCTTGGAGTTGAGGCTCGACGCCGCTTCCTGGCCGACCGGCTGCAGGCTCAGGCTGATGTTGCCATCGGCGCGAATTTCCTTGATGAAGCCTTTCTCTTCCTTGCCCGGGCGCAGGAATTTGAACACTTCGTTCTTGTGAATCAGGCCCCAGTGTTTATTGTTGATGATCGCCTTGAAGCCCATGTCGGTCGCCTCGGCCACCAACAGGTCGACTTCCTGGCCTACCTGGTAATTGGCCGGCGTCTTGTCGAGGTAGCGGTCAAGCCGCGCAGTGGCAGTAATGCGCCGGGTGTGTTTGTCGAGGTAAACGTGCACCACGCAGTACTCGCCGGCGGTCAACTGGCGCTTTTCTTCCGAATACGGCAGCAACAGATCCTTGGGCAGTCCCCAATCAAGGAACACACCAATACTGTTGACTTCAACGACTTTCAAACTGGCGAATTCGCCCACCTGAACTTTGGGTTTTTCCGTCGTGGCGATAAGTTTGTCATCGCTGTCCAGATAGATGAAAACGTTAAGCCAGTCTTCATCTTCACTGGGAATATCCTTGGGGATATACCGATTGGGCAAGAGGATTTCGCCATCCTGCGCACCGTCCAGGTACAAACCGAAGTTGGTGTGTTTAACCACTTGCAAGCTGTTGTAGCGCCCGACTAAAGCCATTTCCAAATACCCTCATTACGTGGGCGGCATTCTACCCGAGTTGAGACCGGCACGCGCGTGACCGGCGAAAATCGCGGGTGGGCATGGCGTCATACTGGCGCTGGCCGCTCGTCTGATCACTCAGCTGAATCCTGGCGAGCTGCCTGCCCCCCCCTACGACCTGATGAACTGATTTAAAACAGTAAGTTAGCCGTTTAATTCGGCGATTAACGGCCGTTCATTGCCGGCGTTAATCCCAGTCTCCGGGGGATATTTGCCAAGCAATTGTCAAGTATTTCCTGTACGATGCCTGGCCAAGTTAATTCTCTACAGGTTAGTGGCCGCCATGCGTGTAAAAGCATCCAACAGCAAAGCAAAGCCAGCTCCCGCGGTTGAAACCAGCGAATCGATCAACAGCCAGATTGCTGCTTTCCTCAAGTCCGGCGGCGAAATCCAGCAAATTGCCAAGGGCGTGAGCGGCCAGACTTTCGGCCCGTCCAAGCAGATCAGCCTGGGCAAGAAGTAACACCCGCGCAGCACATCTGGTCCCTATGCGTCTTGCTCTCAAGGCGCTAGGACTGGAATCCGAGACACCCTCCAGCTTCACCTCAAACTGCGCTAATCGACGAACGGGTCTCCCCGCTGGTCATTCGCCGTTATGCTTGCACACGTCTAGCGCGGGCATCTGCCCGACTTTTTCTGCCACTGCTCCTCGCTTTTCATGGAGTGAAGCATGTTCAAACCATGCATTTTTCTGGTCAGCGCCCTGGCCGCCAGCCCCCTCGCCGAAGCGCATATCTTCCAGCGCGAATGGGGTGACTTCGACCTCAAGTTGGGCACCACGCCGAGCCGTTCCATGGCCCAGGGCCTGGTCAAGCCGACCTCGCCGGGCAGCGACTCTTTCCATGGCGGCCTGGATTTGAGCCACAACAGTGGCCTGTATTTTGGCCAGTTTTCGCCGAACATGGGGCTTTCGTCTTCCCGCGACCTCGAAGTCGACTCGTATATGGGCTTCAAACATCCTTTCGACCAGACCCTGGGCTACGAAGTCGGCCTGATCCACTACAGCTACCCCACCCTCAGCCCACTGGACAGCCAGGAGTTCTACGGCGGTCTCAACCTGCTCGGCAACCGTTTCGGCGCCTCCTTCAGCAATGACCCCGACCGTCAGGACAGCACGCTGTTTGCCGACCTCAGCGGCACCCAGCCCTTCGGGATCGGGGTGAGCATGAAGTACACCACCCATCAACTGGGCACCCCGGTCTCGGTAGACAGCGGCTCGATTCGCAGCTTCAGCGACTGGTCAGTACAGTTTTCCAGAGCGTGGAAAGGCATCGATCTGGACCTCATCTACAGCGATTCCAGCCTGAGCGGCGGCGACTGCTCGGCCTACTCCGGGCACAACTCGCAATGCGATGGCCTGTTGACCTTGAAGGCCGCGCGCTCGTTTTATTGATCGGCTGAACTGTCGCGCCCCGCGCAGGTTCAGATACGTGAACCCCTCTGCGCAAGGACTCGCCCATGCTAAGCCGGCTCAAACTTCTGGTGGTACTGCTGACGCTCAGCCTGGTGCTCGCCGGCTGCAATCGTGTGGGCCTGGCCTACCGCAATCTCGATGTGATCATCCCCTGGACCCTCAACGATTACCTGGACATGAATGCCGGGCAGAAGAGCTGGTTCAACGACACCCTCAAGCAGCACCTGGCCTGGCATTGCACCACGCAGTTGCCGGGTTACCTGGATTGGCTAGATCGCTTGCAGCAGATGGTTGACGACAATCAGGTCACCGACGCAGCGCTGCAAGCGCGCACCGTCGAAGCCAAGCAGGCGATTGCCGACATCGCGCGGGAGATCACGCCGTCGGCGATTCAACTGCTGCAGGGGCTGGATGACCAACAGGTCAAGGAAATGAACGACGCGCTGGCCAAGGACCTGCGCAAACGCCAGGACGAATACCTCAAACCGCCGCTGCCCCAGCAGATCAAGGAGCGCGCCGAGCGCATGAACAAACGCCTGGACGCCTGGATGGGACCGCTCAGCGCCAGCCAGCAAAGTCGCGTGATGGCCTGGTCAACCGAACTGGGTGATCAGAACACCGCCTGGATCGGCAACCGTGCCCATTGGCAGGCCCAGTTCATTGACGCCCTCAAGCAGCGCCAAAGCGCCGACTTCCCGCAGAAAGTGCAGCAATTGCTGGTGGAGCGTGAAAGCTTGTGGACGCCGCAATATCGCGCCGCCTATGCACAAACCGAGGCGGCTGCGCGCAGCCTGATCATGGATTTGATGGCGCAGAGCTCCGAGCAGCAACGCATCAAACTCACGCAAAAAATCGACGGCGTTCGTAGTGACTTCAAAGCATTGAAGTGTCTGAAGGCTGTTAACTGAGTGCGGGAGGGAGCAAGCCCCCTCCCGCATAAATCAGATCGCGCCGCCAGCAATGGCAGCTTTGGAAGCCACCTCATCGAATGTAGCTTCATGCAGCGCGTCTTCCTGCTGGTCCAGCACATGACGCGGGTGATGCTCGCCAGGAATGGAGCTGTCGATCAGCGACAGCAGGCTCGAGCCCCGTGGCGTCAGGATAAAATTCTCGCCATTGCCGCCCTCTGCCTCCGGACGCGATTCAATAAACCCGCGCTCGAGTAACAGCGCTTCATAACCTGCAGCGGTGTCTTTCAGTGCATCAAGGTTGCCAACCGACTCGCCTGCCATGGCCTTGCCGGCGGCTTCCTGCGCGGCGTATTTACGCGGAGCGAAGCTGCCCTCGCCGTTCTGCACTTCGTGCAGCAAACGTTCGATCAAATCCCAGTTGTAAGTCGTCATCCTGATTCCTCCTGCGAGCCGTTGAAAGGTAGCCCGTAAGCGTGTGACCCGCAGCGTGACGCTGCGTTCAGCTCAATGGACGGACGCAACTTTCCTGAAATTCCCAGACGTTCCACGCGGCAACCCCCAACATCGCGCATAAAAAAACCGGACAGTGTCCGGTTTTTTTGTTGCTACAGCGTTATTCCGCAGCCGGTGCTTCCGGCTTGCGACGCTTGAGTGGTGCCATGCCGTCTTTGCTGACGAGCGACAGGTTGTCGGTCTTTGGGCGATTAGCGATCTTGCGCTTGGTCGGCGACTTGGCGCCGGCTTTCTTCTTGTCGCCCTTGGCGTCGGTTTTTTTCTTCTTCACGCCAACGGCCTTGCCCGACGCCTTGACCTTCTTCGGCCCGGTGTAGGTGCCTTTGACTTCCTTGATGGTGCGGCGCTCGAACGACTGCTTGAGGTAGCGCTCGATGCTCGACATCAGGTTCCAATCGCCGTGGCAGATCAGCGAGATCGCCAGGCCATCGTTGCCGGCACGCCCGGTGCGGCCGATACGGTGCACGTATTCGTCGCCGCTGCGGGGCATGTCAAAGTTGATGACCATGTCCAGACCATCCACGTCCAGACCGCGCGCGGCAACGTCAGTAGCCACAAGAATTTTCACGCCGCCCGCCTTGAGGCGGTCGATGGCCAGTTTGCGGTCTTTCTGGTCTTTCTCGCCGTGTAGCACGAACGCCTTGTATTCCTGAGCCACCAGGCGACCGTAGATGCGGTCGGCAGCGGCACGGGTGTTGGTGAACACGATGGCCTTCTGATAGGTCTCGTTGGCCAGCAACCAGTTGAGGATCTGTTCCTTGTGCACGTTGTGGTCAGCCATGACGATCTGCTGACGCGTCGTCGCGTTCAGGTCGCTGACGTTGTTGACCTGCAGGTGCTCGGGGTTGTTCAGGACCTTGGCGACCATGTCGCGCAGTGTCGAGCCGCCGGTGGTGGCGGAGAACAGCATGGTCTGCTGACGGTTGACGCACTCACTGACCAAACGCTGCACGTCGTCGGCAAAGCCCATGTCCAGCATGCGGTCAGCTTCGTCGAGTACCAGCACTTCGACTTCCTTGAGGTCCAGATTACCGGCGTTGAGTTGCTCGATCATGCGGCCCGGCGTGCCGATCAGGATGTCCGGCACCTTGCGCAGCATGGCGGCCTGGACCTTGAAGTCTTCACCGCCAGTGATCAGGCCGGACTTGATGAAGGTGAACTGCGAGAAGCGCTCCACTTCCTTCAAGGTTTGCTGGGCCAGTTCGCGGGTGGGCAGCAGGATCAGGGTCTTGATGCTGACCCGCACTTTGGCCGGGCCGATCAGGCGATTGAGAATCGGCAGGACGAACGCAGCGGTCTTGCCACTGCCGGTCTGCGCCGTCACCCGCAGGTCACGCCCTTCGAGCGCGAGCGGAATGGCCGCTGCCTGCACAGGCGTTGGCTCGACAAATTTAAGCTCGGCCACGGCTTTGAGCAGGCGTTCGTGCAGGGCGAATTGGGAAAACACGGGTGCTACCTCGAAGAAATACAAAATATCAGCTGCATAGGGTAACGGTTTCGGGCGTCCAAACCGAGTTTCTTTACGCGGACAGTGCGAATCAGACGCTTTTTTGTGAGTGTATTTGTCCATGGCGTCAACTTCAGCCCACTTAAATGCTCTAATCGCCCCCGTCTTGTCTTACAGAGGAATCGGCTTTACCCATGGATATCAAACAGCTGTGGCGCAACGTGCAAGACCTTTGGGGCACCCTCGACGAGCATCCGCTGCTGCATTCCAGCCTCGGCCTGCTGGTATTGCTGATGGTGGCCCTGCTGCTTGGGCGCGTGGCGCGTTACCTCATCCTGCACGCGGTCAAGCTGCTTGGCCGGCAACCGGCTCTGCACTGGCTCAACGACCTGCGGCACAACAAGGTCTTCCATCGCCTGGCACAGATGACGCCATCCCTGGTGATCCAGTTCGGCCTGTACCTCGTGCCGAACCTGGGCAAGACCGCCATCCTGTTTATCGGCAACGTCGCCCTGGCGATCACCATCCTGTTTCTGACGCTGGCCGTGAGCGCCCTGCTCAACGCGCTGCTGGACATCTACGCGCGCACCGAACACGCGCGCACCCGCTCGATCAAGGGCTATGTGCAGTTGACGAAAATGGTGTTGTTCGTGTTTGCCGCGATCATCATCGTTGCCACCCTGATCGACCGCTCGCCGCTGTTGCTGCTGTCCGGCCTGGGTGCCATGTCGGCGGTGATCCTGTTGGTGTACAAGGACACCCTGCTGTCATTTGTCGCCAGCGTGCAGCTCACCAGCAATGACATGCTGCGCGTGGGCGACTGGATCGAAATGCCGCAGGTCGGTGCCGACGGCGATGTGGTGGACATCACCCTGCACACGGTCAAGGTGCAGAACTTCGACAAGACCATCGTCTCCATCCCCACCTGGCGCCTGATGTCCGAGTCGTTCAAGAACTGGCGCGGCATGCAGGCCTCGGGCGGACGCCGTATCAAACGCAGCCTGTATATCGATGCCAGCGGCGTGCGTTTTCTGCGCGATGACGAAGAAGTGCGCATGACCCAGGTGCACTTGCTCACCGACTACATCAGCCGCAAGCAGGCCGAACTCAAGGCCTGGAACGAAGCCCAGGGTAACAGCGCACAGCTGTCGGCCAACCGTCGCCGCATGACCAACCTCGGCACCTTCCGCGCCTATGCCCTGGCTTATCTGAAAAGCCATCCGGACATTCAGCCGAACATGACCTGCATGGTGCGCCAGATGCAGACCACCGCCCAGGGCGTGCCACTGGAAATCTACTGCTTCACCCGCACCACCGCGTGGGCGGATTACGAGCGGATCCAGGGTGACATTTTTGATTACCTGTTGGCGGTATTGCCGGAATTCGGCTTGAGTTTGTATCAGCAGCCAAGCGGCAACGACCTGCGAGCCGGCGTGTTCAGCCCACTGCCTGCCCCGGAAAACAGCGCTATCTAGGCTTTTATCTCAAGGTGGGAGCCAGCCGCTCCCACCCATTGAATCAGGCATGCGCCGGCGCAGTGCGAATGCCAAGTCGGCTGATCCACACCGCGCCCAGAATCACCAGTCCACCCAGCGCCAGGCGCCCCAGCGGCTCATGCTGGTTCCAGATCAGCAGGTTCAGCAACAGCCCCACCGGCACATGCAGATTGTTGACCACCGCCAGCGTGCCGCCATTGACCAGACACGCGCCCTTGTTCCACCAGTACATGCCCAGCGCGGTGCTGACCAGGCCCAGGAACAGCAACACGCCCCACTGCAACGGTGCCTGCGGCAGAAAGTCGGACTTGCCGAACAGCAGGAACGCCGGCAACACCACCAGCAATGCGCCCAGGTAGAAATAACCGAAACGCCGGTAGTGCGGCTGATCGCTCGGATAACGCGCCACCAAATGTTTGTACATGACCTGCCCGGCGGCGTAGGTGAAGTTGGCCAGTTGCAGCAGCAGAAAACCCATCAGGAAATTCGGCGTGATCTGGTCGAAGCTAATCACCGCCGCGCCCGCCACCGCCACCAGTGCCGCCACCAGCGCCCAAGGGTTGAAGCGCCGATTGAGAGCATCTTCGATCAGCGTCACATGCAACGGCGTGAGGATGGTGAACAGCAGCACTTCCGGGACCGTCAATACGCGAAAGCTCAGGTACAGGCAGACGTAGGTCACGCCAAACTGCAGCGCGCCGATCACCAGCATGCTGCGCATGAAGGCCGGCTCTACCGAGCGCCAGCGGGTCAGCGGGAGAAAGACCAAACCGGCCAACACCACGCGCACCAGCACCGCGAAGTAGCTGTCGACGTGACCGGCGAGGTATTCGCCGATCAAGCTGAAGGAAAATGCCTGAATCAGGGTGACAACCAGTAGATAGCCCATGCGCGCCTCATTTCGAATGGGCGGGACATTAAAGGTTTTCGGCGTTTGAAGAAACTCGGGGCAAAAAAAACCCGACCTCGCTAAAGCGGCAGTCGGGCAGGAGCACTCAGGAGCAACAAGTGCAAAGGGAGGTTCGTACGCGTACTTGAAGGGTTTGCGTGGGGCCATATAAACAGCGCGCGATTATCTGACGATTAAAGGATCAGGCGGCCGGAGCTGACAGTGCCCTGCTGACCGCTGCATTCGATGATCAGAACGTTGCAGAAGCGCTTGTAGGCCTCGTCTGCAAATTATGTAAGTCCCTGGAGCGCATGCTAACCATGGCTAACTCGATAAAAAAGCGCAAAAAACTGCTATAAACCATCTATAAATTTGTTTATAAGCACAGGCATGCGCTGCTTTATTTCGGACTGCAGGCCAGGGCAATGCGCATCTTGATGATCGCGCGGTTGAACTTGACGGTGGTGTTGGTGTTTTTGCCGGCCGGCACCGTGACCGTACGGCGACGCGGCGACTCGGGACCGTTGGTGAAGATGACCGAACACACCGCGTCGTTGTGACCGTAGTTGCTCAACTGGATCGAACTGATGTCGGCGTCGACATCAGACGCCGTGTAATCGATGCTTACGCCTTCGATTTTCTTGCTCACATCGATGGGGTAGGCAAACACACTGATCGGCAGCAGCGACAGCAGCGCACAACACAATTTTCTCATTCGGCAGTCTCCAATAAGGACTGTCAGCTTAGGACAAGAGGAACCCATCTTGAAAGCGCCCCGCGTTACCCTTGATCAATGGCGCACGCTGCAGGCCGTGGTCGACCACGGTGGCTTCGCCCAGGCCGCCGAAGCCCTGCACCGATCGCAGTCCTCGGTGAGTTACACCGTGGCGCGCATGCAGGACCAGCTCGGCGTGCCGCTATTGCGCATCGACGGGCGCAAGGCCGTACTCACCGACGCCGGTGAAGTGCTGCTGCGCCGCTCACGCCAACTGGTCAAGAACGCAAGCCAGCTCGAGGACCTCGCCCACCACATGGAACAAGGCTGGGAAGCCGAAGTGCGCCTGGTGGTGGATGCCGCTTACCCCAATACGCGGCTGGTGCGCGCGCTGACCGCGTTCATGCCGCAAAGCCGCGGCTGCCGCGTGCGCCTGCGCGAAGAAGTGCTGTCGGGCGTCGAGGAACTGTTGATTGAAGGCGTGGCCGACCTCGCGATCTGCAGCTTCAGCATTGCCGGTTACCTGGGCACCGAACTGAGCGACGTGGAGTTCATTGCCGTCGCCCACCCCGACCATCCCCTGCACCGCATGAATCGCGAGTTGAGCTTCCAGGATCTGGAAAGCCAGATGCAGGTGGTGATTCGTGACTCCGGGCGCCAGCAGCCGCGCGACGTGGGCTGGCTCGGCGCCGAGCAGCGCTGGACCGTCGGCAGCCTGGCCACCGCCGCCTCCTTCGTGGGCAGCGGTCTGGGCTTTGCGTGGCTGCCCCGGCATTTGATCGAACGCGAAATCGCCGAGGGCGTGCTCAAGCAGCTACCCTTGGAACAGGGAGCCAGCCGTCACCCCACGTTTTATCTGTACTCCAATAAGGACAAACCTCTGGGACCGGCCACGCAAATCCTGGTTGAATTGCTGCGCAGCTTTGACACGGCGCCGCTGGACGCGCCTTTTGCCGCCCCCCGGCAAAGCTGAAACAGCGCTCACCCGGGGCCCAAGGCTGGGCAAACAACCACAAACGTGATTATCTCGCCCGCTCGACAGAAACGACGGGCCGGGATGCACAGGAACAACGCGCCAGGATGACCTGTCCTAACCCTGTCCCAGCGCCGAACACGACCACTCGACATCACCACTCAGGATCACTGACCCCATGCTGAAAAAAATTGCCTTCTTTGCCGGTTCCGTACTGTTTGCCGCCAACCTGATGGCGGCCCAGCCGGCCAAGGCCCCCCATGTTTTGATCTCCA
Source organism: Pseudomonas poae (assembly GCF_001439785.1). Lineage (GTDB taxonomy): Bacteria > Pseudomonadota > Gammaproteobacteria > Pseudomonadales > Pseudomonadaceae > Aquipseudomonas > Aquipseudomonas poae. The sequence continues at coordinate 158,450 of NZ_JYLI01000006.1, read as the reverse complement.
CCACCAACGGCGACATTGAAATCGAACTGGACCCGGTCAAGGCGCCGATCAGTACCAAGAACTTCCTGGCCTACGTGGACAAGGGCTTCTACACCAACACGATTTTCCACCGTGTGATTCCGGGCTTCATGGTCCAGGGCGGCGGGTTCACCCAGCAGATGTCGCAAAAGCCGACCGAAGCACCGATCAAGAACGAAGCCAGCAACGGACTGCATAACGTCCGCGGCACCCTGTCGATGGCGCGCACCAATGACCCGAACTCGGCCACCAGCCAGTTCTTCATCAACGTCGCCGACAATGCCTTCCTGGATCCTGGCCGCGACGCCGGTTACGCGGTATTCGCCAAAGTGGTCAAGGGCATGGACGTGGTCGACATCATCGTCAACTCCCAGACCACCACCAAGCAAGGCATGCAGAACGTGCCAATCGACCCTGTCCTGATCAAGTCGGCCAAGCGCATCGACTAAGGTTTGCAGGGAGTTCCGTGCGCGGCCCACAAGGCCGCGCGCGCATTTGAAAGGAGAGCCCGCCCGGCGGGCGTCAACCCCAATGCTCTATCGTCGTTTTGAACAACTGATCGACATCTTCCGCGACGCGCCCAGCGTCGCCCCGCCCGATAAAGTCCTGCCTTTTTACCTCTACTACCTGCGTCAGGTGTGGCCGCATTTCGCCGCCTTGTTGGTGGTGGGCCTGATCGGCGCATTGATCGAAGTCGCACTGTTCAGCTACCTGAGCCGCATCATCGACCTGGCCCAGGGCACGCCGCCCGCCGACTTTTTCCAGGTGCACAGCACTGAGCTGATCTGGATGGCCGTGGTCGCCCTGCTGCTGCGCCCGATTTTCGGCGCGTTGCACGACCTGCTCGTGCACCAGACCATCAGCCCCGGCATGACCAGCCTGATCCGCTGGCAAAACCACAGCTATGTGCTCAAACAGAGCCTCAATTTCTTCCAGAACGATTTCGCCGGGCGTATCGCCCAGCGCATCATGCAAACGGGCAACTCACTGCGCGACTCCGCCGTGGCGGCCGTGGACGCGATCTGGCACGTAGCGATCTACGCCATCAGCGCTCTGGTGCTGTTTGCCGAAGCCGACTGGCGCCTGATGGTGCCGCTGGTGACCTGGATTGTCTGCTACAGCCTGGCGCTGCGCTACTTCGTGCCACGGGTGAAGGAGCGCTCGGTGATTTCCTCCGAGGCGCGTTCCAAGCTGATGGGCCGCATCGTCGACGGCTATACCAACATCACCACCTTGAAACTGTTCGCCCATACCCAGTCCGAGCAGGAATACGCCAAGGAAGCGATCATCGAGCAGACCGAAAAAACCCAACTGGCCAGCCGCGTGGTGACCAGCATGGACGTGACAATCACCCTCATGAACGGCTTGCTGATTGTCACCACCACCGGCCTTGCGTTGTGGCTGTGGACGCACTCGCTCATCTCGGTGGGCGCGATCGCCTTGGCAACCGGCCTGGTGATCCGCATCGTCAACATGTCCGGCTGGATCATGTGGGTGGTCAATGGCATTTTCGAAAACATCGGCATGGTGCAGGACGGCCTGAAAACCATCGCACAACCTCTGGCCGTGATCGACCGCGACAACGCCCCGCGCCTGCATGTACCCCATGGCGAGGTGCGCTTCGAGCAGGTGGATTTCCACTATGGCAAGCAGAGCGGGATCATTGGTGGCCTGAGCCTTGAGATCAAGTCCGGGGAAAAGATCGGACTGATCGGCCCATCGGGCGCGGGCAAGTCAACGTTGGTCAACCTGCTGCTGCGCCTCTACGACCTGCAAGGCGGACGCATCCTGATCGACGGCCAGGACATCGCCGAAGTCGCCCAGGAAACTCTGCGCGAGCAGATCGGCATGATCACTCAGGACACCTCGCTGCTGCACCGTTCGATCCGCGACAACCTGCTGTACGGCAAGCCCGACGCTACCGACGAAGAACTCTGGGCCGCGATCCACAAGGCGCGCGCCGATGAGTTCATCCCGCTGCTGTCGGACGCCGAAGGCCGCACCGGGCTCGACGCGCATGTGGGTGAGCGCGGCGTCAAACTGTCCGGCGGGCAGCGTCAACGCATCGCCATCGCCCGCGTGCTGCTCAAGGACGCGCCGATTCTGATCATGGACGAAGCCACCTCGGCACTGGACTCGGAAGTGGAAGCGGCGATCCAGGAAAGCCTCGAGACCCTGATGCAGGGCAAGACCGTGATCGCGATTGCGCACCGCTTGTCGACCATCGCCCGCATGGACCGCCTGGTGGTGCTGGAGAAGGGCCGGATTGCCGAAAGCGGCAACCATGCGCAGCTGCTGGCACACGGAGGGTTGTACGCGCGGTTGTGGCAGCACCAGACCGGAGGGTTCGTCGGCATCGACTGAATCTCCCACAATTGATCGCCTCATTCAGCGGCATTTGCCTCACACACCCGCAACCACAGGCCTGCGGTATTTTTCCGCGGCCTGGATTTGTAGCAAAACCGTGCTGTAATCAGTGCAGTGCCCAGATGGGCGCTGAAGTAAATCTGCAGGGAGCATCATTGATTTACTGATTAGATAGAGATCTATCAAGGACGGGTTGCATGTCTTTGTTCAAACGTTCAGTCACAGAGGGGTTGGGTACGTTTTGGCTGGTGTTGGGCGGTTGCGGGAGTGCGGTGTTGGCCGCAGCGTTTCCTGCAGTCGGGATTGGCCTGTTGGGCGTTGCCCTGGCGTTCGGGCTGACGGTACTGACCATGGCGGTTGCGATCGGCCCTATCAGTGGCTGTCACCTCAACCCGGCGGTATCGGTGGGGCTGGTGGTGGGCGGAAGGTTTCCGGCGCGGGAGTTGCCAGCCTATGTTGTCGCCCAGGTCATCGGCGCAGCAGTCGCCGCCGTATTGTTGTACTTCATTGCCAGCGGCAAGCCAGGATTTGAACTGGCCGGTGGTCTGGCTTCCAATGGCTATGGCGAGCATTCACCGGGTGGTTATTCACTGGTGGCGGGGTTTGTCTGTGAGCTGGTGATGACCACGATGTTCGTTGTGATCATCCTCGGCGCCACCGACAGCCGTGCACCCAAGGGCCTGGCGCCGATTGCCATCGGTCTGGCCCTGACGCTGATCCACCTGATCTCCATCCCCGTCACCAACACTTCGGTCAACCCGGCGCGCAGTACCGGGCCAGCCCTGCTGGTGGGCGGCTGGGCGATCCAGCAGTTGTGGTTGTTCTGGCTCGCGCCAATCCTGGGTGCGGTGATCGGTGGCGTGGTGTATCGATGGCTTGGCAAGGGGAAGCCAGGCTGAGCAAGCGTGTGGTTTCAGCCCTGCCGATACGGCAGGGCTGTCCGGGCCTCTTCGGCATACGCCAGAATCCCCGCACGCTCCCGCTCCAGGAAATCCTCCACCGCATTCTTCAACCCCGGATGGCGCAGGTAATGCCACGAGCGGGTGATCACCGGCTCGAACCCGCGAATCAGTTTGTGCTCGCCTTGGGCGCCAGCATCGAAGCGTTGCAGGCCTTCGGCGATGGCGTAGTCCATGCCCTGGTAGAAACAGGTCTCGAAATGCAAACGGTCGAATTCGGCCAGACAGCCCCAGTAACGCCCGTAGAAACTGTCCCCACCAATCAGGCTGAACGCCATTGCCACCGGACGTGAACCCTGCTTGGCCAGCACCACGCGGATCATCTGAGGCATGCGCTCGGCCAGCAGGCTAAAAAACGCGCGCGTCAGGTAAGGTGCCTGGCGGCGTACCGCGTAGGTGTTGGCGTAGCAGGCGTAGACGAAATCCCATTGCGCTTCGCTCAGTTGATGACCGTGCAACCACTCAAACTCGATGCCCTGCCCTGCCACCTGTTCGCGTTCCTTGCGCATCTGTTTGCGCTTGCGTGAACTCAAGGCGTCGAGGAAGTCCTGGAAGTCGCGGTAGCCACGGTTCTGCCAGTGAAATTGGCAACCCAGGCGCTGCAACCAGCCCGGCTGCCGGGCCAAGGCGTCATCGGCCAACCCGTCGGTGAAGTTGATATGCGCACTGGAGAGCCCTTCGATTTCCAGGTAGCCCGGCAGGCTGTTGAGCAGCTCGAAACCGTCCTCGGCGCTTGCCGCCAACAGGCGCGGCCCGCTGACCGGGCTGAATGGCACCGCCATGAGCAGCTTGGGGTAGTAGTCGATGCCGGCACGCGCGCAGGCATCGGCCCAGCCATGGTCGAACACATACTCGCCATAGGAATGCCACTTGCGATAACCGGGCAAGGCCGCCACCAACCGATCGCCCTCCCAGTGCAGCAGGTGCTCAGGCTGCCAGCCCGATTGCGTGCCCAGGCTGGCACTGTCTTCAAGCGCGCTTAAAAAAGCATGCCGAACGAACGGCTGGCCCTCGGGCACCAAGGCATCCCACACCGACGGGGCGATTTCGGACAGGTTGTCCAGACGTTGCAACGGCATCGGCATCCTCACTGGCTGTTGGCGTAGAAGCCTGGCGAGTATCGCTCATCACGGCAACCGTTCACACCTCGAAAACACGCGGACAGGGCTCTAGACCAATAGTTCCACGCGCTCAGCATTTGTCATCAAGATGAAATCACCTAGCCACCACTCCGTCATAAACGGAAGTGATACTGGCCGGGTTTTTTAGAGCATCTGATTCTAACCAAATAGCCATTTTACCCGTCCGTCATCGGGCGTTCGTGTCCTGGAGGGTCTGTTCCCTCCTCCTCACTTTCGGAGATTGATATGCGTCTTGCTTCCACCAAAACTGCGGCGGTCCTGTGCGGCGGCCTGTTACTGGCCCTGAGCGTGCCGGCCAGCGCTGCAGTCGACGCTAAGTTGCTCGATATGCTCAAGGCCAACGGCCAGATCACTGCGGCGCAGTACACCGAACTGCAAACCGAACTCGCCAAAGACCAGAAAGAACAGCAGATCGCCCGGCAGGCTCAGCAAGAGAGCAATGAGCAAATCGCCGCCACCGCGAAAAAGACCAACGACCTGAGCACGTTCGACCAGAAGCTGGCCTGGGCCGCCAAGACCCAGTTCAAGGGAGATGTGCGGTTCCGTCAGGAAACCATCAAGATCGACGGCGAACCCAACAACGGCGGGCGTGACAAGGACCGTCAACGTATCCGTGCGCGCCTGGGCGCCTACACCGAGATCAACCCGCAAGTGGACACCGGCATCCGCATTGCCACCGGCGGTGGCGACGATGCGCGTTCCACCAACCAGGACCAGGACGGTTACTTCAACAAGAAATCGATCTGGCTGGACCTCGGTTATATCGACTACCACCCGGACCAGATCAAGAACCTGCACGTGATCGGCGGCAAGATGCTGCAACCCTGGGTAAGCATGGGCGACGTGATCTGGGACAGCGACATCAACCCCGAAGGCCTGGCAGTCACCTATAAATACCCATTGGGCAGCAGCGCCGAACTGTTCGGCAGCCTGGGCAACTACAACCTCAAGGACAACGTTGACGGCGACGGCGTGCAGTTTCGCCACGACCTGCGCCTGACGTCCGGCCAGTTGGGTACGCGTTTCTCGATCACCGACAACCTGAAAATGACCCTGGGCGGCAGCGTCTACGCCTACCAGAATGACCGCGACAGCCGCTGCACGACCACCACCACGCCTTGCGCGCTGGCGGTCAACGGTAACTCGGCCGACAACGAATTCCGCCTGTACGAAGGCTTCGCCCAGGCGGACATCGGCGGCCTGGCCGTGCCCCTGGCGTTCTACGGTCAGTACGTGAAAAACAACGATGCCGTGACCGATCAGGACACCGCGTGGCTGGTGGGGGCCAAGTCCAAAGTGTTCGGTTTCAACCTGGACTACAACTATCGCGATGTTCAACGTAACGCGGTGGTCGGCGCCTTTACCGATTCGGACTTCGCCAATGGCACCACCGGCTCGCGCGGTCACAAGATGAAGGTCAGCTACGACATCGACAAGAACTTCGCCCTCGGTGCCACCTACTTCCTGACCAAGGCCGACTTCGCCAGCCGTACGCAGCGTGATGCCAACACCAACACCCTGCAGCTGGATGCTGAAGCCAAGTTCTGATAACCCCGCTACCCGCCCTTGCGCCGCTCGGCAGCCAGCCGTTCGGCCAGGGCATCCACCTCTGGCACCGGTGCCTGCGGCATCTTCCTCAGTGTCGCCTGCATCAGGCGCATCTGACGGATAAAGCGGCGGCAGTTCGGGCAGAACATCAAGTGATGACGTACCAGCAGGCGCTCGCGAAAGGTCAGCTGCCCATCGAGGTAGTCGCTGGAACGCGCCACTTGTTCTTTACAGGTCAACATTCTCCCGTTTCCTCAAAGTGCTCCACCGCGGCGAAGACCTTCAGCCGCGCTCGGTGCAGCAGCACACGGACATTCGAGAGCGAAAGTGTCAGAAGATTACAGATGTCTTCCAGCTCCAGGCCCTGGCGTTCGCGCAGCACCAGCACGCTGCTCTGCAAGTCCGACAAACTCAGTAACGTATGCTCCAGGCAATTGCGCAATTCATCTTCGCTCAACAAGGCTTCCGGGGTGTCCTGATGCCAGGCATACGGGGCGACGGCCCAATGACCATCGTCGGGGGAAAAACGCTCTGCGCCAATCGTGCCATGGGGCGAAGGCAAATCGTCGAGCAGCACTTCGCGACGGTTCTGCTTGTAGCGGCCCTTGGCGGCGTTGGCCGTGATGGTCAACAGCCACGTCTTGAGGCTGGACCGGCCTTCGAACTTGCCGAGATTGCGCACCACCGACAGCCAGGCGTCCTGCACCACCTCATCGGCGTGGCGCTGACCAACGATGGCATACGCCACGGCGCGCATGGCGCTCTGGTAGGCGGTGACCAATTCCTTATAGGCCTGCTGCTCTCCCTTGAGCAGGCGTTCAAGCAGATCCGCATCGTCCGCTGCAGCCATTGAAGACCTCGACATTTCCGATAAATCGCGCCAATCACGCGGCAGGCTGACGCATCAGCGCTTGCGCAGGATCACGCTGCCGATCGAATAGCCGGCACCGAAGGAGCTGAGCACGGCAACAGAGCCTTTGGCCAGGTCGTCCTGATTTTTGTGAAACGCAATCACCGACCCTGCGGAACTGGTGTTGGCATAGGTATCGAGAATCACCGGCGCTTCTTCTACCGTGGCTTCACGGCCAAGCAGTTTCTTCACGATCAGATGGTTCATGCTCAGGTTGGCCTGGTGCAGCCAGAAGCGTTTCACGTCACTCACGTTCAACTGGTTTTCTTCCAGGTGCACGCCGATCAGTTCGGCCACCATCGGGCACACATCGCGGAACACTTTGCGGCCTTCCTGTACAAACAGCTTGTCCGGCGCGCCGATGCCCTCCTCGGCGGCGCGGTTGAGGAAGCCGAAGTTGTTGCGGATGGTGTTGGAGAACGTGGTCAGCAGCTTGGTGCTGACCACCTCGAACTGATGCTCGGAGGTCGCAAGGTCGGCGCGCTCGAGCAGCACGGCGGTGGCCGCGTCGCCGAAGATGAAGTGGCTGTCGCGGTCGCGGAAATTCAAGTGACCGGTGCAGACTTCCGGGTTGACCATCAGGATCGCCCGAGCCTGGCCCAGCCGGATGCTGTTGGCGGCGTTCTGGATGCCGAAGGTGGCCGAGGAACACGCCACGTTCATGTCAAAGCCGAAGCCTTCGATACCCAGGGCTTCCTGCACTTCAATGGCAATGGCCGGGTAGGCGCGTTGCAGGTTGGAGCAGGCGACGATCACGCCGTCGATATCGGCGGCGGTCTTGCCGGCACGCTGCAGAGCCTGTTCGGCGGCGGCAACGGCCATCTGGCAGAGCACCGACCACTCGTCATTGCTGCGCTCGGGCAGCCGCGGGGCCATGCGTTGCGGGTCAAGGATGCCATCCTTGTCCATTACGAAGCGACTCTTGATACCCGACGCCTTCTCGATAAAGGCCGCGCTGGACTCGGTCAGGGCCTGCACGTCACCGCGCTCGATGGCGGCGGCGTTGTCGGTGTTGAACTGATGCACGTAAGCATTGAAAGACTGCACCAGCTCTTCATTGGAGATGCTGTTGGCCGGGGTATACAGGCCAGTGCCGCTGATGACGACGTTATGCACGGTCGTTCCTCTGGATAGGTCAGGCAGAAGGTATTGGTACCTTAGTACCAAACGGTAAGTCGTTTGATTCCATCCAGTGGCATCAAACTGGCATCGCTTTATTCCATCGCGTCGCAGCCCTTGCAACGATCCCGGTATTTATGGGCGCGAAGTTTGCCACAAACCCGGGAATTTGGCGCCACATCTCAGACAAGCGCCGTTTTAAATGCGGGAAGCTCCGCCTTGGCGCTGTCGCGCAACAAACTGGCGAGCGGGCTTGCTGAGGGAGCTGGCTTGTTGTGGCGAGCGGGCTTGCCCCGCGTTGGGGTGCGAAGCGCCCCAATCCAGCAACACGCGGTGTACCTGATACGGCTCAGCGCCTGGCTTTGGGGCTGCTGCGCAGCCCAACGCAGGACAAGCCTGCTCGCCACAGGGAATCTGCGCTTAACTGAACGGCATCAGGGCAAGCCCGCTCGCCACGGAGGGTCATGTGCACTCGGCGGATCAGGGCTCTACCTGGCTCCACTGCTTGCTCAGGCGCTTGTCGGAGATCGGTACTTTGGTCCCCAACTGCTGGGCAAACAACGACACCCGGTATTCCTCCAGCCACCAGCGGTAGAGTGCCAGCTGCGGGTCGCGCTTGCCTTCCTGGGCGTGCTTTTTCAGACGATTCTCATACTGGGTCCAGACACCTCCCAGCTCGGTGCTCCACACCCGATCCTTTTGTACCTGGCCCGGCAGTTTCTCCAGGCGTTGCTCGATGGCCTTGAGGTAGCGCGGCAGTTCCTTGAGCCATTGCGCCGGGGTTTCCCGCACGAACCCTGGGTAGACCAGGTGGCTCAACTGCTGCTTGATATCGTTCAGCGCCACGGCCTGGGTCAGGTCGATCTTGCCTTTGAAGCGCTTCTGCAGACCATGCCAGAGCTTGAGCACCTCCAGGGTCAGGCGCGCCAGGCGTTCGGCGTGTTCGGTCCAACCGCCACGCGTGCGCTCGGCCAAGGCTGCCAGCCCGGCACCGTCGCGCGGCAGGCTGGCTTGGCCTTCGAGCACGCAGCTGTCGAGGCTGGTCAGCAGAATGTCTTCCACCAGCGCATCGATGCGCCCCAGGTCGCGATACATCAGGCCAAGCTCGGTCAGGCCGGGCAGCTTGCCGCGCAGGAACTTCGCCGGTTCGGCCAGTTGTTGCAGCAACAGACGCTGCAACGCGCGGCGATGCTGGAACTCGGCTTCGGCGGCCGTCGAGAAACGCCCCTCCTTGACCGTGCCGTTTTCCTCCACCAGCGCCGGATATACCGTCATCGACAGGCCGGCGATCTGCTGCTGGGTCTTCTCGGCCACCGCCGCAAAGGCCTTGGCCTGCACCGGCTCCTGACTTTTTGCGGTTTGCGGCACGGCCAATGCGGCCTGGCTGGCTTCGGCGAAACGCGCGGTCAGCTCGGCCAGGTCGCGGCCTTCGCCGAGGAACTTGCCCTGGCCGTCGACCACTTCCAGGTTCATCCTCAGGTGGCTGTCCACCTGCTGCGCCGCCTCGGCCCAGGCTTCATCGCTGACCCGCGCACCGGTCATGCGCAGCAGTTCGCGCCCCAGCGCCTGGGGCAGCGAGCCCTGGCCGAATTCGATGCGTTGCAACGCGGCCTTGACGAAATCCGGCACCGGCACAAAGTTCTTGCGCAGCGCCTTGGGCAGGTTGCGCACCAGGGCAATGCACTTGGCCTCGATCACCCCCGGCACCAGCCACTCCAGGCGCTCCGGCGGCAAGGCCGGCAACAGCGGCGCCGGCACGCGCAGGGTCACACCATCGCGTGGGTGGTTGGGTTCGAAGTGATAACTCAACGCCAGGGCCAGGTCGCCCAGGTGCAGGGTGTCCGGGTAATGCGCAGCGGTGACTTCACTGGCCTCGCGGGCCAGCACGTCCTCTTCGCGCATGATCAGCAATTGCGGGTCTTTCTGGCTGTTGATTTTGTACCAGCTGTCGAAAGTGGCGGTCTGATGGATCTCCGCCGGCAGCCGCGCATCGTAGAACGCGTACAGGGTTTCTTCATCGGCCAGAATGTCACGCCGGCGCGCCTTGGCTTCCAGTTCGTCGAGTTGCTCGAGCAGTTGCTGGTTGGCCGTGAGGCACTTGGCGCGGGACTGAATCTCGCCGCGCACCAAACCTTCGCGGATAAACAGCTCGCGCGACACCACCGGATCAATCGGCCCGTAATGCACCGGCCGGCGCCCGACCACGATCAGCCCGAACAGGGTGATCTGCTCAAACGCCACCACTTGGCCGCGCTTCTTCTCCCAGTGCGGCTCGAAGTGGTTTTTCTTGATCAGGTGCCCGGCCAGCGGCTCGATCCAATCGGCGTCGATCTTGGCCACCATGCGCGCATACAGCTTGGTGGTCTCCACCAGCTCGGCGGTCATCAGCCATTGCGGGCGTTTTTTGCCGATGCCCGATGACGGATGAATCCAGAAGCGCCGCTGGCGCGCACCGAGGTAATCGCCGTCTTCGGTCTTCTGTCCGATCTGGCTGAGCAGGCCCACCAGCACCGCCTTGTGCAGTTTCGGGTAATCGGCCGGTTCTTTGTTGAGGGTCAATTGCAGGTCGCGGCAGATCAGGCTCAACTGGCGATGGGAATCGCGCCATTCGCGCAGGCGCAGGTAGTTGAGGAAGTGCTTGCGGCACCAGTTGCGCAACGGGCTGGCAGTCAGCGCCTGGCGCTGCTCTTCAAAGCCGCGCCACAGATTGACCAGCCCGGCGAAGTCAGAGTCCGGGTCTTTCCACTGGGCGTGGGCCTGGTCGGCGGCCTGCTGGCGCTCCGGCGGGCGCTCGCGCGGGTCCTGGATCGACATGGCGCTGGCCACGATCAGCACTTCCTGCAAGCTGCCGAGCTTGGCCGCTTCCAGCAGCATGCGGCCCATGCGCGGGTCCACCGGCAGACGCGCCAGCTGGCGGCCCAGCGGCGTGAGCTGGCTGTTGCGGTCCACCGCCGACAGCTCTTGCAGCAGGTTGAAACCGTCGCTGATGGCCTTGCCGTCCGGCGGCTCGATAAACGGGAAATCGGTGATCTCGCCCAGGCGCAGGTGCAGCATCTGCAGGATCACGGCGGCAAGGTTGGTGCGCAGAATCTCCGGGTCGGTAAATTCCGGGCGGCCGATAAAGTCCTCTTCGCTGTACAAGCGGATGCAGATACCCGGCTCGACCCGGCCACAACGGCCTTTACGCTGATTGGCGCTGGCCTGGGAAATCGCCTCGATCGGCAGGCGCTGCACCTTGGCGCGGTAGCTGTAGCGGCTGATGCGCGCGGTGCCGCTGTCGATCACGTAGCGAATGCCCGGCACGGTCAGCGAGGTTTCCGCGACGTTGGTCGCCAGCACCACGCGCCGCCCCGGGTGGGACTGGAAAATACGCTGCTGTTCGGCCGGCGACAGGCGCGCGTACAGCGGCAGGATTTCGGTGTGCTTGAGCTGGGCCTTGCGCAGCATTTCGGCGGCGTCGCGAATCTCGCGCTCGCCGGGCAAAAACACCAGCACATCGCCGGGACTGCGCCGTTCGCTGCGCTCATAGGCGGCGACTTCATCGAGGGCGGCGAGGATCGCCTGGTCGACGGTCAGGTCATCCTCGACGCGGTTGCCCTCCTCGTCCTGCTCCAGGGTGAGCGGCCGGTACCAGGTGTCCACCGGGAAGGTACGGCCGGAAACTTCAACAATCGGCGCATCGTCGAAGTGCCTGGAAAAGCGCTCCAGGTCGATGGTCGCCGAGGTGATGATGACTTTCAGGTCCGGACGGCGCGGCAGCAGGGTTTTCAGGTAACCGAGCAGAAAATCGATGTTCAGGCTGCGTTCGTGGGCTTCGTCGACGATGATCGTGTCGTAGCGTTCCAGATAGCGGTCGTTCTGGGTTTCCGCCAGCAGGATGCCGTCGGTCATCAGCTTGATCAGGGTATTGGAATCGCTCTGGTCCTCGAAGCGCACCTGATAACCGACCAACGCGCCCAATGGCGTGGCAAGCTCTTCGGCGACCCGACTGGCCACGCTGCGGGCGGCGATCCGGCGCGGCTGGGTGTGGCCGATCAGGCCGTACTGGCCGCGACCGATTTCCAGGCAGATTTTCGGCAACTGGGTGGTTTTGCCCGAACCGGTCTCGCCGGCAATGATCAGCACTTGATGCTTGTTCAGCGCGGCCTTGATTTCATCGCGCTTGGCGGCAATCGGCAGGCTGTCGTCGTAGCGAATCACCGGCAGGCTGGCGCGCCGCGCGGTCACCTGGGCGCAGGACGCCTGCATCCGCGTGACCCATTGCGCCAGCTTTTCCTCATCGGGCTTCTTGCGCAGCTCAAGCAACTGGCGCCGCAAGCGGTGGCGGTCGGCGAGCATGGCGTGGTCGAGGTTTTTCAGCAGTTGGTCGATAGCGGGCGCTTGGTCAGTCATCAGGTACGTAAAAGTCTTCATTTGAAAGTGGCGGGTCGGGCAATGCAACTTACAATACTGGGGATGTTTTGATCCTCAAAGAGCAAGAAGTTCACCCTCTAAACGTTTGATACCTTGCACAAGATTCCGAAAGCTATCAGAGCGTGCGTTATCAATATCAAGGTAGCGTCCTATCTCACGAGAACTTCCTATTTTCTCGTACGTTTGCTTGCTTAAAACTTTCAGCTCATGGCTGGGCGACGTTAAATAATCTGGACTTCTAAATTTTGCGACATGCTGTTTATTACTGAGTCCCTTAAGACCCAAGGCCATTTCGACCGCTCTAAGATAGGCCAGATAAAAAGTTTCAAGCTCACGACATGCCACACGCACCAAACTTGCGTCCCCACGGCCCGAAGCATTGCATTTCTCGATCAATCGAGCTTTTAAATTAATACAATTGGGATCGCTATCCTGATCTCGCATGACAAGAAAACGGGCGTATTCATTCACATACCCTTTTATTCTCATGGTCATGCGCTTCTCGAGGTCTTGTTTACCTTCGAAGGCAATCAATCTAAATTCTATTTTTTCATCCAACACTCGGGGAAGAAATGTTTCCAACATAACCTTGGCAGAGCGTTCTTCCAGCAGAACAACCAACTCTCTTCTCATTGAGGGTCTGCTCCGTCGAAAAATCCCTGCTTCCATAAATAACCAAGCTGATCACCCTCTGCCATATAAGCGCATATTTGAGGATCATCTTTCGCTCTGCGCACTTGTGTCCCACCCTCCTTTTTTACGAGCCAACATACTTCGTCCAGGTCAGCCGCATTTAAAAAATCCGGAGAATGCGTTGAAACCAGAACCTGACCGCCGCGCAAGGCGTAACCTCGAAACTCTTCAGCCAATTCCTGCATCAAGGTTGGATAAAGCTGATTTTCCGGTTCTTCGACACATAGCAGCGGGTGAGGCACTGGATCATGAAGCAGCACCATGTATGCGAACATCTTGATGGTACCGTCCGAGACATAACGGTCCAAAAATGGGGTCTTGAACGCGCCGTCCTGAAACCTTAGCGTCAAGTAGCCATCGGCCGTCAATAGCGGTTCAATTGTCTTTACGCCAGGGACTCGCCTGGACATCGTCTCAAGTATTTTCTTGAACTGCTCTGGATGCTGCTCGTACATATATCGCGCGACCAACGGAAGATTGTCTCCAGATTCCGATAAATGTTCGGAATCCCCAGAGGGTTCTTTTCTGCCACGAGCAGAGCTAATATGAAAGTCGGAAACGTGCCACTGCTCAATCAATTGCCTGAATGCATTAGCGGCTTTGAATTTCTCAAACTGCCCCAGTCCCTTGATGGCTAAAGTATCTGATGCAACCGATTGATACTCGCGATCCAATTCTTCATCCGAGCGCTGAAAATCTTCTTCGTTAGTTATTGCAAAGCCCTGACCATTTTCAAAATCAAGAAAGCGATACGGACTACCATAACGCCCACGCTTATAACGAAGAATCTCACGCTTGACGTAAGGAATATTATTCCGATCGCCGATTTCAAGCGAGTAAGTAACCAGACGATTAACACCCGCAATAGGCATTCGATACTGGATCTCTATCAGAATGGTATCTCCGTCACTGTCTCGACTGAGTACTTCGCGAAAACGTCCACGACTGTCCAATGCTTGCCTGACATTCCCCTTCAGACAATCGTGTAAAAATCCAAAAACGTCAAAAAGCGATGTCTTGCCAGCACCATTCGCGCCAACAACAATCAAGAACGGCGGAATATCTTTTAAATGTACGTCACGGAAAACTTTGAAATTTTTTAGCCGAATCGATTCGATTTTCATTGATACCTCGACCATCCGAGCTGTCGTGTGATGAGTAGTCGGGCATTGTCACAGACCACAAAAATAATTGCCAATCATCCCCTATTTCGGCTGTTACAGCCCTATTCAGCGTCAATTCCCCTGCGCCGATAGGGAAACACATCGATAACCTTGCCCTCGCCAATAGCCTGCTGCAGCCCTTTCCAGTAGTCGGCATCGTACAACTCGCCATGCAGCTCATCGAACAGCTTGCGCTGGCCGGCATCGGCAAACAGGAACGGCGGGAATTCTTCCGGGAACACGTCCAGCGCGCCGATGGAATACCAGGGCTCGGAGGCCATTTCGTCTTCCGGAGTACGTGGCGCGGGAATGTGGCGGAAGTTGGCTTCGCTGAGAAAACAGATTTCGTCGTAATCGTAGAACACCACGCGACCGTGGCGGGTGACGCCGAAATTCTTGAGCAGCATGTCGCCGGGGAAGATATTCGCCGCCGCCAGTTGCTTGATCGCCAGGCCGTAGTCGTCCAGCGCTTCGCGCACCTGGGCAGGGTTGGCGCGTTCCAGGTAGAGGTTGAGCGGGGTCATGCGCCGCTCGGTCCAGCAGTGGCGAATCAGTACCGTGTCGCCTTGCACCACGACGGTACCGGCGGCCACCTCCAGTAGTTCGGTCAGGCAGTCGGGGTCGAACTTGCTCAGCGGGAAGCGGAAATCGGCGAACTCCTGGGTGTCGGCCATGCGCCCGACGCGGTCGACGCTTTTGACCAGGCGGTACTTCTCGATCACCGTGGCGCGGTTGACGTTCTTCGACGGCGAGAAACGATCCTTGATGATCTTGAACACGGTATTGAAGCCCGGCAGCGTGAACACGCTCATCACCATGCCACGCACACCGGGGGCCATGATGAAGCGATCATCGGTACTCGCCAGATGGTTGATCAGCGCGCGGTAGAACTCCGACTTGCCATGCTTGTAGAAACCGATGGAGGTGTACAGCTCGGCGATGTGCTTGCCCGGCAGGATGCGCCGCAGGAAGGCGATGAAGTCGGCCGGCACCGGCACATCGACCATGAAGTAGGAGCGGGTGAACGAGAAGATGATCGACACCTGCGCTTCGTCAGTGATCAGCGCATCGATCTGGATACCACGCCCTTCGCGGTGCAGCAGCGGGATCACCAGCGGCCATTGTTCGTCGTGCGTGTAGAGGCGCCCCACCAGATACGCACCCTTGTTGCGGTAAAGCACCGATGAAAACAGCTCGACGTTCAGGTCCGGGTCTTTGCAGACCCAGTCCGGCAGGCTCTCACGCAATTGCGCCTGGAGACGGCGCATATCGCCGGGCAGGTCGGCGTAGGGCTCGCTGAAGCAGAAGTCGGCGAAGACCTGCGTCAGCAGGTCCGACAGGTTGCCGGCCGGCGTATAGAGGCGGGTTTGCGCCGCCCTCGCCTGGCGCTGACGCGGCCGCGTGGTGTGGATGAACATGCAGGCGTCGCTGATCAGGTCATGGCTGAACAAGCCGCAGAAGATCGAGTTGTACCAGGTCTCGGCCAGCTCATCGTCAACGCGCAGGTCGATCAGGCCGATGTAGGCGCTCTTCACTTGTGGCCAGTTGCTGCTCTGCAGCAACTGGTTGCTGTCGACGCTTGCCCGAAGGCGCGCCGTCACTTCGGCAACTTTCTCTTCATACAGGTTGATCCGCGCCGCCGACGCCGCCTGCCCCTGCTGCCACTGGGCCTTTTCGAAACGCTCACGGGCGCCATCGGTGATCCGGCGAAAGTGCTCACGGTAATCGTCGAAGCCGTCAAGCAGGGTGCGGGCAATGGCGAGGGCAGACATGGGAGAACCTCGAACGGGCATCGGGAAGCCCTGAGCTTAGCGACTCAACGAGGTTCAGGAGAAGACTTCAAACGCCGGTGGTGCGGTTCTTCGTTTAAAGCGATTGTGTCAGGCCGCCCACTGGGCAACACTCGCCGCCTTAGTGAAGTAGGAATTTCCCGTGAGACCTGTCGACACCCTGTACTTGCTGGGCCTGGCTGCCATCTGGGGCGCGAGCTTTCTGTTCATGCGCATCATCGCGCCAGAAATTGGCAGTGTGCCGACCGCGTTTTTCCGTGTGTCGATCGCCGCCGCCGGCTTGCTGGTGATGCTCACGCTGATGCGCGTGCGCTGGGATTTCCAGGGCAAATTCAAAACCGTACTGCTGCTGGGCGTGATCAACTCCGGGATTCCCGCCACGATGTACTCGGTGGCCGCCCAGGTACTGCCGGCGGGTTACTCGGCGATCTTCAACGCCACCACGCCGCTGATGGGCGTGTTGATCGGCGGTGTGTTTTTCAGCGAACGCCTGACCCGCTCGAAATTCGCCGGGGTGTGCCTGGGCCTGTTCGGCGTCGGTGTGCTGACCCGTGCCGGGCCGGTGGTGTTTGACCTGCCACTGCTGACGGGTGCGCTGGCGTGTCTGCTGGCGACCACCTGCTACGGGTTTGCCGGGTTTCTGGCGCGGCGCTGGCTGGATCGGCAAGGCGGGCTGGACAGCCGTCTGTCCGCATTGGGCAGCATGCTCGGCGCCACCCTGTTTCTGTTGCCGCTGTTCGCCTACAGCACCATCAGCCATCCCCCGGCGAGCTGGGGCGGCTGGCAAGTGTGGACATCGCTGCTGGGATTGGGGCTGGTGTGCACGGCGTTTGCCTACGTCCTGTATTTTCGCCTGCTGACCGCCATCGGCCCGGTGAAGTCGATGACCACAACCTTTTTAATCCCGCCATTCGGCGTGCTGTGGGGCGCGCTGCTGCTGGATGAGCCGTTGTCGATGGCCCATGTGTATGGCGGCGTGTTGATTGGCGGGGCGTTGTGGCTGGTGCTGCGGCCACAGCGGATTGTTGCAAAAATAATCTAAATAAACCTCGAATACGGCCGATAACACGCGAAAGCCTCACGGATTGAACTGCCATGCGTAATAACCAGCCCGTTACCCAGCGCGAACGTACCTTCCCTGCCCAGCAACGGTTGATCTCCACCACAGATGCCAAAGGGGTTATCACCTACTGCAACGACGCTTTCGTCGAGATCAGTGGGTTCAGCCACGATGAACTGATGCGCGCACCGCACAACCTGGTGCGTCACCCGGACGTTCCGGCGGCCGTCTTCGCGCACATGTGGACCACGCTCAAACAAGGCCTGCCATGGATGGGCATCGTCAAGAACCGCTGCAAGAGCGGTGATCACTATTGGGTCAACGCCTATGTGACGCCGGTCTTCGATGGCAGCCAGGTGATCGGCTACGAGTCGGTGCGCGTCAAGCCCACCGCTGAGCAGATCCGCCGGGCCGAAGCGCTCTATCAACGCATCAACCAGGGCAAGTCGGCGATTCCCCGGCGCGATAAATGGCTGCCAGTGCTACAGGACTGGCTGCCGTTCATCCTGGTGAGCCAGTTGAGTTTCATGATCGGTGTATCGCTCAATTCCCACTGGGGCTTTGCCTTGGCGGCAGTGTTGTCGGTGCCGTTGGGCCTGCTGGGCCTGCGCTGGCAGCAGCGCGGCCTCAAGCGCTTGCTGCGCCTGGCCGAGCAGACCACCTCCGACCCGTTGATCGCGCAGATGTACACCGACAGCCGTGGCGCCCAGGCGCGTCTGGAAATGTCGATTCTCAGCCAGGAAGCCCGTCTTAAAACCTGCCTCACGCGCCTGCAGGACACGGCCGAACATTTGAATGCCCAGGCGCTGCAATCCAACACCTACGCGCACAACAGCTCCAGCGGCCTGGAACGCCAGCGCGTGGAAACCGAGCAGGTGGCCACGGCGGTCAACCAGATGGCGGCGACCACCCAGGAAGTCGCCAGCCACGTGCAGCGCACGGCGGACGCGACCCAGGAAGCCAATCGCCTGACCGGTCGCGGTCGCGACATCGCCGGGGAAACCCGCGAGGCGATTCAGCGCTTGTCGGTGGCGGTGGGCGAAACCGGCGTGACCGTGACCCAGTTGGCCAAGGACAGCGATGAAATCGGCGGCGTGGTCGACGTGATCAAGGGCATTGCCGACCAGACCAACCTGCTGGCACTGAACGCCGCCATCGAAGCGGCGCGTGCCGGTGAGATGGGCCGAGGCTTTGCCGTGGTAGCGGACGAAGTACGCCAACTGGCGCAGCGCACCACCGAGTCCACCGGGCAGATCCATGCCTTGATCGCCAAGCTGCAACAGACCGCCAACGCCGCCGTGCAGACCATGGACGCCGGGCGTCGTCAGGCCGAAGAAGGCGTGACACGGGTGACGGAAGCGGACCAGGCACTGGTGGGCATCAGCGAAGCGGTGGCGCACATCACCGACATGACCACCCAGATCGCCGCCGCGACCGAAGAGCAAAGCTCGGTAGCCGAGGAGATCAGCCGCAATATCAGCACCATTGCGTTACTGGCGGACCAGACCTCGGAGCAGGCGATGAACTCGGCGCAGTTGAGCGAAGAGCTGACCCATACGGCCAATTCCCAGTATTCGCTGGTGGAGCGTTTCAACCGGTAATCGCTATCGGGAGCAATCCCCCGACCACCTTTACGGTGTTCACACGTTTTTATGGTTGAACACCGTAGAGGTGAGAGGGGCTTGCTCCCGATGAGAGCCCTAACAGCCTCCGAGAAACTCAGCAATCCTCACCGCCGCAGCCTCCAGATGCTGCTCATGACTGAACCCCGACGCCTTCAGCGGCTTCAAGTCATGGTCCCCCGCCACCAGCCACATCACCTCGATGGCCGGCGACAACGCATACCCCTCCACTGCCGTGCGATTGCCCAGCGCATCGCGCTCGCCCTGCACGATCAAGGCAGGTGTCTTCAACGCCGCCAAATGCTCGACCCGGGGTTTTTCCGGTTTGCCCACCGCGTAAAACGGATACCCCAGACACACCAGCCCGTCGGCCGCCAACTCATCGGCCAGCAAACTGGCCATGCGCCCGCCCATGGACTTGCCGCCAATCGCCAGTTTGCCAGCGACATGGCATCGCACCTCGGCATACACCTCACGCCAGGCCTCAAGCAGTTTCGGCGCGGGGTTCGGCGGGCGTTTGCCGCCGTCCAGTCGACGCTGGGCCATGTAGGGAAACTCAAAGCGCACTACGTTAACGCCATGCCCGGCAAGGCGTGCAGCCATGTCGTTCATAAACCCGGAGTCCATCGGCGCGCCGGCGCCATGGGCCAGGATCAAGGTGACCGCATCCCCTGACGCGCCGTGAGCGGCGGCATCCCACAACCAGCCGCGCTCCTGCACACGTTGTGCCCACTGATTACCGTCAATACTTGCCTTGTGCCGTTTGCCCACGCTCGCCTCGCTATTGAGTCAGTCTGTCGCTCGTGAACCTTACAGCAAGACCGTCCATCACCCCATGCAGGCCCCACCACACAGCGCCTGCAACGCCAGGTTTGCGTGCAGAACAGGCCTGAAAATATTCCTGTCCACTTGATCAGCTTTCAATTTCGGATATTACCCCTACACTCAGCACGGAAAAGCCGCAGAATCTGGCGTTCAACCTGGTTGAAGGCGGTGATCACATGCGTTGCAATGGCCTCTCGCTTTCTCCATACTGCGGCCGTTTTGTCCATAAAAATACTAAATCGTGGAACCCCGGAATGAGCACAGCCACTCGCCCGACTGCTTATAACTACAAGGTCGTCCGTCAGTTCGCCATCATGACGGTGGTCTGGGGCATCCTCGGCATGGGGCTCGGCGTGTTCATCGCCTTGCAACTGGTCTGGCCGCAATTGAACTTCGATCTGCCCTGGACCACCTTCGGTCGCCTGCGCCCGTTGCACACCAATCTGGTGATCTTCGCTTTTGGTGGCTGTGCGTTGTTTTCCACCTCCTACTACGTGGTACAGCGAACCTGCCAGGCGCGCCTGATCAGCGACAGCCTCGCCGCGTTCACCTTCTGGGGCTGGCAAGCCGTGATCATCGGCGCCATCGTCAGCCTGCCGCTGGGCTACACCACCACCAAGGAATACGCCGAACTGGAATGGCCGATCGCCATTTTGCTGGCGATCGTATGGGCGGCCTACGCGGCGGTATTCTTCGGCACCATCGTCAAGCGCAAGACCCGGCACATCTATGTCGCCAACTGGTTCTACGGCGCGTTCATCCTGGTGACAGGGATGCTGCACATCGTCAACCACGCGTCGTTGCCGGTCAGCCTGTTCAAGTCCTACTCGGCCTATGCCGGCGCGACGGACGCGATGATCCAGTGGTGGTACGGGCACAACGCCGTCGGCTTTTTCCTCACCACCGGTTTCCTCGGGATGATGTACTACTTCGTGCCCAAGCAGGCCGAACGCCCCATCTATTCCTATCGCCTGTCCATCGTGCATTTCTGGGCGCTGATCACCCTGTACATCTGGGCCGGCCCCCACCACTTGCACTACACCGCATTGCCCGACTGGGCGCAGTCCCTGGGCATGGTGATGTCGATCATTCTGCTGGTCCCCAGCTGGGGCGGCATGATCAACGGCATGATGACCCTGTCCGGCGCCTGGCATAAGCTGCGCACCGACCCGATCCTGCGTTTTCTGGTGGTGTCGCTGGCGTTCTACGGCATGTCGACGTTCGAGGGGCCGATGATGGCGATCAAGACCGTCAACGCGCTGTCCCACTACACCGACTGGACCATCGGCCATGTCCACGCCGGAGCCCTGGGCTGGGTGGCGATGATTTCCATCGGCGCGCTGTACCACATGATCCCCAGACTCTACGGCCGCACGCAGATGCACAGCATCGCGCTGATCAACAGCCACTTCTGGCTGGCCACCATCGGCACCGTGCTCTACATCGCCTCGATGTGGGTCAACGGCATCACCCAGGGCCTGATGTGGCGGGCGATCAACGATGACGGCACGCTCACCTTCTCCTTCGTGCAAACGCTGCAGGCCAGCCATTCGGGCTATGTCGTGCGGGCCGTGGGCGGGGCGATCTTTGCCAGCGGCATGCTGCTGATGGCCTACAACGTCTGGCGCACCGTGCGCGCCTGCGACCCGGTACAAGCCGAAGCCGCCGCCACCATCGCCGTTGCGGGAGCGCACTGATGAAACATGAAGTCGTCGAGAAGAACATCGGCCTGCTGGCCTTCTTCATGGTCATCGCAGTGAGCATCGGCGGGCTGACCCAGATCGTCCCGCTGTTTTTCCAGGACGTGACCACCAAGCCCATCGAAGGCATGAAACCGCGCAGCGCACTGGAACTGGAAGGCCGTGACGTGTACATCGCCAACGGTTGCGTGGGCTGTCACTCACAGATGATTCGTCCGTTGCGCGCCGAAACCGAGCGCTACGGCCACTACTCGGTGGCCGGCGAAAGCGTGTGGGATCACCCGTTCCTGTGGGGTTCCAAGCGCACCGGGCCGGACCTGGCGCGGATCGGCGGGCGTTACTCTGATGACTGGCACCGCGCGCACCTGTACAACCCGCGCAATCTGGTGCCGGAGTCGAAAATGCCGGCGTACCCGTTCCTCGTCGAAAACACCCTCGACGGCAAGGACACGGCGAAGAAGATGCAAGTACTGCGCACCCTGGGCGTGCCCTACACCGACCAGGACATCGCCGGCGCAGCCGCCGCCGTGAAGGGCAAGACCGAAATGGACGCACTGGTGGCCTACCTGCAGGGCCTGGGCACCCTCATCAAGAGCAAGCGGTGATCGCATGGATATCGGAATGATTCGTGGCCTGGGCACCCTGGTGGTGATGGTGGCCTTCATCGGCCTGGCGTTGTGGGTGTTCAGCCCACGGCGCAAGGCTGAGTTTGACGAGGCCACCCTGCTGCCCTTCGCGGATGACCCGCAGGCGCTCCGGCACGTCGAGCAAACCATCAGGGATGACAAGCAATGAGTACGTTCTGGAGCCTGTACGTCAGCGTGCTCAGCCTGGGCACCCTGTTCGCTATCACCTGGCTGCTGCTGTCGACCCGCAAGGGCCAGCGCAGCGAGCAGACCGACGAGACCGTCGGCCACTCGTTCGACGGCATCGAGGAATATGACAACCCGCTGCCCAAATGGTGGTTCATGCTGTTCATCGGCACCCTTGTCTTCGCCCTCGGTTACCTGGCGCTGTACCCGGGCCTGGGCAATTGGCAGGGCCTGCTGCCGGGCTACGCCTACCTCGACAACGACCGGCAGACGCCCTTCGCCAACGGCAAGACCGGCTGGAGCTCCGTGCATGAATGGGAAAAGGAAATGGCCCAGTCGCAGGCGAAGTTCGGACCGATCTTCGCCACCTTCGCCGCGATGCCGATCGAGGACGTGGCCCGTGACCCGAAGGCCTTGAAGATGGGCGCTCGCCTGTTCGCCTCCAACTGTTCGGTGTGCCACGGCTCCGATGCCAAGGGCGCCTATGGCTTCCCCAACCTGACCGACGCCGACTGGCGCTGGGGCGGCACGCCTGACGCCATCAAGGCGTCCATCCTGAAAGGCCGCCAAGCGGTGATGCCGGGCTGGGCCGCCGTCATCGGCGAGCAAGGCGTGGCCGACGTGGCAGGTTTTGTGTTGAGCAACCTCGACGGCCGCACCCTGCCCGAAAACGCCAAGGCCGACGTGGCCAATGGCGCAAAACTGTTCGCCGCCACCTGCACGGCCTGCCACGGCCCGGCCGGCAAAGGCAATCCCGCCATGGGCGCGCCGGACCTGACGCACCCGGGTGCATTCATCTACGGATCAAGCTTCGCCCAGTTGCAGCAAACCATCCGCCATGGCCGCCAGGGCCAGATGCCCGCGCAGGAACAACTGCAGGGCAATGACAAGGTGCATGTGCTGGCGGCGTATGTGTACAGCTTGTCCCATGGCGATGAGAAAACTGAGGAGCACGTCAAACCCGTCGAAGCCCCCGCACCGTGAGCGCTGAACGAAGACTTCGTTTTTTCTGCCCTGGATGTAGACCGTTCATAGCCTCAGGCTTGTTCACCACAAAGCCAAAGTAGTAACGTACCTACATCAAATTCAAGAAAGGGGAACGCCCCATGACTATCACGACGATTTCCAGCCGCGAATTCAACCAGGACACAAGTGGTGCCAAAAAAGCAGCCCGCCAGGGTCCGGTTTTCATCACCGATCGCGGCAAGCCTGCTCATGTGCTGCTAAGCATTGAGGACTACCAGAAACTGACAGGTCTCAACGCCGATATCGTTGACCTGTTGGTGATGCCGGAAGCGGCCGATATCGACCTCGACACCAGGCGCGCCGTGATCACTCATCGACCTGTGGACCTCTCTTGATGTATTTGCTCGACACCAACGTCATCTCCGAACTTCGTAAACCCCGGGCAGACGCGAACGTGGTCGCCTGGGCCAAAAGCATTATCGCAACGCGCATGTTCATCTCGGCGATCACATTAAAAGAGCTGGAAACCGGCGTACTGCGCATGGAGCGACGAGACCCGGCGCAGGGCAAGGTGTTGCGTAGCTGGCTAAAGCGTCACGTGATGCCGGCATTCGATGCCAGAATCCTCCCCGTTGACGCAGCCGTGGCATTGCGTTGCGCCAACCTGCATGTGCCCGACCAGGCCAACGAACGTGATGCATTGATTGCCGCGACTGCGCTGGTACATGGACTCACGGTGGTCACCCGTAACATCAGTGACTTCCAATCCAGCGGCGTTCCACTGATCAATCCATGGGACCAATGACCGGCCGATGCCATGATGAGCAACCAGATACCGGTACATGATGTCACCCCGCCCGAGAAAACCGTTGATCTCTACGCGTCACGAGAGAAGATCTACACGCGCGCGTTCACCGGCCTGTTTCGCACTGTGCGCATGCTGGGTGGCGGCGCATTGCTCCTGCTGTATTTCGGCACTGTCTGGCTCGACTGGGGTGGCCATCAGGCGGTGTGGTGGAACCTGCCGGAGCGCAAGTTCTTCATTTTTGGCGCCACCTACTGGCCCCAGGACTTCATCCTGCTGTCGGGCATCCTGATCGTCGCGGCGTTTGGCCTGTTCTTCATTACCGTGTACGCCGGGCGAGTGTGGTGCGGCTATACCTGCCCGCAAAGCGTGTGGACGTGGGTGTTCATGTGGTGCGAAAAGCTCACCGAGGGCGACCGCAACCAGCGTATCAAACTGGACCAGGCGCCGATGAGCGCCGGCAAATGTCTGCGCAAGTTGACCAAGCACACGTTGTGGCTGTTGATCGGCCTGGTCACTGGCCTGACCTTCGTCGGTTACTTCTCGCCGATCCGTGAACTGATCGTGGAGTTCTTCACTGGCCAGGCCGATGGCTGGGCGTATTTCTGGATCGGTTTCTTCACCCTCGCCACCTATGCCAACGCCGGCTGGTTGCGCGAGCAGGTGTGCATTTACATGTGCCCGTATGCGCGTTTTCAGAGCGTGATGTTCGACAAGGACACCCTGATCGTCTCCTACGACCCGCGCCGTGGCGAAGTGCGTGGCCCGCGCAAAAAAGACAGCGACCACAAGGCTCAGGGCCTGGGCGACTGCATCGACTGCACGCTGTGCGTACAGGTGTGCCCCACCGGCATCGACATCCGCGACGGCCTGCAAATCGAGTGCATCGGCTGCGCCGCCTGTATCGACGCGTGCGACAGCGTCATGGACAAAATGGAGTACCCGCGCGGCCTGATCAGCTACACCACCGAACACAACCTGTCCGGGCAGAAAACCCATAAGCTGCGCCCGCGCCTGATCGGTTACGCAGGGGTATTGCTGACGATGATCAGCCTGCTGGTGGCCGCATTTTTCCTGCGTCCGCTGGTGAGCCTGGATGTGAGCAAGGACCGTGTGCTGTTCCGCGAAGACGCCGAAGGCCGCATCGCAAACGTCTACAGCCTGAAGATCATGAACAAGGACCAGCGCGACCACCTCTACCTGCTCAGCGCCACCGGCCTGCCCGACCTCAAGCTGCAAGGCCGGCGCGAAATCAGGGTGGCTGCCGGTGATACCGTCAGCCTGCCGGTGGAACTGTCGAGCGCGCCGCAGCAACTGCCGTCGAGCGCCAACGAAGTGACATTCATCCTCACGGATGCCGATGATGCCAGCATCCGGATTGAAGCCGGCAGCCGCTTCATCGGCCCGCACGTTCGATAACCAGAGATCCGAACAATGCCCCCAGCCACTGCCGCAAGCCCCTGGTACACGCACCTCTGGCCCTGGATCATCATCGCGATCCTGGCCTGTTCGGTGACGCTGACCCTGTCCATGGTGACCATCGCGGTGAACAACCCGGACAACCTGGTCAACGACAATTACTACGAGGCCGGCAAGGGCATCAACCGCGCCCTGGACCGTGAGCGCCTGGCCCAGACCCTGCAACTGCGCGGCAAGCTGCACCTGGACGACCTCACCGGGGAAGTTGAGCTGCGCCTCTCCGGCCACAGCAACCCGGACACCCTGCAACTCAACCTGATTTCCCCGACCCAGCCGCAAAAGGATCGCAGGATCGACCTGACCCGCAGCGACAGCGAGCCGGGCCGCTACATCGGCCAGGTCACCGACAGGGTCGAAGGCCGGCGCTTCGTCGAACTGCTGGGGGTGGAAGGCAGCCAGACCTGGCGCCTGTTCGAAGAGGAAGACATCAGCCACGACAAGGACCTGCTGCTGGGTGACGAACCGCTGCAGGGCGCCGAGGAGCTGAAGCAATAAAAACGCACGCCTCGATCAAAATACGGGGGCGCAATTATCGTGGCGAGCGGGCTTGCACCGCGTTAGGGTGCGAAGCGCCCCCAATCCAGCAAAACGCGGTGTACCTGATACGGCGCGCCTGGTTTTGGGGCTGCTGCGCAGCCCAACGCAGGACAAGCCTGCTCGCCACAGGGAATCTGCGCTTAACTGAACGCCATTAGGGCTTGCCCGCTCGCCACAGGGATGTGGTTGCCTGAAATAACTGATGTGCAGTCACCTTCCAGCCACCCCAGATGCCAACCATGACAAGCCCCTGCTACCACTGCGCGCTGCCCGTTCCAAGCGGCAGCCGCTTCACCGCGATGATCCTTGGCGAGCGCCGCGAGCTCTGCTGCCTGGGCTGCCAGGCCGTGGCCGAAGCCATCGTGGCCGGCGGACTGCAACATTATTACCAGCACCGCAGCGAAACCTCGGCCAACCCCGACACCCTGCCGGTGCAATTGCTGGACGAGCTGGCGCTGTACGACCGCGCCGACGTACAAAAACCCTTCTTGCGCCGCGACGGCGACCTCGCCGAAACCACTCTGCTGATCGAAGGCATCAGTTGCGCGGCCTGCGGCTGGCTGATCGAAACACACCTGCGCCGTCTGCCCGGCGTGGTCGAGGCGCGGCTGAACCTGTCCAACCACCGGCTGCACCTGCGTTGGGCCGACGGGCAACTGCCACTGAGCCGCGTGCTCAGCGAGTTGCGTCATATCGGCTACGCCGCCCACCCCTACCAGGCCGACCGCGCCGCCGAGCAACTGGCCGGGGAAAACCGCCTGACCCTGCGCCGGCTCGGCGTCGCCGGCCTGCTGTGGTTTCAGGCAATGATGGCCACCATGGCGACCTGGCCACAGTTCAACGTCGACCTGAGCCCAGAGTTGCACGTGATCCTGCGCTGGGTCGCGATGTTCCTCACCACGCCCATCGTGTTCTACAGCTGCGCGCCGTTCTTCAAGGGCGCGATGCGGGATCTGCGCACGCGCCACCTGACCATGGACGTGTCGGTGTCCCTGGCGATTGGCGGCGCGTACCTGGCCGGCATCTGGACCGCCATCACCGGCACGGGCGAGTTGTACTTCGACGCAGTAGGCATGTTCGCGCTGTTCCTGCTGACCGGGCGCTACCTGGAACGTCGCGCCCGGCAGCGCACGGCCGCTGCCACCGCGCACCTGGTCAACCTGCTGCCCGCTTCGTGCCTGCGCCTCAAGAGCGACGGCCAGAGCGAGCGTGTCCTGTTGACCGAGCTGGCCCTGAGCGACCGCGTGCTGGTGCACCCCGGTGCGGTGCTGCCGGCTGACGGCGTGATCCTCGAGGGCCAGTCGAGCATCGATGAGTCCCTGCTCACCGGCGAGTACCTGCCACAACCCCGGCACGTCGGCGACAGCGTGACGGCCGGCACGCTCAACGTCGACGGCGCGCTGACCGTGCACGTGCGCGCCCTGGGCCACGACACGCAACTGTCCGCCATCGTGCGTCTGCTGGAACGCGCCCAGGCCGAAAAGCCGCGGCTGGCGCAGCTGGCCGACCGCGCCGCGCAGTGGTTCCTGCTGGGTTCATTGATAGCCGCCGCCGTGATCGGTCTGCTGTGGTGGCAACTGGACCCGTCACGGGCGTTCTGGATCGTGCTGGCGATGTTGGTGGCGACCTGCCCGTGCGCCTTGTCGCTGGCCACGCCGACGGCGCTCACCACCGCCACCGGCACCCTGCACAGCCTCGGCCTGCTGCTGACACGCGGCCATGTGCTCGAAGGCCTGAATCAGATCGACACGGTGATTTTCGACAAGACCGGCACCCTTACCGAAGGACGTCTGACCCTCAACGCCATCCGGCCTCTGGGCAAACTGAACAGCGACCAGTGCCTGGGCCTCGCCGCCGCCCTGGAAAACCGCTCCGAACACCCGATTGCCCGCGCGTTCGGCCGCGCGCCGCTACCCGCCGCTGACGTGCGCAACGCTGCGGGCCTGGGGCTGGAAGGTCACGTCGGCGAACGCCTGCTGCGCATCGGCCAGCCTGCCTACGTCTGTGAACTCAGCGGGTGCCCGCCGCCCGCCGCGCCGGAACACAGCGGGCAATGGCTGCTGTTGGGTGACCGCAGCGGCGCGCTCGCCTGGTTCGGGCTCGATGACCGCCTGCGCAGCGATGCGCCGGCCCTGCTCGCGGCGTGCAAGGCACGAGGCTGGCGCACGCTGCTGCTGTCGGGGGACAGCTCGCCGATGGTCGCCAGCGTCGCCGCAGCATTGGGCATCGACGAAGCCCACGGCGGCCTGCACCCGGATGACAAACTGCAGGTGCTGCAACGCCTGCACGCACAAGGTCGCAAGGTGCTGATGCTCGGCGACGGCGTCAACGATGTGCCCGTGCTGGCCGCCGCCGATATCAGCGTGGCCATGGGCTCGGCCACGGACCTGGCGAAAACCAGCGCCGACGCGGTACTGCTGAACAATCGCCTGGACGCTCTGGTGCAGGCGTTCAGCCTGGCGCGGCGGACCCGCCGGGTGATCATTGAAAACCTGCTGTGGGCCGGTCTGTACAATGGCCTGATGCTGCCGTTCGCCGCGCTGGGTTGGATCACACCCATCTGGGCGGCAATCGGCATGTCCGTGAGTTCGTTGACCGTGGTGCTCAACGCCTTGCGCCTGACGCGCCGGCCGCGCGCGGCGCTCGCCCCCTTAGCCAAACCGCCCGTTGCCGGCCTGAGCCGCGCGGGCCTGGAGTAGCAATGCCAGCTCTTTACGTGATGATTCCGGCGGCGCTGCTGTTAGTGGGCGTGGCGATCTACATCTTCTTCTGGGCGGTGGATAGCGGCCAGTACGACGACCTCGACGGTGCGGCCCACAGCGTGCTGTTCGACGACCACGACCCGAACCACCTGGCCGCCACCGACGAGGCCGATGCACCGCAGCAATCGCCCACGGACTCGCCCCGTGCTTGACCTGGCGCCGATGCTGATCTCCGCGCTGATCCTCGGCCTGCTCGGTGGCGGCCACTGCCTGGGCATGTGCGGCGGGCTGATGGGCGCGCTGACGCTGGCGATTCCCAGCGCGCAACGCAACCGCCGTTTTCGCCTGCTGCTGGCATACAACCTGGGGCGCATCCTCAGCTATGCCTGTGCGGGACTGCTCATCGGCCTGGCTGGCTGGGCGGTGGCCAACAGTCCGGCGGCGATGTTCATGCGCGTACTGGCCGGCATGTTGCTGGTGTGTATGGGCCTGTACCTGGCCGGCTGGTGGAGCGGCCTCACCCGCCTCGAAAGCCTCGGGCGCGGCCTGTGGCGATATATCCAGCCACTGGCCAACCGCTTGCTGCCGGTGTCGAGCCTGCCGCGTGCCTTGCTGCTCGGCGCCCTGTGGGGCTGGTTACCGTGCGGGCTGGTCTACAGCACCCTGCTGTGGGCCGCGAGCCAGGGCAATGCGGCCCACAGCGCATGGCTGATGCTGGCGTTCGGCGTGGGCACCTGGCCGGTGCTGCTGGCGACAGGACTGGCGGCGGAGCGGGTCACCGCATTATTGCGCCGGCGTAGCCTGCGCGTGGCCGGTGGCGTGCTGGTGATACTGTTCGGTGTCTGGACCCTGCCGGGCCCGCACCAGCACTGGCTGATGGGGCATTGATCTGCCTGTGGCACAGCGCCACTCCCCGTTGATGCAAATCAACATGGCCGTCCCGCCGTGCCCCTAGACTCGGCCCATCAGCCTATCCGGGGGAGCGCCCGCATGCTCGACGCCATTCGTTGGGACACCGATCTGATTCACCGCTACGACCTCGCCGGGCCGCGCTACACGTCCTACCCCACCGCCGTGCAAATGGACAGCCAGGTCGGCGCCTTCGAGCTGCTGCACGCGCTGCGCGACAGCCGCCAGGCCGCGCGGCCGCTGTCGCTTTACGTGCACGTGCCGTTCTGCGCCAACATCTGCTACTACTGCGCCTGCAACAAGGTAATCACCAAAGACCGAGGCCGCGCGCAGGTCTATCTGCAACGCCTGATGCAGGAGATCGAGAAGGTGGCCTGCCACCTCGGTCCGAAGCAGGTGGTGGAGCAACTGCATCTGGGCGGCGGCACCCCGACCTTTCTCAGCCACAACGAACTGCGCCAGGTGATGGGCAGCCTGCGCGAGCACTTCAATCTGCGCGATGACGACTCGGGCGACTACGGCATCGAGATCGATCCGCGCGAAGCGGATTGGGCGACCATGGGCCTGCTGCGCGAGCTGGGGCTCAACCGGGTGAGCATCGGTCTGCAGGACCTCGACCCGCACGTGCAGCGCGCGGTCAATCGCCTGCAAAGCCTGGAAGAAACCCGCGCCGTGATCGACGCCGCGCGCACCCTGCAGTTTCACTCGATCAACATCGACCTGATCTACGGCTTACCCAGCCAGTCGCCGCTCGGCTTTGCCAACACGGTGGAGGAAGTCATCCGACTGCAACCGGACCGCGTGTCGGTGTTCAACTACGCGCACCTGCCGGAGCGCTTCATGCCCCAGCGGCGGATCAACAGCGACCACCTGCCCACCCCGGCCACCAAACTGCTGATGCTGCAGACCACCATCGAACAGTTGACCCAGGCCGGCTACCGCTACATCGGCATGGACCATTTCGCGCTGCCGGATGACGAGCTGGCCATTGCCCAGGAAGACGGCACCCTGCAACGTAATTTCCAGGGCTACACCACCCATGGGCACTGCGATTTGATTGGGCTGGGGGTGTCGGCAATCAGTCAGATCGGCGACCTGTACTGCCAGAACACCAGCGACCTCGGCGCCTACCAGAACGCGCTGGCGGGTGCGCAACTGGCGACCAGCCGTGGGCTGCTGTGCACCGCGGATGACCGGCTGCGGCGGGCAGTGATCCAGCAACTGATCTGCCATTTTCAGCTGGACTTCGAGCGCATCGAGCAGGCGTTCAACCTCGACTTTCGCGACTATTTCGCCGCGCTGTGGCCGCAGTTGCAGACGATGACCCGCGACGGTCTGATCGAGCTCGACGCCAGGGGCATTCGGGTATTGCCGGCCGGGCGCCTGCTGGTGCGCTCGCTGTGCATGCTGTTCGATGCGTACCTTGGGCAGCAGAACCGGCAACGGTTTTCGCGGGTGATCTGACGCGTTACTTGGACGCCAGACTCATGGCTTCCATCTGCGCATCAGCCGGCTGGTCCTTCATGGCCTTGCCCAACTGCATCTGCACCATGGTCAGGCTGGCCTGCAACGTGGCGATGCTCGCCTGCAGGTTGGCGACCCGCGCCTGACGCGCCTCGGGGGTCAGCGAATTGTCGGACTGGGCGGCAGCGATTTCGGCCTGCTTATCGGCGATCTGCTTTTTCAGCTCGCGGATCATTTTCAGCAGCTGTTTGACCGGGTCGGTCTGACTGCTGTTATCAATGTCCTTGTTCGAGTCGGTTTTGGCAGCACGAAAGCCGGCACTGGAGATCGATACGCTGACGCCCTCCTTCACCTCGGTTTCACTCGCTGGTTTTTCGTCGTTGCGGGCGTCTTCTGCCGCAGCGTTTTTTCTGAGGTCCGGCACCGTCGGAATGTTCACACTGGAAGGATTGAGGCCACCGATGGAAGACATGATCCGGGTCCTGATTGAATGAGATAGGCCTTTGTATCGGCATGGATACATGAACCTTTATAGCGCCGGCGCTGTTTTGTGCGCGCTGGCCTCACCCACCCTCGGTGCGTTACCCTTACGACTTATGTGTGATTTCCCACAAGGACTTAAGAAATGCCTGAGCCAGTCAAACTGCGCGCTCACAGCCAGGCTCACTGCAAGGATTGCAGCCTGGCCCCCCTCTGCCTGCCACTTTCGTTGAATCTGGAAGACATGGATGCGCTGGACGAGATCGTTAAACGCGGGCGCCCGCTGAAGAAGGGCGAGTTTCTGTTTCGCCAGAGCGACCGGTTCGATTCCGTCTATGCAGTGCGCTCGGGTGCGTTGAAGACCTTCAGCCTGAGCGGCAGCGGCGAAGAACAGATCACCGGCTTTCACCTGCCCAGCGAACTGGTCGGGCTGTCGGGCATGGACACCGAGATGCACCCGGTGTCCGCCCAGGCGATGGAGACGACTTCAGTGTGCGAAATCCCCTTTGAGCGCCTGGATGAACTGGCCCTGCAACTGCCGCAACTGCGCCGCCAGTTGATGCGCGTGATGAGCCGCGAGATTCGTGACGATCAACAGATGATGTTGCTGCTGTCGAAGAAAACCGCCGACGAACGCATCGCCACCTTTCTGGTCAACCTCTCGGCGCGCTTTCGCGCCCGCGGGTTCTCGGCCAACCAGTTCCGCCTGAGCATGTCGCGCAATGAAATCGGCAACTACCTGGGCCTGGCGGTGGAAACCGTGTCACGGGTATTCACGCGTTTTCAACAGAGTCAATTGCTGGCAGCCGAGGGCAAGGAAGTACATATCCTCGACCCGATCCAGCTGTGCGCGCTGGCCGGTGGCTCCCTGGAGGGCTGATCCAGACACCTGCGGCCAAGCGCACCGGCGACGCCGCAGGTATACTTCGCGTCCGTTTTCCTCCCAGGACCCTCGACGATGATCCTCGATTCGTTCGACATCAAATCCCTGATCCGCCCTGTCATCGACTTCCCCAAGCCTGGGGTGATTTTCCGTGACATCACGCCACTGTTCCAATCGCCCCGCGCCTTGCGCCTGGTGGCCGATACCTTTGCCCAGCGCTACGTCGAGGCCGAGTTCACGCACATCGGCGCGATGGACGCGCGCGGTTTTCTGATCGGCTCGATCATCGCCTACCAGTTGAACAAGCCGCTGATCCTGTTCCGCAAGCAGGGCAAACTGCCGGCCGACGTGCTGGCCGAGGGTTACCAGACCGAATACGGCGAGGCCTTTCTGGAAGTGCACGCCGACAGCCTGTGCGAAGGCGACTCGGTGCTGATGTTCGATGACCTGATCGCCACTGGCGGCACCCTGATTGCAGCGGCGAACCTGGTGCGACGCATGGGTGCGCAGATCTTTGAAGCGGCGGCGATCATTGATCTGCCGGAGCTGGGTGGGTCGCAGCGTTTGGAAGCGATGGGGATTCCCACGTTCTGCCTGACGCAGTTTGCGTTGACTGAAAGGTAGGCATTTCACAACACAACATGTGGGAGCGGGCTTGCCCCAATGCCGTTCAATCAAGCGCAGATTCCCTGTGGCGAGCAGGCTTGTCCTGCGTTGGGCTGCGCAGCAGCCCCCAAACCAGGCGCTGAGCCGTATCAGGTACTCCGCGTTTTTCTGGAGTGGGGGCGCTTCGCACCCCAACGCGGGGCAAGCCCGCTCGCCACAGAGTCTCCGGTTTGCTGCGCGACAGCGCTAGCGTTGCAGTGTGTTGTGTTTTAGAGCGCGATGGGCTTGCGGCCGGCGAACGAGTGGGCCAGGGTGCCGCCGTCCACCAGCTCCAACTCGCCACCCAGCGGTACGCCGTGGGCGATGCGCGAGGTGATCAGACCTTTGTTGGTCAGCAGCTGCGCGATGTAATGGGCAGTGGCCTCGCCTTCCACAGTCGGGTTGGTGGCCAGGATCACTTCGGTAAACGTGCCCTGCTCCTGGATGCGCGTCACCAGTTGTGGAATGCCGATGGCCTCCGGTCCCAGGCCGTCCAGCGGCGACAGATGGCCCTTGAGCACGAAGTAACGACCGCGATAGCCGGTCTGCTCCACCGCGTACACGTCCATGGGCCCTTCCACCACGCACAACAAAGTGTCGTCGCGGCGCGGGTCGGCGCATTGCGGGCAGAGTTCTTCTTCGGTAAGGGTGCGGCACTGACGGCAATGGCCTACGCCTTCCATGGCCTGACTCAGGGCCTGGGCCAGACGGATACCACCGCTGCGATCACGCTCCAGCAGTTGCAGCGCCATGCGCTGGGCGGTTTTCTGGCCGACGCCCGGCAAAGTGCGCAGGCCATCGATCAGTTGGCGAATCAGGGGGCTGAAGCTCATGGGCGAAGGGTCCGACAAAACAACGAGACGCGGTTTATACCCGCGCCTCGGATTAGCGTCAAATGCTCAATCCTGGGCGACGCGTACCACCAACTTGCCGAAGTTGCGCCCTTCGAGCAAACCGATAAACGCCTCGGGTGCCTGTTCCAGGCCGTCGACCACGTCCTCGCGGAACTTGATCTTGCCCTCGCGCACCCACGGCGCCATGGCGCTGAGGAATTCCGGCTGGCGATCGCCATAGTCGTCGAACACGATAAAGCCCTGGATACGCGCGCGCTTGGTCAGCAGGGTGCGTTGCAGCGCCGGCATGCGATCAGGGCCAGTAGGGGTTTCGTTGGCGTTGTAGCCGGCAATCAGACCACACAGGGGAATGCGCGCCTTGGGATTGAGCAACGGCAGCACCGCATCGAACACCTTGCCGCCGACGTTTTCGTAATAAATATCCACGCCGTTGGAGCAGGCTGCGGCCAATTCGCTGGCGAAGTTCTCGCTCTTGTGGTCGACGCAGGCGTCAAAGCCCAGCTCGTCCACCACGTAACGGCACTTGTCTGCACCGCCGGCGATGCCGACCACGCGCAGCCCCTTGAGCTTGGCCACCTGCCCCACCACCGAGCCCACCGCGCCAGAGGCCGCCGCCACCACCAGGGTTTCCCCGGCCTTGGGCTGGCCGATATCCATCAGGCCCATGTAGGCGGTCATGCCCGGCATGCCCAGCACACCCAGCGCCATCGAAGGACTGGCCAGGCCGTTGGGCACCGGCATCAGGTTACGACCATCGGAAATGCTGTGGCTCTGCCAGCCCGTGGAACCGACCACCAGGTCGCCCACTTCGAATTTTGGATTGCGCGATTGCTCGACACGGCTGACAGCGCCGCCGGTCATCACCTCGTCGATTTCCACCGGCGCCGCGTAGGACGGCGCGTCACTCATGCGACCACGCATGTAGGGGTCGAGGGACAGGTACAGCGTCTTGAGCAACACCTGGCCGTCAGCCAGCTCCGGCAGGGTCACCCGCTCCAGGCGGAAGTTTTCCGGCGTCGGGGCGCCCTGGGGGCGCGAAACCAGGACGATGCGCTGGTTGAGAGTCGGTTCTTGAGACATCGGGGTGCTCCTTATCGAAATCATCGGTATAGGGTGCAGACCGCACGCGTGGTGCCGGGGTTCGATCGGATCGGCATAAACAAAAATGCCAGGCGCAAGGCCTGGCATTTGAAGTACAGCCAAAGCTGACCGATCAGAACGGCAGCTTCATCCCCGGCGGCATCTGCATGCCGGCGGTCATGCCGGACATTTTGTCCTGGCTGTTGGCTTCGATCTTGCGCACGGCGTCGTTGACGGCCGAGGCAAACAGCGCTTCGAGCATTTCCAGGTCATCTTCGCCCACGCCCGGCAGCACGCTTGGGTCGATGCTCACGCGCTTGATGTCGTGACGACCGGTCATCACCACGCTGACCATATCGCCACCCGCCTTGCCGGTGACTTCGGCATTGGCCAGTTCTTCCTGCATCTTGGCCATCTTTTCCTGCATTTGCTGCGCCTGCTTCATCAGGCCGGCCATGCCACCTTTCATCATGGGAATCACCTCAAAAGTACGTGGATCATTCAGTTAACAGCCCGGTGTCATGACGCTTGGGTCACCGGAGCCTCGACAGGTTCAATAGTATCGTGACGCACCACCGCACCGAACTGCTGCATCATCTGCTGGATGAGCGGATCGGCCTGGATCGAGTGTTCCGCATCGCGCTGGCGGTTGATGCGCCGACGGGTCGCGGCCTGGGCCGGGGTTTCCTGCTCGGGCTTGATCAGCTCGATGGCGATGGTCAGCGTGCGCCCGTGGTACTGGTTGAGCGCATCGTTGAGCCGGCGCTGCTGGGTCGCGTTGAACAGGGCGCTGTGGGCCGGGTCCAGGTGCAGCAGCCAGTGGTCGCCGTCGATGGCGATCAGGGTGCAATTGGCGGCGATGCTGCCGGTCATGCCGGAAATCGGCAGTTTCGGGAACAACTCCAGCCATTGCAACGCCAGCCCGGTGGCCGGGGCTGCGGCGGGTTCCGCTTCGGGCTCCGGTGCCGGTTCGGCAATGTGTTCGCTGGCCAGTTCGTCCAGGTAGCTGTAGGCCGAATCCATATCGGGCTCGATGTAATCTTCGTCGAGCGGCGGTTCGTCGTCGAGGTCGATAGCCGGAACGGCGGCCTCAACCTGCGCAACGGTCGGCTCGGGCACTGGCGCAGACACCCACTCGGGGGCATCCGGCACCACGCTGTCGGGGGTCGGCGTGGGCATCGGCGTCAGCTCGGGCTGCTCGCCGGTGGTTTCCAGCACGGGCTCCACGGCGGGCTGCTGTTCGGGCTCGGGCTCGGCGGCAACCGGCTCGTTCCAGGGCAGATCGACGACCGCCGCGGGCTCAGGCTCAGGCTCGACCACGACCGGTGCCGGCTCCGGTGCTGGCACAACAGGTGCAGTCACTAGCGCTGCAACCGCCACGGGTTTGGCGGAATCAACTGTGGCCTGGCTGATCCCCACTGGCTTTAGCGGCTGCCTCGGCGCGTCGGCCGTATCGGCGGGCCGAAAGGCCAGCATGCGCAGCAGCACCATCTCGAAGCCACCGCGCGGATCCGGCGCCAGCGGCAGGTCACGACGGCCGATCAGGCCCATCTGGTAATAGAACTGCACATCTTCGGCCGGCAGCGCCTGGGCCAGGGCGAGCACGCGGTCGCGGTCGCCATGGCCGTTGTCGACGCCTTCAGGCAGCGCCTGGGCGATGGCGACACGGTGCAGCACATTGAGTATTTCCGAGAGCACGCCGTTCCAGTCCGGGCCCTGCTCCGACAAGTGGCGCACGGCTTCGAGCAACGCCTTGGCGTCGCCCTCGATCAGCGCGTGCAGCACGTCGAACACTTGGCCATGGTCGAGGGTGCCGAGCATGGCGCGTACATCGGCGGCCATGACCTTGCCTTCACCGAAGGCGATGGCCTGGTCGGTGAGGCTCATCGCGTCGCGCATCGAGCCATCGGCGGCGCGGCCAAGCAGCCACAGTGCGTCGTCCTCGAACGGCACGTTCTCCACGCCCAGCACATGGGTCAGATGCTCGACCACGCGCTCCGGGGTCATGTTTTTCAGGGAGAACTGCAGGCAGCGCGACAAAATAGTCGCAGGAAGTTTCTGCGGGTCGGTGGTGGCGAGGATGAATTTGACGTAGGGCGGCGGCTCTTCCAGGGTTTTCAACAGCGCGTTGAAGGAATGGCTGGACAGCATGTGCACTTCGTCGATCAGGTAGACCTTGAAGCGGCCACGGCTGGGGGCGTACTGCACGTTGTCGAGCAGTTCGCGGGTGTCTTCGACCTTGGTGCGGCTGGCGGCGTCGATCTCGATCAGGTCGACGAAGCGCCCTTCGTCGATTTCCTTGCACACCGAGCAGGTGCCGCAGGGCGTCGAAGTGATACCGGTTTCACAGTTCAGGCATTTGGCGATGATGCGCGCGATAGTGGTCTTGCCCACCCCCCGCGTACCGGTGAACAGGTAGGCATGGTGCAGCCGCTGGCTGTCCAAGGCATTGATCAGAGCCTTGAGCACATGGGTCTGGCCGACCATTTCGCGGAACGAGCGCGGGCGCCATTTACGTGCAAGAACCTGATAACTCATCGAAAACCGTCGCAACTGGGAAGCGGAAGCCGGTAATGCTAGCGGAGCAAGGGGGAAATTGCATCCGGCACGCTCGCCTAATCTGACTAAGCTGTGCTCAACAGCCTCTCGAAGGCCTTAACATGGAGGGTATATGCGCGTAGTTCTGGGCGCTTTATGGATGATAGCCACGGCCACCCTGGCGGCCCCTGCGCCGCTGCGTTTCTCGGTTTCCGACAGCTTGGCGATGCCGATGGTACAAGTGGACGGCGGCGTGCCCACCCAGGGAATTTTGTATGACCTCATGTCGAGCTTGGCCACCCAAGTGGGTCGCCCGGTCAGTTTTCATGTGCTGTCGCGGGTGCGGATTGCCGCGGCCATGGCCCATGGCGACATTGATGTGCGCTGTCACGTGGCCCAGGCCTGGGTCAACGACCTGTCAGGCAACTACAGCTGGAGCGTGCCACTGATGGTGCAGCGAGATGTGCTGGTCAGCGTCAGCAGCCTGCCGGTCAAGGTGGACGAACTGGCCGCGCAGCCGATCGGCACGGTGCTCAACTACCGCTACCCCCTGCTCGACCTGCTGTTTGCCAGCGGCCAGCTCAGCCGCGACGATGCCCGCAGTGAGGAACAAGTGTTGCAAAAGCTGGTGGCCGGACGCTTCCACTATGCGGTGATGAATGAATGGATCGTGGATCGCTTCAATCAGAAAGTCCCGGTTGGGCAACGCTTGCATAAGGTAGCAACGATTGAAGAGCAAGACCTCAGGTGCATGGTGCGCAATGCCCCGGACGTGCCAGTGCAACAGATTCTGCGCACGTTGCAGCACATGAAGAAATCCGGAGAAATAGACAGCATTATTCAGCTGTACACCGGACGCCCCGCCGCCAATGCCCCTGCGGACTGATGGCGGCGATGCTGACCAGCACGATCATTGGTTGACACAAATGCGGGATCACACTTGTGGCGAGCGGGCTTGCCCCGCTCGCTACAACGGCCCGCGACCACAAGCAGGATCAGCTTTTGGGTAGGGTTAACCGGGCGTACTGATCCTGGCTGATCCAGCCGGTGTACGTGCGATCCCTGGCATTGGTGAACTCAACCTGAGCCCAGCCATCCTTGAAGGCCAGCACACCCACCACATCATGCTTGACGATATA
Source organism: Pseudomonas poae (assembly GCF_001439785.1). GTDB lineage: Bacteria > Pseudomonadota > Gammaproteobacteria > Pseudomonadales > Pseudomonadaceae > Aquipseudomonas > Aquipseudomonas poae. The sequence goes on along the minus strand of NZ_JYLI01000006.1, from coordinate 119,828 downwards.
AGGCCGTTTGGCGGCCGCAGCGCCCGGCGCTTCAAGCAGGTAGGCCTTGTCGGCCGACACGGTCACCAGACCGATCCACTTCGTATCGGCAGTCTCACTCAAGTCCAGACCGGTGGCAATCTCGGGCATCAACACATTCATGCAACCGGGATGCTGACGGCCCTGCTCCACAGTCAGCGTCACACCCTCGGCTGACGGCGCCACGCTCCCGGGGTAGACGGCATCGAGCCAGGTAGTCAGCGCTTCAGCCTTGCCTTGCAGGTAGAACGCGCAACTGCGCGTCACGCCCTCGCCCATTTGCTCGGCGTAATAGCCCTCAATCTCATGCTGCGGCGTCACGGCCAGCATCAAACCTTCGTATCTACCCGAATGCACCTGCACCGGACCCGCCAAGGCAGGGCCCATGGCGCATAACGACAACACACCCACCACCAGAAAACGGATCATCCTGTTTTTCCCCAATTCACTATCAATTGCGCACATTTGCCATGCCATGAACAAGAAGCTGGCGGACGCTAACAAGGTGATTGGGGGTTGTCCATAGGCTGTTTCCTGACAAGAAACAGCCTACGCTGGACGCTACTGACCGGCTTGCAGCTTTTCATAAGCCTTTTTGATTCGCTGGTCGTAATCGCCGTATTGCGGACCGTTGTAGTTACGGGCCATCCCCACATAATCCCGGGTCTTCATGGCTTTGACCAACGCCGCGTTCTTGCTGCAGAAACCGACAAACGCGTTCAATTGCTGGCCGGCGTTAAGCTTCATCGCAGCAACAAAATCGAACACATCCTTGAAACCACACGCGGCAAAATTGAACCCCATGATCTGAAACATGCCATACGACGCGGACATCAATGCCGCTTTCTGGTCCAGGCTGTAGGCCGCGCGCAAGGTTTGCCAGGCGGTGGCCTGATCCTTGTTATTGATTCGCCATTGTGTGTCGGCCTTTGCCATATAGGGCGCCGAGAGATTGGGGTGGGTACTGTCGTACTTTTTCTGAGTGTACTTGTGGAAGATATGCCGCTCGTAGGCGAGCACCGGGAATTTTTCCGGCCCGAACCCGGAACGCCCGCCCGACTCCACAATGGCGAACGCCTTGATGATATTCACCTCGATACCGTTGCCCAACGCGAGCGCAGCCTGCTTGAAGTCGGCATCGCTGAGGGTCACGTTACCGTCGCAGGTGGCCTGGGTAACCAACGGCTGCTTGTCTGACGCGGCCTGGACTGGCGACGGAACCGCCGCAGCGGGTTGTCCGCCCGAGCGGGCAGCTTCGATCAACCCTTTAAACGTCCTGCCGCCCGGGTCGATGACGCCGTCGGGGCTGGCGACATTGAGGCGATTTTTCTGAAAGTCGACGATGCGCTGATTCAACAGCGGGCCCGACTTGCCGTCCACTACCAGGGGCGAAACGGATGATGAGGCGATCATATTGAACAGCTGTTGGATGTATCGAACATCGGCAGGCACATTACTGGCTTTACCGAGGGTGCCGACTGAAGCACCGATAGAACCGGATAAATCTGGAGAAGTGGTCATGGCAATCATCCTAAGTCTTCAGGAAATGAGCGCCTTCACTTCTTCACTACTCCAGCACTGAGGTCATTTGCATGATTGAAATTAGCAGGCCGCTGAACGTTGTCCAGCCGGAGTCGTCCGCGCCATGAAAAATGGGCAGAGGGCTGAATAAAAGATTTTTGAGTTGAATCAGGAGGGGGAACGTTATGGAGGCAACCCCACCAGCCACACCCCGGCACACAATGTTCCCGCTGTGGCTGCTGCCTTCCGGCTCTGACCAGGTTCACGGGTAATCGTTGCGGGGGGACCGATGGGGTCACCATAACGACGCCTGCCTCTCGGCAAGCGGGGCCATTGTACCGATCTCATCGGAAGTTACAACCGTTGGTACCGGATTAAAAACATCCAGTGGTTCAAGCACTTGCCACAGTCTTGCGCCTCACCCCTGGCGCTCTTTTCATTTTGCCAGCAAGACCTCATCAGCCCGGCCGCCCTCTTCCTGAATCACCAGGTGAATGAAGTGCAGCTTGGCGATCACCGCAGGCGGCAGCACGAAGGGATAGAAATCCGGCTGGCCCATGCTGCGGGACAGTTCATTGAGCATGCCGGCCAGTTCGATCCAGGCGTTGACGAACGACAGGAACGCCGGACCGCCCGGGTGCTCGGGGTCGTAGAGGGTCGTGAGGGGAAACGGCTGGTAATCCAGGTCCATTTCACGGGCACTCATGCCAAAACCCAGCGCGGTGTCGACGGCGTCCATCATGTGCAGGTAGTGGGCCCAGGTTTCCGCCCAGTCTTCCCACGGGTGCATGGTGGCGTAGGCACTGACGCAAGTCTGCTGCCAGTCGGCACGTGGGCCGTGCTGGTAGTGCTGATCGAGTGCATCGGCATAACTGGCGCGTTCGTCGCCGAACAGGTCGCGATACGGCTGCAACCAGTGGCTGCTGGCGATCAGGCGATCCCAATAGTAATGGCCGACCTCATGGCGAAAATGCCCGAGCAAGGTGCGGTAGGGTTCATGCATCTGCACGCGGACCTTCTCGCGATGGGCGTCGTCGGCTTCCTTGATGTCGAGGGTGATCAGGCCGTTGGCATGCCCGGTGGTGGGCGCATTGCCTTCAAGGTCGACACCGACGAAGTCGAACGCCAGGCCCGCTTCCTCATCCACGCTTTTGGGCACCACTTGCAGGCCCAGGCTGATCAATTGCGCGACGAGCCGACGCTTGGCCGTCTCAACCTTGCCCCAGCGTTGGTGATTTTCTGCAATCGACAGGTCGGGAATGGTGCGGTTCAGGCTGCAAGCCACGCACAGCGCGTCGGTGCTGTGGGCCGGGATCAACCAGTTGCACGCCGCCGGTGTGTCGAGGTTGGCGCAACGGCGAAAGGTGCCGGCGTCGAGGTTGTCATCCATCTGCCAGGTGTCGACCACCGGGCCTGGTTGCAGCGACGACAAACGGCTCTGCTGCGGGTGGTAGCCCAGCAGGGCCGAGCAGGCCAGGCACTGGCTGTTGCGAAAGAACAGCGACTGGCCGCAGCGGCATTGCCAGACCTTGCTGTTACGCGAGGATCCGGCCATGAACGGGGCGGCAATGCGCGAACTGAGTTGCTCGAAGTAGCGGAACATGGCGATCTCTCACGGGAAGACAGAGACTAGATCACCTTGCGCGCGGGATCGTTCCCCCGCGCAGCGTCAGGCTTTGCCGTGACTGCCCAGGAACTCTATAAAGGCTGCCTCATCCATCACTTTGAGCTGCAGCTCGCTGGCCTTGGCCAGCTTCGACCCCGCCCCCGGCCCGGCCACCACGCAATGGGTTTTCGCAGACACGGAACCGGCCACCTTGGCGCCCAGGCTTTCAAGCTTCTCCTTGGCCACCTCACGGCTCATCAGTTCCAGAGAGCCGGTGAGGACCCAGGTGTGCCCGGCTTCGGGCAAGCCTTCGACGACCTTTTTCTCGCTCTCCCAGTGCATGCCAAAGTCCTTGAGCTGCTGCTCGATGGCCAGAGCATGGCGGGCATTTTCCGGGTTATCGAAGTACTCGCGCACCGCCTTGGCTTGCTTCTCGGGCAGTGCCTGACGCATGTCGAGCCAGTCGGCCTGGATCACCCCTTCGAGGCTGCCGAACTTGTCGGCGAGCTTCTGCGCCGCGCCCGGACCGACGGACGGCACGTGCAGCTTGTCGAGCAAGCCGCCCAGGGTGGTGCTGGCGGCAAACTCGGCGCTCAGGTCGCCCTGATCCTGCAACTGCAGGCCGCATTCATCCGGCGACAGCAGCGCGCCGATGACCTGCCGGTTATGGCCGTCCTCGAAGAAACTATGGATCTCGTGCGCCACTTCCAGGCCCACGTCCGGCAAGTACGTCAGCACCTGCGGCAAGGCCTGCTGCACCCGCTCCAGCGAGGCCAGGGAGCGCGCCAGCACCTTGGCGGTCTCCTCGCCCACATCGGGAATGCCCAGGGCGTAGATAAAGCGCGCCAGAGTTGGCGTGCGGCTGTTTTCAATCGCGGTGATCAGCTTCTTGCTGGAAATATCGGCGAAGCCTTCCAGGTCGATGATCTGCTCGTACGTGAGCTTGTAGAGATCGGCAGGCGAGCCGATGAGTTTTTCATCCACCAGTTGCTCGATGGTTTTGTCGCCCAGGCCGTCGATGTCCATGGCCCGGCGCGAGACGAAATGGATAATCGCCTGCTTGAGCTGCGCACCACAGGCCAGGCGGCCGACGCAACGGTACACCGCGCCCTCGCTGACGGTTTCCTTGCCCTTGCTGCGCTTGACCAGCTGCGTGCGCTCCACGTGGGAGCCGCACACCGGGCAACGCTCGGGGATCTGCACCGCACGGGCATGCTCGGGGCGGCGCTCGGTGACCACCGAGACCACCTGGGGGATCACGTCGCCGGCGCGGCGGATGATCACCGTGTCGCCAATCATCAGACCCAGGCGCGCCACTTCATCCATGTTGTGCAACGTGGCATTGGACACCGTCACACCGGCCACCTTCACTGGCTTCAGACGTGCCACCGGCGTCACAGCGCCGGTACGGCCCACCTGGAACTCAACATCGAGCAGCTCGGTGAGCTCTTCCATGGCCGGGAATTTATGGGCAATGGCCCAGCGCGGCTCGCGGGCGCGAAAGCCCAGTTCGCGCTGGGAGGCAATGCGGTTGACCTTGAACACCACGCCGTCGATTTCATAGGGCAGGCTGTTACGCCGCTCGCCAATGTCGCGGTAATAATCGAGGCAATCCTGAATGCCCTTGGCCAGTTTGAGTTCGTGGCTGATCGGCAGGCCCCACTGCTGCAACTGCTGCAGGTTGCCGATATGGCTGTCACTGATATCCGTCGTCACCTGACCGATGCCATAGCAGCAGAATTCCAGCGGGCGGCTGGCGGTGATCTTCGAGTCCAGTTGGCGCAGGCTGCCGGCGGCGGCGTTGCGCGGGTTGGCGAAGGTCTTGCCGCCAACTTCCAGCTGCGATGCGTTGAGCCGTTCGAAACCGGCCTTGGACATAAAGACTTCGCCGCGCACTTCCAGGGTCGCCGGCCAGCCGCTGCCGTGCAGTTTGAGCGGGATGTTGCGCACGGTGCGCACGTTGACGCTGATGTCTTCGCCGGTGGTGCCGTCGCCACGGGTGGCGCCACGCACCAGCTCGCCGTCCTGGTACAGCAGGCTGACCGCCAGGCCATCGAGCTTCGGCTCGCAGCTGTACTCCACAGCGCCGAACAGGTCGCCGGCCGGCAGGTCCAGGCCCTCGGTCACGCGCCGATCGAACTCCAGCATGCTGCTCTCATCGAACGCGTTGCCCAGGCTGAGCATGGGGATCTCATGGCGCACCTGGGTAAACGCCGACAACGCCGCGCTGCCCACCCGCTGGGTCGGCGAATCGCGCGTCACCAACTCCGGATGCTCGGCCTCCAGGGCCTTGAGCTCATGGAACAGGCGGTCGTACTCGGCGTCCGGAATACTCGGCTCGTCGAGCACGTGATAGCGGTAGTTGTGCTGATCCAGTTCAGCGCGCAGTTCGAGAATGCGGGTGTGGGCGGCGGTCATGGGTGTTCTCTCATAAAGCAAAAGAGCAGCCGAAGCTGCTCAATATGTTAGTGCACGGATTCTACAGACAACGCTTAAGATCGAACCTCAGCGTTTCTGTGTCAGGGCACGACGCTCGAACTCGACGATGCGCTGACGATAATGTTCGATGGTCTGGGCGGTCAGCACGCTGCGCTGGTCGTCCTTGAGTTCGCCGTTGAGCTCCTGGGACAGCTTGCGGGCTGCGGCCACCATCACGTCGAACGCCTGTTTCGGGTGACGCGGGCCTGGCAGGCCGAGGAAGAAACTCACCGCCGGGGTGCTGAACAGGTCGATGTCGTCCAGATCGAAGGTGCCGGGTTTGACCGCGTTGGCCATGGAGAACAGCACTTCGCCGTTACCGGCCATGCTTTCGTGACGATGGAAAATATCCATCTCGCCAAAGCGCAGGCCGCTTTCGAGAATGTTCTGCAACAGCGCAGGACCCTTGAAGCCACCCGCGTCGCGGCAGATCACGCTGATCACCAGCACTTCCTCGGCGGCCGGCTGATCGCTGACAGACTGGCGCGAGGCCTGCCTGCCGACGTTTTCATCGGGGAAATCATCGTCGCGACTGCTGAAGCTCGGGCCTTCGTCCACGTCGAGGTTCAAGTCACCCTGATGCGGTTCGGCGGCGCCGGCATTGCCGCGTTTGCCACGTTTGGACGGCTCGCGGGCTTCACGCTGCGGCGCGCTCATCGACGGCAGGTCATGCTCGTCCAACTGCGGCTCTTTATGGGTATCGAGCACACGGGGCGGCCCCAGCAGCTCGGCGCTGCCGTCGTCGTCGGGCAAGTTGGACAGGTTGCGGTCCAGACGAAACTTCAGCTTGCCCTTGCCACCGCGCATACGGCGCCAGCCATCAAAAAGAATACCGGCAATCACAATGATGCCGATGACGATCAGCCACTCGCGCAGACCGATTTCCATGTAATCCCGTGCCTCTAATAAAAAATGCTGAAAAATAAGGGGTTTAGCACCGTGCAAACCGCTTTAAAACGTGGCGCCAACTCTATGTTCTGACTGACGTTTTGCCCACGCGTACGAAAAATTGACATTAAACTAGCACGACCAAAGATAACTTTACACCGTCTGTCAAAATGCCTTGAACAAATATGTCCATTTGCCACTTTCTCCAGATTGGTAAAACGCCCTATATCGCACCACGCATTTTCGCCGATGGCAGCGCTTAAGATTCCACCATCTTCAGCGCTTCTTCCACATCCACCGCCACCAATCGCGAACACCCCGGTTCGTGCATCGTCACTCCCATCAGTTGATCAGCCATTTCCATGGCGATCTTGTTATGGGTGATATAGATGAACTGCACGGTCTGGGACATCTCCTTGACCAGCCTTGCATAGCGCCCGACGTTCGCGTCATCCAGCGGCGCATCCACCTCGTCGAGCATGCAGAACGGCGCCGGGTTGAGCTTGAAGATGGCAAATACCAGCGCCAGTGCGGTCAGGGCTTTTTCGCCGCCGGACAACAAATGGATGGTGCTGTTCTTCTTGCCCGGCGGACGCGCCATGATCGTCACCCCTGTATCGAGTAGATCTTCGCCCGTCAGTTCCAGATAAGCGCTGCCACCGCCGAAAACTTTCGGGAATAAGGCCTGTAAACCGCCATTAATCTGATCAAAGGTATCCTTGAAGCGGTTGCGCGTTTCTTTGTCGATCTTGCGAATCACGTTTTCCAGCGTGTCCAGCGCTTCGACCAGGTCGGCATCCTGGGCATCCAGATAACGTTTGCGTTCGGACTGCTGCTGATATTCATCGATGGCCGCGAGGTTGATCGCGCCCAGACGCTGAATGCGCGCGGCAATGCGTTCGAGTTCTTCTTCGGCGTCTTTCTCGTTGGCCTGGGCGGTCAGCGTATTAAGCACGCCGTGCAGGTCGTAGCCGTCTTCGAGCAACTGATCCTGCAGGGTCTTGCGGCGCACGGTAAGGGCTTGCCACTCCATGCGCTGCTGCTCGAGTTGACCCCGGATCAACTGCGATTGCTGCTCGGCCTGGGTGCGACGCTTCTCGGCATCGCGCAGTTCGCGGTCGGCATCTTCCAGGGCGATCTGCGCGGTCCTGAGTTCTTCGTCGACGCTCATGCGCTTTTCGAGCAACTCTTCAAGCTTGAGGCGCAGCTCTTCCAGCGGCGCTTCGCCCTCCTCCAGGTTCAAGCTCAATTGCTCGCGTTTTTCGGTGAGGCGTTCGGACTGCATCTCCAGGCGTTCGAGGGCCTGGGCGGTGGACGCGTGCTGGGCGCGCAATGAGCCCAGGCGCACCGCCAACTGATGGGCGTGATCCTTGTGCTGCCGGGCTTCCTGGCGCACACGGTCAAGGCGTTCGCGCAGGCTGTCGCGCTGGGCCAGCAGCAGCTCGCGCTGCTCGGTGTCCAGGGCCATGCTGTCGAGAGCTTCCTGCAATTGCAGGCGCGCCTCGCCGATCTGTTCGTGTTCAAGGGCGCGTTGCTCGCCCATCTCGGCGACTTCTTCGTCCAGACGCGTGCGGCGCAGGGTCAGTTGCTCGGCCTTGGCCTTGCTCGCCGAGAGCTGCGCTTTCAATTCGCCCTGCTGACGCGCTTCGTCCTGCAACAGGCGGCGCAGGTGTTCGCGACCGGTTTCCTGCTGGCGCTGGGTGGCACGCAGGGTTTGCAATTCGGTTTCCAGGCGCTCCAGGGTGGCTTCGCGCTCTTCGCGCTCGGCACTCAGGTTGACGATTTCCTGGCCACGGGCCAATACGCCACTTTCGGCTTCACTGGCACGGCGCACACGCAGGAAATGGCGCCCGACCCAGTAGCCATCGCGGCTGATCAGGCTGTCACCCGCCGCCAGCTGGCTGCGCTGGGCCAGCGCCTCGTCGAGGGATTCGACCGGCCTGACCTGGCCCAGCCAAGGCGACAGGTCAACGGCCGCCTCGACCTTGTCGAGCAGGCTGCCTGGCACCCGTTTGCCATCGGCGTCCGGGCTGAGCAGGCGCAGATCGCCCTGGGCGAACCCGGCCAGGTCGAAACCGCCAACGTCATCGACCAGCACCGCTTGCAGGTCGGCGCCCAAAACGGTTTCCACGGCCAATTCCCAACCAGCGTCCACCTTGAGGCCTTCAGCCAGGCGCGGACGCTCGGCCAGGTTCTGGTCGCGCAACCATTCGGCGGTGCCGGTGCCCGGGTCCAGGGCGGCTTGCTGTAATGCCTCAAGGGATGCCAGCCGGCCATTGAGCCGCTGCAAATCGCCCTGGGCCTGCTGCTGGGCCTGGGTCGCCGTGTGCAATTGCTGACGCAGTTGCTCCAGGCGCTCCACTTGCTGTTCTTCGCTGGCTTCGAGTTCTTCAAGCGTCATCTCGCTTTCGGCCAGTTGCTCGTTCAATTGCATGATCGCCGCGTCTTCAGGGTCTGCGGCGAGCAGCGCGCGCTCCTCGAGCATGCGGCGCTGGCGCTCGGCCAGGCGCTCCATGCTGGTTTCCAGTTGCTGGATGCGCGACTGCTGCACCTCGGCCTGACGGCGCGGTTCGGCAGATTGCAGGTTGAAGGCGTCCCACTGCTCCTGCCAGCCGTGCATGGTGGTTTCGGCTTCTTCCAGGGCGGCGGCGGCTTCCTCGGCGGCGGCGTTGGTGATCTCCTGCTCGGGGGTGAGCATGTCCAGCTCTTCGCCGAGGGTCAGCAGCAGGGTGCGGTCATGGCCCAGGTGCGACTCGGTTTCCAGACGCGCGCGCTCGGCTTCCTTCAAGTCGTCCTGCAGCTGGCGCAGGCGCTGCTGGCCGTGTTGAATGCTCTGCTCGACGCGGGCAATGTCGCCGCCCACCGAATAGAAGCGCCCCTGCACCAGATTGAAGCGCTCGGACAGGTCATGGTGCCCGTCACGCAGGCGCTCGATGCTGGCGTCGGCGTTGCGCTGCTCGGCCACCAGGGCTTCGAAGCTGATTTCCTGGGTGCCGATGATCGCTTCGCGCTGGCCCACCTGCTCGTTCAGCGCCTGCCAGCGCAAGGCCGACAGCTGCGCCTTGAGCTGGCGTTCCTCGCCCTTGTATTCCTGATACTTCTCGGCCGCCTGGGCCTGGCGGTGCAGGCGCTCTAACTGGCGCTCCAGCTCTTCGCGCAGGTCGGTCAGGCGGGCGAGGTTTTCATGGGTGCGGCGGATGCGGTTTTCGGTCTCACGGCGGCGCTCCTTGTACTTGGAGATGCCGGCGGCTTCTTCGATGAAGTTGCGCAGATCCTCGGGCTTGGCTTCGATGAGCTTGGAGATCATGCCCTGCTCGATGATCGAGTAGCTGCGCGGGCCCAGGCCGGTGCCGAGGAAGATATCGGTGATGTCGCGTCGACGGCACTTGGTGCCGTTGAGGAAGTAGCTGTTCTGACTGTCACGGGTGACCTTGCGGCGAATCGAGATCTCCGCGTAGGCGGCGTACTCGCCGACCAGGGTGCCGTCAGAGTTGTCGAACACCAACTCGATACTGGCCTGGCTCACCGGTTTGCGGCTGGTGGAGCCATTGAAGATGACGTCGGTCATCGACTCGCCACGCAGGTTCTTCGCCGAACTCTCGCCCATCACCCAGCGCACGGCGTCGATGATATTCGACTTGCCGCACCCATTGGGCCCGACCACCGCCGCCATGTTACTGGGGAAGTTCACCGTGGTCGGGTCGACGAAGGATTTGAACCCCGCCAGCTTGATGCACTTGAGCCGCACGTTTAGGCGTCCGCCAACGCGGCGATCACCAGCGAGCTGCTGCGCTGGCAGTAGGCCGACAGCACCGTGCGAATCTGCGCCAAGTCACGCTCGAGCACGGCGGCGAGCAGTTGCTCGAACAGCGCCAGGTACTCGCTCATGCTCGCCTTGCGCTGATCCAGGGCCAGGTAGTAGGCACGGTTCATCGCCGGTTGCAGGTTCTCGATGGTTTCCTGCAGATACGGGTTGTTGGCGAAGGGGTATGCGGCGCGCATCACGTTGAAGCTTTCTTCGACGAAGGCGCGGATGTCCTGGCGTTCGAAATTGCTCACCAGGCGCTGCTGGATCTGCACGAATGGCGCCATGTCGGTCTGAGTCTGCCAGCCCTCGGCGACCGCATTGCCGAGCAGGATATACAGCTCGCCCATCAACGTGCACAGGCTCTGCACTTTGTGCGCAGTCAGTTCGGTGACATGGGCGCCACGGCGCGGCAGGATCGCGATGAGGTGGCGACGTTCGAGGATCAGCAAGGCTTCGCGCACGGAACCACGGCTGACATTCAGCGCCAGCGTGACTTTCTGTTCCTGGATGCGTTCCCCAGGCTTTAAATCGCCGCGAATGATACGTTCGGCGAGGTGGTGAGCAATTTGCTCGGCGAGACTGTCCGGCGCCTTGAACGTCATGTTTTCCCTTCAAAATCTTCTATCGTTGACAGCGCGGCAGTGTAGCGCATTGGCTCGCTGATGGCGCTACGCCCACAGGGGCGAATTTGGCATGAAATAAGCAGTTATTGCAGCTCATCACCCCGTAAATGCGCCGGTTTAAAAAGCCTGAACCTTAATTGAGGATGCTGTGACCGCGCTTTCTTGACCCTTAAGTCAGAAACTAATTGACCGAAAAGTCAGACATGACTAGATTCGGCGCAAAGCGGTTACAACAATAATGAATCTGCGAGGCCTTCCGTGATCCAGTTTTTACTCAACCAGGAACTCCGTAGCGAGCATGCCCTGGACCCCAACCTGACGGTGCTCAACTACCTGCGTGAACACGTGGGCAAACCCGGCACCAAGGAAGGCTGCGCCAGCGGTGACTGCGGCGCGTGCACCGTGGTGGTGGGCGAGTTGCACCGCGATGACAGCGGCGTCGAGCAGATTCGTTATCGCAGCCTCAATTCGTGCCTGACCTTTGTCTCGTCATTGCACGGCAAACAACTGATCAGCGTCGAAGACCTCAAGCACCAGGGCCAATTGCACAGCGTGCAGCAGGCGATGGTCGAGTGCCACGGCTCGCAATGCGGCTTTTGCACGCCGGGCTTTGTGATGTCGCTGTTTGCCCTGCAAAAGAACAGCGATTCGCCCGACAGCCGCAAAGCCCACGAAGCCCTGGCCGGCAACCTGTGCCGCTGCACCGGCTACCGCCCGATCCTGGCCGCCGCCGAGCAGGCTTGCTGCAACAAACCCCAGGACCAGTTCGACAGCCGCCAAGCACAGACCATCGCGCGCCTCAAGGCCATCGCGCCCACCCAGACCGGCGAGCTGAGCAGCGGCGACAAACGCTGCCTGGTGCCGCTCACCGTCGCCGACCTGGCCGACCTCTACGACGCCTACCCACAGGCCCGACTGCTCGCCGGTGGCACCGACCTGGCGCTGGAAGTCACGCAGTTTCACCGCACGCTGCCGGTGATGATCTATGTGGGCAACATCGACGAGATGAAGCGCATCGAGTCCTTCGACGACCGCCTGGAAATCGGCGCCGCCGCCCCCCTCTCCGACTGCTACAGCGCCCTGCACCAGGCCTACCCGGACTTCGGCGAACTGCTGCAGCGGTTTGCCTCCCTGCAAATCCGCAACCAGGGCACCCTGGGTGGCAATATCGGCAACGCCTCGCCGATTGGCGATTCACCGCCGTTGCTGATCGCCCTGGGCGCGCAGATCGTGCTGTGCAAGGGCAACACCCGGCGCACCCTGGCGCTGGAAGACTACTTCATCGACTACCGTGTTACCGCCCGGCAAGACAGCGAATTCATCGAAAAAATCATCGTGCCCAAGGGCCACGTGCTGTTTCGTGCGTACAAGGTGTCCAAGCGTCTGGACGATGATATTTCAGCGGTCTGCGCCGCCTTCAACCTGAAGGTCGACAACGGCGTGGTCAGCGAAGCGCGCGTTGCTTTTGGTGGCATGGCCGCCACGCCCAAACGCGCGAAAAACTGCGAAGCCGCGCTGGTCGGCGCCACCTGGAACGCCGCCACCGTCGAACACGCCTGCGCCGCCCTGGCCGATGACTTCACCCCGCTTTCGGATTTTCGCGCCAGCAAGGAATACCGCCTGCTCAGCGCGCAAAACCTGCTGCGCAAATACTTCATCGAACTGCAGACGCCGCACGTCGAGACTCGGGTGACCGCTTATGTCTAACCATCACGCCGTCGTTAACACCCAGGCCGAACTGGCCGAGCTGTTCGCCGGGGAAATCATCTCTGGCGTGGGCCGCAGCGTCAAGCACGACAGCGCCGCCAAGCACGTCAGCGGTGAAGCGCAATACATCGATGACCGCCTGGAATTTCCCAACCAGTTGCACCTGTATGCGCGCCTGTCCGACCGTGCCCACGCGCGCATCCTCAGCATCGACACCGCGCCCTGCTACACCTTCGACGGGGTGCGCATCGTCATCACCCACGAAGACGTGCCAGGCCTTAAAGACATCGGCCCGCTGCTGCCCGGCGACCCGCTGCTGGCCATCGACACCGTGCAATACGTCGGCCAGGTGGTGCTCGCCGTGGCCGCCCGTGACCTCGACACCGCGCGCAAGGCCGCGATGGCGGCGCTGATCGAATACGAAGACCTGGAGCCGGTGCTCGATGTGGTCGAGGCCTACCGCAACAAACATTTCGTGCTCGACAGCCACACCCACCAACGTGGGGATTCGGCGGGCGCATTGGCCACGGCCAAACATCGTCTGCAAGGCACCCTGCACATCGGCGGCCAGGAACACTTCTACCTCGAAACCCAGATTTCCTCGGTGATGCCCACCGAAGACGGCGGCATGGTCGTCTACTGCTCCACGCAAAACCCCACCGAAATACAGAAACTGGTGGCTGAAGTGCTCGATGTGTCGATGAACAAAATCGTCGTCGACATGCGCCGCATGGGCGGCGGTTTTGGCGGCAAGGAAACCCAGGCAGCGAGCCCCGCCTGCCTGTGTGCGGTGGTCGCGCGCCTTACCGGTCAGCCAACCAAGATGCGCCTGCCGCGCGTCGAAGACATGCTGATGACCGGCAAGCGCCACCCGTTCTATATCGAATACGACGTGGGCTTTGACGACAGCGGCCGGCTGCACGGGATCAACCTGGAGCTGGCGGGCAACTGCGGCTGCTCGCCGGACCTGTCCAACTCGATTGTCGACCGCGCGATGTTCCACGCCGACAATTCGTATTACCTGGGCGATGCCACGGTCAACGGCCATCGCTGCAAGACCAACACCGCGTCCAACACCGCTTATCGCGGCTTCGGTGGCCCCCAGGGCATGGTCGCTATCGAAGAGGTGATGGACGCCATCGCCCGTCACTTGGCGCTCGACCCGCTGGCGGTGCGCAAGGCCAATTACTATGGCAAGACCGAGCGCAACGTCACTCACTACTACCAGACCGTCGAGCACAACATGCTCGACGAGATGACCGTCGAACTTGAAGCCAGCAGCCAGTACGCCGAGCGCCGCGAAGCGATCCGCCAATACAACGCCCACAGCCCGATCCTGAAAAAAGGCCTGGCGCTGACCCCGGTGAAATTTGGCATCTCGTTTACCGCCAGCTTCCTCAACCAGGCCGGTGCGCTGATCCACATTTACACCGACGGCAGCATCCACCTCAACCACGGCGGCACCGAGATGGGCCAGGGCCTGAACACCAAGGTCGCGCAAGTGGTGGCCGAGGTGTTCCAGGTGCACATCGACCGCGTGCAGATCACCGCCACTAACACCGACAAAGTGCCGAACACCTCGCCCACCGCCGCCTCCAGCGGTGCCGACCTGAACGGCAAGGCCGCGCAGAACGCCGCCGAAACCATCAAGCAGCGTCTGGTGGAATTTGCCGCGCGCAAGTACGACGTGAGCGAAGCGGATGTGGAATTTCGCAACGGCCATGTGCGCGTGCGCGAGCAGATCCTGAGTTTCGAGACGTTGATCCAGCAGGCGTACTTCGCCCAGGTGTCACTCTCGAGCACGGGGTTCTACAAGACTCCGAAAATTTTCTACGACCGCAGCCAGTCACGCGGGCGGCCGTTCTACTACTACGCGTTCGGCGCGGCCTGTTGCGAAGTGATCGTCGACACCCTCACCGGTGAATACCGGATGCTGCGCACCGACATCCTGCATGACGTGGGCGCCTCGCTGAACCCGGCCATCGACATCGGCCAGGTCGAAGGCGGCTTCATCCAGGGCATGGGCTGGCTGACCATGGAGGAGTTGGTATGGAACGACAAGGGCAAACTGATGACGAACGGCCCGGCCAGCTACAAGATCCCGGCGGTGGCCGACATGCCGCTGGATTTGCGCGTCAGATTGGTAGAGAACCGCAAGAACCCGGAAGACACGGTGTTTCACTCCAAGGCCGTGGGCGAGCCGCCGTTCATGCTCGGCATTGCCTCGTGGTGTGCGATCAAGGATGCAGTGGCGAGCCTCGGTGGTTATCGCCATCAACCGAAGATCGATGCCCCGGCGACGCCGGAGCGGGTGTTGTGGGGGTGTGAGCAGATGCGGCGGTTGCAGGGTTCGCTTTAGGACCGAGGTGCTGCCATCGCAGGCAAGCCAGCTCCCACATTTTGATGTGTGAATGCAGTCAAATGTGGGAGCGGGCTTGCCCGCGATGACGGCCCGACAGACACCACAAGAGGTCACCATGAACAACTGGATCAGCGCCCTCGCCCACCTGCAAACCAGCGGCGAACCCTGCGTGCTCGTCACCATCATCGAAGAACTGGGCTCCACCCCGCGCAATGCCGGTTCGAAGATGGTGATCAGCGCCGACCGGACCTTCGACACCATCGGCGGCGGGCACCTGGAATATAAGGCGATGCAGATCGCCCGCGACATGCTTGCGCGCGGCCAGCAAAACACCCACCTGGAGCGCTTCAGCCTCGGCGCCAGCCTGGGCCAGTGCTGTGGCGGCGTGACCGTGCTGCTGTTCGAGCCCATGGGCCAGGTGCAGGCGCACATTGCGGTATTCGGCGCAGGCCATGTCGGCCGCGCACTGGTGCCGTTGCTGGCCAGCCTGCCGTGCCGGGTGCGCTGGATCGATTCGCGAGAGCAGGAATTTCCGCAACAGATTCCCGAGGGCGTGCGTAAAATCGTCAGCGAAGAGCCGGTCGACGAAATTGCCGACCTGCCGGCGGGCAGCTACTGCATCGTCATGACCCACAATCACGCGCTGGACCTGGAACTGACCGCCGCCCTGCTCAAGCGCAACGACTTCACCTACTTCGGCCTGATCGGCTCCAAAACCAAACGCGTCAAGTTCGAACACCGTCTGCGCGATCGCGGTTTCGACGCCGCGCACTTGCAACGCATGCGCTGCCCCATGGGCCTCACCGAGGTGAAGGGCAAACTGCCGATGGAGATCGCCATTTCCATCGCCGGCGAAATCATCGCCACCTACAACGCCAGTTTCGGCCAGCACGCTGCCCGCGCCGAACCCATTGCCAAACTGCTGCCGGCGTCACGTCGCAGCCAAGCTATCTGAATCGAGACCCCCATGCCTTTGACTCGCAAAGCCTACCGCGCCGCCCTCCTGCACAGCATCGGCGACCCTGCCGAAGTGGGGATCGAAGCCTCCTACGAGTATTTCGAAGACGGTCTGCTGGTGATCGAAAACGGCCTTATCAGCGCCGTCGGCCACGCCGCCGACCTGCTGCCGAGCCTGCCCGCCGATACCGAAGTCGTTCATTATCAGGACGCGCTGATCACGCCAGGGCTGATCGACACCCATATCCACCTGCCGCAAACCGGCATGGTCGGCGCCTACGGCGAGCAATTGCTCGATTGGCTCAACACCTACACCTTTCCGTGCGAAAGCCAGTTCGCCGACAAAGCCCATGCCGAGCACGTCGCGGATATTTTCATCAAGGAACTGCTGCGCAACGGCACCACCACCGCGCTGGTGTTCGCCAGCGTGCACCCGCAGTCGGTGGACGCATTCTTTGAAGCCGCGCAAAAACTCGACCTGCGCATGATCGCCGGCAAAGTGATGATGGACCGCAACGCGCCGGACTACCTCACCGACACCGCCCAAACCAGCTACGCGGACAGCAAGGCGCTGATCGAACGCTGGCACGGCAAGGGCCGCCTGCACTATGCCGTCACCCCGCGTTTTGCGCCCACCAGCACGCCGGAGCAACTGACACTGGCCGGGCAGTTGCTGGGGGAATACCCCGACCTGTACCTGCAGACCCACATCAGCGAGAACACGCAGGAAGTCGAATGGGTGAAGGAGCTGTTCCCGGAGCGCAGCGGCTACCTGGACGTGTACGACCACTACAAGCTGCTGGGCGAACGCTCGGTGTTCGCCCACGGCGTGCACCTGTGTGACGACGAATGCGCGCGCCTGGCGCAGACCGGCTCGGCGGTCGCCTTCTGCCCTACCTCGAACATGTTTCTGGGCAGCGGGCTGTTCAACCTGCCGATGGCCGAGAAGCACAAGCTCAATGTCGGCCTGGGCACCGACGTGGGCGGTGGCACCAGTTTCTCGCTGCTGCAGACCCTGAACGAGGCGTACAAAGTCATGCAGTTGCAGGGCGTGCGGTTGAGCCCGTTCAAGTCGCTGTACCTCGCCACGCTGGGCGGCGCGCGGGCGCTGCGTCTGGAGGACAGGATCGGGACGTTGCAACCGGGTACGGATGCGGACTTTCTGGTATTGGATTACAACGCTACGCCGCTGCTCAGTTATCGCTTGAAGCAGTCAAAAGATATTGCCGAGACGTTGTTTGTGTTGATGACGCTGGGGGATGATCGGACGGTGTTGCAGACCTATGCGGCTGGCCGGTTGGTGCACCAACGGTGATCCTGGCTACACGGGGAAGGTGAACGCGATCAAATGTGGGAGCTGGCTTGCCTGCGAAGGCATCGACTGGGCCTGCCTGATGCATTGAGGTGTCTGCATCGCAGGCAAGCCAGCTCCCACAGAGAAGCGAATGAACCAGATCCTGCTTTTGATCTGCTTTTGATCTGCTTTTGATCTGCTTTGCTTTGGCTTTTGATTTTGATCAAGCGCCCCGTCAACCACGCTGGCCGAACGCAGGCTTGAATCCGTGGGTAACCCGGCAGGACGCCGGGTTAGCCGCACTGGGCCAGGGATGGCCCATTGCGGCGGCCCACGGATTCAAGCCGGAGTGCGGGCACACCGAGCATTAGCGAGGTGCCGAGTGGTGGGGCGAAGCGTTTTTGGTTACTTTTTGCGCTCTTCAAAAAGTGACCCGCCGTAAGGGCGGAACCGCAAGCAGCCGTTACCGCAGCAACGGATATGTACACAATTAAAGCCCCCTCCCACACTTTTAAAATGTGTTCACACCTTCAACGAAGACCGCCCACCCTTCCTGGTCTGCAACAAATGCGAAAACACCGCATGCAAATCATCCGAAGCCCCTTCCTCGTCAAGGTTGAGCTTGCTGTCGATATGATCCATATGATGCATCATCAAATCCACCGCCAGCACCGCATCGCGCGCCTCGATCGCGTCAATCAACTGGGTATGTTCATCGTAGGAACAATGCGAGCGGTTGCCGCTTTCGTACTGCGCGATGATCAATGAAGTCTGCGAAACCAGGCTGCGCTGAAAGCTGATCAGCGGCGCATTCTTCGCCGCTTCCGCCAGTTTGAGGTGAAATTCGCCGGACAGACGAATACCCGCACCACGATCCCCCCGGGAAAAGCTGTCGCGCTCGTCGTTGACCATCTGACGCAGTTCGGCCAACTGCTCGGCGGTGGCGTGCTGCACGGCCAATTCAGTGATCGCGCGCTCCACCAGACGCCGCGCCATGAACACTTGGCGGGCCTCTTCGACACTCGGGCTGGCAACCACCGCACCGCGATTGGGCCGCAGCAGCACCACGCCTTCATGGGCCAGACGCGACAGCGCACGGCGAATGATGGTGCGGCTCACGCCAAAGATTTCGCCCAGTGCCTCTTCACTCAATTTGGTGCCGGGTGCCAGGCGCTGTTCGAGGATCGCCTCGAAGATATGCGCATAGACGATATCGTCCTGGGTGCCGGTGCGACCGGTTTTGCCGGCGCGCGGTTGTTTCTTGAGAGGTTGCAACTGTTCGTTCATGAGCACTCGGGTTTGGAGAACGGCGGCGAATTAACGGTAATACGGCAACAGCGTGACGCTGGCAAGTATCGCCTGAAAACGGGGCACATTGTACACAACCGTATACGCCAACACACTGTACGGCTGTTTGCGGTCCCGGCTGTATTGCAATGACCGGTGACCTTTGAGTTTAGGCTTGAATCTGCGCCCTCACCGGCAAATACCCAGGTAAAAGGAACACCCTCATCATGACCGATGCCATTCACGCGCCCCTGCGCCCGCTGGCCGACACTTCGCCGTCGGCCGTCGTCGCCGGTTTTATCGCCATGATGACTGGCTATACCAGCTCCCTGGTGCTGATGTTCCAGGCCGGCCAGGCGGCCGGTTTGACCACGGCGCAGATTTCTTCGTGGATCTGGGCGCTGTCCATCGGCATGGCGGTGTGCAGCATCGGCCTGTCGCTGCGCTACCGCACGCCGATTACCGTCGCCTGGTCGACACCCGGCGCTGCGCTGTTGATCACCAGCCTGGGCGGCGTGAGCTACGGCGAGGCCATTGGTGCCTACATCACCTGCGCGGTGCTGGTGACGCTCTGCGGGCTGACCGGCAGCTTTGAAAAACTACTCAAGCGCATCCCCGCATCACTGGCCGCAGCGTTGCTGGCTGGCATCCTGTTCAAGATCGGCAGCGAGATTTTCGTCGCCGCGCAACATCGCACCGCGCTGGTGCTGGGAATGTTTTTTACCTACCTGATCATCAAGCGCCTGTCGCCGCGTTATGCGGTGCTCGCTGCGCTGGTGATCGGCACCGCATTGTCCGGGCTGCTGGGGCTGCTGGATTTCAGCGCCTTTCACCTGGAAGTGGCGGTGCCGGTGTGGACCACGCCGCACTTCTCGCTCGCGGCAACCATCAGCATCGGCATCCCGCTGTTCGTGGTGGCGATGACCTCGCAGAACATGCCCGGCATCGCCGTGCTGCGCGCCGACGGGTACAACGTGCCGGCCTCGCCGTTGATCAGCGTCACCGGGCTGGCCTCGCTGCTGCTGGCGCCGTTCGGTTCGCACGGCATCAACCTGGCGGCGATCAGCGCGGCCATCTGCACCGGGCCGCACGCCCATGAGGATCGCCACAAGCGCTACACCGCCGCCGTGTGGTGCGGGCTGTTCTACGGCATTGCAGGGGTGTTCGGCGCGACCCTGGCGGCATTGTTCGCCGCCTTGCCAAAAGAGCTGGTGCTGTCGATTGCGGCGCTGGCGTTGTTCGGCTCGATCATCAACGGCCTGAGCGTCGCCATGCACGAACCTAAGGAACGCGAGGCGGCGCTGATCACCTTCATGGTCACCGCATCAGGGCTGACGCTGTTTTCCATCGGATCGGCATTCTGGGGCATTGTCGCGGGGCTGTTGACCCTGCTGATCCTGAACGGGCGAAACCGCACTCAGTGACGCAGCAGCTTGCGCAGCGGCACGCCGTCTTTCAACACCGGTGATTTGATCACGATGTAGCTGAAGTACTTGGAGATGCCGATGTTCTTGTCCAGCAGGCCTTCGACCACTTCCTGGTAATGCTGGATGCTGCGGGTCATGAAGCGCACCAGGTAATCGTAGCCGCCGCTGATCAGATGGCATTCGAGCACCTCATCCACCAGGCGGATGTTGGATTCGAACTTGGCGAAGTCTTCACGCTTGTGGTCGCTGAGGGTAATTTCGGTGAACACCGTGACCGAATCGGTGATCTTGGCCAGGTTCAGATGCGCCTTGTAGCTGGAGATATAACCGGCCGACTCCAGCCGCTTGACCCGTTGCAGGCAGGGGCTGGCGGACAGGCCCACGGCATCGGCCAGGCTGACGTTGGTCATCCGACCATCTTTTTGCAGTTCAACCAGAATGCTGATGTCGATCCGGTCCAGCTTGACGAGCCCTTCCATTGCATACCTCTTGACTGCCGTTTGTAAGCAATCTTCTAGCAAAATCAGCGCCGTAAAGACAGCTGATGCTGAGCGACCAGATCAGCCATGCTGTTAATGCAGTAATCGGCCGCACACGGCGTGGGCTGCGGCGAGCGGTTGCGGCCGATCAGGCAACGGTCCAGCGCCAGAACGGCGCCGGCTGATGCGCGGGTCACGTGCAACACAGGCTCTACCTGCGCCCCTTTGCGGTCAAGCCATTGCTCAGCCTCGATCAGGGAAATGAAATGCTCCGCCTCGATGCCCAGGCGCTCGCACAACAGCTTACGGTCTTCGGCATCGCGGTCGCCGCGCACCAGCAGACGATAGAACTTGCGCAGGTACAGCATCGCCCCCGGCGCATCCTCGAACAGCGACCAGTTGCCCGCCGAACGCGCAAAGCTCATGCCCTCCTCCCAACTGGCGTGCAGCCCCCAGCGCTCGGCGAGCTGGCGATGGGCAAAACACAGCACGCCGCTGAAGCCCAGCTCGGCAAACCGCGGGTAGAGGCCCTCGATCACCGTATTGAATTCGGCCAGCACCTGCTCCCTGGCTGGCGCTGGCCCGCCACGGCTGTCGAGCAGCGGCTGCAACGCGGCGAACACGCCCGAGTCACGGTCCACCAGCACCCCATCACAATCGATCAGCAACGCTCGATAATCTGTCAGTCCCATGAGGGGTCACGCCTCCAATGATGCAGTGTGGCCGCCCGCGCCCCATAACGGGTCACGGGCGGTGCCGCCAGCCGGGTTCGCCGCCGGTAGCGGCTCAGTTCAAGACCCGTGCCAGGGCTGCGTCAAGAATCTGCACGGCTTCGTCGACCTGCGCCTCGGTGGTCACCAACGGCGCAAGGAAGCGCAGCACGTTGCGGTACACGCCGCACTTGATCACCAGCAGACCACCGGCGCGGGCTTCGTCGATCACCCGCTGATTGAGGTCGGCATCCGGGCTGCGCGCCGCGTCGTCCTTGACCAGTTCGATTGCCAGCATGAAGCCGGTGCCGCGCACGTCACCGATACGCGGGTAGCGCGCCTGCAAACCGAGCAAACCGTGGCGCAGGCGTTCGCCGAGCACGTGGCTGCGCGCCAGCAGTTGTTCCTCTTCGAACGCGCTGATCACCGCCAACGCCGCCGCGCAGGCCAACGCATTACCGCCGTAGGTGCCGCCCAGACCGCCGGGCAGCGGCGCGTCCATGATATGCGTCTTGCCCACCACGCCGGACAACGGCAAGCCACCGGCCAGGCTCTTGGCCACGGTAACCAGGTCGGGCTGGATGCCCGAGTGTTGGAAACCGAACCAGCTGCCGGTGCGACCGAAACCGGTCTGGATTTCATCGAGGATCAGCACGATGCCGTGTTTGTCAGCCAATGCGCGCAAGGCCTGGAGAAACTCCGGCGGCGCGGCGAGGAAACCGCCGTCGCCCTGCACCGGTTCGATGAGAATCGCCGCGACGCGGTCCGGGGCAACCTGGGTGGCCAGCAATTCATCCAGCGCCTTGAGCGCCAGCTCGCTGGTCATGCCGCGATACGCGTTGGGGTACGGGGTGTGAAACACCTCCGGCGCGAACGGACCGAAATTCTGTTTGTACGGCTGGCTCATGCCAGTGAGCGTGGTGCCGAGCAACGTACGACCGTGGAAGCCGCCGCGAAAGGCAATGACCGCCGAACGATTGGTGTGGGCGCGGGCGATCTTCACCGCATTTTCCACCGCCTCGGCGCCGGACGTGAAGAATGCCGCCTTGTAGGCCTCTTCCCCGCCGATCATCTCGCACAAGCGTTGGGCCAGGTCGAGATAAGGCTGGTAGGCCACCACCTGGAAGCAGGCGTGAGAGACTTTCTGCAACTGCGCCTGCACCGCCGCGACCACTTTGGGGTGGTTATGACCGATGTTCAGCACGCCGATACCGCCGACGAAATCGAGGTAGCGTTTGCCTTCCACGTCCCAGAGTTCGGCGCCCTGGGCGCGGTCAATCACCAGCGGATGCGCGGTGATCAGGCCACGGGGTACGAATTGATCGCGCTGACGGAGCAAATGAGGGGTTTTATCGACTCTGCTGTTCATGGCATTTCCCAAGGTGAGCCCGGCAACCGAAAGGTGGTTGCGATGACATTCAGATTACGGCTTGGCAAAAACGAACTGCACCGAACTTGCCCCGTGAGAAATTCGGATCGACTGTTTTTCCACTGCGTTTCAACAGATCCTGCGCCGGCATTGCGCGATGATGATGGCTACTTTCAGCCCTGCGGAGATGCCCATGGCCCTGCTCTACAAATCCGACCCCGTGCGCGGCGAACGCTGGCAGGCCTTGTTCGCCGAACACGCGCCGGACATCGAATGGCGCGCCTGGCCGGACATCGGCGACCCCAGCGAAATCGAATACCTCGCCGCCTGGCTGGCGCCGGACGATATTGAACAATTGCTGCCCAACCTGAAGGTGCTGTTTGCCGTATCGGCCGGGGTCGACCAATTGGACCTGGCACGCTTGCCCGCCGACTTGCCGGTGGTGCGCCTGCTCGATCCCGGCATCACCCAGGGCATGTGCGAATACGCCACCTGGGCCGTGCTCAGCCTGCACCGCGACATGCTGCGCTACCGCCAGCAACAGACGGCGCGCTGCTGGCAGGCGCACCGGTTGCAACCGGCGGCCAACCGCCGCGTCGGCGTGATGGGCCTGGGCGCGCAGGCGCAGCAGATCCTCGCGACCCTCGCGCCGCTGGGGTTTGCCTTGTCGGGTTGGGCACGCAGCGTGCATCAACTGCCGGGGGTTACGTGTTATGCGGGTGAAGCACAACTGCCGGCGTTTCTCGGCCAGTGCGACATTCTGCTGTGCGTGTTGCCGTTGACCGAGCAGACCCAGGGCATTCTCAACAGCCGCTTGTTTGAGCAGTTGCCGCAGGGCGCGGGGCTGATCAACATGGGGCGCGGCGGGCACCTGGTGGAGGGGGACCTGCTGGAAGCGCTTTCCAGCGGGCAACTCAGCGGCGCAGTGCTGGATGTGCTGCAGCAGGAGCCGGCGCCGGCGGAACATCCGTTTTGGGGGCATCCGCAGATTTTGATGACGCCGCATATCGCCGCGATGACTCAGCCGGATACTGCGTTTGAGGTGTTGTTGGGGAATATTCGCAGGTTTGAGCGGGGGGAGCGGATGGTTGGGGAGGTGGATCGGGGGAAGGGGTATTGATTGGGTGTATTGGGCTCTTGCCCAACACTCGGTGCCTCGCCCAGGCGCGGCATGCCCTCACTCCGGCTTTGGAGCCGACCGCTGAACAAAATGTCGGAGGGGGCTTGCTCCCGATGGCTGAGTGTCAGTCAGCTTATTGGTAGCTGACCCACTGCTATCGGGAGCAAGCCCCCTCCCACAGTTGATCTCCATTTGTCTGTTGGATATCACACTGCTTTTGATCTGCTTTGCTTTTGATTTTGATCTCAGGCGCCCCGTCAACCACGGCACCGAGCCTAAGCGAGGTGCCGAGTGGTGGGGCAAGAGCCCTTTGGTTACTTTGGGCTGGGCCGGCATTCCGGCTTTTCCAAAGTGACCCGCCGTAAGGGCGGAACCATACGTAGCCGTTACCCATAACGGACACACTCCGCTAAAAAGCTGTCACCCCAGCCCCCCAATATGAAACGCCTTAACCTCAAGATACTCATCCAGCCCG
Source organism: Pseudomonas poae (assembly GCF_001439785.1). Lineage (GTDB taxonomy): Bacteria > Pseudomonadota > Gammaproteobacteria > Pseudomonadales > Pseudomonadaceae > Aquipseudomonas > Aquipseudomonas poae. The sequence goes on along the minus strand of NZ_JYLI01000006.1, from coordinate 95,699 downwards.
TACTTGCTCCCCTCACGCCCCAGCCCCGACTGCTTGATGCCGCCAAACGGCGCGACCTCCATCGAGATGATCCCGGTATTGAGCCCGACCATGCCAAACTCCAGCGCCTCACCAAAGCGCCATGAGCGCGCCAGGTTCTGAGTGAAATAATAGGCGCCCAACCCGTAAGGCGTGGCGTTGGCCAGCGCAAGCGCCTCAGCTTCGTCAGTAAAGCGCATCAGTGGCGCTACCGGCCCAAAGGTTTCCTCATTAGCCAGCAGCATCCCGGCGTGGGCACCGCCCAGTACCGTGGGCTGCACGAACGGACTGTCGCCAGCGGGAACGGCGCCGCACAGCAAGGTCGCGCCCTGGCTCAGGGCATCCTCGATATGCCGCGTCACCTTGGCCACCGCCGCAGGGTTGATCAGCGGGCCGATGGTCACACCCTCCTCCCGCCCATTGCCCACCTGGAGCTTGCCCACTTCCTCCACCAGCCGCGCGGCGAAGCGCTCATAGATGCCGGCCTGCACCAGGATGCGGTTGGCGCACACGCAGGTTTGCCCGGCATTGCGAAACTTGCTGATCATCACCCCGGCCACCGCCTGCTCAAGGTCGGCGTCGTCAAACACCACGAACGGCGCATTGCCGCCCAGTTCCAGGCTCAGGCGCTTGATGTGCTCGGCACTCTGGCGCATCAGCAGGCGGCCGACGGCAGTGGAGCCAGTGAAGGAAATCTTGCGCACCACCGGGTTGCCGGTCAGCTCGGCGCCGATGCCGGCGGGTAGCCCGGTGATCACATTGAAGACACCGGCCGGAATGCCGACACGCTCAGCCAGCACCGCCAGGGCCAGGGCCGACAGCGGTGTGAGGTCGGACGGCTTGACGATGATCGGGCAACCGGCGGCCAATGCCGGCGCGCATTTGCGGGTGATCATCGCGTTGGGGAAATTCCACGGGGTGATGGCGGCGCACACGCCCACCGGCTGCTTCAACGTCAGCAGACGTCGGTCGCCACTGGGGGCCGGCATGGTTTCGCCGTACACCCGGCGCGCTTCTTCGGCGAACCATTTGACGAAGCCTGCGCCGTAGCGAATCTCGCCACGGGCTTCATTGAGCGGCTTGCCCTGCTCGCAGGTCATGATCAGCGCCAGGTCCTCGAGGTTATCGAGCATGGCCTGATACCAACGCTCCAGCAGTGCTGCGCGTTCGGCGGCCGGGCGTGCACGCCAGGCAGGCCAGGCACGCTCGGCGGCGTCGATGGCGCGGCGGGTGTCCACCGCGTCCATGGCTGGCACCCGTGCGAGCACCTCGCCATTGGCGGGGTCGAGGATGTCCAGGGTGGCGCCGCTGGCGGCGGCGATCCACTGGCCGTCAACGTAGGCGAGTTCAGCCAGAAGGCTGGGGTCTTGCAAGCGAGTAGTCAGCATGGTCGAGTCCTGATCCGAGACACGCTCCAGTCTAGGGAGGTGCCGCGGACGAGGATGCCGAAAGCGTCGCGTGGGCAGCGTGGCGTGCTGAAATTACGCGCGCAACGGCAGGCTCTGCTAGGCCTTCAAAGAGCCGAGCAGGCCGTGCAGGAATGCCTCGCCAGCGTCCATCTGACTGATCTCGATAAACTCGTCGGGCTTGTGCGCCTGCTCGATGGAACCCGGCCCGCACACCACCACCGGCACGTCCAGGCGCTGCTTGAACAGCCCGCCTTCGGTGCCGAACGAGACCTTGGCCGTGCCGGTATCAGGCGCGGCGAACTGCTTGAGAAAACGCACCGCTTCAACGCTGGGGTGCGTATCGAGGCCGGGATAGGTGTTGACGGTTTCGATCTCGATAGCGGCCACGCTGGAGAGTTTTTTCGCCTCCTGCACAATCACTTCGGCGCGCTCGCGCAGTTGTTCCAGAAACTGGTCCAGGTTGTCGGCCGGCAGGTTGCGCACCTCGAAATCCAGGGTGCACAGGTTAGGCACGATGTTCAGCGCCTTGCCGCCGACAATCTGCCCGACATGCACGGTGCTGTAGGGCACGTCGTAATCGCTGTCCTGGGCGCCATGGCGCTGCAACTGCTGCTGGCTCTCGCGCAGCGCGGCGATAAAGTCGCAGGCGACATGAATGGCGTTGACCGAGCGCGGCGCCAGCGACGAGTGCGCCTCCAGGCCCCGGCAATAGGTGCGGTAGGAGCCCTTGCCCTTGTGGCCAAGTACGAACTGCATGTTGGTCGGCTCGCCGACCACGCACAGAAACGGACGCATCGGCGCCAGGTGCAGCACATCGAGCAGGCGTCGCACGCCGACGCAGCCAATCTCTTCGTCATGGGACAAGGCCAGTTGCAACGGGCGGTTCAAGGTGTGATGGGCGGCATCGAGCATGGCGTCGATGGCCAGCGCGATAAAGCCCTTCATATCGCAACTGCCACGCCCGTAGATGCGCCCGTCCTGCACGGTGGCGGCGAACGGCGGGAAGGTCCAGGCCTGCCCCGCCGCCGGCACCACATCGGTGTGCCCGGACAGCAGCACGCCGGGCCGCACCTCAGGCCCGGTGCTGGCGAACAGGTTGGCCTTCTTGCCGCTCGCATCCTTGACGATCAGCGACTCGATGCCCTGGGTCAGCAGCAGGTCGCGCACGTACTCGATCAAAGCCATGTTCGACTCGGACGACACGGTGTCAAACGCCATCAGTTTTTTCAGGATCTCCAGTACGCGCGGTTTCATAAGGACTGGCTCCGTTGCAGGGCAAAATATCGGCTCATGCGTAGGCTCCGCTGGTTTCCACGACGAGGCCACGCTGGGTCTTGATCAATTGGGCGCCGTCATGGTGGCAGAGCATTTCACTGCCATTGTCCAGGGAGTGGCGGCTGGGGGCGACGCGATTACATACGCCATCGATACGCACCGGGCAACGGTTGAGAAAGGTGCACAGCTCCGGCACGGCGACCCGCGCGCCCACCGGCGGCAAGGTGCCGCTGGTGGCGCCGCAAGTTTCCAGCCAGCCCTGGCGCAACTCAGGCACCGAATGAATCAGCAGGTCGGTGTAGGGATGGAACGGCGGCGCGGCAAACGACTCGCGGCTGCCGGCCTGCACCTTGTGGCCGCTGTACATCACCACGATGTCGTCACACAGCGCGCGCACGGTGGAGATGTCGTGGCTGATAAACAGGTAGGACACGCCCAGTTGCTGGCGCAGGTCGCGCAGCAGCTCAAGAATCGCCGCGCCGACCACGGTGTCCAGGGCCGAGGTCACTTCATCGCAAAGGATAAGGTCCGGTTTGGCGGCCAGCGCCCGGGCCAGGTTGACCCGCTGCTTCTGCCCACCGGACAACTCGCTGGGGCGCCGCTCGGCCAGGGCGTGCGGCAGGCGCACCAGATCGAGCAGTTCATGGGTGCGCTCGCGCAACGCCGCGCCCTTGAGGCCGAAATACATTTTCAGCGGGCGACCGATGATGGCGCCGACGCTGTGCATCGGGTTGAGCGCGGTGTCGGCGTTCTGGAACACCATCTGAATGCGTCGAAACTGCTCCGGCGTGCGCTCGGACAAGCGGCCGCCGAGGGGCTGACCGTCGAACGTGAGGCCGCCCAGAGCCGGCGTCAGCAGGCCCGCGACCACCCGCGCCAGGGTGGATTTGCCCGAGCCGGACTCGCCGATCACGCCGATCGCCTGGCCACGGCGTACGGTCAGGTCAATGCCTTCGAGCACACGGATCAGCGGCATGCCCTGGGCGTTCTTGTTGCCGTAGCCGGCGGTCAGACCGCTGATGGTCAGCAGCGGTGCGTCTTCAGCAATGCCGCTGGGCGGGCGAATCGTCGCGTCGGGTCGCGCGGCCGCAAGCAGGCTGCGCGTATAGTCATGGGTCGGTGCCAACAGCAGCGGCGCAGTGTCGCTTTGTTCAAGGATCTGTCCGTCATTGAGCACCACGATGCGGTCGGCCATCTGCGCCACCACCGCCAGGTCGTGAGACACGTACACCGCCGTGGCGCCGCGCTCGCGCACCACACGCTTGAACGCGCGCAGCACGTCGATCTGGGTGGTCACGTCCAGCGCCGTGGTGGGTTCGTCGAGCACCACCAGCAACGGGTCGCTGATCAGCGCCATGGCCGCCATTACCCGCTGCAACTGCCCGCCCGACACTTGGTGCGGGTAACGTTGGCCGATGGTTTCCGGGTCTGGCAATGACAGGTCGCGGAACAGGTCGACCGCCTTGGCCTCCAGCTCGACGCGGCTGCCCAGGCCATGGATCAAGGCTCCCTCCACCACCTGGTCGATGAGTTTTTTCGCCGGGTTGAACGCAGCGGCGGCACTTTGCGCGATATAGGACACGCGGTTGCCGCGCAGTTTCTGCAACTGGCTTTCGCTCGCCGCCAGCATGTCGTGCTCGCCCACGCGCACCACGCCGCCGGACAACCGGCAACCACTGCGCGCATAGCCCAACAGCGCCAGGGCGATGGTGGTCTTGCCGGAACCGGACTCGCCGATCAGCGCCAGCACCTGGCCTTGTTCGAGCGCAAAGCTCACGCCCTTGACGATTTCCACCTCGCCGCGTTCGCCACAGGCGACCACGCGCAAGTCTTCGACACGAATCAATTCAGTCATTTCAATGGCCTCCGGTGCGTCGGCTACGTCTGGAAGACAGGTAGTCGATCAACAGATTCACGCCGATGGTCAGGGTGCCGATGGCCAACGCCGGAATAACGATAGCCAGCGCGCCCTGGCTGAGGCCGCCGATGTTTTCGCGCACCAGCGAGCCGAGGTCGGCGTCGGGTGGCTGCACGCCGAGGCCGAGAAAACTCATGCCGGCCAGCAACAGTACGATGTAACCGAACCGCAAGCCGAGGTCGGTGAGCACCGGGTTGAGGATGTTCGGCAGGATTTCCCGGCACGCCACGTACAAACGGCGCTCGCCACGGGTGCGGGCGACCTGCACGTATTCCAGCGCCTCGATGTTCACCGCCATGCTGCGGGCCACGCGGAACGATCCGGGGATGTAGCTGATGACCGCCGTGCAGATCAGCAGGGTCACCGACGAGCCAAAAGCCGACACCATGATCAGCGCGAGCATTTTGCTCGGGATGGAAATGAAGGCGTCCATGATGCGGCTGATGATTTCGTCCAGCCACTTGGGTGACACCACCGACACCAGCGCACACAGCGTGCCCAGGGTGCTGGCGAGTACGGCTGCCACCAGCGCCAGGCCGACGGTGAAACGTGCGCCGACCATGACCCGGCTGAGCATGTCGCGACCCAGGTAATCAGTGCCAAACGGGTGCGCCAGGCTGAAGCCGTCGAAGACGTTATCGGACACCACTTCACCCACCGGGTGCGGCGCCAGCCAGGGGCCCACCAGCGCCAACAGCAGCCAGGCGACGCAAATCAGCGCACCGGCCAGCCCCAGCCAGGACGGGCCGTTGGAGACTTTGGCCAGTGCCAGGGCAGAGGATGCAGGCTTGGACTTCGCAATGAGCGTGTTCATTGGTTTCTCAGCCTCGGGTTGGAGAGGATTGCGCAGAGGTCGGCGATCAGCACCAGACTCAGGTAAGCGGTGCAGAACAGCATGGTGCAGGCTTGCACTAGCGCCATGTCGCGGTTGGTCACCGCATCGACCATCAGGCTGGCAATGCCCGGGTAGTTGAAGATGGTTTCGACGATCACCACGCCGCCCAGCAGGTACGACAGGCTCAGGGCGATGGCATTGGCAATCGGGCCGATCGCATTGGGCAAGGCATGGCGCAGCACGATGCGGATCGGGCCGACGCCTTTGAGCCGCGCCATTTCCACGTAGGGGCTATCGAGCTGGTCGATCACCGCCGCGCGGGTCATGCGCGCCATTTGCGCGACGATCACGCAGCACAGCGTCATCACCGGCAAGGCATAGGTGCGCATGAACTCCCACGGCGAGCTGATATCGCTGGCGTAGGACAGCGACGACAGCCACCCCAGGTTCACCGCGAAGATCAGCACCGCCAGGGTCGCCACCAGAAACTCCGGCACCGCGACCATGGCCAGGGTGACAAAGCTCAGAATGTTGTCGATGCGCCCGCCTCGGGCCATCGCCGAACCGATGCCGAGCAACAGGGCCACCGGCACCGAAACCAGCGCCGTAGTGGCCGCCAGCATCAGGGTGTTGGGTACCCGCCCGCCCATCAATTCACTCACCGGCATTGCGCTGGACACCGACATACCCAGATCGCCGGTGAGCAGGCTCATCAACCAGTGCAGGTAGCGCAATACACCGGGCTGGTCCAACCCCAGTTTCAGGCGCAGTGCCGCCACCTGTTCAGGCGTGGCGAACTGGCCGAGGGCCTGTTGCGCCGCATCACCCGGCAGGACTGCCGTGATCGCGAACACGACCATGGACACGATCAACAAGGTCACGACGGCAGCGCCCAGGCGCCGGCCGATCAACCACAGTGTAGTGCTGTTCATCGCAAAGCCCCCATCACGCGTCCAACCACACCTGCTCGGCGAACATGTAACCCATGAAGCCGCCCAGCGGGTGAGTGCTGTACCCCTTCAGGCGCTGGTCGACACCATCGATGTTGCTGATGAACACCGGCACGCCGATACCGCAATGGTCATGCACCAGGGTCTGCATGTCGGCGTACATCTTGCCGCGCTTGGCCTCGTCGGTTTCGGCGCGCGCCAGCAACAGTAACTGATCGAACTGCTCGTTCTGCCAGCCGGACTCGTTCCACGGCGCCTTGGACTGGAAGAACTGCGAGAACATCACGTCGGCATTCGGCCGTGGGTTGATGTTGCCGAAGCTCAACGGGTGCTTCATCCAGTGGTTGGACCAGTAGCCGTCGCTGGGCAGGCGGTTGACGTCGAGCTTGAGGCCGGCCTGTTTCGCCGATTGCTGCAACAGCACGGCGATGTCCACCGAGGAGGTCGCGGCGGGCGAAGCGGCGAGCGGCATGGTGATGCTTTCCATGCCGGCCTTTTTCAGCAGGAAGCGCGCCTTCTCCGGGTCGTACACGGTCTGCGGCAGGTCGGCGTTGTAGTAACGCGAACCGGGCGCAATCGGGTGATCGTTACCCACCACGGCAAACCCGCGGAACACTGCGGACTTGACCTGTTCACGGTCCAGCAGGCATTTCATGGCCTGGGTGAACTCCGGGCTTTTGCCCGGCATCTGGTCCTGGCGGATGATCAGGTTGGTGTAGTTGCCCGAGGGCGAATCGACGTATTGATGGCCAGCGCTGGCCTTGATCCGCGTAGTGGAGCGCGGGTCGACCTGGTTGATCGCGTGCACATCGCCCGACAGCAACGCATTGACCCGCGACGGCTCGTCGCTGATGGCGATGACTTCGATCTCGTCCAGGTATGGCAGGCCGGGTTTCCAGTAGTTGGGGTTGCGCACGGCCACCGAACGCACGCCCGGTTTGAATTCCTTGACCTTGAACGGCCCGGTGCCGATGCCCTGGCTGAAGTCGGTGGTGCCTTCAGGCACGATCAGCAAGTGCGACACGGCAAGGATCGAGGGCAGCTCGGCATTCGGCGCGCCGAGGCGAATCTGCACCTCGTTCGGACCGCTGGCTTTGATCTCCTCGAACTGCGCCACCAGCGCCATGACTTTGGAGCCGATTGCCGGGTCCTTGTGCCGATTCAGGGAATACACCACATCGGCGGCGGTGAGCGGCTTGCCGTTGTGGAAGGTGACCTCCTTGCGCAGGGTGATGGTCCACAGCGTGGCGTCGGTATTGTCGATGCGTTCGGCCAGTTCCAGTTGCGGCACCATGTGCACGTCGAAACGGGTCAGGCCGTTGTAGAACATGTACTGGCGCACGTAGTCGGTAGACAGGCCGCCCTTGGCCGGGTCGAGGGTGTCAGCGGTGGAGCTGGCCACGCTGGCCACGCGAATTTTACCGCCAGGCTTGCCCTTGCCGGCCACCGGCGCGTCATCGGCCCACAGCTTGCCGGCAGCGCCGAACAGGCTGCCCGCGCCCGCCGCCGCGACACCGGCGACGCCAAGCATCTGCAGGGCGTTGCGGCGCGACATGCCGCGGTTGAGGCCTTCAAATACCCGCAGGCTTTCTGCACCGGAGATGAGTTCGGGCGTGTTCTTGTTGTCTGTCATGGCAAGGCTACCTGTCGAAGATCTAAAGATTCGAGTGCTCACGGATATCCGGAGCGTCCTGGAAACGCAAACGACGGTGAGTCAACTGTGGCGCTTCAATGCAAATAATCCTGGAAGCGGTAATAGGCGCCCACGAACGGCAGGAACCAGGGTGTGCCGAAATGGCCCGGGATCGCCGGCCACTCGAGTTCGCGCCATGGGTTGGCCGCCACATTGCCGGCCATCACCTCGGCCATTACCTGGCCCATGTGCACCGACATCTGCACGCCATGGCCGCTGTAGCCCATGGAGTGAAACACGCCGCCATGCTGGCCGGCGCGTGGCAGGCGGTCGGAGGTCATGTCCACCAGGCCGCCCCAGCAATAGTCGATCTTCACATCCGCCAGTTGCGGGAACATGTTCACCATCGCCGCTTGCAGCACCTTGCCGCTCTTGGCGTCGGACACACTGTTGGACATGGCAAACCGCGCACGCCCGCCGAACAGCTGGCGGTTGTCCGGGGTCAGGCGAAAATAATTGCCGATCATGCGGCTGGTGACGTAGGCACGGTGCTGCGGCAACAGCTGGTCGATCAGTGCCTGGGGCAACACCTCGGTGACGATCACAAAGCTGCCCACCGGCACAATGCGTCGGCGATACCAGCCCAGGCCGCCGTGCTGGCAGGCGCCGCTGGCCAGCAGCACCTGGCCGGCGTGCAACGAGCCCTTGGCGGTGTTGACCTGATAGCCACCGGCTTGCGCCTTCCAGTCGTTGACCAGGGTGTGCTCGTGAATCATCGCGCCACGTCGCGCGGCGGCTTCGGCCAGGCCAACACCGAAGCGCCCGATGTGCATCTGCACGCCGTTGCGCTGCAGCAGGCCGCCGTGAAACTGCGCTGAATTGACTTCAGCACGGGCCTGCCCGGCGTCGAGCAATTCAACATCGGCGTCCACCTCACGGCGAATCAGCTCACAGGTACGTGCCAGTCCCTCGTAATGCAGGGGCTTGGCCGCCAGCTTGAGCTTGCCGTTGCGCACCAGGTCGCAGGCGATCTGCTCCTGCTCGACCAACGACACCACCGTGTGCACAGCGCTTTCATAGGCCTGGTAATAAGCGCGCGCCCGCTCGGCCCCGAGGCTGGCGTGCAGCCCGGCGTAGTCCTGGGCCACGCCGGTGTTGCACTGCCCGCCGTTGCGCCCCGACGCTTCGCCGACCACCCGCCCGGCATCCAGCACCACCACACTGGCGCCGCGCATGGCCAGTGCACGGGCAGCCGACAGCCCGGTGAACCCGCCACCGATGACCGCCACATCGACCTGCCGGGGCAAGTCGCCCGACTGTGCGCCGGTGAAGGCCGGTGCGGTGTCGAGCCAATAGGATTCACTGCCCATGTCTAACCTCGCGCGCAGAAAACGTTCGTTTTACAAACCCACCAGGCCAGGCAAACCGCCGATATCGGTAATCTGCTGATAGCCATAGGCCGCATTGGCCGGCACTTCATGCCCACGGGCGACGAAGGCCTTGTGCTTGATCTTCATGTCATGGGCCGGCATCAGGTCATAACGGAAGCTGGACGACACATGCAAGATGTCTTCCGGACCGCAGCCCAGGTTGTCGAGCATGAATTCGAATGCCCGCAGGCGTGGCTTGTAGGCCTGCGCCTGTTGGGCGGTGAACACTTTGTGAAAAGGTGCGCCGAGCTTGTCGACGTTGGACATGATCTGACTGTCCATGGCATTGGAGAAAATCACCAGGGGAATCTTGTCGGCGATCTTCGACAGGCCCGCCGGCACGTCGGCATGGGGACCCCAGGTCGGCACGGCGTCGTAATACAGCTGGCCTTCTTCGCGGTACTCAATGCCCCAGCGCTTGCAGGTACGGGCCAGGGCGGTCTTGAGCACTTCATCGTAGGGCCGCCAGTCGCCCATCACCTGGTCGAGGCGGTAGGCGGTGAAGTCCTTGACGAACTGCTCCATCTGCTCGGGCGTGACGCGGTCGGCAAACAGCTCGCGGGTCAGGGTGCCCATATGAAAGTTGGTCAGCGTACCGTAGCAGTCGAACGTAATGAATTTGGGACGAAGAAAGCTCATGGCGTGGAGTCCTGGAGTCAGTGGAATGTGGCCAAGCGTTCGCGGCTCTGGCGGCGCGTCAGCCCTGTGCAACACAGCTTCATTACAACACTGTGAAATCAGCAGATGGCGTCAAAAACGCCCGCACCTCAATACAAAGCACCGTTTTTAGCGTCAGCGCCAGCAGAGTTTGCGGCGCGCACAAGCCTTGGGCAAAGCCCGTATTCATGCGCCTTAATGGCCCTTTTATGGGATGAAGGCTCAAGAATGGGGCTGGCGAGCGGCAGAAAGTGTGGTGAGCCGCCGTACTTGATGCTGCACGCTGACGCGGCCATGAACAGCCCTGCGCACGGCAACGCATTTGCTGCTGAGCGCCGCCTCCAATTTAGTAGTAACTATGGTGGTGCGACCCTCCTGCATCGCAAATCTGCCGAATACTGCGCGCCCTCTTGCCAGCCCTGAAAACAGGTGGGATACAGGCATTCCAATGATGCTCCCCCTTCTGCTCAACGGAGACCCGCCATGGCAGCCCAGCCACACACTGATTTCTTCTATCGCGCGATGACGGTGGCCGACTTGCCGGCCGCCCATGCCCTGTCGGTGCAACTCAAATGGCCCCATCGCCAGGAAGACTGGGCGATGTTGCAGCGGGTCAGTGACGGCTTTGTGGTACTCGACGGCGAGCGCCTGATCGGCACCGCATTCGCCTGCCCTCAGGGCGACTACGCCACCATCGGCCTGGTGATCGTCAGCGACGATTATCAGGGCCGTGGCATTGGCCGGCGCTTGATGGAGCTGGCATTGAAGGCCTGCGATGCGCGCACGCCGTTGCTCAACGCAACCGTGGCCGGCGCGCCGCTGTATGCCAGTCAGGGTTTTGTCGAGTTCGGCCATATACAGCAACACCAAGGCCAGGTGCAGGTGCCCGAGCAGACCGCGCTGGCCGAGGGTGAACACTGTCGCCCGTTGACGGCCGACGATCACGCCACCGTGATCGCCCTGGCCAACGCCGGCAGCGGCCTGGACCGCCGTGAAATCCTGCGCGACCTGCAGGTGGAACACGCCGTGGGCATAGAACGCGACGGCCAGTTGCGCGGGTTTGCGCTGCTGCGCCCGTTCGGCCGTGGGCGCTGCATCGGCCCCGTGGTGGCCGAAACCCCCGAACAGGCCAAACACCTGATCACCACGTTACTCGAGCAGGTGCCGGACGCCTTTGTGCGTATCGACATTCCGGCCGAGTGCGGCCTCGGCGACTGGCTCGAACAGGCCGGTCTCAAGTGCGTCGACACCGTCGCCCGCATGGCCAAGGGCACACCGCCCAAGGCCAGCGGCGACGTCCACCTGTTTGCCCTGATCACCCAAGCGGTCGGTTGATTTTTTCCTGGAGCCTTACCCATGTCCTCTCCCCGTATTCTGATGCTCGCCCGCGCTGATGGCAGCGCCGTTGATACCCCCTTTCGCCACGCAGCGCTGAACGCGCTTGACCCGTTCGGCGACGCCCGCCAGATCGCCTGGCTGAGTGACGACGGCGTGTCCGCCGGGCGTGTCGCGTTCAGCGGTGAAGCTGTGATCGACGATTTCCCCTACAGCGAAACGCTGGTGGTGCAAGCCGGTTCCGTCCTGCTGCACAGCGCCGAGCAGACCCTGGAGCTGGGGGTCGGCGACAGCGCCGTGATCGGCCGGGGCACGCGCCTCACCCTGCAGGCGAGCCCCGGTAGCGCATGGGCCTTCTGCGCGCTGAACCTGACCGACGCGCCGCTGCGTCCCGGCCTCACCTGGCTCGATCCGCGCACCCCGCTCAATCCGTCCGCCGCGCCCGATGCCCAGATTTTGATCGGCCCCGCGCCGCAATGCCGCGCCAACAACCTTTTCGACGATGAAAGCACCGAGCTGCGTGTGGGCATTTGGGATTCAACGCCCTATGCCCGTCACGGTCGCCCGCACAAGCTGCATGAATTGATGTACCTGATCGAAGGCAGCATGACGTTGCAGGACGCCGATGGCGTGGACACGACGGTCAACCCCGGCGACACCGTGTTCGTCGCCAAAGGCGCGCCCTGTGCCTGGCGTGGCTCGGTGTATGTGCGCAAGATTTACGCGGTGAAATAAGCTGTTATCGCTCCAGGGAGCCCGTTGAATGACTACACACTCTTCGAACCGCTACAGCGTCGATGCGCACACGGCGGACAAGTTCTACATCGATGGCCGCTGGGTTGCGCCCGCCGTTGCGGCGAGCCTGGCGGTGATCAACCCGGCCACCGAAGAGGTGGCCGCGCAGGTGGCACGCGGCTCCGGCGAAGATGTCGACCGCGCCGTCGCTGCGGCGCGTGCGGCGTTTCCCGGCTGGTCGGCCACCGCCCCGGCGGCGCGCGCCGTGGTGCTGGGGAAAATCCACGAGTTGATTTTGGAGCGCAAAGAGCAACTGGCCCAAGCGCTGTCTCTGGAAATGGGCGCCGCCATCGGCTTTGCCCGCGCCATGCAGGTGCCGCTGGCGGCCGAGCATGTGCGGGTGGCGCGTGATCTGTTGGCGAGCTACCGCTTTCACACGCTCGAAGGCAGCACCGCCATCGAACGCGAGCCTATCGGCGTGTGCGCGCTGATCACGCCGTGGAACTGGCCGCTGTACCAGATCACTGCCAAGGTCGCGCCGGCGATTGCCGCCGGCTGCACCGTGGTGCTCAAACCCAGCGAATTGTCGCCACTGAGCGCGCTGCTGTTCGCCCAATTGGTGCACGATGCCGGCCTGCCGCCGGGGGTGTTCAACCTGGTCAACGGCAGCGGCCACGAGGTGGGCGCGGCGATGGCGGCGCACCCTGACATCGACATGATTTCCATCACCGGCTCCAACCGCGCCGGCGCTTTGGTGGCGCAGGCTGCCGCGCCGACGGTCAAACGCGTGACCCAGGAACTGGGCGGAAAATCGCCGAACGTGATGCTGCCCGATGCGGACTTTGCCAGGGTGGTGCCATTGGGGGTGATGTCGGCGTTTCGCAACGTGGGCCAGTCGTGCAGCGCGCCGACGCGGATGATCGTGCCAAGGGCGCGGTTGGCCGAAGTCGAAGCACTCGCGGCGGCGACGGCCAACGCGATCATCGTGGGTGACCCGTCATCGGACGATACGGTGCTGGGGCCGATTGCCAATCAGGCGCAGTTCGAGCGTGTGCAAGTGATGATCGAGGCCGGTATCGACGAAGGGGCGAAACTGGTGTGTGGGGGCCCGGGGCGTGCGGCAGGTTTTGATAACGGCTTTTACACGCGGCCGACGGTGTTCTCCGAGGTGGAGAACCGCATGCGTATCGCCCAGGAGGAAATTTTCGGGCCGGTGCTTTGTATCATCGCGTATGACACGGTGGATGAAGCGGTGGCCATCGCCAATGACACGGTGTACGGGCTGGGCGCACACGTGCAGGGGCAGGATCTGCAGGCCGCCCGTGCGGTGGCGTTGCGTATTCGCGCGGGGCAGGTGCACTTGAATCACCCGGCGTGGGATCCGATGGCGCCGTTTGGCGGGTACAAGCGCTCGGGGAATGGACGGGAATATGGAGTGGTGGGGTTTGAGGAGTATCTGGAGATCAAGGCGATTGTTGGGTTTGGTAGTTAAGGATGCGCCATCCTTGGCCCAGCGCGGCTAACCCGGCGGGACTGCCGGGTTAGCAACGGATTCAAGCCTGCGTAAGGCCAGCGCGGTTGACGGGGCGCGTGAGATCAAGATTAAAAACAGGGCAAAAGCAGGATCTGGTGGATTCGCTTTTTTGTGGGAGCTGGCTTGCCTGCGATGCAGACACCTCAATCCTTCAGGCAGACCCAGCCGATGCCTTCGCAGGCAAGCCAGCTTTTATCAAATACAAAATAAGGTATTGATTTAAAACATCAAACTTCAGGACACATTCCTGTGGCGAGCAGGCTTGCCCTGCGTTGGGCTGCGCAGCAGCCCCAAAACCATGCTCCGGGCAGTGTCAGGTACACCGCATTTTCCTTGATTGGCGGCGCTTCGCACCCCAACGCGGGGCAAGCCCGCTCGCCACAGAGGTTACAGTTTGCTGCGCGACAGCGCTAAGTCGAAGACTTGCCGCTGTCTCCCACAGTTGATCGCGCTCACTCCCCCATACCGGTGGGTTCTAAGGACGGAAGGCTCTTGAAACATCATCCAGCACGCGCTCGTGCCAGCAAGCGTGACACTTCAATCAGTTGTGCATACCCAATGCACATTCGCGCCGCGTACTTTCCAGGTCGAAGGCAAAGTCGCAGGCCAGTGATTCGCTGAGGTTGACCAACAGGTCCTGGGTGGGATGCCGTCCTTGACGGTGAACAGCACCAAAGGACCCGGCATACCCAGAGGTATCCCGCGCACAGCCGCCATATCGCCTGCCGCGGTGATGGCGGCAACGGATATGTACACCCCCCAACACATTAAAAGTCCGCCACCTTCCCCCAAGCCGACGACTTAAACCGATCCGGGTGATAAGGCTCCGGATCCACAATCGGCCGCGCTCCACTCACAATATCCGCAATCAAATGCCCTGCCCCCGGCCCGATCCCAAAGCCATGTCCACTGAACCCCGCTGCCAACACCAACCCTGGCAAGCTGGCCATTTCCCCAATGCCGGGCACTCCATCAGGTGTACTGTCCACATACCCCGCCCACGCCGCTGTTACCGAAGATTCTTTAAAGGCCGGCATCAGTTGCGTCGCGCGCGCATAGGTCAGTTTCACCGCCGCCGCATCCGGCGTGGGATCCAGAATCCGCATCTTTTCCATTGGCGTCGGCTCATCCAGACGCCAGCGCTTCCAGCTCTCATGCCCTGCCCGCGCGCCCTCGAAGCCACCCACCGCCAGGTTGCGCCAGCGACGCTGAAACATCGGTAAAAACTGCGGCGCAAAGCTGAGCAACTGCGGCGTCGGGTCAACTCGCCCGCGCCCGCTGATGGCCAGCGTATAGCTGCCATCAAAGCGGCGGGTCATCGAGGCCTGGGTGGTGTGCAGCGCGCTCGGCAGTTCCTGATTGGGCGGCGATACGCGCAGCACTGTTTGCCGAATGGTCGCCTGGGGAAAACGAATGCCGTACTGACGGCAGAACGACGACGCCCAGGCACCGGCAGCCAGCACCGCGAGACGGGTACGGATGGTGCCCTTCTCGGTCACCACACCCGACAGTCGCCCGCCCTCGGTCTCCAGCCCGCGCACGGCGCAGTCCTGATGCACCGTGCTGCCCAGCGCCATGATCGCGCGCGCGACCGCAGGCGCTGCGCGGGACGGGTCGGCAATGCCGTCGGTGGGCGCGTAGACCCCGCCTTTCCATTGCTTGCCGGTGGCCTGACCCCGTTCAGCGGCTTGCTGCGCGGTGAGCATATGGGTCTCGACGTTGACCGAACGGGCGAACTCGCCCCAGCGCGCCCAGCCGTCGATTTCCTTTTCATCATTGCTCAGGTAAAGCAGGCCGCAGCGCGTGAAACCGGTCTGCTCGCCGGTTTCGGCGGCGAACTGTGACCACAGCTCCAGGCTCTTGGTGGCCATCGGCAGCTCGCGCGCATCGCGATTCTGCTGGCGGCACCAACCCCAGTTGCGGCTCGATTGTTCAGCGCCGATACGGCCCTTTTCCACCAGCGCGACTTTCATCCCGCGCTTGGCCAGGTAATAGGCGGTAAAGGCACCGATGATGCCGCCGCCGATCACGACCACATCGGCGTCCGTCGGCAGGTCTGGCGAAGTTTCTACAGGAATCAGGGGAGCTGGCATGGGCGGGTTTCCGTCAAGGTCGGTCGTGGGGGCTCTGGCATCGCGGCAGCATGGATTTATTACACCACCATGAAGCCATGCATATACGGCGAAAAATACCGGCTGACTGACACAAACCACCGTTTAACAGGCCTGCCCCGGCAGACTTTACCGATGAAGCGGATGAGGGTTTGCGTAACGCCGTGAGGCGGCCGCGTCTATTAGCTGGTAAAGTGCGCACCGTTATTTATTAAGAGGAATGTTTCATGGCCACTAACCGCTCCCAGCGTCTGCGCAAAAAACTGTGTGTGGACGAGTTCCAGGAATTGGGTTTCGAACTGAACCTGGAATTCAAGAAAGACCTGGCTGACGATGCAATCGATGCATTTCTCGACGCATTCCTCAAAGAAGCCATGGAAGCCAACGGTCTGGGCTATGTCGGCGGTGACGACTACGGTCTGGTCTGCCTGCAAAAGCGTGGCTCGGTCAGCGAAGAGCAGCGCGCCAAGGTTGAAGCCTGGCTCAAATCCCGCGACGAACTGACCAAAGCTGAAGTCAGCCCGTTGCTGGACGTCTGGTACCCGGAAAAGCCGATCAATCCGGTTGCCTGATTGTCCTCAGGGCCATCCTCGTGATGGCCCTGTTTGTTTACGCGAGCCCCTGCTCTGGTGCTCCACGCCCGTGACGTCTCAGTCACCGGACAACCGTTCAAAATCACTCAATCGATGAACTCACCGCTGACGCTGCCGTGAAAGCAACGCCGTGCCTGCAAAAAAACGCCGATTTCCAGCTATCGTTCAGCTACAAGTGGCGCGACCTTGGGGCATAATGCCGACACTTTCATGATCACTGAGGGATTTTCTTACGTTCCCCTCGCCTTTTTCACCCTCCTCAGCAGCAGGGTTCTATTTTTTATGATCAAATCTTTGCGTCCATTGTTACTCGCCGGTCTGCTCCTGCCACTGGCCTTTTCCGCCACCGCCGCCCCCGTCAATAACAGCCTGCCGCCCAACGTGGCGCAAGCGCTGCAGAAAGCCAAGCTGCAAAACACCGCCCTGTCCCTGGTAATGATTCCGCTCAACGGCCCGGGCACGCCGACTGTATTCAACGCCGACGTCTCAGTGAACCCCGCCTCCACCATGAAGCTGGTCACCACCTATGCGGCCCTGGAAATGCTGGGGCCCAACCATCAGTGGAAAACCGAGTTCTACACCGACGGCACCCTCAGCGGTGGCGTGTTGCATGGCAACCTGTACCTCAAGGGCGGCGGCGACCCCAAGCTGAACATGGAAAAACTCTGGCTGCTGATGCGCGACCTGCGGGCCAATGGCGTGCAGCAAGTCACCGGCGACCTGGTGCTGGACCGCAGTTTCTTCAACCAGCCGCTGCTGCCCGAGTTCAATGACGACGGCAACGACGAGAACAAACCGTTTCTGGTCAAGCCCGACGCGTTGCTGGTCAACCTCAAGGCCCTGCGCTTTGTCACGCGTAACGATGGGGGACGGGTGATCGTCTCGGTCGAGCCGCCGATTGCCACCATCCGTATCGATAACCAGGTGAAGGTTTCCAACGCCAAGCAGTGCACCGGCGATGTGCGCTACAACCCGGTCAGCGCCGCCGATGGCAGCGTCACCGTGACCGTCAGCGGCCAGTTGGCCGATGGCTGCAGTTCGCAGACCTACCTGTCGCTGCTCGACCACGCCACCTACACCGCCGGCGCCGTGCGCGCCATCTGGAAAGAGTTGGGGGGCAGTATCCAGGGCCGTGACCTCCAGGCGCCGGTGCCCAAAAGCGCCAAGGTACTGGCCCGCGCATTCTCGCCGGATCTGGCGGAAATCATCCGCGACATCAACAAATACAGTAACAACACCATGGCCCAGCAGTTGTTCCTGAGCCTGGGCGCGCAATTTCGCAACGATGCCGATGGCGACGATGCCAAGGCCGCGCAGCGTGTGGTGCGCCAGTGGCTGGCGAAGAAAGGCATCACCGCGCCGCACCTGGTGATGGAGAATGGTTCCGGCCTGTCCCGCGCCGAACGCGTCAGCGCCCGTGAAATGGCCGCCATGTTGCAGGCCGCGTGGAAAAGCCCGTATGCCGCCGAATACATCAGCTCCCTGCCGATTGCCGGCACCGACGGCACCATGCGTAAACGCCTGAAGACCACCGCCATGCGCGGCGAAGCCCACGTCAAGACCGGCACCCTGAACACCGTACGCGCGATTGCCGGGTTCAGTCGCGACAATAACGGCTACACCTGGGCGGTGGTGGCGATCCTCAACGATCCGAAGCCGTGGGGCGCCTCGTCGGTGCTGGACCAGGTGCTGCTTGACCTGTATCGCCAGCCTAAAGTGATGGCGGCAGCGCCGGTGCTCTAAATGTGGGAGGGGGCTTGCTCCCTCCCACCTTGGTTTTTGTGTCTGCCTTCAGGCCGGTAGTTTTTCCGGCGTGACACGGTCACGGCCTGCCTGTTTGGCCAGGTACACCGCCGAATCGGCGCGCAGCAGCAACCCGTCGATGCCCTCATCGACACGCCAACTGGCCACCCCAAAACTGGCGGTCACCGTACCCACGGTATCCATCGGTACGCTGCGCAATGATTCCCACAGCTCCATCGCCAGGCTGTAGGCCTGTTGGCCGTCGGTACCGGGGCACAACACCATGAACTCTTCGCCCCCCAAGCGGCAGAACACATCGGTGCGGCGCAGGCGCTGGCCGATGCGCTTGCACAGCTCCTGCAGCACGCCGTCGCCCACCCCGTGCCCATAGCGATCATTGATGCGCTTGAAGTGGTCGATATCGAGCATGATCACCGACAACGCCCCTGACGTGCGTCTGACGCGCACCATCTCGGACTTGAGGCGGTCCTGGAAGTAGCGACGGTTGTGGATGCCGGTCAGGGAATCGGTGATGGACAACGCACGCAGTTCTTCTTCTACCCGTTTGAGATCGGAAATATCCGACACATAACCGTGCCACAGCGTGCCGCCTCCGGGTAATTCTTCCGGTGTGGCCTCGCCACGAATCCAGCGCAACCCGCGCTGCGGCAAGATCACACGATACTCTTCGCGCCAATGGCTCAACTGCACGGCCGACGAGCGAATCGAGGCGCGTATGCGCTCGACGTCCAACGGGTGGATACGCTCGAAGACCTTTTCCGCGTCGTGCTGCAACACCCCTACCTCGATTTCATAGATATCGCGCATGCCATCGCTGGCATAGATGAAGCGCCAGTCGCCCCGGCGCTTGAGGGTGAACTGGAAAATCCCGCCGGGTACGTGGGCGCTGAGTTTTTTCAGCAGGCGATCCCGTGCAGCCAGAGCCTCGTAGGCGCGCTTTTGCTCGGTCACGTCGAGGTAGATCGCCAGATGCCCCACCCACAGGCCATGGTCATCGAGCAATGCAGTGCCGAGCATATTCACGATCAACTGGCTGCCATCTTCGCGGACCAGGGTCCATTCGCGCGCCTCGTGCAGGCTGTCCGGGCTCTGCACCAGCATGGCCTGGCCCGGCGGGATACGCTTGCCCAGCAACAGGCTCACGCTCGCGGCGCTGGCTTCCAGCTCCGACGCCAGGTGCAGGCTTTCGAGGGTGGCGCGCCCAACCACTTCGGCGGCCTTGAACCCAAGCATCTGTTCAGCACCGGCGTTGAAGGTAGTGATCACGCCGCGCAGGTCGGTGGCGATGATGGCGACTTGAGTGGCGGCATTCAGCACGCTGCGCAGCTGGCTATGGGCGCCGCGCAGTTCCTGCTCGCGCACGCGCAGTTGCACGGTGCGCTGCTCCACCAGTTTGAGCGCACGCTGACGCTGGCTGACCAGCACGTAGAGCAAGGCTGCAACCAGCAGGCTGAGCAGCCCGCCCATACTCAAAATGCTGGCCATCGAGGAGCGGCTGGACCGGTCAAACACCTGACTGGGACGCAAGGTCAGGGCGTAGACATGGTCGCCCAGGGTCAGGCGCCGAGTCACGCTAAGGTCGCCGTCGCTTGGCGTGTTGCCTGACTCATACAGCATGCGTTGCTGCAGGTCGGAGGTGTCGACGATCTGCGTCACCAGGTTATCGCGGTCGGGCCTGGGCAGGCCGTCGGCCACCAACTGGCGCATGCTGATCGCAGCCATCACGAAACCGAACGGCTCCCCTGCCGGGGAAGCGACCGGCGCAACCAGCAGCACTCCCGGCGCGTAGGCCGGCTCCACGCCGACCAGTTGGATGGGTTGGGACACCGCCAGCTTGCCGCTCTTCTGCGCCCGCTCAAGGGTAGAGCGCCGCATGGGCTGGGCCAGCAGGTCGAACCCCAGTGGCGAGCCGAACAGGCTCTGGGTCTGGCTGTACAGCACCGGCACGTATTCATCACGCTCGGCCGCCGGGGCCAGTTCGCCGACCGCATTGAGTTCACGGATGGCAAATGGCGTACCGTGCGCGCGAGACATGTCCTGCTCAAACCGGCTGCGCTGTTCGTGCAATACGCGGGGCGCCCACGCATAGGCGCGCGCGTGCAGCAGCAAGGGCTGGGCGAAGCCGTCGAACTCTGCGCGGGTGACGTCCTGGGAATTGATGAAGAAACGTTGCAGGCTACCCAGGCGTTGCTCCTGGTCTTCGAAGCGTTCCTGCAGGCGGCTGAAGCGCTCGCCGACCAACAATTGGAAGCGTTGGCGCACTTGCTGCTGATTGAGTTCGCGCGCTGCCCACGCAACCACGATGGTCAAGGCAACCCCTGCCAGGAATACCACCGACGCCACCATCCAGGCGGAGGCCTGCTCACTGATAAAGCCTAGTATTTTTGGGCGGACGGCTTGCAACGGCATGGACAACACTCAAGACGCCAACGTGCGGGGATGTCACGTTGGCCAGGCCTTAGTTATAGCCATAGGCCCGGGGTTTGACCAGCCTCAAACCACTGCAGGAGCAAGTAAACTCGCGCCTGCAGTGGACACGCATCGATCAACGCGCGGTGATTTTCCAGGCGCGGTGGATCTTGGCGTTGCGCGCAAAATCCGGGTCGAGGGTCTTGTCGCTGATTTCCTCGACGGCGTAGCGCTCGCTGAGGTTGTCCTCGAGCACGAACTTGCGGAAGTTGTTCGAGAAATACAGCACGCCGCCCGGCGCCAGACGCGCCATGGCCAGGTCGAGCAACTGCACGTGGTCGCGCTGTACGTCGAAGATGCCTTCCATGCGTTTGGAGTTGGAGAAGGTCGGCGGGTCGATGAAGATCAGGTCGAACTCATCGCGGCTCGCCTCCAGCCACGCCATCACATCGCCCTGCTCCAGGCGGTTCTTGTCGGAGAAGCCGTTGAGCGAGAAGTTGCGACGCGCCCAGTCCAGGTAGGTCTTGGACAGGTCGACGCTGGTGGTGCTGCGCGCGCCACCTTTGGCGGCGTGCACGCTGGCAGTGGCGGTGTAGCAGTACAGATTGAGAAAGCGCTTGCCGGCCGCTTCCTTCTGGATGCGCATGCGCATCGGCCGGTGGTCGAGGAACAGGCCGGTGTCCAGGTAGTCGGTGAGGTTGACCAGCAGCTTCACGCCGCCTTCGCTGACCTCGGTGAATTTGCCCTGGGCGCTTTGGCGCTCGTACTGCTTGGTGCCGCTCTGGCGCTCGCGACGCTTGACCACCACGCGGCTCTTGTCGATGTTGAGCGCCTGGGGAATCGCGGCCAAGGCATCGAACATGCGCGCCGAGGCTTTTTCCGGGTCGATGGACTTGGGCGCGGCGTATTCCTGCACATGGACCCAATCGTGGTACAGGTCGATGGCCATGGAGTATTCCGGCATATCGGCGTCGTACACGCGGTAGCAATCCACGCCTTCACGCTTGGCCCACTTGCCCAGCAGCTTGAGGTTTTTCTGCAGGCGGTTGGCAAACATCTGCCCGCCTTCGCTCAAGCGTGCCTGCTCGACGACCGGCGCTGGCGCCGGTTTGATCGGGTTGCCGTTCTTGTTGTACTGGCGCTCCTGCGGCTCGAGCGGGGCCTGGTCGTAAGCGGCCTGCTCGCGTTCGGCCTGGCGCTGTTCGGGGGTGCGACGCTCGCCGGTGACGAACTGATCCGGGTTGACCTTGATCAGCAGCAGCTTGCACGGCAATGCGCCGTTCCAGAACGAATACTGTTTGTGGCTGCGGATGCCCATGCGCTTGCCAAGGTCCGGCGCGCCGGTAAACACCGCCGCTTCCCAGCCCATGCAGGCCTGACGCAGACGCTCGCCGAGGTTCTGGTAAAGGTACAACAGGCTGGCTTCGTCACCCAGACGCTCGCCGTAGGGCGGGTTGCAGATGACCAGGCCTTTCTGGTTCTGGTCCGGACGCGGCTCGAAGGTGCCGACTTCGCCCTGGTACACCTTGATCCAGTGGCTCAGACCTGCGCGTTCGATGTTGTTGCGCGCGGGCTGGATCAGGCGCGGGTCGGCTTCGTAGCCACGCACCCACAGCGGCGGTTTGTTCATGCCGATGGCGGCGCGTTCCGACGCTTCGGCGTGAAGCTTCTTCCACAGCGCCGGCACGTGGCCGAGCCAGGTGGTGAAGCCCCACAGTTCGCGGTTGAGGTTGGGCGCCATGTCGGCGGCGATCATTGCGCCTTCGACCAGAAAGGTGCCCACGCCGCACATCGGGTCAGTCAGCGCGCCGCCTTCAGCGGCAATGCGCGGCCAGCCGGCACGGATCAGGATTGCGGCCGCAAGGTTTTCCTTCAGCGGCGCGGCGCCCTGCTGCAGGCGGTAACCGCGCTGGTGCAGGCTGTGGCCGGACAGGTCGAGGGAGAGGATGGCTTCGCCACGGTCCAGGCGCAGGTGGATGCGCAGGTCCGGGTTGATTTTGTCGATGGACGGTCGTTCGCCGGTGGGGGTGCGCAGTTTGTCGACAATCGCATCCTTGACCTTCAGCGCGCCGAAGTGGGTGTTGTCGATGCCCGAACCATGGCCGCTGAATTCAACGGCAAGGGTGCCGTCGGGGACCATGTGCTCGGCCCACTCGATGTCCAGCACGCCGTGATAGAGGTCTTCGGCGTCCTTCATCGGGAAGCGCTTGAGCACCAGCAGCACGCGGTTGGCCAGACGCGACCAGAGGCACAAGCGGTAGGCGGTCTCCATGTCGGCCATGCCGCGCACGGCCGAGGTGTGCTCGCGGGCGTCCTCAAGGCCAAGCCCGACGGCTTCCTCGATCAGCAGGCCTTCGAGGCCTTTGGGGCAAGTGAGGAAGAGTTCAAAACGGTCCGACATGGGGCATTCCAGGCTTTTCAGCAATAAATGAACGGGCAACGCATCGCCGGTTCGGTTTTCAATCAAGCACTTTTCTTGAAGAGTGCTCGCGTGGCACGAATGTGCCGTTCCACCCCGGCGATAGGACCCGTGGGCCCTGAATACAGAGGCAGATCAATAATGTTAGGCAACAAAAAGAAATATTCCGACCCTTCGTCGAATAATAACCGACTGCAACGGGCGGGCATTCTCACCAAGGGATTGAACCCATGGCCATCGCGGGGCACATCATAGCTGGCTTTGCCGATAAAAAGGGGCGAAAAGCCATCCCAGCTTATGGCTATAGCATCCAAAACGTTACGTGCTTATGACAAAACGATCATTGAATCCATGTGACCTATTGGTTAGAACTCAACACAGGTTGGCGCCGTAACGACGCCGACACACAGGCTCGCCACGCCGGCAGCGAGCCCACCAACGGCAGAACACTCTGCCCGGCCCCAGACGAGGCCGAAGGATATCTAGACAGTCAACCAGTGAGGGAAACACCCTATGAGAAGACTCAAGCGTGATCCGTTGGAAAGAGCATTTTTACGCGGATATCAATATGGCGTTCATGGCAAATCCCGTGAGCTTTGCCCATTTACTCTACCGTCGGTACGCCAAGCCTGGATCAACGGCTGGCGAGAAGGACGTGGCGACAACTGGGACGGTATGACTGGCACTGCGGGCATCCACAGACTCAACGAACTTCACGCCGTCGGCTAATCAAGGCATCTAATTCCGACATACCACCTTTGACTATGTAACGACTTAACCACGCACGCCTTACCCAGGCGGCGGGCTTCGGCCCAGGGGCTCCTTATGGAGCCCTTTTTATTGGATGGCAAAACCCATTGAGGCTAGCGCTTATTGTGGGTTAACCCTTGCCCGCTCAGTTAAGCGTGATTCCCTGTGGCGAGCAGGCTTGCCCTGCGTTGGGCTGCGCAGCAGCCCCAAAACCCGGCGCTGAGCCGTATCAGGTACACCGCGGTTTGCTGGCTTGGGGGCGGCGCTTCGCACCCCAAAGCGGGGCAAGCCCTAATGCCAGTCAGTTAAGCGCAGATTCCCTGTGGGAGCGGTGGGTCAGTCGACCTCAATGTTTGCTGGGCCGACGCCTTCGCGGGCAAGCCCGCTCCCACATTTGATCTTGGTTACTTTGGGCATCGCGTTCGCTTAACTGAACGGCACTGGGGCAAGCCCGCTCGCCACGATGGCATCCACCGATTCGCGGATCAGCGCCGGTCCCTTGTAGATAAAGCCGGAGTACAGCTGCACCAGGCTTGCGCCGGCCGCTATTTTCTCGGCGGCGTGCTTGCCTTCGGTAATGCCGCCCACGGCGATGATGGGCAAGCGCCCGGCAAGTTCAGCCGCCAGCACCTTGACGATGTGGGTGCTCTGATCGCGAACCGGTGCGCCCGAGAGCCCGCCCGCCTCATCACCATGGGCCAGACCTTCGACACCTGCGCGGCTCAGGGTGGTGTTGGTCGCAATCACCGCATCCATCCCCGAATCCACCAGGGCCTGGGCTACCAGGATCGTCTCCGCGTCGCTCATGTCCGGGGCAATCTTGATCGCCAGCGGCACGCGCTTGCCATGCCGCACGGCCAGGTCTTCCTGGCGCTGGCGCAGGGCTTCGAGCAACTGTTTGAGCGAGTCGCCGAACTGCAGGCTGCGCAGGCCCGGCGTGTTGGGCGAGCTGACGTTGACGGTGACGTAGCTGGCGTGGGCGTAGACCTTGTCCAGGCAGATCAGGTAGTCATCCACTGCGCGCTCGACCGGGGTGTCGAAGTTCTTGCCGATATTGATGCCCAGGATGCCCTTGTACTTCGCCGCCTGGACCCGCGACAGCAGGTGGTCGACGCCCAGGTTGTTAAAGCCCATGCGGTTGATGATCGCCTCGGCTTCCGGCAGGCGGAAGATGCGTGGCTTGGGATTACCCGGTTGCGGCCGTGGCGTCACGGTGCCGATTTCGACAAAGCCGAAACCCAACTGTGCAAAACCGTCGATGGCGGCGCCGTTCTTATCCAGGCCGGCGGCCAGCCCGACCGGGTTGGGAAACTCGAGCCCCATCACCGACACCGGCATTTTCGCCGGCGCCTTGCAGACCAGGCCATTGAGCCCCAGGCGGCCGCCGGCACCGATCAGGTCCAGGGACAGATCGTGGGAGGTTTCCGGGGAGAGTTTGAACAACAGCTGGCGGGCCAGGTTATACATGGGCGGGCTAGACTCGGATGGCGGCGAAAGGTGGCGCGATTATAGCCGGGGTGACCACCCTGGCGCGAGGCATGCCGCCTGATCGTCAGTGACGCAGCGCAACCAGCGCCTCATA
Source organism: Pseudomonas poae (assembly GCF_001439785.1). Taxonomy (GTDB): domain Bacteria; phylum Pseudomonadota; class Gammaproteobacteria; order Pseudomonadales; family Pseudomonadaceae; genus Aquipseudomonas; species Aquipseudomonas poae. The sequence goes on along the minus strand of NZ_JYLI01000006.1, from coordinate 70,342 downwards.
CCGGGCCCAGATTTTTTGCGCATATTGCTCGCGCAATGCATCACGCTGCGGCCCCGCCCCTGCTCCCGCGTTGTAGGAACCCACGGCCGTCCAGTTGTAACCGAACCGCTGGATAAACCCGGCGAGGATCGATGCGCCCACTTCCACCGACAGACAGGGTTCGCTCAGCAGCCGCTCTTCGGTAATGCCCTGTTTGAGCAAGCGTGGCAGGTGCACGCTGTTGATCTGCATCAAGCCGATATCGCGGCTGCCGTCGCTGTTCGCGTTGTTCATCGCGTTCGCGCGGTATCCCGACTCCACCGCCGCGATGGCCTGCAGCAGTTCCGGTTCAATATCGTAGCGACCGGCCACGTCTTCCCAGCAATCGGCCAAGGCTCGGCTGCTGACCAGCACCGCACTCAACACGGCGCTGCTGGCCAGGCGCTTAATCATGCTGCACCTGACCACAGGCCGAGCAGAGACGCTGCTCGCGCGTCCCCTCCAACAGCGCTCTGTGCTGGACGTTCACAGGGCAAGTAAAGCGATAGCCCTTGCCATAAATCGTCTTGATAAAGCCCTTGTCGGCCTTCAGGTGTTTGCGCAGCGCATAAATGCAGCGGGTGAGCGACTCCTCGGACACCTCTCTACGGGGCCAGGCCGACTCCAGCAAATGGTCCTTGGTCATCAACGCACCACCGGATGCCAGCAGCAACCGCAGCACATGCCACTCTTTGGGCGGCAATTGAAGGTCCACATTCTGCCCGGTCAAGCGGCCATAACCATGCAAGGTCCACCCGGCAAATACCCATGAGGCTGTCAGCTCATCATTTGCGATGGCCATGGACACCTCGGTATTGATCTACTGACATTGAATTTCTGGCTTCCTGAATCAACCGATACGGCAACGGCAGGACTATAAAAACCTGACCACCGAACCGAGCTAGGAAACGACTTATGCGCCTGAGGATTTCGATAGTCGCTACGTGGGACTTTTCGCCATACGAAGGTCACTCAGCGGACTCAGGGCTTGCGCGGTTGAAGGCACGTTGCACCCGCTCGTATTGGGCCCCGGTCAGTGGCGGCGGCCCCACGGCGCCTGCCAGCAGCTTCGGCTCGCCGCCCACCGCGCGCGCCTGGATCACAAACAGCCGCACCTGGGCGCCGCGCGCGCGGCGCGCGCCCTCGTCATCACGGCGAAAAGCCCCAAGCCACAGGCGCCGGCCCTGGGGCACACGCACCACCGTGCTGATCGCAATGCGGCCCACCGCCCCAGCCGAACCTGCCTTGAGCTTGCCGGCCATGGGCCGCCCATCCTCCAGGCTCAGTTGCATCTCGATCTGGCTCGCATCGGCAAAACGCGGCAGCACACTGGCTTCGGTGCGATAGCGCACCGGTTGCCACTGGGCATCGTCTTGCGCGGATTTGGGCAGGTAAAACGTGTGGGCTTCATGGAACACTGCCGGAACGTTTTCCTGGGTAAGGATCACCGGAAACGCCACCACTCTGGCCTTGCGACGACGTTCCAGCGCAGCCAGTTGCGTCATCAGACGGTTGTCGTCCAGAGGGGTCAGCACCTGTGTCACTGAGGGCGCGTCGTCACTCTCCCCGGACCAGGACGTCTTCAGCTTTTCCAGTTCATTACGGTCCACGTCGATCTGCCACAACGTCACTTCAATCGGTCGCCTGGGCGTGTCGAGTTGCGTCACCAGCTCCTCGATCACCTTGACCTGAGCCGGCTTGCCCTTGATCAGCAGGCTGTTGGAGTCAGGATAAGCAATCACCAGCAGGCGCTTGTCAGCCAGCGGACCACGCGCACCTTGCTCACGCTCGGCAGCCAGCACGGTCTCGATCATCGAGGCCATGCCGGGAACATTGACCTGCTCATCGCCCAGGGCGTATTGGCGATCGGCCACATGGGTATTGAACACCTGCACCACGCCAAACGCCTGATCGCCCACCGGCAACTGGGTGCGCTGGCGATCCATCAGTTGCGCCAGGTGCAGCACCTGATCCACGTAGTTGGGCGGGCCGGACACATAAAAGGTGCGCCCGGCGCTCTCGCGCAGGGGAAAGCGTGATTCATCCAACCCCGAGCGGCGCATGAACTCGCGCAGCCGGTCGACCGAGACATGCCGCAACGTCACCGCAGAGCTTTTCGCCTCGCTGGCGTCATACACACGCAGCACCTGGCCGTCGCTGTACCAGATCAGGCCATGCTGCTCGGCCAGGGCCTGCAGGGTGTGCTGCGCCGCCTTCAGGTCGAACACGCCGGAAACGCGCGTGCGCGAGACATCGCGGCTGACCACCACGGGCAACCCCAAGGGCACTGACAACGCGGTAAAGACGGTATGCAGGCTTTCATCCTGCGCCCGATATGCCTCGGCCGAGGCGAACGTGCTTGCCCACAGCACGGCCAGGCACAGCAACCAGCGCGAGCGGGTCATGACAGGGGAATCGATCGTCACTTTGGATGTTCCTCGCAAGAGGCGGCCATACTGAAAGCCGGCCGGGTTTCAATCTTGATGAAAACCTGACGGCCTGCCGCGCCCGCGAGGCCGTGGCATGTGCCTTGCTAAGCCTTGCTCACTGGTTTTTTGATTGAAAAGGCGGCATTGATGAACGATTCGGCAGGCAGCGGCCCGACCAGCGATCCATTGGCCTGGGTCCATGGCAGTGACGCCCCGGAAAAGAGCAGCCTCGACCTCGGATTCATGGCCTTGAGCGATTGCGCCTCGCTGGTGGTGGCGGCCACTCAGGGCTTTGCCCAACCCTACGGCTTGACCCTGAACCTCAAGCGCCAGTCATCCTGGGCCAACCTGCGCGACAAGCTGGTCAGCGGTGAACTGGATGCCGCCCACAGCCTGTATGGGCTGATCTACGCGGTGCACCTGGGCATCGGCGGCGTGGCGCCCACCGACATGGCGGTGCTGATGGGCCTGAACCAGAACGGCCAGAGCATCAATCTGTCTCACGGTCTGCAGGCACAGGGGGTGACCACTCCTGAGGCGCTGGACCGCCACGTGCACCAAAGCCGTACAAAACTGACCTTCGCCCAGACATTTCCCACCGGCACCCACGCCATGTGGCTGTATTACTGGCTCGCAAGCCAGGGCATTCACCCCTTGCAGGATGTCGACAGCGTGGTGGTGCCGCCGCCGCAGATGGTTGCGCACCTGCAGGCAGGGCGCATTGACGGTTTCTGTGCCGGCGAACCCTGGGCCGCCAGCGCGGTGAAGCACAATCAGGGCTTCACCCTGGCGACCAGCCAGACGATCTGGCCGAACCACCCGGAAAAAGTGCTGGGCTGCACCCAGGCGTTCGTCGACCAATACCCCAACACCGCGCGCGTGCTGGTGATGGCGGTGCTCGAAGCCAGCCGTTTTATCGAGCAGAGCCAGGAAAACCGCCGTTCCACCGCGCAGCTGCTCAGCGCCCGCGAGTACCTCGACGCCCCGCTCGACTGCATCGAGCCTCGCCTGCTCGGCCATTATGACGACGGCCTGGGCAACCAGTGGCAGGATCCCCATGCGCTGCGCTTTTTCGCCAAGGGCGAGGTCAACCTGCCGTACCTGTGCGACGGCATGTGGTTCATGACCCAGTTCCGCCGCTGGGGTCTGCTGCGTGAAGACCCGGACTACCTTCAGGTTGCCCGCCAGGTGCAGCAACTGAACCTTTATCGCCAGGCCGCCGCCGCCGTTGACGTGCCGGCAAGCCGCCAGGACATGCGCAGCAGCCAGTTGATCGACGGCAAAATCTGGGACGGCTCCGACCCCGCCGCCTACGCCCGCAGCTTCCGCCTGCACGCCCTGGCGGATCACCCCAACCGCCAGGCTCAGCGCTGACAGGAGGCCACCCATGCTGCGAATCCTGTTGATCAACGACACCCCGCGCAAGGTCGGGCGGCTCAAGGCGGCGCTGGTCGAGGCCGGCTTCGAGGTCATCGATGAGTCCGGCCTGACCATCGACCTGCCCGCCCGCGTCGAAACGGTGCGCCCGGACGTGATCCTGATCGATACCGAGTCAGCCGGGCGCGATGTGATGGAGCAAGTGGTGCTGGTGACGCGCGACCAGCCGCGACCGATTGTGATGTTCACCGATGAGCACGACCCGAATGTGATGCGCCAGGCGATCAAGTCCGGCGTCAGCGCCTATATAGTTGAAGGCATCCAGGCCCAGCGCCTGCAACCGATCCTCGACGTGGCCATGGCCCGCTTCGAAAGCGACCAGGCCCTGCGCGCCCAGTTGCAGGCCCGCGACCAGCAATTGGCCGAGCGCAAGCGCATTGAACTGGCCAAGGGCATGCTGATGAAAATGAAAAACTGCAACGAGGAAGAGGCCTACACCCTGATGCGCCGCCAGGCCATGAGCCGCCAGCAGAAACTGATCCAGGTGGCCGAGCAGATTATTGCCATGAGTGAGCTGCTGGGCTGACTGTGGCGAGCGGGCTTGCCCTCATGCCGTTCAGTTAAGCGCAGATTCCCTGTGGCGAGCAGGCTTGTCCTGCGTTGGGCTGCGCAGCAGCCCCAAAACCAGGCGCTGAGCCGTATCAGGTTCACCGTGTTTTGCAGGATTGGGGGCGCTTCGCACCCCAACGCGGGGCAAGCCCGCTCGCCACGGGGGCTCGTTCTTCACAAAGTTTAGTGTTGGCACAGGACTTGCCCTGCATTCATCACAGGTAGCCAACGGCGGTTGCCCTTCCACGACAAAGACGTCGCACATCCGGTTTGCTTTCGCAAACCCGATGGCGGCGTTTTTTTTCGTTTTGGCCTTCTGACAAGCCCCCCTACCGTTGAGGTGCGTGATGAAATCAAGCTTCTGGAAATCCGGGCACACCCCGACCCTGTTTGCCGCGTTCCTGTATTTCGACCTGAGTTTCATGGTCTGGTATCTGCTGGGCCCGCTGGCCGTGCAGATTGCCGCCGACCTGCACCTGACCACCCAGCAACGTGGCCTGGTAGTGGCAACGCCGATCCTGGCGGGCGCGGTGCTGCGCTTTCTGATGGGCATGCTGGCCGACAAGTTGTCGCCCAAGACCGCTGGGCTGATTGGCCAGGTGATCGTGATCGTTGCGTTGTTCGGCGCGTGGAAACTGGGTATTCATAGTTATGAGCAAGCCCTGCTGCTGGGCTTGTTCCTCGGCATGGCCGGCGCATCCTTTGCCGTCGCCCTGCCCCTGGCCTCGCAGTGGTACCCCGCTGAGCATCAGGGCAAGGCCATGGGCATCGCCGGGGCAGGCAACTCCGGCACGGTGTTCGCCGCGTTGCTGGCCCCGGTGCTGGCCGCCGCCTTTGGCTGGAGCAATGTCTTCGGTTTTGCGCTGATTCCGTTGGTCCTCACGCTGATCGTGTTCGCCTGGCTGGCACGCAATGCTCCGCAACGCCCGAAAGCCAAAGCCATGGCCGACTATTTCAAGGCGCTGGGCGACCGTGACAGCTGGTGGTTCATGTTTTTCTACAGCGTGACCTTCGGCGGTTTCATCGGCCTGGCCAGCGCCCTGCCCGGCTACTTCAACGACCAGTACGGCCTGAGCCCGGTGACCGCCGGCTACTACACCGCCGCCTGCGTGTTCGGCGGCAGCCTGATGCGCCCGTTGGGCGGCGCCCTGGCGGACCGTTTCGGCGGCATCCGCACGCTGCTGGGCATGTACAGCGTGGCGGCGGTGTGCATCGCGGCGGTGGGTTTCAACCTGCCAAGTTCCTACGCCGCCCTGGCACTGTTCGTGTGCACCATGCTCGGACTGGGCGCGGGCAACGGTGCGGTCTTCCAACTGGTACCCCAGCGTTTTCGCAGCGAAATCGGCGTAATGACCGGCCTGATCGGCATGGCCGGCGGCATCGGCGGCTTCGCCCTCGCCGCTGGCATGGGCGCGATCAAGCAAAGCACCGGCAGTTATCAACTGGCCCTGTGGCTGTTCGCCAGCCTCGGCGTGCTGGCCTGGTTCGGCCTCTACGGCGTGAAACGCCGCTGGAGAACGACGTGGGGTTCGGCCGCAGTGACTGCCGCGCGCGTCTGATGAGCCTGCAACTAAGCGTCGCCCAGGCCAGCGCCATGGGTCCGCGCAGCGAAAACCAGGATGCCCTGCGCGTGGTCACGCCCAGCGCGGAACTGGCTGCGAGCAAAGGTTACCTGTGCGCCCTCGCCGATGGCGTCAGCCAATGTGCCGACGGCGGCCTGGCCGCGCGCTCAAGCCTGCAGGCGCTGGCCCTGGACTACTACGCCACGCCGCAGACCTGGGGCGTGGCCCAGGCGCTCGAACGGTTATTGCTCGCGCAGAATCGCTGGCTGCAAGCCAACGGCGGCGGCCAGCCGTTACTGACCACCCTCAGCGCCCTGGTGTTTCGCGGCCGGCGCTTCACCCTCGCCCATGTCGGCGACTGTCGCGTGTATCGCTGGCTGGACGGCGAGCTGCAGCGCATCAGCGAAGACCATGTGTGGGAGCAACCGGGCATGCAGCATGTGCTCAAGCGCGCCCTTGGCCTGGATCAACACCTAGTGCTGGATTTTCTCGACGGCGAACTGCGCGCGGGCGAGTGTTTCCTGCTGCTCAGCGACGGCGTATGGGCCACGCTGGGCGAACACAGCATCTGCGCCATCCTGCGCGAGCAAACCAACCTCGACATGGCCGTCAACACCCTGGTGAGCGCCGCGCACTTGGCCGGCAGCCAGGACAACGCCAGCGCGCTGCTGGTGCGCATCGACGCGCTCGGCGCCGCCACCCTGGGCGATGCGCTGGTGCAGTTGCAGCAATGGCCACTGCCGCCGCCGCTCAAGCCTGGCCAGGCGTTCGAAGGCTGGAAGGTGGAAAGCCTGGTCGCGCAGAGCCGACAATCGTTGCTGTACCGAGTGCGCGACGCCCAGCAACAGCCCTGGCTGCTAAAAACCCTGCCGCGCGGCCACGACAATGACACCGATGCGGGCCAGGCGCTGCTGTCGGAGGAATGGTTTCTGCGCCGGGTGGCCGGACGCGCGTTTCCGGACGTTCACCCGGCCAGCGGGCGTCAGCATCTTTACTATGTGATGCGCGAGTACCCAGGGCTCACCCTCGCCGAGCTGTTCAAGCAGCAAGGCCCGTTGCCCCTGGCGCAATGGCAATCCATCGCCGAGCGTTTGCTGCGCGCGGTCGGCCTGCTGCATCGCCGGCAGATCCTGCACCGCGATATCAAGCCGGAAAACCTGCTGCTGGGCGACGACGGTGAACTGCGGGTGCTGGATTTTGGCCTGGCCTACTGCCCGGGCCTTTCCGAAGACCCAATGAATACACTGCCCGGCACGCCGAGCTTTATTGCCCCCGAAGCGTTCAATGGCGAGCGTCCTGCGCCTCAGCAGGATTTGTACAGTGTCGGCATTACGCTGTATTACCTGCTGACGGGACATTATCCCTACGGCGAAATCGAAGCCTTCCAACGTCCCCGCTTCCATCAACCGGTCAGCGCCAGCCGCTATCGCCCCGACCTGCCGGATTGGCTGCCCCTGAGCCTTGAACGCGCCGTGGCCGCGCAACCCGCGCAGCGTTATGAAACCGCCGAAGAATGGCTGCTGGTGCTGGAGCAGGCCGACCGCCGCGAACTGAGCGTACGCCCGCGACCGCTGCTGGAGCGCGAACCGCTGAGGGTGTGGCGCACGTTGGCGCTGGTGTCGCTGCTGATCAATCTGGTGCTGCTGTACGGACTGTTGCACCACTAACGGGCAAAACGCTTCGGCTGTGAGGTTGAACGCCCAGTAAAACTGCGGTTATGCCGACTTGGCACAACCGCTGCATTAGCTTTGGCAACAACCCACATACAGCCGCCCCTTCAACGACGAAGGATCGAGCTTCCCGAGAGAACGGGACCCGGACAAAGGCGTCCTCGCTAGCTAACTAGCGGGGACGCCTTTTTTTGTTTGCGCGTGATTGGTCGGAGAGCGACATGAAAAAACTCAAATTGGTGATGATCGGCAACGGCATGGCCGGGGTGCGTACCCTTGAAGAACTGCTCAAGCTGAGCAGCGATCTCTACGACATCACCGTGTTCGGCGCCGAACCCCACACCAACTACAACCGCATCCTGCTGTCGCCGGTGCTGGCTGGCGAACAAACCTTCGAAGAGATCGTGCTCAACGACCTGGACTGGTACCTGGACAATAACGTCAAGCTGCTGCTCAACCGCAAGGTCGTGCAGATCGACCGGGTCAAACGCAAAGTCATCGCCGAGGACGGCACCGAGGCCGAGTACGATCGTTTGCTGATCGCGACCGGTTCCACACCGTTTATCCTGCCGATCCCCGGCAACACCTTGCAGGGCGTGATCGGCTATCGCGACATCGCCGACACCCAGGCCATGATCGACACCGCCAAGACCCACAAGCACGCGGTGGTCATCGGTGGCGGCCTGCTTGGCCTGGAAGCGGCCAACGGCCTGATGCTGCGCGGCATGCACGTGACCGTGGTGCACATCGGCGAATGGTTGCTGGAACGCCAGCTGGACAAGACCAGTGGCCAACTGCTGCAAACCGAACTGGAAAGCCGTGGTCTGGTATTTCGCCTGGGCGAACACACCCAGGCCCTGCACGATGCCGGCAATGGTCGCGTTGGCTCGGTGCAGTTCAAGAACGGCGACATCATCCCCGCCGATCTGGTGGTGATGGCCGCCGGCATTCGGCCCAATACCGAACTCGCGGAAAAATCAGGCATCCCGTGCAACCGCGGGATTCTGGTCAACGACACGATGCAAACCTACGACCCGCGTATTTATGCGATCGGCGAATGCGCCAGCCATCGCGGGATTGCCTACGGCCTGGTGGCGCCGCTGTTCGAACAGGCCAAGGTCTGCGCCAACCACCTGGCTCAGCTCGGCTTTGCCACCTACAAAGGTTCGGTCACCTCGACCAAGCTGAAAGTCACCGGCATCGACCTGTTTTCAGCCGGCGATTTCATGGGCGGCGAAGGCACCGAGACCATCACCCTCTCCGACCCGATTGGCGGCGTGTACAAAAAACTGGTGATCAAGGACGACATCCTCGTCGGCGCCTGCCTGTACGGCGACACCGCCGATGGCGGTTGGTATTTCCGCCAGATCCGTGAGAACCATGCCATCGGCGAGATCCGCGATCACCTGATGTTCGGCGAAAACGCCTTGGGCGACGTAGGCCATCAGGGCCAGGACAAGGCCATGAGCATGGCCGACAGCGCTGAAGTCTGCGGCTGCAACGGCGTGTGCAAGGGCACCATCGTCAAGGCGATCCAGGAACAGGGCCTGTTCAGTGTCGACGAGGTGAAAAAACACACTAAAGCCGCCAGTTCCTGCGGCTCCTGCGTGGGGCTGGTGGAACAGATCCTGATCAACACCGTGGGCGGCGCGGCCGATGTAAAACCCAAGAGCGAAAAAGCCATCTGCGGGTGCAGCGACCTCAACCACGGGCAAATCCGCCAGGCTATCCGCGAACAGCATTTGCTGACCATCGCCGGCACCATGAGCTATCTGAACTGGCGCACCCCCAACGGCTGCGCCACCTGCCGCCCGGCGCTGAACTATTACCTGATCTCCACCTGGCCCGGCGAAGCCAAGGACGACCCGCAATCGCGCCTGATCAACGAACGGGCCCACGCCAACATCCAGAAAGACGGCACCTACTCTGTGGTCCCAAGGATGTGGGGCGGTGTGACCAATCCTTCGGAACTGCGCCGTATCGCCGACGTGGCCGACAAATACAACGTGCCGATGGTCAAGGTCACCGGCGGTCAGCGTATCGACTTGCTCGGCATCAAGAAGCAGGACTTGCCCGGCGTGTGGAAGGACCTCGACATGCCGTCCGGCCACGCCTACGGCAAATCCATCCGCACCGTGAAAACCTGTGTCGGCAGCGAGTTCTGCCGCTTCGGCACGCAGAATTCCACGCAACTGGGCATTGAGCTGGAGCACGACCTGTTCAACATGTGGTCGCCGCACAAGGTCAAGCTGGCGGTGTCCGGTTGCCCGCGCAATTGCTCGGAAGCCGGCATCAAGGATGTCGGCATCATTGGCGTCGACTCCGGCTGGGAGATGTATATCGGCGGCAACGGAGGCATCAAGACCGAAGTCGCGGAATTCTTCGTCAAGCTCAAAACCGCCGACGAAGTGCGCGAGTACAACGGCGCATTCCTGCAGTTGTACCGCGAGGAGGCCTTCTACCTGGAGCGCACCGTGCATTACCTGCAGCGCGTGGGCATGGAGCACATCAAGAAAGCCGTGCTGGAAGACCAGGCCCGGCGCAAGGCACTGAACGAGCGCCTGCAATTCTCGCTGTCATTCGAGCAGGACCCGTGGAAAGAACGGCTTGAACAGCCGCTGCTGAAAAAGGAATTCGAGGTGATCCCGGTCAAACACCTGGAGGTGCAGGCATGAACTGGCTGGATATTTGCGCCCTCGACGACATCAACGCACTGGGCTCGCGCATCATCAACGGCCCCAAGGGCGACATCGCGATCTTTCGTACCAGTGACGACGAGGTCTTCGCCCTCGACGACCGCTGCCCGCACAAGGGCGGCCCGCTGTCCCAAGGACTGATCTACGGCAAGCGCGTGGCCTGCCCGCTGCACAACTGGCAGATCGACCTGGCCTCCGGCGAAGCCCAGGCGCCGGATATCGGCTGCGCCCACCATCATCCCGCCCGTGTCGAAAACGGCCGGGTGATGCTGGCCCTGCGGGACGCCGGTTGATGGACCGCCAGGTCACCGCGTCCACCTGCTGCTACTGCGGGGTGGGCTGCGGCGTGCTGATCGAGCATGACGGCACACAAATCCTCGGTGTGCAGGGCGACCCTAGCCATCCGGCCAATTTCGGCAAGTTGTGCAGCAAAGGCGCCAGCCTGCACCTGACGGGCGACCTGAGCGCGCGCGCCTTGTACCCGGAGTTGCGCCTGGGCAAAGGCCTGGCCCGTAGCCGTACCAGTTGGGATACCGCGCTGGACCACGCGGCCAGCGTGTTTGCCGACACCATCGCCGAACACGGGCCGGACAGCGTGGCCTTCTATATTTCCGGGCAACTGCTTACCGAGGACTACTACAGCTTCAACAAACTGGCGCGAGCGCTGGTGGGCACCAACAATCTGGACAGTAATTCACGGCTGTGCATGTCTTCGGCGGTGGTCGGCTACAAGCGCAGCCTGGGCGCCGACGCGCCGCCGTGCAGTTATGAAGACCTCGACACCAGCGACTGCGTGATGATCGTCGGCAGCAACATGGCTTACGCCCATCCGGTATTGTTCCGACGCCTGGAGGAAGCCAAGGCCCGGCGTCCGCAGATGAAAGTCGTGGTGATCGACCCTCGGCGCACCGACACCTGCGAATTGGCTGACATGCACCTGGCCATCCTGCCAGGCACGGATGTGGCACTGTTCCATGGGATTTTGCATCTGCTGCTGTGGGAAGACTGGATCGACCGTGATTTTATCCAGGCCCATACCGATGGATTGACGCAGCTTAAACGCCTGGTGCATGACTACACACCGCAGATGGTCACGCAGCTGTGCGGGATCAGTGTCGAGCAATTGCGGTTGTGCGCTGAATGGGTGGGTACCTCCCCTGGCTTTTTGTCGCTGTGGTGCATGGGGCTCAACCAGTCCACCGCCGGCAGCGCTAAAAACAGCGCGCTGATCAATCTGCACCTGGCCACCGGCACGATTGGTCGACCGGGCTGCGGGCCGTTCTCACTGACCGGCCAGCCCAACGCCATGGGCGGGCGCGAAACCGGCAGTTTGTCGAACCTGTTGCCGGGTCACCGGGAAGCCGCCAATCCTGAACATCGCGCAGAGGTCGCCAGTTACTGGGGCGTGGATGCGTTGCCGGAGCCGACCGGGCTGACGGCCATTGAGCTGTTCGAACAGGTACAGGCCGGCAAGATCAAGGCGTTATGGATCGCGTGCACCAACCCTGCGCAATCGCTGCCGGACCAGACGGCCGTACGCGCCGCCCTCGCAGCCTGCCCGTTCGTGGTGTTACAGGAAGCCTTTCGCACCACCGAGACCGCCGCCTACGCCGACCTGCTGTTGCCAGCCGCCAGCTGGGGGGAGAAAGAAGGCACGGTGACCAACTCCGAACGGCGTATTTCCCACGTGCGCCGCGCCATTGCCCCTCCCGCAGAAGCACGGCCGGACTGGGCAATCACCGTGGATTTTGCCCAACGTCTGGAACAGCGTCTGCGTCCGGGGCTGCCGAGTCTGTTCGCCTTCGAGCACCCGGCGCAGATTTTTGATGAATTCAAGCTGCTGACCTGTGGGCGTGATTTGGATTTGTCGGGTATCAGTCATGCCCTGCTCGACGAACTGGGCCCGCAGCAGTGGCCCTTTCCCATGGGCTCACGCAGCGGCACATCGCGCCTGTATACCGACGGAATCTTCCCGACCGAAGGGGGGCGCGCGCACTTTATCGCCGACCCTTATCGCGCAGCCAAGGAACAGCGCGACGCGCGCTTCCCCCTGACCCTGATCACCGGCCGCCTGCGCGATCAATGGCACGGCATGAGTCGCACCGGCACTGCGGCGCAGTTGTTTGGGCATGTGAACGAGGCATTGTTGAGCCTGCACCCGGATGAACTGCGCCGCCATCGTTTCAAGGAAGGCGACCTGGTGAACCTCAAAAGCCGGCGCGGCAATGTGATCGTCGCCGTGAGCAGTGACGACAGCGTGCGCCCCGGCCAGGCATTCCTGCCGATGCACTGGGGCGACCGGTTTCTCAAGGGCGGCGTGAATACCCTCACACAGCCGGCGTTCGACCCGCTGTCAAAACAGCCTGAACTCAAGCACAGCGGCGTGCGGCTGGAGGCGGTGCAGTTGCCATGGCAGCTGTTTGCCCTGATAGAGGGCGATGTGCAGCAACACTTCGAGGCACTGCGCCCGCTGTGCGAGGGTTTTGCCTATGTGAGCCTGAGCCTGGCCGGGCGGGAACGGCCGGCGTTGCTGGTACGCGCGGCACATACCGCAGCGCCCGAGCTTGAGCTGCTGACGCGAATCGACCAAATGCTGGGCCTGCACGATGGCCCCGTCATGGCCTACGACGATCCGCGCCGCTCGATCGGCAAGCGAGTGAAGATTGAAAAAGGCCGCATCACGGCGGTGCGCCTGGCCGGTGAAACCCTGGCCCGTCATTGGCTGCAGAGCCTGTGGCTGGAAGGCCGCACCGATGACCAACTGCGCCGCTGGCTGCTCGCGCCCTTGAGCGCTGCGCCGGGTGGTGCGGCGCCAAACAGCAAAGTGCTGTGCAACTGCATGAACGTCAGTGAAAGCGCCGTGTGTGCCGGTATCGCCCAGGGCATGGACCTCAATGGGCTCAAGCAGTCCCTGGGATGCGGTACGCAATGTGGCTCCTGTGTGCCGGAAATCAAACGTCTGTTGGCAAGCCATCCGCAGCCAATCGCTATCAGTGTGTGAGGACAGGAATATGAGCGCAAAAGTCTGGCTGGTAGGCGCAGGGCCGGGAGACCCGGAGCTGTTGACCCTCAAGGCGGTACGGGCGATGAACGAAGCCGACGTGGTGCTGATTGACGACCTGGTCAACCCGGCGGTGCTGGAGCATTGCGGCAACGCGCGCGTGATTACGGTGGGCAAGCGTGGCGGCTGTCGTTCGACGCCACAGGACTTCATCCATCGCCTGATGCTGCGTTATGCACGTCAGGGCAAGTGTGTGGTGCGACTCAAAGGCGGCGATCCGTGCATTTTCGGACGTGGCGGCGAAGAGGCGATGTGGCTGCGCGAGCGCGGGATCGAGGCGCAGGTGGTCAATGGCATTACGTCCGGCCTGGCAGGCGCAACCCAGTGCGATATCCCGCTGACGTTGCGCGGTGTCAGCCGTGGCGTAACGCTGGTCACCGCGCATACCCAGGACGACAGCCGCCTGAACTGGCGCGCGCTGGCTGAAGGCGGGACGACGCTGGTGGTGTACATGGGCGTGGCGAAGCTGGAAGAGATACGCCAGCAATTGCTCGAAGGCGGCATGACGGCGGATATGCCGGTGGCGATGATTGAGAATGCATCGCTGCCCCAGCAGCGGGAGTGCCGCAGCGTACTGTGGCGCATGCAGGATGATGCCCAGGCTTTTGCATTGAAGAGCCCGGCAATCCTGGTGATTGGCAAGGTGGCAGCGGCTGAGCAGGCGGCCTATGTAGCAGTGGCGGCGAGCGCCTGAGGCAAATTGCAGACGAAAAAAAGCCCGGCCTGAGCCGGGCTTTTTTCTACTACTCAGTAATTACTGAGCGGTAGCTTCAACCGACGCTTCTACGCGACGGTTAACAGCGCGACCAGCTTCAGTTGCGTTGTCAGCAACTGGGCGGGATTCGCCGTAACCTACAGCAGTTACACGGCTAGGAGCCACGCCGTCTTTAACCAGGACTTGCTTGACAGCGTCAGCACGACGCTGGGACAGCTTCTGGTTGTAAGCGTCTGGACCTACGGAGTCAGTGTGACCAGCAACTTCTACGTTGGTGGACGGGTACTGAGCCATGAAGTCGGCCAGGTTTTTCACGTCGCCGTAGCTGTTAGGCTTAACAACGGCTTTGTCGAAGTCGAACTTAACGTCCAGCTCAACACGAACAACCTGAGCAACTGGAGCTTCTGGCTCTGGAGTTGGCTCTGGAGCTGGTGCTGGGGTAGGAGCTGGAGCAACTGCGCCAGCGTTACCGCCGAAGTTCACGCCCAGGCCGACCAGTGCGGAGTAGTCCCACTTGCCGTTGTCCAGACCGTAGTCAGCTTCAACACCGGCACGAGCGTACAGGTTGTTGGTGAAGTAGTACTTCACGCCGGTACCGACAGTGGCGAAAGTGGTCTGATCGCGACCGCTGTGGCCGTCAGCTTGCACGTTGCCACGGCTCTGGTGGCCGAAACCGCCTTCAACGTATGGACGCAGGCTGTCAACGCCGGCCTGACCGAAGTGGTACTGAGCCACGAGGCTGCCAGTGTCACCTTTGATCTTCTGGCTACCAGTACCGTCGTTCGAACGGGTGTGGTTGGTCTTGTCGTAGGACAAGTTCAAGGACAGATCGTCGGTCAGGAAGTAACCAATGCGAGCGCCTGGGTTGAAGCCGTCTTCGATGTGCTTGACGCTATCGTTGTACTGCTTCTTGTAGAACAGCTCGCCTTCAACTGCGCCTTGGCCTTGTGCCAGAACGCCGAAAGAAGTTGCGGCAATAAGAGAACCAATGGCCAAGCCCAAGGTGTTTTTCAGTTTCATCCGTTAAATCCCCATCTGGTGATTGTAAAGCAGTCCCACAAACCGGGGGACAACTCGGCGACAAGTCTAACAGAACTTGCCTACACGTAAGAGATATTTGCCACGCACTAAGTTTCAGTCTCGTCCGCAAATTTCTCACGTAATTTATCTAGAGCACGTTTGTACCGCATTTTTGTAGCACTCAAACCCATGTGCATGATGTCAGCGATTTCCTGGAACTCAAGCTCTGCGACGAATCGCAGCACCAGAATCTCCCGGTCAATCGGGTTCACATACACCAGCCAGCGATCGAGTCCGCCCTTGTCCTCGGGTGTCGGCGCCTTTTCTTCAGACGCTTCCTCAAGGGAGTCCAGACTCAAGGCGTCCATCAAGCGACGCTTTCGCCGTTCCTTCCGATACTGCGTGATGCACTCGTTGTACGTGATGCTGTAGAGCCAGGTCTTGAACTTCGATTTACCCTCGAAGTTCTTGAGGCCATACAGCACCTTGAGCATCACTTCCTGACAGACATCGTCCGCATCTCTATCGTTCCCCAAATATCTTGAACAAACGTTGAACAGAGTGCGTTGATACCTGCGCATCAATTCTTCATAGGCGCGCGTGATGTGAAACAGCTCCGTATGTGCACGCGCGACCAGCTCCTCATCAGAGAGCTCACGGGGGTCATAGCGCGTGGACAGCGTTTGAGCTTTATTCAAAACAAGTCGTGCCGACAGTCAGGTCAATGTCCGCTACGGCCCGGCAAGCCGGGTTCGCGGCGGCGTACATTAGCAGGGTGCCGGGTCAGCGGCTACTGACCTGCTGCTCAAGGAGTATCCGATTGGACAGCGACACCAGCTCGCCATCATCGGTCAGCACTGTCGTTTTGACAGTACCGATTTCCTCGATTTGCCCTTCGACCTCGCCCACACGCACCTGTTGCCCTACTTGATACAGCTCACGCACGTAGATTCCCGCAAGAATCTGACCGGCAATTTCCCGGCTTCCCAACCCCATGGCCAGCGCAACTGCCAGACCAACGGTAATCAAAACAATCACAATCACGTGGTTGAGCAGGTCAGTCTTGACCTCCAACTGGCTGATCGCGACCGAAATACTGATGATGATCACCAGCCCCTGGGCAATTCGCCCCAGGCCGGCGGCATAGTCCAGCCCCACGCCTTCGGCGGCTCCGCGCACCAGCCCATTGGCCAATTGCGCAAGGAGAACCCCTACCAGCAGTACCAGCGCGCCGCCGAAAACCTTGGGCAAATACAGCGCCAGCATGTCGAGCGTAGCTGAAACTCGCTCAAGTCCAAGGGACTGAGCCGCCGAAACCAGAAATATCAGCAAAACGAACCAGTAGACAATCTTGCCGATCAAGGTGGAGATCGGCACTTGCAGCCCGGCGCGGCCCAGTAGCTTGGTCAGGCCGGTGCCTGCCATCAAGCGATCCAGACCCAGTTTCGCGAGCAGTTTGGACAGCAGGGTGTCGAGCAGCTTGGCCACGACAAACCCGAGCAATACCAGCACCAGGGCACCAAACAGGTTGGGAATGAAATTCGCCACCTTGGTCCACAATGCCGTCATCGCGGTGACCAGGCTCTGGGTCCAGAGATCAAGTTCCATATTCAATCAGCCTTATCAGCAGTGCGAGCAAGAGGTTTGCCACGGGAAACCGGGGAGACGTGAGCCGAACCGTTGTTCAGGGCCATCATCAACGCCGGCACCCAACGCCCGAGCAGCCCGAACAGGTCTCCCGCCCCAACCTGACGGTTGGCGGTTTTCAATACGCGACCCAGGCACGCATCGTCATCACGGTTGGATGGCGAAGCATTCAGCATGTCACGCAAAGACTGTTCAAACGGATCGTGCATAAAGGACCTCTCGCAAGTGAATTAAAAGACGAGGGTTAAATTCCTGAGGTCACATCCGACCCTTCCTACGTTCAGCTCGTATTCAGGTCAAACCCAACGCAAACGTCGAAACAGCCACCATTGCCCGAGCGCCACGGACACCATCAGCAGGCACGCTATCGCAAATCCGTAGGGGCTGGAGGAGAAAGGAATACCTCCCACATTTATACCCAGCAGGCCTGTGAGAAAACTCATCGGCAAAAAGATCCCGGTGATGATTCCGAAGCGGTACATCGTGCGGTTCATGCGCACGCTCAAGCGTCGGTCTTCTGCTTCAAGTACAAGCCCCACGCGCTCCCGGGTCAATTCAAGCTCTTCCAGGTAGCGGGTCAGGCTGTTGTTCAATTCGTTCCAGTAGTCGGCATCGTCGTCACAGAACCACGGCAATTTGATGCGCGTCAGCTGACCGAAAATATCCCGCTGCGGCGCCAGGAATCGCTTCAGCCCGGCGGCTCTGCGACGGATCTGCAGGATGCTGCCATGCTCCGGAGTATACCGTTCGTCGGCATCGAGTTTTTCTTCTTCTGAATCGACGATTTCAGACAGGTCGGTCACCAGATCCTGCACTTTATGGGTCAGGTACTGCGCCATATAAAGGATGAGTTCAGAGGTGTTTTTTGGCCCTTTGCCTTCCGCCAGTTGCACCAGCAGCTCATCGGTGGCGCGCAGAGGGCGCAAACGCAGGGAGATCACCCGGCTGGCAGCCGCGAAGATGCGCGCTGAGACCATATCCTCCGGCTCGGCGCCCGGGTTGAGATTGACTCCGCGCAGAAACAGCAGCAATTCGTTATCCGGCAGCGGCAATAGCCGTGGACGGGTGTTCTCCTCCAGCAGCAGGTCACAGGCGAACTCGCTCAAGCCGCTGGAGTGGCGCAGCCAGGTCCGGGTTTGCGGATGACTGCGATCCCAATGCAGCCACAGGCTTTCCCGGGGTTGCAGTTGCAGGTCGTCCAGTTCAGTCCGGGCAATCGAACGCGCGCCGCCTTTACCGTCCAGCACCAGGGCATGTACCAGCCCCCATTGCGCGTTTTCTTCCTCGAACATCCTCACCCCTGTCGGCTATTGCAGTTTATTCAGGCATTTTCAGCGGGCTGGGTGACACGATCACACCGTTATTGTCGGCGTAGATGTATTCGCCCGGACGGAACGTAACGCCCGCAAAGGTCACCACCACGTTCAGGTCCCCGATGCCGCGCTTGTCGGTTTTCATCGGGTGACTGGCCAGCGCCTGCACGCCCAGATCGGTCTGGGCGATCACGTCGACGTCACGGATGCAACCGTAGATCACCATGCCTTCCCAACCGTTTTTTGCGGCTTTCTCAGCGAGCATATCGCCCAGTAATGCGCGACGCAGCGACCCCCCACCGTCTACCACCAGCACCTTGCCGGCACCCGGCAGGTCGACCTGTTCCCTGACCAGGGAGTTGTCTTCGAAACACTTGAGGGTGACGATCTCGCCGCCAAAGGAATCGCGGCCACCGAAATTGCTGAACATCGGCTCGACCACCTGCACCAGGTCCGGGTAGGCATCGCACAGGTCGGGGGTTGCGTAATGGATCATGGAAAGAGTCCCTTGCGTCAAAAAGCTGTCTTTGGAAAGAAGCGTCTGCCTCGCAGGTACGCAACATCCCATCCGCTTCGCCGCAACGCAAGCGCGAGGCGGCGACTGAATATGACCAGAAGCGTTTAACGCGTCATAGCTTAGCCGCAACCGCAGATCAGCGAAAAGCCCCGGATCAAACCGTGGCCATCAGCTCGGGCCGGGCCGCGAGCAACGGTCTCAGCGGATCTTTCAGCCATTGCGCCGCCAACGGCCAGACTTCAGCCTGGGCGGCCTTGCTGACGAGCATTTCCACATGCCCGAAATCCCCGTTGAACCCTTGCCCGCGCCCCAGGCACAGGTATTGGCGATGCTCGCTGCCGACTTGTTCGAACAGCTTGCGGCAGGCCCAGTCCGGGTCTTGTTCGTCGCCCGCGGCGCTCACCGCCAGCAACGGCACATCGACCTGCGCCAGGCCCTTCCACCAGTCGGCGTCGGCATCGCCAAACCGGCCGAATAGACCATTCCAGCGCAACGCCTCGATCATCACGCCTGCCGGTTCATCTTCGGGCCCGCGCTTGAAACGCGGCCCGGACACTCGAGCAAAGCGCTTGAGCAGCCAGCGAGCACACCACTCCACAGGCGGAATTTTCAACGGCCAGTGCGTTCGGCTGACCTGGCAGCCGAACAACGCCACCGAGGCCACCGTCGATGCGTCCAGATGGCGCGCGCCCAAGGCTGCAGCCAGGGTGATGGCACCGAGGGAATGTCCGATCCAATGCGGTGTCTGCGCGCTTTGCTCATGCACAAAAGCGCCGATGGCCGGCAAGTCGTAACGCGCGTAGTCGGCCACGCGATTTTTCGCATAGTCCTGGTTGCGCCTGGACAGCCCGTGCCCGCGCATTTCCGGGATCCACACATCAAACCCCTGGCGCGCCAGGTGAGCGCCGAGGCCGAGGCCTTTGGGCGAATACCAGAAACGCCGGTTGGAAAAGCTGCCGTGCAACAAGATAACCGGAACGCCCCGGTTTTCCGGCACATCGGCCAGGCCCAAACGGGTAACGGCCAGCTCGACGGTGCCGTCGGGGCTGTTGCCGGGTTTGAGCCGATAGACGTCTTCACTCAGGTCGCCACGACGTTCAGCACTGATCAAGGCGACGGGAAACAGATTGCTGCTGCTTTGCATAATGCTCTTGCACAAAAAAGGGCGGCGTCCGCGAGGATTCCCGCCCTGTACAGATAAGAATGCCGGTCGCCCGCGAGGGTAACCGGCACTTTTGACGTAGCGACTTTAAGCGGACGCTTGGCCTTCCGCGAGGAAGAACCAGGTTTCCAATACCGAATCGGGGTTCAGCGAGACGCTTTCGATGCCCTGTTCCATCAGCCACTTGGCCAGGTCCGGGTGATCGGAAGGGCCCTGGCCGCAGATGCCGATGTACTTTCCGGCCTTGTTACAGGCCTGGATGGCGTTGGCCAGCAGCTTCTTGACCGCCGGGTTACGCTCGTCGAACAAGTGCGCGATGATCCCCGAGTCGCGGTCCAGGCCCAGGGTCAACTGGGTCAGGTCGTTGGAGCCGATGGAGAACCCGTCGAAGAACTCCAGGAACTCTTCGGCCAGGATGGCATTGGACGGCAACTCGCACATCATGATCACGCGCAGGCCGTTTTCGCCACGGGACAGGCCGTTTTCGGCCAGCAGGTCGACCACTTGGCTCGCCTCGCCCAGGGTGCGCACGAACGGCACCATGATTTCGACGTTGGTCAGGCCCATCTCGTTGCGTACACGTTTGAGCGCGCGGCATTCGAGTTCGAAGCAGTCACGGAACGCTTCGCTGATGTAACGCGAGGCGCCGCGAAAGCCCAGCATCGGGTTTTCTTCTTCAGGCTCGTAAAGCTTGCCGCCGATCAGGTTGGCGTACTCGTTGGACTTGAAGTCCGACAGGCGCACGATCACCTTTTTCGGGTAGAACGCCGCCGCCAGGGTGCTGATGCCTTCCACCAGTTTGTCGACATAGAACCCCACCGGGTCGTTGTAGCCGGCGATGCGCTTGTCGACGCTCTCTTTGATGTCCAGCGGCAGTCCGTCGTAGTTCAACAGGGCCTTGGGGTGCACGCCGATCATGCGGTTGATGATGAATTCCAGACGGGCCAGGCCCACACCAGCGTTCGGCAACTGCGCGAAATCGAAGGCGCGGTCCGGGTTGCCGACGTTCATCATGATCTTGAACGGCAGGTCGGGCATAGCGTCGATGGAGTTTTGCTTGATGTCGAAGCCCAACTCGCCTTCGAAGATGAAACCGGTATCGCCTTCGGCGCAGGACACGGTCACGCCCTGGCCGTCTTTCAACAATTGGGTGGCGTTGCCGCAACCCACGACCGCCGGGATACCCAGCTCACGGGCGATGATCGCCGCGTGGCAGGTACGCCCGCCACGGTTGGTGACGATAGCGCTGGCACGTTTCATCACCGGTTCCCAGTCCGGGTCGGTCATGTCGGAGACCAGCACGTCACCGGGCTGAACCTTGTCCATCTCGGACACGTCCTTGATGATCCGCACCTTGCCCGCGCCGATGCGCTGGCCGATGGCACGGCCTTCCACCAGCACGGTGCCGGTCTCTTTCAGCAGGTAGCGTTCCATGACGTTGGCCGAGGTGCGGCTCTTCACGGTTTCCGGACGGGCCTGCACGATGTACAGCTTGCCGTCGTCACCGTCCTTGGCCCACTCGATGTCCATCGGGCACTTGTAGTGCTTTTCGATGATCATCGCTTGTTTGGCCAGTTCGCTGACCTCGGCATCGCTCAGGCAAAACCGCGCGCGATCGGCCTTGTCCACGTCCACAGTCTTGACCGAGCGGCCGGCCTTGGCCTCGTCGCCGTAGATCATCTTGATGGCCTTGCTGCCCAGGTTACGGCGCAGGATGGCCGGACGACCAGCCTCAAGGGTGTGCTTGTGCACATAGAATTCGTCCGGGTTGACCGCGCCTTGTACGACGGTTTCGCCCAGGCCGTAAGCGCCGGTGATGAACACCACGTCACGGAAGCCCGATTCGGTATCGAGCGTGAACATCACGCCGGCGGTGCCGGTTTCCGAACGCACCATGCGCTGCACGCCGGCAGACAGGGCCACCAGCTTGTGGTCGAAACCCTGGTGCACGCGGTAGGAAATGGCGCGATCGTTGAACAGCGAGGCAAACACTTCCTTGGCCGCGCGGATCACGTTTTCCACGCCACGGATGTTCAGGAAGGTTTCCTGCTGACCGGCAAAGGAGGCGTCGGGCAAGTCTTCGGCGGTGGCCGAAGAACGCACGGCCACGGCCATGTCCGGGTTGCCGGCCGACAAAGCGGCGAAGGCGGTGCGAATTTCTTCGTTGAGCTTTTCAGGAAACTCGGCCTCCATGATCCATTGGCGGATCTGGCTGCCGGTTTTGGCGAGGGCGTTGACGTCATCGACGTCCAGAGCGTCCAGCGCGGCGTGGATCTGAGCATTGAGGCCGCTCAGTTCGAGGAAATCACGGTAGGCCTGGGCCGTGGTGGCGAAACCACCGGGCACCGACACACCTGCGCCAGCAAGATTACTGATCATCTCGCCGAGGGATGCGTTCTTGCCCCCTACGTGCTCTACATCATGGACGCCGAGCTTATCGAGGGAAACTACGTACTCTACCAAGGTGATCTCTCCACTTTCTGTGTTGGAAAAGCTCATGGACGCCAGCGGCTCTGTAGGAGCATTCGCCAGCGCTTGTGGCCTGGGCCTGGAAAATAAGTGAGAATGCGGCCCACTGCGGGACAGCAAAATCGCGCCTATCATATCCAAGATTCGCCATCAGCTTAAGGCCCAGGGCTCAAATGAAACGATCTGCTTTCTTTATCTCCGACGGCACCGGCATTACTGCCGAAACCCTGGGCCAAAGCCTGCTCGCGCAGTTCGAAAACATTACCTTCGCCAAATTCACCCGGCCTTATATAGACAGCGTGGACAAAGCGCGGGCCATGGTACAACAAATCAATCTGGCGGCTGAAAAAGACGGCTGCCGCCCGATCATTTTCGACACCATCGTCAACCAGGACATTCGTGAGATTCTCGCGACCTCCAATGGTTTCATGATCGACATCTTCTCCACCTTCCTGGCGCCGCTGGAGCAGGAGCTGAGCGAACATTCTTCTTATTCGGTAGGAAAGTCCCACTCCATCGGGCACAACTCCAACTATATGGAGCGTATCGAGGCGGTCAACTTCGCCCTCGACAACGACGACGGCGCGCGCACGCACTACTACGACAAGGCCGACCTGATTTTGGTGGGCGTATCGCGTTGCGGCAAGACGCCGACCTGTCTGTACATGGCCATGCAATTCGGCATCCGTGCGGCCAACTACCCGCTGACCGAAGACGACATGGAACACCTGACCCTGCCCGCCGCCCTGCGCGCGCACTCGCACAAGCTGTTCGGCCTGACCATCGACCCGGACCGCCTGACCGCGATCCGCAACGAGCGCAAGCCCAACAGCCGCTATTCGAGCTATGCCCAATGCGAGTTCGAGGTGCGTGAAGTGGAAAATCTGTTCCGTCGCGAAAATATTGCGCATATCAACTCCACGCATTTTTCGGTGGAAGAGATCTCGGCGAAGATTCTGGTGGAGAAAGGTGTCGAGCGCAGATTCAAGTAATCAATGCCCACATGACTTGTGGGAGGGGGCTTGTGCCCTCCCACAAAAAGCCTGATCAGCCTTACAGATGGAACCTTCCCCCACCCTGCCCCAACGCCGTTGCCAACGCATCGAACCCCGCCCGCAACAACTGATCATCCCCCGACGTGTTGCAGATACTCGCGCGAATAAACTGCGGCACCGCCGTCTGCCCGACGGCAAAGGCTTCTGCGGTGGCGATCAGATAATTGTTCTGCTTGAGTTCGGCTTCGATCTCCGACGCGCGCCAGGGCTCCGGCACTTCGATCCAGAAGTGCGGGCTGTTGAGGTGGGTGCGGTAAGCCAGGCCCGCCAGCAAATCCTGCACCAGCGCCTTGCGCCGGCTGATCTCGCTGATCTGCTGGCGCAACAGGTACTCCGCCGTGCCGTTTTCGATCCACTGGGTGGCCAGTTCCAGGGTCACTGGCGTGGCCATCCAGCAGGTGGAGCGCAAGGCGGCGGAAATGCGGCTGACCAGCGCGGGCGGCGCATGCACATAGCCCACGCGCAGCCCGGCTGACACCGCCTTGCTCAGGCTGCTGATCAAAATCGTACGCTCGGGCGCGAAATAGCTGAGGGGCGGCGGCCGGTCCTCCACCAGAACGCCGTGGGCCTCATCCTCAAAAATCAACAAATTGTGTTCACGGCAGACTTTGGACAGCGCCTCACGGCGCGCCACCGACAACACCGCCGTCGTAGGATTCTGAATAGTAGGTGTGCAGTACAACGCAGAAATTCGGTGATTACGACAGACTTCATCCAGCGCACCCGGCAGCACACCCTCTTCATCCATCTCCAGGCCGATAAGGCGGATACCGAGCATGCGTGCCGCGGTGATCAATCCCGGATAAGTCAGTTGCTCGGTGACCACCGTATCGCCAGCCCGCAGCAGAGCCATCATGGCGCAGAGCAAGCCATGCTGACCGCCATTGACACAGATGACCTGCTCGGGAATCGGATGAAAATCGCGCTGTACCAGCCACTGCGCACCGGCTTCGCGGTAGCGCGGCAGGCCTGCGTCAGGGGTGTAGGCGCTGATTTCCTGGAGAAACTTGGCGTTGGTCGACAGGGTCTGGAAGCTCTGCGCCAGGAACACCGTCTCCTGCCCGGGGATATGCATGTTTCGGCTCATGTCGAAGTACTGGCGCGGCTCCTCGCTGACATTGCGAAAACCTTCATCGCGCTGGCGCTCCATTCCGCGCTTGCGCACGAAGGTGCCATCGCCGACCCGCGCCACTACCAGCCCCAGGCGCTCCAGCTCACCGTAGGCGCGGCTGATGGTGCCAATGGTGACGCCCAGATTGTCCGAAAGCACCCGATGGGGCGGCAGTTTTCGTCCCGGTTCAATCAGGCCTTCAAGGATGCCGCGCTCCATGACATCGGACAGGCGCTTGTACTTGACGCCCTGACCGTTGGACAACCCCTCACGCATAATTGACACCATGTCAATATTTGTTTTGACAGTCATCTTTCGCCCTAATAGTGTGCTTTTACGGGTTCAATCGCCGATTTTTACTGCTTGTTACACGCTCAATATAGAGTTCAATGTCGGCTCAGGGAAGCAATAAACGATGCCAATGTCCGCAGTTCTCGAAAACACCGCCAAAACAAAAACGCCCAAACAGTGGCTGCCTGGCCTGATAACCAGCGTGATGTTTCTTATCGTGTGCCTGAGCTGGGGCACCACTTGGCTGGGCATCAAGATTGCGGTGGAAAGCGTGCCACCGCTCACATCGGCCGGCCTGCGGTTTCTGATCGCGTTCCCGCTGTTCCTGTGTTTTGCCAGGGTGCGCCGCGAGCCAATCCTGTTTCCCCGGGAAAGCCGCTGGTTTTTCGTATTCGTGACGCTGTCCTACTTCAGCGTTCCGTATTACTTGCTCAACTACGGCGAGATGCATGTCTCGTCGGGCCTCACCGCCCTGCTGTTCAGCTGCATGCCGGTGTTCATCCTGATTTTTTCCGCGCTGTTCTTGCGTGAACGCATCTACTTTTCCCAGGTGGTCGGGATCGGTATCGGTTTCGGCAGTCTCTACATGATCATCCGCAGCCAGGGCCTGCACCTGGATCACGCCGAGTTCTTCGGCGTGCTGGCGATCCTCACCGCCGCGATCATGCATGCGTTGTGTTATGTGATTACCAAGCAAAAAGGCAGCGCCATCAGCGTGATCACTTACAACACCCTGCCCATCGGGATTGCCGGCCTGATGCTGTTCGTGGCCGGTCTGTGGTTTGAAACGCCGACGTTCGAAGACATTACCCTGCGCTCCTGGAGCGCGCTGTTCTACCTGGGGCTGGTGGCGTCGGTGGGCGGCTTCATCGTGTACTTCATGCTGCTCAAGCGCCTGAGTCCGATCATTCTGTCGTTTGTGTTCATCATCTTCCCGGTGTTCGCGGTGATCATCGGCGCGTGGTATGAGGGCGTGGCGCTGTCCCGTGACCTGATGCTCTACTCGGCGATCCTGCTGGCCGGTTTTGCGATCACCAAGTTGCCCATCGAAAAACTCCTGGCCAAGAAAAATTGAGCCTTCCACCACGACGCGAGAGCAACATGGATGTCCTTCGTCCCACCGCCCTGGAACAGATCTACGCCCACGCCGACCGCTGCTACCCCGAAGAGTGCTGCGGTTTCGTTTTCGCCGATGGCAGCGTGTACCCGGGCAGCAATATCCAGAACGAACTGCACCGCAAAAACCCCGACAGGTACCCACGCAGCGCGGCCAACGGCTACACCTTTGCCGTGGCCGACACCCTGCTGCTGAACAAGGCGTTGCGCAGCGACAACCCGGTGGTGGTGATCTACCACTCGCACCCGGATGTCGGCGCCTATTTCAGCGATGAAGACCAGGACAAGGCGCTGTTCATGGGCGAACCGATCCACCCGGTCAGTTACCTCGTGGTCGATGTCCGCCAGGGCCAATCCCTGGGCTCCAAACTGTTTGCCTGGGATGGCAAGCATTTCGCACTCACCCCTTTCAACGACTTGCATGCGGAGCTGTCCATGAACGCTGTCTCTTTCCCCGACATTCTGGTTCGCGTGGCCAAGTTGCCGGAGTCGACCCTCGAAAGCGCCGGATCGACATTGCGCGAGGTCATGGAAAACCTGTGTAGCCGCTACCCGCAGTTGCGCGCGCACCTGTTTCACGAGAAGAACAACCAGCTCAAGGAACACTTTCTGTTCACCGCTGAAGAAGCCTTGATCGACGCCGACGAGCCACTGCCGGAAAAAGCCCGGATCGAGGTGCTGCTCGCCACGTCCGGCGGCATGGACGTCGACACGCTGAGCAATGAAGAAGTGCAACGCTACGTGCGGCACATCACCCTGCCCGGCGTCGGTCGCGAGGGTCAGTTGAAGCTCAAGAAGGCCAGGGTGCTGATCATTGGCACCGGTGGCCTGGGCTCGCCCATCAGCCTGTACCTGGCCGCCGCCGGTATCGGCACCCTGGGCCTGGTGGATTTCGATGTGGTGGAAAGCAGCAACCTGCAACGCCAGATCGTTCATGGCAACAGCAGCCTGGGCCTGCCCAAGGTCGAGTCCGCCAAACGACGCCTGCAGGACCTCAACAGCCATATCCGGATCAACACCCACGACACCGCTTTCAACGCCGATAACGCCCTTGAGCTGGTCGACGCCTACGACCTGGTGATCGACGGCACCGACAATTTCGATACGCGCTACCAGGTCAACGATGCCTGCGTACAGCTGGGCAAACCGCTGGTGTACGGCGCCATCTATCGCTTCGACGGCCAGATCAGCGTGTTCAACCACCAGGGCGGGCCGTGCTATCGCTGCCTTTTTCCCAGCCCACCGCCAGCCGAACTTGCGCCCAACTGCAGCGCTGGCGGGGTGATCGGCGTGCTGCCGGGGGTGGTGGGGATGATCCAGGCCACCGAGGCGATCAAGCTGCTGATCGGCATTGGCGAGCCGTTGTCCGGGCGCCTGATGCGCTTCGATGCCCTGGCGATGAAATTCACTGAAGTGCGCTTCAAGCGCCGCGCCGATTGCCCGTGCTGCTCAGCGCAGCGCCGCAGCCACACCATTGCCCCGGCAGTCTGTGCCGACGCCGTGGCGCCCCAGCCGTCCCTGGCCGAAGAGCGCTACATCAAGCCGCGCACCCTCAAGCAAGTGCTGGAACACCCGAGCAGCGCCGATGTGCTGGTGGATGTGCGCGATGCCAGCGAGCTGGAGGTGTGCAAACTACCGGGCGTGGTGCACATCCCTCTCGACGAACTGGATTCGCAGCTCGGTCGCCTGAGCCGCGACAACACTCATTACCTGATCTGCTACGCCGGCACGCGCGCCGAGCAGGCGGCGAGTACCCTGCTGGCGGCCGGTTTTGCCAACACCAAGGTGCTGCAGGGCGGCATGAAACACTGGGTGCGCGACGTCGAACCCGACATGCCGTTGTATTGAGCGGGGGGCAGAGCGATGTTGCATAACTCGATTATCGACGCCATCGGCCACACGCCGACCGTGCGCCTGGCGCAGTTTTCCGAAGACCTCGGCATCGAGGTCTACGCCAAGCTCGAATCCCTCAACCCCGGCGGCAGCCACAAGGCGCGCATTGCCCTGGGCATGATTCTCGACGCCGAACGCCGTGGCGTGCTCATCCGTGATTCCGGGCAAACCCTGATCGAACCCAGCGGCGGCAATACCGGCATCGGCCTGGTAATGGCCGCCAATGTGCTGGGCTACAAAGTGGTGTTGGTGATCCCCGACAACTACAGTCCGGAAAAACAGAAACTGCTGCGCCTCTACGGCGCCAAAGTGGTGTTGTCGGACAGCCGCCTGGGCAACAACTCCCACGGCGAGAAATGCATGGAGTTGCAGCTGGAAAACCCGAGCTACGTGATGCTCAACCAGCAACGCAACGGTGCCAACCCGCAGACCCACCGCGACACCACCGCGCCGGAGATCCTGCGCGATTTCGGTGAGCTGCGTGCGGACTATTTCGTCAGCGGCATCGGCACCGGGGGCCATATCACGGGCATCGGCGAAACCCTCAAGGCCGCGTGGCCGGGCCTGCGCGTGATGGGCGTGGAGCCCGAAGAATGCGACCTGCTCAACGACCGGCATGCGCCGCACGACATTCAGGGCCTGTCGATCGGGCTGATCCCAAGCATTCTCAACCTGGACGTGATCGACGGCATGCTCAAGGTCTCGCACCGGGCGTGCGTCGACATGATCAAACGTATCATGCGCACCGACGCCATCAGCCTGGGCCTGTCCTCGGCCGCCAACATGGTCGCCATCGCCCAACTTGCCCCCGAACTGCCGCCTGAAACGGTGGTACTGACCATGGTCTACGACAATGCCGACAGCTACCTGCCAAACTTCGAGTAACCGGCCTTCCAACTATCCAGACTGCGGAGGTGGCTCCATGGGGGGCTTTATCGACATGCAACTGCTGCACGATGAGCTGCTCACGCACCTCATCAAGACGCTCACGCCCGCGCAGATGAAGCAGCTCGAAGCGCACCTGGCGCCATTGATCCAGGACGCGGCGCAGGCGGTGGCCGAAGACCTGATCGCCTACGCCAGTCGCGACCCGGCTTCACGCGGGCGCGGCGAGTTGATCCTGGAGTCCTACGCCTCGTTCAAGGCGGTGTTGTACTACCGGCTCGCGCACCGTGTGTGGAATTTTCCGGACCAGGCCAACGGGGCGTTTGCGCACATCGCCTCGCACCTGAGCAACCAGGGCAAGATGCTGTCCGGCGCCGACATTCACCCGGCGGCGCGCATTGGGCGGCGATTTGTGCTCGACCACGGCTACGGCACGGTGATCGGCGAAACCTGCGAAATCGGCAACGACTGCTACATCCTCTGCGGCGTGACACTCGGCGCGCGTGGCATTGCCAACAACCCCGACGGCAAGCGCCACCCGCGCCTGGGCAATAACGTCGAGATCGGCTCCGGCGCACGGGTGCTGGGCTACGTGCTGATTGGCGACAACGTGTTTATCAGCCCGTCCTGCGTGATCACCCAGGACGTGCCGGCGGGCACCAAGGTCAAGGTGGTCAACCAGATCCAGATGCAGAAGAACGATGCGTCGGAGCACAGTACCTACCTCGGCGCATTCGCTTTGGAGGAGCGCCTGCATGTGGTCGGTGAAATCACCGCCGGACACAAGGTCACGGTGCTGGACGCCGATTTTCATCCCCTGCCCGGGCTGATGTTGGAGCCCACAATGAAGGAGCGCCACCACCTGCAATTTCGCCTGCATCGCACCGAACCGAACTACCCGCTGCCACGCCTGCCGCTGAACCTGAAAGTCTGTGGGCCGGAGTTTGAAATCACCCTGCTGTCGCCGCCGGGCTTGAGTGCGATGGTGCGCTCGGTGTTGCAGGCCAGCCCATCGATCGTCGGAGGTTGAACATGTCCGTGAACACCCTGGAAACCCTGGCGCTGTTCGACAGCGCGCCCTACCAGAACACGTTCAGCGCCCGGGTCACTGCCGTTGGTGAACAGGGTATCGCCCTGGAGCACACGTTGTTCTATCCCACTGGCGGCGGGCAACCGGGCGACACCGGCCACCTCATCCTGGCCGATGGCTCGCGTGTCGAGGTGATCGGCACCGTGCGCGACCCGGTATCGCGCGCGATCATCTGGCACCAGGTGCAACAATGCCCTGAGCAGTTGGTCGCAGGCGTGCAGGTGAACGCTGAAATTGATTGGGACCGGCGCTACCGGCACATGAAGATGCACACCTGCCTGCACCTGCTGTGCTCGATCATCGATGCGCCGGTGACCGGCTGCAGCATCAGCGCCGACAAGGGCCGCCTGGACTTCGACCTGCCGGAAATGACTCTGGACAAGGACAGCATCACCCGCGACCTGAACGCGCTGATCGAACAGGCCCACGAAGTAAAAAACCTGTCGATGCCGGCATCGGAGTACGCCACGCTGCTGCAGATCACCCGTACCCAGGCGGTGGCACCGCCAGTGATTCAGGGCTCGGTGCGGGTGATCGACATCGCCGGCGTCGATATCCAGCCGTGCGGCGGCACCCATGTGGCCAACACCAAGGAAATCGGCCAGGTGTTCTGCGAGAAGATCGAAAAGAAGAGCAAGCACAACCGTAGGGTCATACTGCGGTTTGAATGAACCTCGGTGCTGACGCGATTAAATGCACGGGGCAGCCCCTGCATTTAATCGCAACGTGCTGAAGCCTATTTCTTTTGTTGACTGACCTGCTGACTCAAGCTGTCAACTTTCTGCTGAAGTTGGGCAATGAATTGCTCGTAAGCCTCTGCCGATTTATCAAGGTGGGTGTTGAGCTGCTCGTTTTCTCTCATCAACTCTTCAATGGTGCGGGTGGCAGACGCTGCTGGCTGGGTGGCCGGAGTCGTTTCTTCGCTTTTCCTGGCGGCAGGTGCTTGAGGCTGCAGGCCGTCCGACTCAATGGTCTTGGCGTCATCCGCCGGCAGGGTCGGAGTATCGTTGGCGGAGCCACCCGCTCCGCTGATCCTTTGGAACAAACCATCAATTTGTTGATTCAGCTCTTTCAGCAGCCCCGCGAGCCTCCTGAGTGCCTCATTGACATGCTGGTAAAATTGATCGTTTTGGCTGCTCAGTGCTTCAAGATCGGACGTCTGCGCAGGGTTCTGCCTCTCGACTGTGGCATGCCTGACTTGGCCGCCGTTATCAAAAGGGGTTTCTTGAGTGGCTTCTTTCGGGCGTTCAAGTTGCCGGGTCAGGTCGGCGATTCGCTGCTGAAGTCCTTTTATCATCGACTCAAACTTGGCGATCAATGCGTTGAACTTCTCATTGAGTGCTTGATTTTGTCGGGTCAGTTGCGCCAGTTGGCCGGTTTCAGCGCCTTTCATTTGCCCGTGGTTGACCAGTGCAGTGTGACTCGAAAAGTTACCGCGCTGTTGGGCTGTCATGACGTTACGGGGCGGCGTCGGGTCCTGAGTGGCAGCCGAATATTCATTGTCATCCGCGCTGTGCTCATGACGGACGGGGGCCGGATTGGGCGACATGTCGTAACCAGGGGTATAAGGCGTTTGTGGCTGAGTATTTATGCGGGTCATAGGTACTTCCAGGATTCAGGTAGGGGGTTCACAAAGCCTGCTGGAGCAAGCCTCATGGCTACCTGATTGGGTGTTTATCTGGAAGAAGTTCCACCTGTTCAGGCGTCGTAAGTAGCAACCTGTTTCGAGTAAAAAACAGGTTGCCAGATGCCGGAACTGTTAGCTCGCCACGGCGGTTCTCGGGACGGTGCAGGGTGTTAGAACGCATCGCCAGGGACGCGTACGAAGCCCTCCATCAGCACCCGCGCACTGCGGCTCATGATGGCTTTTTTGACCACCCATTCACCGTTCTCCTGAGTGGCCTCGGCGCCCACGCGCAGGGTGCCGGAGGGATGCCCGAAGCGCACCGCGCTACGCTCCACGCCGCCTGCCGCCAGGTTGACCAGGGTCCCGGGAATCGCCGCTGCGGTGCCAATCGCCACCGCCGCCGTGCCCATCATGGCGTGGTGCAGCTTGCCCATGGACAGCGCGCGCACCAGCAGGTCCACGTCAGCGGCCTTGATCGACTTGCCGCTGGAGGCCACGTAGTCCGAAGGCCTGGCCACGAACGCCACTTTCGGCGTGTGCTGGCGCTGGGCGGCCTCGTCCAGGTGGCTGATCAGGCCCATGCGCAGCGCGCCGTGAGCGCGCACGATTTCGAACATCGCCAGGGCCTTGGGGTCGCCGTTGATCGCGCCCTGAAGTTCGGTGCCGGTATAGCCGAGGTCTGCGGCGTTGATAAAAATCGTCGGGATACCGGCGTTGATCAACGTCGCCTTGAAGGTCCCAACGCCGGGCACTTGCAGCTCGTCGACGAGGTTGCCGGTGGGGAACATCGCACCACCACCGCCCTCCTCTTCCGCCGCCGGATCGATGAATTCCAGCTGCACTTCGGCGGCCGGGAACGTCACGCCGTCCAGTTCGAAGTCGCCGGTTTCCTGCACCGCACCGTCGGTGATCGGCACGTGGGCAATGATGGTTTTGCCGATATTGGCCTGCCACACGCGCACCACGGCCACACCGTTGTGCGGCACGCGCTCGGCATCGACCAGCCCGGCGCTGATGGCAAACGCACCGACCGCCGCCGACAGGTTGCCGCAGTTGCCGCTCCAGTCGACGAAGGGCTTGTCGATGGCGACCTGGCCGAACAGGTAATCCACGTCATGCTCGACGCGGCTGCTGCGGGACAGGATTACGGTTTTGCTGGTGCTGGAGGTCGCGCCGCCCATGCCGTCGATCTGCTTGTCATAGGGGTCGGGGCTGCCGATCACCCGCAACAACAGGGCATCGCGCGCCGCGCCGGGCACCTGCGCCGCGGCGGGCAGGTCCTGGAGGCTGAAAAACACCCCCTTGCTGGTGCCGCCACGCATGTAGGTGGCGGGGATTCTGATTTGCGCTGCATGTGCCATGGTTAGCCCCCTCAAGCGGTCGCCGTCGATGCCAGGAAGTCCTGGGCAAAACGCTGCAACACGCCGCCCGCCTCGTAGATCGATACTTCTTCGGCGGTGTCCAGACGGCAGGTCACCGGCACATCGACACGTTCGCCATTTTTACGATTGATCACCAGGGTCAACTGCGCACCCGGAGTGCGCGCGCCGAGCACGTCATAGGTTTCACTGCCGTCGATCTGCAGGGTGTGACGGTCGGTGCCCGGCAGAAACTCCAGCGGCAGCACGCCCATGCCCACCAGGTTGGTACGGTGGATGCGTTCGAAGCCTTCGGCGGCAATCGCTTCCACCCCGGCCAGGCGCACGCCCTTGGCCGCCCAGTCGCGGGACGAGCCCTGGCCATAGTCAGCGCCTGCAATGATGATCAGTGGCTGCTTGCGCTGCATGTAGGTTTCGATGGCTTCCCACATGCGCGTGACCTGGCCTTCGGGTTCGACGCGCGCCAGTGAGCCCTGCTTGACCTTGCCGTTTTCCACCACCATTTCGTTGAACAGCTTCGGGTTGGCGAAGGTGGCGCGCTGGGCGGTCAAATGGTCGCCCCGGTGGGTCGCGTAGGAGTTGAAGTCGACTTCCGGCAGGCCCATTTTCGCCAGGTATTCGCCAGCGGCGCTGTCGAGCATGATGGCGTTGGACGGCGACAGGTGATCGGTGGTGATGTTGTCGGGCAGCACCGCCAGCGGGCGCATGCCCTTGAGCGGCCGCGCCCCGGCCAGCGCGCCTTCCCAATACGGCGGGCGGCGAATATAGGTGCTTTGCGGGCGCCAGTCATAAAGGGGCGCCACCTTGGGGCCGGTGTCTTCGTGAATCGCGAACATCGGGATGTACACCGCGCGGAACTGCTCCGGTTTGACCGAAGCCTCGACCACCGCGTCGATCTCTTCATCGCTTGGCCAGAGGTCCTGCAAGCGGATTTCATTGCCCTGGGCGTCGAGCCCGAGCACATCCTTTTCGATGTCGAAGCGGATGGTGCCGGCAATCGCGTAGGCCACCACCAGCGGCGGCGAAGCCAGGAATGCTTGCCTGGCGTACGGGTGAATCCGCCCGTCGAAGTTGCGGTTGCCCGACAACACGGCGGTGGCATACAGGTCGCGGTCGATGATTTCCTGCTGGATCAGCGGGTCCAGCGCGCCGGACATGCCATTGCAGGTGGTGCAGGCAAAAGCCACCACGCCAAAGCCGAGCTTTTCCAGCTCGTCAGCCAGGCCGGCTTCTTCCAGGTACATGGCCACGGTTTTCGAGCCCGGTGCCAGGGACGACTTGACCCACGGCTTGCGCGTCAACCCCAGCCGGTTGGCGTTGCGCGCCAAGAGGCCGGCGGCGATCACGTTGCGCGGGTTGCTGGTGTTGGTGCAGCTGGTGATGGCGGCGATGATCACCGCGCCGTCAGGCATCTGCCCTGGCACTTCGTCCCATTGGCCGCTGATGCCTTTGGAGGCCAGGTCACGGGTGGCAACACGGGCGTGAGGATTGCTCGGCCCGGCCATGTTGCGCACCACGCTGGACAGATCGAACGTAAGGCCGCGCTCGTAGTGCGCGCCCTTCAGGTCATCGGCCCACAGGCCGGTGTGGCGGGCGTACTGCTCGACCAGGGCGACCTGTTCGTCTTCACGGCCGGTGAGTTTGAGGTAGGTGATGGTCTGCTGGTCGATGTAGAACATCGCCGCCGTGGCGCCGTATTCCGGGGCCATATTGGAGATGGTCGCGCGGTCGCCCAGGGTGAGGTTCGCAGCGCCTTCGCCGAAGAACTCCAGCCATGCACCGACCACTTTTTGCTTGCGCAGGAACTCGGTCAGCGCCAGCACCATGTCGGTGGCGGTGATGCCCGGCAGCAACTTGCCGGTCAGCTCGACGCCGATGATTTCCGGCAGGCGCATCCACGACGCGCGGCCCAGCATCACGCTTTCGGCTTCCAGACCGCCGACGCCGATGGCGATAACGCCCAGCGCGTCCACATGCGGAGTGTGGCTGTCGGTGCCGACGCAGGTATCCGGGAAGGCCACACCGTCGCGCACCTGGATCACCGGGGACATTTTCTCCAGGTTGATCTGGTGCATGATGCCGTTGCCCGGCGGGATCACGTCGACGTTCTTGAAGGCTTTTTTGCTCCACTCGATAAAGTGGAAGCGGTCTTCGTTGCGGCGGTCTTCGATGGCGCGGTTTTTCTCGAACGCGTCCGGGTCGGCACCGCCGGCTTCGACGGCCAGGGAGTGATCGACGATCAACTGCGTCGGCACCACCGGGTTGACCTGCGCCGGGTCGCCACCTTGCAGGGCGATGGCGTCACGCAGCCCGGCGAGGTCGACCAGCGCGGTCTGGCCGAGGATGTCGTGGCACACCACGCGGGCCGGAAACCATGGAAAGTCGAGGTCGCGCTTGCGCTCGATCAGTTGGCTCAGGGACGCGTTGAGGGTGGCCGGGTCGCAGCGGCGCACCAGGTTTTCGGCGAGCACGCGGGAGGTGTAGGGCAAGCTGGCGTAGGCGCCGGGGGTAATGGCTTCGACGGCCGCGCGGGTGTCGAAGTAATCCAGACGGCTGCCGGGGAGCGGTTTGCGAAATTCAGTGTTCATCGTCAGGACTCGGTCACGGTAGTTGCAAAAGGAAGAACCGCTGCTGATTCAAGGTGGAATACGATCAAAATGTGGGAGCGGGCTTGCTCGCTCCCACCTTTTTAAACCGTTTTCACCCCGAGATCAGCGGTTTCTCCACTCAGCGACGTTCGATTGGCACGAACTTGCGCTGCTCGACGCCGATGTACTCGGCGCTTGGACGGATGATGCGGTTATTGGCACGCTGCTCAAACACGTGCGCGGCCCAGCCGGTAAGGCGCGAGCAGACAAAGATCGGCGTGAACAGCTTGGTCGGGATGCCCATGAAGTGGTACGCCGAGGCATGGTAGAAGTCGGCGTTGGGGAACAGTTTTTTCTGGTCCCACATGGTTTTGTCGATGGCCTCCGAGACCGGGAACAACACCTTGTCGCCTACTTCGTCGGCGAGTTTTTTCGCCCAGCCCTTGATCACTTCATTGCGCGGGTCGCTGTCTTTGTAGATCGCGTGGCCAAACCCCATGATCTTGTCCTTGCGCGCCAGCATGCCGAGGGTGCCCTCCACCGCTTCTTCGGCCGAGCCGAAACGCTCGATCATTTCCATCGCCGCTTCGTTAGCGCCTCCATGCAGCGGGCCGCGCAGTGAGCCGATGGCCGCGGTGACGCAGGAATACAGGTCGGACAAGGTCGAGGCACACACCCGTGCGGTGAAGGTGGAGGCGTTGAATTCGTGTTCGGCGTAGAGGATCAGCGACACGTTCATCACTTTGACGTGCAGGTCGCTGGGTTTCTTGCCATGCAACAGGTGCAGGAAATGGCCGCCGATGCTCGGCTCGTCAGTAGCGCAGTCGATGCGCTGGCCTTCGTGGCTAAAGCGATACCAGTAGCACATGATCGCCGGGAAGGCGGCGAGCAGGCGGTCGGTGACATCGTGCTGCGCGCTGAAGTCCTTTTCCGGCTCGATATTGCCGAGGAACGAGCAGCCGGTGCGCATCACGTCCATCGGGTGGGCGTCGGCGGGGATGCGTTCGAGTACTTCCTTCAAGGCTTGCGGCAGGTCGCGCAGCTTGCTCAGTTTTTTGCTGTAGTCAGCCAATTCGGTTTTGGTTGGCAGTTCGCCGTACAACAGCAGGTAGGCCACTTCTTCAAACTGCGCGTCGGCGGCCAGTTCACGTACGTCGTAGCCACGGTAGGTAAGACCGGCGCCGGCCTGGCCCACGGTGGACAGCGCGGTCTGCCCGGCCACCTGGCCACGCAGGCCGGCGCCACTCAACACTTTTGCTTCAGCCATGTTCGTTCTCCAATTTTTGTCGTTATTCAGGGCGGCGCGTTCGTTACTTTTTCGCGGCGAACAGCGCGTCGAGCTTCTGCTCGAAGGTGTGGTAGTCGATACGATCATAGAGCTCCATGCGGGTCTGCATGGTGTCGATCACGTTCTGTTGGGTGCCGTCGCGACGGATCGCGGTGTAGACATTCTCGGCGGCCTTGTTCATGGCGCGGAAGGCCGAGAGCGGGTACAGCACGATGGAAACATCGGCAGATTTCAACTGTTCGGTGGTGTAGAGCGGGGTCGAACCGAACTCTGTGATATTGGCCAGGATCGGCGCTTTTACCCGCGAGGCGAACAGCTTGTACATCTCCAGTTCGGTGATGGCTTCGGGGAACACCATGTCGGCGCCGGCCTCGATGCACGCGGCGGCGCGCTCCAGGGCGGACTCCAATCCCTCGACGGCCAGCGCGTCGGTGCGCGCCATGATCACGAAGCTGTCATCGGTGCGCGCGTCCACGGCGGCCTTGATGCGGTCGACCATTTCCTGTTGGGACACGATTTCCTTGTTGGGACGGTGACCGCAGCGCTTGGCGCCGACCTGATCCTCAATGTGGATGGCGGCGGCGCCGAACTTGATCATGGACTTGACGGTGCGCGCCACGTTGAACGCCGAGGAGCCGAAACCGGTGTCCACGTCCACCAGCAGCGGCAGGTCGCACACGTCGGTGATGCGACGCACGTCGGTGAGCACGTCGTCCAGGCCAGTGATCCCCAGGTCCGGCACGCCCAGGGAGCCGGCGGCGACGCCGCCGCCCGACAGGTAGATCGCCTTGAAGCCGGCGCGCTTGGCCAGCAGGGCGTGGTTGGCGTTGATCGCGCCGACCACCTGCAAAGGGTGCTCGCTGGCGACGGCGTCACGGAAACGCTGGCCCGGCGTACTTTTAGTGTTGGAACTCATGACTCACCTCGTGATTGGGCGGCACCGTCGGGGAAGTGACGGGCAATGTTGCGTTTGGAAGCGCCGATATGGCGGCGCATCAGCAGTTCGGCCAGTTCACCGTCGCGCTCGGCAATCGCGTCAAGAATGCGGTGATGTTCGGCAAAGGCCTGGCGTGGGCGATTGGGCGTGGCGGAAAACTGGATGCGGTACATGCGCACCAGTTGATACAGCTCGCCGCAGAGCATTTGGGTCAGGGTGCGGTTACCGGCGCCTTGAATTATCCGGTAATGAAAATCGAAGTCGCCTTCCTGCTGGTAGTAACCCAGGCCAGCTTGAAAAGCTTCGTCGCGCTCATGGGTGTGCAGCACCTCGCGCAGTTCTTCGATCTCGACGTCGGTCATGCGCTCGGCGGCGAGGCGACAGGCCATGCCTTCGAGGGATTCACGGATTTCGTAGAGCTCGACCAGCTCGGCGTGGCTCAAGGACACCACTCTCGCGCCGACGTGAGGCACCCGCACCAGCAGGCGCTGGCCTTCGAGACGGTGGATCGCTTCACGCAACGGCCCGCGACTGATGCCATAGGTGCGCGCCAGCTCCGGCTCGGAGATCTTGCTGCCGGGGGCGATCTCGCCCTTGACGATGGCGGCCTGGATACGGCGGAACACGTTCTCGGACATGGTCTGGGAATCGTCTTGGGCCGGCACCGTGGCTTGCAGCTGATCCAGCATATTGTCGACACCTTTAAAAGCAATGTCGCAAAAACTAGCCAATCAACCCCACTTAGTCAAAGAATAAATCCACATTGTCGACAATCGTCTAATAACCTCCGGCGCGCTCTGGCAGGACATGGCCGCCTGCCAGCGCTGGCGTCGAAAAAGCATCATGTTAGAATGCCCGCCGCTTTTGCCTGACATCACTGGATGAAATGGCGCACGAGGGAGTTT
Source organism: Pseudomonas poae (assembly GCF_001439785.1). Classification (GTDB taxonomy): domain Bacteria; phylum Pseudomonadota; class Gammaproteobacteria; order Pseudomonadales; family Pseudomonadaceae; genus Aquipseudomonas; species Aquipseudomonas poae. Next base: position 31,912 of record NZ_JYLI01000006.1, on the reverse strand, counting down.
GCGCAGCAATGCCAGTCGCCTTGAATCGAACATCGCATTGCACGCCTCAGGATCTATGAGACTCAAGCCCTTCCTTTTATTGATGTGCCTGCTGGCCGCACCGGGCCTTGGCGTCGCTGCCGAGAAAACCGTGTATGGCCTCAACGAATACGCACAATTGGCCGGCATCGACCTTGAAGTCGCCGCCAAACTGGACACTGGTGCCAAGACCGCCTCCCTCAGCGCCCGCGATATCAAGCGTTTCAAACGCAACGGCGAATCCTGGGTGCGCTTTTACCTGGCCATCGACACCGCCCATTCCCACCCCATCGAACGGCCTCTGGCTCGCGTCAGCAAAATCAAGCGCCGGGCCGGTGACTACGACCCGGATGAAGACAAGAACTACACCGCCCGTCCGGTGATTGCCCTGAATATCTGCATGGGCAGCGCTTTGCGCAGCATAGAAGTGAACTTGACTGACCGAAGTGCCTTCCAATACCCGCTGTTGATCGGCTCCGAAGCGCTTAAACGCTTTGATGCGCTGGTCGACCCCAGTCTTAAATACGCAGCGGGCAAGCCTGCCTGCGCCGCCGACGCTCATACCGCCGAGTAAACCGAATGCGCTCTTTGACCCTGCACCTGAAAATCCTCATCGCCATCCTGGTGGTGCTGGGTATTTCGGTCACCTGCTACCAGATCTTCGTGCTGGGCATTCCTGTTACCGAGGATGCCACCGACGATCTGTGGAACATCGACGCCAAGGTCGAGTTTGTCGCCAATCCGAAAGACCCGGTGAAGATCCAGATGTTCGTGCCGCCCCTGAGCCGCGACTTCGTGAGCCTTAACGAGAGCTTCATCTCGAACAACTACGGGGTCAGCGTCAACCGCACCGATGGCAACCGCAAGGTCACCTGGTCGGCACGCCGCGCCAAGGGCAACCAGACGCTGTATTACCGCCTGGTGCTGACCAAGCGCTACAGCGGCGAAAAGATCAAGGTCAAGGGTCCGACCTTCCGCGACAGCATTGCCGTGGAAGGCCCGGAAAAAATCGCTGCCGAAGCCCTGCTGGCGCCGATCCGCCAGCACTCGGCGGACGTCGAGACCTTCATCACCGAGGCGATCAAGCGCACCAACAACCTCAGCGACGACAACGTGAAGCTGCTGCTGGCGGGCGACCCGTCCACGGCGCACAAAGCCAAGATCGTCGAGCTGCTGCTGTCCATCGCCCATGTGCCGGTGGAAAAGGTCCACACCATTCGCCTGGTCGCCGACCAGCCGCAAAGCCCGGAACTGTGGCTGCGCAGCTTCAACGGCAGCGACTGGCTGTATTTCAATCCGGAAACCGGCGAACAGGGCCTGCCCGCCGACCGCCTGTTGTGGTGGACCGGCGATGAGAACCTGATCACCGTGGACGGCGGCAAGAAAGCCTTGGTGACCTTCAGCCTGAACAACAGCGAGATGAACGCGATCCGCCTGGCCAAGCTGACGGACGAGAACACCGACGCCAACTTCCTCGAATACTCGCTGTACGGCCTGCCGCTGCAGACGCAGCAGACATTCATGATCATGGTGATGATCCCGATTGGCGTGCTGGTGATCCTGATCCTGCGCAACCTGATCGGCCTGCAGACCCTGGGCACTTTCACGCCAGTGCTGATTGCCCTGGCGTTCCGCGAGACGCAGTTGGGCTTCGGGATTGTGCTGTTCACGATTATCACGGCGCTGGGGCTGTCGTTGCGTTCTTACCTGGAGCACCTGAAGCTGCAGATGCTGCCAAGGCTGTCGGTGGTGCTGACCTTCGTGGTGGTGCTGATTGCGGCCATCAGTCTGTTCAGCCACAAACTGGGGTTGGAGCGCGGGCTGTCGGTGGCGCTGTTCCCGATGGTGATCCTGACCATGACCATCGAACGCCTGTCGATCACCTGGGAAGAACGCGGCGCCAACCACGCACTGAAAGTGGCGATCGGCACGCTGTTCGCGGCGTCGCTGGCGCACATCATCATGAGCGTGCCGGAGTTGATCTACTTCGTGTTCACCTTCCCGGCGATCCTGTTGATCCTGGTGGGCTTCATGCTGGCCATGGGTCGTTATCGCGGCTACCGCCTGACCGAGCTGGTGCGTTTCAAAGCTTTCCTGAAGGCTGACCAGTAATGTTCGGTTTCTGGAAGACCTGGAAGGCCCTCGAAGCGCGCGGGATCATGGGCATCAACCGGCGTAACGCCGACTACGTGCTCAAGTACAACAAGCGCAGCCTTTATCCGTTGGTGGATGACAAGATCATCACCAAGGAGCGCGCGCTGGCCGCCGGCCTGCACGTGCCGCAAATGTACGGGGTGATTTCCACCGAAAAAGGCATCGACAAGCTCGACGAGATCATCGGCGGGCGCAGTGACTTCGTGATCAAACCGGCCCAGGGCGCCGGCGGTGACGGCATCCTGGTGGTGGCGGACCGTTTTGAGGGGCGCTATCGCACGGTGTCGGGCAAGATCATCAGCCATGAAGAAATCGAACACCAGATATCCAGCATCCTGACCGGCCTGTATTCCCTGGGCGGGCACCGCGACCGCGCGCTGATCGAATACCGTGTGGTGCCCGACCAGATCTTCAAGAGCATCAGCTACGAAGGCGTGCCAGACATCCGCATCATCGTGCTGATGGGCTACCCGGTCATGGCCATGCTGCGGCTGCCGACCCGTCAGTCCGGCGGCAAGGCCAACCTGCACCAGGGCGCGATCGGCGTTGGCGTGGACCTGGCCACCGGCCTGACCCTGCGCGGCACCTGGCTGAACAGCATCATCACCAAGCACCCGGACACCACCAACGCCGTGGACGGCGTGCAGTTGCCCAACTGGGACGGCTTCATGAAGCTGGCAGCCGGCTGCTATGAGTTGTGCGGGCTGGGCTATATCGGCGTGGACATGGTGCTGGACCAGGAGAAAGGCCCGCTGATTCTGGAGCTGAATGCGCGGCCGGGGTTGAACATTCAGATCGCCAACGACTGCGGCTTGACCCTGCGCACCCATGCCGTGGAAGCGCGTCTGGAAACCCTGAAAGCCGCTGGCGTGACGGAAACGCCGGAGGAGCGAGTGAGGTTTGCGCAGGAAATGTTCGGGCATATTGCAGCTTTCGCCGGTTGAAAGCTGCAAGCTGTGAGCGTCAAGAAAGAGCAACTGCGTTTTAACTTTCAGCTTTAAGCTAGCAACTTGTAGCTTTTAGCTGCCGTCAAGGCTCCCCCCGCATGTCGACCTGCTCCGTCCACCCGTTGCCTTACCAGGCAAACCCCGCCCAGTATTTTGCGGCGATCCGCCATGCCCCCGGCGCGGTGCTGCTGGACAGCGGCCGGCCTACAGCCGAGCGCGGGCGGTATGACCTGCTGAGCGCCTGGCCGCAGGCCACTCTGACGGTAGCGCCGGACGAAAGCGGCAGCGATTTTCTGCAACGCTTGCGCAAAAGCCTGACCCAGTTAGGTGAAGCAAATGTGCCCGCCGGCTACGAATTACCGTTTGCCGGCGGCCTGATCGGTTATCTGAGCTACGACTTCGGTCGCCATCTGGAGCAGATGCCGCAGCTGGCTGCGGACGACCTCCACCTGCCGGACGCACGCCTTGGCCTGTATGCCTGGGCGCTGGTCAGTGATCACTTGGTGCAGACCAGCCAGCTGGTGTTTCACCCAGCCCTGCCAGAGAGCGAACGGCAACGGCTAATTGACGTATTCAATCAGCCGGTCGCGGCCTCAAAGGCCAGTTTCAAGCTCCGTGGTCCCATGGCACCGGACCTGAGTGCCGAGGCTTATCGCGATGCCATCGCGCGTATCCACGACTATATCCAGGCCGGTGACTGCTACCAGGTCAACTTCGCGCAACGCTTTCGCGCGCCCTGCCTTGGCGATCCGTGGGCGGCCTACTGCGCCCTGCGCGAGGCTTGCCCAACGCCATTTTCCGGCTTCCAGAGCCTGCCCGATCATGGCGCGGTGCTGAGCCTGTCGCCAGAACGCTTTGTCAAAATCAGCCGGCGCCAGGTCGAAACCCGGCCGATCAAAGGCACCCGACCGCGCGGCCTCACGCCAGAGGAAGATGCGGCCAACGCCGCCGAACTGCTGGCCAGCCCCAAGGATCGCGCCGAGAACCTGATGATTGTCGACCTGCTGCGCAACGACTTGGGCCGCAGTTGCCGCACCGGTTCGGTCAAAGTGCCGGAACTGTTCAGCCTGGAAAGCTACCCCAACGTGCACCATCTGGTGAGCAGCGTGACCGCTGAGCTGGCAAGCGACAAGGACGCACTCGACCTGATCGCCGGCAGCTTCCCCGGCGGCTCCATCACTGGCGCACCGAAGATCCGCGCCATGCAGATCATCGACGAGCTGGAACCCACCCGACGCGGCTTGTACTGCGGCTCGCTGGTGTACCTGGACGTACGTGGCGAGATGGACAGCTCGATCGCCATCCGCAGCCTGCTGGTCAAGGATGATCAGGTGTGCTGCTGGGGCGGCGGCGGGATTGTGGCGGATTCGCAGTGGGAGGCGGAGTATCAGGAGTCGATGACGAAGGTACGGGTTTTGTTACAGACGCTGGAAAGCCTGTAGTCCCCCCGGCACTCCGGCCTCTGACCTCACGAAGCGCAAGGCACGAAAAAACCTGAATCAGTACGTTTGTGGACGGCCCGCCAGCACGCCTATAGCGTCGGCGGCTACTGCCTATGCGCCGTCTGTGAAGGATCACATAGGCGATTGCCTACTCGTCAGAATTTGTTTCCGGAGTTGCATCCCGTTCTGCCCACGCCTAATCTCCCAAATCGGGAGGTCTGCACGATGCGAATAATCGCGCTATCGACCTTTCGACGGTTCTGGGAAAGCCACCCAAACCATGCCGACGCGAGAACGCCGTTGGTCGAACTGTATCGGTACATGGAGAACGCCACCTACCCGACGCCACAGGCGCTGAAGGCAAGGCTCAGAAAAGCGAGCATTCTCAAGGCTGGCAGGGTCGTCTTCAACGTAGGCGGCAACAAATATCGAGTCATCATGGCCATCGATTATCAACGCCAGCTTGGGTTCATACGCTTTTTAGGCACTCATGCGCAATACGATCAAATAAACGCGGAGACCGTGTGATGAACATTAAACCCATTCATACCCCTGAAGACCTGACCGCCGCGCTCGCGCGAGTGGAGCAGCTATGGGGAGCGCAGATCGGCTCACCCGAGGGCGACGAACTGGAAATTCTCGCCGTGCTCATCGAAAAATACGAAGCGGAACATTTTCCCATGCCTGCGTCGGATCCAGTGGAAGCGATCAAATTTCGCATGGAGCAAATGGGCCTGACAGCCCGCGACCTGGAGCCATTTATCGGGACCAGTGGGCGGGTCTCGGAAGTTTTGAATCATAAGCGCAAGTTGAGCCTGGCCATGATCAAGCGTCTGCACGATGGCTTGAGCATTCCTTATGAGCGGCTGCTGGCAGGCGTTTGAGCAGAACAGGTCATCAGAGCCGCCGAATACCGGCAGCCAGTTGGCGGACCCGATGGCTCAAGCGCAGCCCCGCAACCCCGGGCTGATTTTGATACCATCGCTCCCCTATAGAGCGCTCAGCGCCACTGACCTGTAGGAACCGTCCTGATGAACCAAGCCTTCGACGTCGTTGAACTCGCCACGACCTATGCCAACAAGTCTGCCCAGGACATTCTCAAGCTGGCTTTCAGCCAGTTTGGTGATGACCTGTGGATTTCCTTCAGCGGTGCCGAAGACGTGGTGCTGGTGGACATGGCCTGGAAGCTGAACAAGAACGTCAAGGTGTTCAGCCTCGACACCGGCCGCCTGCACCCGGAGACCTACCGGTTTATCGAGCAGGTACGCGATTTCTACAAGATCGACATCGAACTGATCTCGCCGGACCAGAGCAAGCTGGAACCCTTCGTCAAGGAAAAGGGCCTGTTCAGCTTCTACCGGGACGGCCACGGCGAGTGCTGCGGCATACGCAAGATCGAACCGCTGCGCCGCAAGCTGTCCGGCGTCAGCGCCTGGGCCACCGGCCAGCGCCGCGACCAGAGCCCCGGCACGCGCAGCCAGGTCGCGGTGCTGGAAATCGACACGGCCTTTTCCACACCTGAGCGCACCCTGTACAAATTCAACCCGCTGGCGCAGATGACCAGCGAAGAAATCTGGGGCTATATCCGCATGCTGGAGTTGCCGTACAACAGCCTGCATGAGCGCGGGTTTATCAGCATTGGCTGCGAGCCGTGCACGCGCCCGGTGTTGCCGAATCAGCATGAGCGCGAAGGTCGCTGGTGGTGGGAAGAGGCAACGCAGAAGGAATGCGGGCTGCATGCCGGGAATATCATCAGCAAGGCTTGAGGCGACGTCTGTCACTCGTCAAGGAGGTTTCATGCGCATCCTCGTGGTCAACGTCAACACCACCCAATCCATCACCGACGCCATCGCCGAGCAGGCGCGGACCGTGGCCTGCGCGGGCACCGAGATTGTCGGACTCACGCCCTACTTTGGCGCCGAGTCGGTGGAGGGCAATTTCGAAAGCTACCTGGCGGCCATTGCGGTGATGGACCGGGTGATGGCCTACGACCAGCCGTTCGATGCGGTCATCCAGGCCGGCTATGGCGAGCATGGACGCGAGGGACTGCAGGAATTGTTGAACGTGCCGGTGGTGGACATCACCGAAGCGGCCGCCAGTACGGCGATGTTCCTGGGCCATGCGTATTCGGTGGTGACCACCCTGGACCGCACCGTGCCGCTGATTGAAGACCGGCTGAAACTCGCCGGCTTGTATCAGCGCTGTGCGTCGGTGCGTGCCAGTGGCATGGCGGTGCTGGAACTGGAGGAAGATCCGCTGGCCGCCATGGAAGCCATCGTTCGCCAGGCCCAATTGGCAATTACCGAGGACAAGGCCGAGGTGATCTGCCTGGGCTGTGGCGGCATGGCCGGCCTTGACGAACAGATCCGCCAGCGCACCGGCGTGCCGGTGGTGGACGGCGTGACCGCGGCGGTGACGATTGCCGAGGGCCTTGTGCGCCTGGGCTTGTCGACCTCGAAGGTGCGCACCTACGCGACGCCGAGGCCGAAGAAAGTCATTGGCTGGCCGGGCACGTTCAGCCGCTGAAGATCAGATCTGCCTGTTCAAGGCAGAGGCGGCAGGCCATAGGCGGCCAGGTCGAAGTCCGCCAGCTTGCGGATGATCTGATCGGCATGCTGGTACTTGCTGTCGGCCATGGCTTCATCGGGCACCGCAATGGCCGTCATCTGCGCGGCTTTGGCAGCCGTGACGCCGAACGGCGAGTCTTCGAACACCAGGCAATCCTGCGGCGCCACGCCCAGGCGGCGGGCGGCCGTGAGGAAGATGTCCGGCGCAGGCTTGGCGGCGCCGACCTCCGGGTCGTCAGCAGTGACGATGGTGCCGAACAGGCCAAACCATTCGCGGTGCAAAGTGGTCTTGTGACCAAACGAGTTTCGCGACGAACTGGTGCCCACGGCAATCGGAATATTGTGCGCCTTCAAATGCCGCACCAGCGCCTCGGCGCCCGGCATGCCCAGGGCTTTGGGGAAACGCTCGCTCATCAGCGGCTCGCGGATTTCCAGGAACTCCGCCGGGGTGATCGGCAGGTCCAGTGCCTTGACGACGTACTCCGCCAGATCCTGTGAGCCGCGCCCGATGATGTGCTGCTTGATCCCCCAGTCATAGGTGCGACCGTAGCGCTCGGCGATGATCTGGGTGACTTCGGTATAGATGCCTTCAGTGTCCAGCAGCAAACCGTCCATATCGAAAATCACGGCCTTGATCGGGACAGCGGTACGCGGTGCACTCATCGGAGAAGGATCCTTGGACGGACTAGAGAGATCAGCACAATAGCGGCCACGCTTGCCTGCAAGCAACCTCCTTCATTCGGGATTGTGCTCGGCTCAGATGACGGTGAGGTATTCATATCGCGTCACAGTTTTACCAGCCGGCGTGCATAACGGCCGTCCAGGATTTGTGAGAACGGCGCGATCACCTGCGTAAAAAGGTGTGAAAAAGCCCCTTGCAAACCTTATAAAAGACTTATTGCTCTTCAATGAACTCAATCCACTGGACCAGAAAATCCGTCAAATTCGACTGGGACGGCGGCATCCATGTGGTCAGCATTCAAGAGGTCAAAAAACGTGACGAACGAACCTGCTGCCGTACAGATCATCCACAATACGGAGGGCAGCCCAGCCTTCGTGGTAATTCCTTATGAACATTATCTGGCCCAGCAGAACGACCCGAATCTGGTCCCCCACGCGGTCGTAAGCCGCTTGGTGGATGGAGCAACGCCGATCCGGGCGTGGCGCGAGCACTTGGGCCTGACCCAGGAAGAGGTCGCCGGTCGCTTGGGTATTTCACAATCCGAATTTGCCCAGCAAGAGGTCGTCAGTAAACCTCGCCGGACCACTCGGGAAAAAATTGCCAAGGCGTTCGGGATAAACGCCATTCAACTTGAGCTATAACGTCATTCACGCGACACCTCGCCCTCGGCCACTTTATAACGGAATCAAAAATGCTCTATCGTCTGGCCGCCGATGGCCTCGTGCTGTTCCACCTGTGTTTCATCCTGTTCGCGCTGTTCGGCGGGCTGCTCGCCTTGAAATGGCGACCGATCCTATGGCTGCACCTGCCGGCAGCCGCGTGGGGCGTTGTTGTCGAGGTGTTTCATCTGCCCTGCCCGCTGACACGCTGGGAAAACCTGTTTCGCCACCTGGCCGGCCAAGACGGCTACGGCGGCGGCTTTGTCGAGCACTACATTCTCGCGCTGATTTACCCGGCCGCGCTCACACCGCAGATTCAACTGGGCTTGGGCGCGTTGGTACTGCTGATCAATATCGCGGTGTATGTGCGAATTTTCCGACGTTACGGACAGGCTTGAGACAGCCTTAACGGTGAAGAATCAGACTCCCTCAGTCCGCTTGTAGCCGCCGCCATGTCCGAAGCCTTCGAAGTCCCCAGCCCCCACGAAAAGCACATCGAACACACTACTGAACATGCCCACGGTCGCGGGGACAGGTTCGCCAGCCGCATTGCCGTGATGACCGCGCTGATGGCCACCCTCGGCGCCATGCTCAGCTACCAGGCCGGCTCCACCGAGAGCGAAGCGGCGATGGACAAGAACAACGCCGCCATCTTCAAGACCGAAGCCGCCAACCAGTGGAATTACTACCAGGCCAAATCCAGCCGCCAGAATCTGGCCGAACTGGCCACCCACATCCCCGGCGTCGACGTCGCCCATTACACAGATGAAATCCAGCGCTATAAAGGCCAGAAGGAGGACGTACGCAAACAGGCGGAGAAACTTGAAGCGACCTCCAAAGAATGGAATGACAAGTCCGAGGAGGCCCTGCACCAGCATCACCGCTGGGCCCAGGCGATGACCGCGATTCAGATCGCGATCTCGTTGGCGGCGATTACCTTGCTCACGCGCAAGGAATGGCTCAAGCGCCTGTCGTATACCGCCGGCGGCGTGGCCGTGGTACTTGGCAGCCTGGCCTGGTTGCATCTCTGATTGAATGCGGGGCGCGCCTTGTGGCGAGCGGGCAAGCCCCAATGCCGTTCAGTTAAGCGCAGATTCCCTGTGGCGAGCAGGCTTGTCCTGCGTTGGGCTGCGCAGCAGCCCCAAAACCATGCTCCGCGCAGCGTCATGCACACCGCGTTTTCCTTGATTGGGGGCGCTTCGCACCCCAACGCGGGGCAAGCCCGCTCGCCACAATAAGCCGACACATGTTCCTTAAATGAACGGCATTAGGGTTTGCCCGCTCGCCACAGAAATCCAGGAAATTTCCTACGATGGATTTCAATCCGACCTTCACGCCATTAGAGTGTCGCGCCTTCGAGAATTGAATCTCGATATTCAGCCCATGGAGTTACCAATGAAGTACGCCCGTCAAGCAGTTGCAGCAGCCGTTCTCGGCTTCACCCTCGCCGGCTGCACCGGCACCGCCATCAAATCCCCGCAATACGACAGCAGCCAGTACACCGTTCTGGGCCACAGCGAAGCCAGCGCCACCGGCGTCATGCTGTTCGGCATCATCCCGATCGGCCAGAACAGCCGCTTCGTGCGCGCACAGACCGCCGCCATCCAGGCCAAAGGCGGTGATGCGCTGATCAATACACAAATTCAGGAGAAGTGGTTCTGGGCGTGGGTACTGAGCGGCTATACCACGAAGATTTCGGGTGATGTGGTCAAATTGAAGGCTGCGCAGTAAGCAGGAACTGTCAGAGTCAGCACTCTGGCACGCGACGTATCATGGGCCAGACCTCAGCGGATGGCCCATGATGTTGCGAGTTGCCTGAACGCGCCTTTGCAAGGGCCAGAAACTACAAAACCCCTGGTTTCTCTCGAAACCAGGGGTTTTGTTTACATCAAATTTGGCGGTGAAGGAGAGATTCGAACTCTCGATACAATTTCTTGTATACACACTTTCCAGGCGTGCTCCTTAAGCCACTCGGACACTTCACCGTATCTCGGCAAACCAGTTCAGTCTGTCGAGGCGCGCTAATGTAGTCGAAAGCCTTTCTGATGGCAAAGGTTTTTTTCAGAATTTTCATGCGGTTAGACCGCTCCGCCAGCACACACCCGACGGGGGGTGGTGATTGTGCCATTCTCGGGCACTGACGGCGTGCGTCTGACTCGATTGTCACGCCCTGCTCCGGGCCGTCTACCCTTGCAGGTGCGGGAAAAGCCTGACTGGGTAGTCAGTCACGGCGCTTTACCGGGGCGTGCGTGGTGGGTAACGTCTGCTGCATTCTTCTATAACAAGTCCTGCAAGGAAACGCGTCATGAGTGAGTTGATTGCCTACCACTTCGAAGAAGGTATCGCGACCCTGACCTTGAGCAACGGCAAGGTGAATGCCATTTCTCCGGCGGTGGTCAGCGCTTTTAATGAGGCACTGGATCAGGCCGAGAAGGATCGCGCGGTGGTGGTCATCACCGGAACGCCGGGCATTCTGTCGGGTGGTTATGATTTGAAGGTAATGACCGCAGGCCCCAAGGAGGCCATCGGCCTGGTAACTTCCGGTTCGACGCTGGCGCGGCGCCTGTTGTCGCATCCGTTCCCGGTGATTGTGGCGTGCCCCGGGCATGCGGTGGCCAAAGGCGCGTTCCTGCTGCTGTCGGCGGATTATCGGATCGGCGTGGAGGGCCCGTTCAGCATTGGCCTGAACGAAGTGGCGATCGGCATGACCATGCACCACGCAGGCATCGAGTTGGCGCGCGATCGCCTGCGCAAATCGGCATTCCACCGCTCGGTGATCAACGCCGAGATGTTTGACCCGCAGGGCGCGCTGCAAGCGGGCTTCCTCGACAAGGTGGTGGCACCGGAGGAACTGCACGCAGCGGCTCTGGAAGCGGCGCGGCAGTTGAAAAAGATCAATATGGCTGCGCACAAGCAGACCAAATTGAAGGTGCGCAAGGCACTGCTGGAGGCGTTGGATGACGCAATCATCCAGGATCAGAGCCATGGCCTCAGTTAAGCTCCTGCACCGCGCCCACCGAAGCCCGACCTAGTGTCGGGCTTTTTCTTACAAGAAAATCCGAAACTTTACTGGCCGCTCCAGACAGGGTTTGTCAGCGCTAGTTGAAACATGCGCTTAAACATCGGCCATCTCCCACGTCCTTAGGGTCAATTGCCGAATACAGTGCACATCCGTACACTGCGCCACCTTTTGTCTCGATGGGCCGTGTCGATGCTGTTTCTGTTGCGTATGTTGTTGATGGGTCTGCACTTTATGGTCGCCGGTGTGCTGGGCGTGCTGTTGGGTATTTGCCGACCGTTCAATCCGGACAACAGTCGCTTGTGTGCCCGCCTGTACGCAGTGCCGGCGATGTGGATTTTGCGCCTGAACGTGAAGGCCAATGTCGACTCGCTGCGTGATAAGCCGGGGACCTGCGTGGTGATCGCCAATCACCAGTCAAACTATGACCTGTTTGTGCTGGGCACCGTGGTGCCCCACCGCACCGTGTGTATCGCCAAGAAAAGCCTGAAATGGGTGCCACTGTTCGGCCAGCTGTTCTGGCTGGCGGGCAATGTGCTGATCGACCGGGGCAATGCGCACAAGGCGCGCCGCGCGATGCTGACCACTACGCGTACCCTGCAGCATGAAGACACGTCGATCTGGGTGTTCCCGGAGGGCACGCGAAATCTGGGCAAGGGCTTGTTGCCATTCAAAAAAGGCGCGTTTCATATGGCGATTGCGGCGGGTGTGCCCATCGTGCAGGTGTGTGTCAGCAATTACGTGACGCATATGCAGCTTAATCGCTGGAACAGTGGCGATGTGCTCATACGGTCGTTGGCGCCGATTCCGACGGCGGGCCTGACGGCGGATGACATTCCAGCGTTGATGCAAGTGTGCCAGGCGCAGATGGATGAATGCATCACCGCCATGGACCGTGAAATTGCCGGAGCAACAACGGAACGTCAATCAGGCTAAGCTGCCCAACTCCTGTCCTCCCGACTAGAAGTGATCAGCATCATGGGTAGAGTTGTTGCGGCAGCCGTTTACAGCGATGGCAAGAAAGTCACGGATATCACCCTTGATGAAGGCGCGGCCTGGGCCGCCAAACCGAATCATTTTGTCTGGATCGGGCTGGAAGAGCCCAGCACCCTGGAGCTGACCAACCTGCAGCGCCAGTTCAATCTGCACGAACTGGCAATCGAAGACGCCATGGAAAAGCACAGCCGCCCGAAGCTCGAGACCTTCGGCGACGCGCTGTTTATCGTCACCTACTCGCCGGTGCGCGAGAACGGCAAGCTGGAGTTTATCGAAACCCATATTTTTGCCGGCAACGGCTACATCATCACCGCACGCAACGGCCACTCGGCGTCCTACGGCTTTGTGCGTCAGCGCTGTGAGGCACGGCCACTGTTACTGGAGCATGGGGAAGATTTCGTACTCTATGCGCTGCTGGATTTCGTCACCGAGAACTATCAGCCGGTGAGTGAAGCGATCCATGCCGAGATCGATGAGCTGGAGCGCAATGTGCTGTGCAGCTCGCTGAGCGAACGCGATATACAGAAGATCCACGGCCTGCGCCGCGATGTGCTGCGGCTCAAGCGCCATGTGGCGCCGATGGTGGAGATCAGCCAGGAACTGCAGAAGCTGAGCTTCCCGTTTATCGACAAGAACATGCGCCCTTACTTCCGTGATGTGCAGATCCACGTGACGCGGCAGATGGAAGACCTCACCACTCTGCGCGATATCGCCAGCCAGACCATCGAGATCGGCGTCTTGCTGGAGGCGTCACGGCAGAGCGTGGTGCAGCGCAAGTTCGCCGCGTGGGCAGCGATCCTGGCATTCCCCACGGCGGTGGCGGGGATTTACGGGATGAATTTCCAGAACATGCCCGAGCTGCAATGGCACTACGGCTACTTCGCGGTGCTCGGGTTGATTGCCACCGGCTGCATCAGCCTGTGGGCCAGCTTCAAGCGGTCGGGCTGGCTTTAAGCCGACTCGGGTTTGTGCGCCACGAAGCGCATCATCCATTCCGCCACGGTGGCGCCGTGGTGGTCTCGCTCCAGGCTTGCGACGCCATGGGTGTAGACCTTTTCCCCAAGCGTTGTCTGAAGAATTTCCAGCAGCTCGCGGGAGTAATCAGCGACGAATTCAGGATGGCCCTGGAAGCACAATACTTGATCACCGATGTGGTAGGCGGCGATGGGGCAGAATTCACTCGAGGCGATAACCGTGGCGTTGGCCGGCAAGGTGGTGACCTGGTCCTGATGACTGATCAGCAGCGTCAGCTCCGGTACCTCCGGGCTCATCCACGGGGCCTTGGCATCAAGCGTGTAATCGTGAGTGCCCATGCCCCAGCCCTGGCTCGCGCGTTCGGTCTTGCCGCCGAGCAGCAATGCCAATAACTGGTGTCCGAAACAAATACCGAGCAATTTGTCGCCGCGCGCGTAACGCTCCATCACATACGTCTTGAGGGTCTGGATCCAGGGGTCGGTTCCGAAGGAGTCGGCCTTGCTGCCGGTGATCAGGTACGCATCGAAAGCTTCGTCATCCGGCGGGTATTCGCCCTGCACGACGTTGTAGACGACAAACTCGGCGGCAATCGGCTGCCGGGAAAACAGACGCTTGAACATCTGTCCGTAGCCTTGGTATTGATCAATCAAGCCAGGGCGCAGGATATCGGTTTCCAGAATGCAGACGCGTAGCGACATAAAAAATACCTGACACGGCGATGGGAATAATGAACACCCAGAGAGCCTGCCTTGAAACATGCCCATAACGCAAGCGCAGAACTGCTCGTTCACCCTCCAAGCCTTTATCCAGGCCCGATTGACACGGTTTCAATAACGGATGCGCTCGCCGCTTTGACCCCCTGCGCCCGGACGAACGGTAGGCATCTGAGGGAATGACCTGATTAATCGTTTTAGCTGTCTAGCCAAGGCATTGGCGCCAATATGGCGTTATGCCTCATGCCTTTTTAAGCTCGAATCACGCTTAGCTGATATGAAATGAATCTAAGCGTGCAAGAACGAGGGCTCTAAGGTTGAACTCAGTAAGAGGTTGCTGCCGGGTTTTGCTGGAGCAGCTGTAAGAAAGATGTCACGCCAGATCGCGATACTGGATTCAACGGCACGCATTTGACGCTCAGGAATAACAACAAAAGGCAGTCAGCCATGTTCAAGCATTCGAAAGTACGTCAGGCGGGACTTATTCTGTTCGCCACCACATTGATTTTGATCCTGCCCAATTTAACCAAGGTTATTGGGTAACGATCCGATCCACTCGTTCTGTGCATCCAGCGCATCAGAATTGCAGTTTTTGACAGCACCTGCGAGGTATTGCGCATAGCGATCCCGTTGCAGGGGCTGTCTTTTTACAAGCTGATTTCCGCTATCTTGAAGGTCATTGCGACTTGAAAACGGGCTCACTGTTGAAAACACTCCTTGCGTTGTTCGCCCTGCTGCTCAGCGTGCCGGCCGGCGCCGCGCAATTGACTATCGAACTGGACCACACCAGCAGGACCTGGCAGACCGCCGACTTGCTCAAGCACCCGGATGCGCAGACGGTGCACATCGTTGATGACGTTTCCTACAAGCGCGATATGACGTATCGCGCAGTGCCGCTGGCGGTGCTGTTGCCGGGGCTTGCACCGCAGAGTCATCTGCAGGCGGTCGCCCTGGATGGGTTTGCGGCCGAACTCAACGCCGCGCCCTTGCTGGAAAAAACCGGTGCTCGCGCCTGGCTGGCAGTGGAGGACCCGGCCCACCCCTGGCCGTCCCTGACGCCTGGCAAACCAAGCGCCGGGCCGTTTTATCTGGTGTGGACCGACCCGCAGGCGGGGCCGATCAGCCCGGAGCAGTGGCCGTTTCAGGTTTCCCGAATCAAACAGCTAAAGACCGTGGCCGAGCGTTTTCCTGCGTTATTGCCCGCCCCTGAGCTGGCGGCGAATGATCCGGTCAACCAGGGCTTTGCACTGTTCCAGAAGAACTGTCTGGCCTGCCACCGGCTCAATGGCGCCGGGGATGCAGAGGTGGGGCCTGACCTGAATATTCCCTACAGCCCCACCGAGTATTTCAGCGGCGATTTTCTCAAGCGGTATATTCGCGACCCGCAGAACGTGCGGCACTGGCCACAGGCCAAGATGCCCGCGTTTGCCGCCAGTGTATTGCCCGACAGCGAACTGGATTTGCTGGTGGGGTATTTGAAGCACATGGCCGGGCGCAAAGCCCAACCGTGAGTCTTATGCTGCAGGAGCGGCGCAATCATTGCTGCTGCACCTCGATCACCGGTGTCGGCATCACCAACACTTTCGCGTGCATCTGCTCATGCCCGCCGCCCCGGCGCATGCCGCGCACGGGGCAGGCGTCGAGGTAGTCCAGGCCCACCGCCAGCTTGAGGTGCCGCTGCGGCCGCGCCATCTGGTTGGTCACGTCAAAGCTGTACCACGCGTCCTCCAGCCAGGCTTCGGCCCAGGCGTGACTGGCCAGGTGCGTGCTGTCTTCGCTGTATAAATACCCCGACACATAGCGCGCCGGAATCCCCAGGCTTCGCGCGCAGGCAAGAAACGCATGGGTGTGATCCTGGCACACGCCCGCTCCGCCGGCGAAGGCCTGGGCCGCGCAGGTATCGACCTCGGTGGCACCAGGCGTGTAGACCATGCTCTGGTTGAGCGCGTGCATCAGGTCGATCAACGCATTGCGGTCACGGCGTTGCTGACAGTGCTGGTCGGCAAAGCCGCGCAGCGCTTCGTCCGGCTCGGTCAGGCGGGTGCAGCGCAGAAAGGGAAACGCCGACTGGCCCTCATGCTCGGCTTCGCGCAGCTCGTCGATATCCACCTGGCCGCGAGCGCGGATAACGATTGCATCGTGGGGTTCATCCAGGGTCAGCACATGCAGGATGTTGCCGAACGGGTCCACTTGGGCGCGCACCGGACGTGGCAGATCGAGTTGCCAACTGATGACCTGCTGGCGTTCGCTGTCGTGGGGAGTGAGGCGCAGGTACTGGATGCTGGCGCGCACCGGGTCTTCGTAGTGGTATGTGGTTTCGTGACTGATAGAGAGTCTCATGGGGCCTCCGCGCAGGAACCGTGGATGGTGTCGCCCAACGTGCGCACCACGTAGATGAAGGGAGTTCGACTCAACATGGCTCAATCCTCCACCACCCAGGTGTCCTTGGTGCCGCCACCCTGGGACGAGTTGACCACCAGCGAGCCTTCGCGCAGCGCCACACGCGTCAAACCGCCGGGCACCACGCGGGTTTCCTTGCCGGACAACACGAACGGGCGCAGGTCGATATGGCGCGGTGCAATGCCGTTGTCGACGAAAGTCGGGCACGTGGATAAACACAGGGTCGGTTGGGCGATATAAGCGTGGGGTTTGGCTTTGAGGCGCGCGCGAAAGGCTTCGATTTCGGCTGCGCTGGATGCCGGCCCGACCAGCATGCCGTAGCCGCCGGAGCCCTGGGTTTCCTTGACCACCAGGTGCGGCAGGTTGGCCAGCACGTGGGACAACTCATCAGGCTTGCGGCACTGAAAGGTCGGTACGTTCTTCAGGATCGGTTCTTCGTCCAGGTAAAAGCGGATCATCTCGGTGACGAAGGGGTACACCGACTTGTCATCCGCCACGCCGGTGCCAATCGCATTCGCCAGCACTACATTGCCGCAGCGATAAGCCGCCAGCAGGCCGGGCACACCGAGCATGGAATCGGGGTTGAACGCCAACGGGTCGAGGAACGCGTCATCGAGGCGACGGTAGATCACATCCACCGCCTTGGGTCCGTCAGTGGTACGCATGAATACGTGGTCATCGCGCACGAACAGGTCGGCGCCTTCCACCAGCTCCACGCCCATTTCTCTGGCCAGGAACGCGTGCTCGAAGAAGGCGCTGTTGAAGCGTCCCGGCGTCAATACCACGACGCTGGGGTTGTCGATGGGGCTGGCGCTCTTGAGGGTGTCGAGCAGCAGGCTGGGGTAGTGATCGATCGGCGCGATGCGCTGGGCGGCAAACAGTTCAGGGAACAGGCGCATCATCATTTTGCGGTCTTCGAGCATGTAGCTGACACCGCTGGGTGTACGCAGGTTGTCTTCCAGTACGTAGTAAGTGCCATCGCCATCGCGTACGAGATCGATCCCGGAGATGTGGGAATACAGGTTGCGATGCAAATCCAGGCCCTGCATGGCCAGTTGGTATTGCTCGTTGGCCAGCACCTGCTCGGCGGGAATGATGCCCGCCTTGATGATGCGCTGTTCGTGATACAGGTCGGCAAGAAACAGGTTCAGCGCCTTGACCCGCTGAATGCAGCCGCGCTCGACAATCTGCCATTCACTGAACGGAATGCTGCGGGGGATGATGTCGAAGGGAATCAGGCGTTCAGTGTCTTGCTCGTCGCCGTAGAGGGTGAAGGTGATACCCGCTCGGTGAAACAGCAAATCGGCCTCGCGCCTGCGCTGGGCCAGCAGTTCGGGCGGGGTCTGCGCCAACCAGCGGGCGAATTCACGGTAATGGGGACGAACCTGCCCTGCCCCGTCGTACATTTCGTCGAAACAAGTGCGGATCATGCCGAACTCCTTGTCACCCGGACATACGGACCTTCGCAAGGCCCGTACCAGCGGCATAAACACTTAAAAATCAGTGAGTTGAATAACTACCCGGATATGTCCACACCGTCCTGGTGCGCATAACTCCCGGCGCATTGCTCGCCTGCGTCATCGCAAGGCGGCGTTTTACTATCAACAGCATAGTCAGACTTGATTTCACTGCGCAGCTGAAGCTGCGGATAATCGCCAACATCTGCTGAACAGGACGCGTCCTACAGTTTCAGCGCAACGATCTTCCCTTTAGGCCACCCAACTTGGGTGGCTTTTTTTTGCTGTCGAAAAATCCGCGCAGTGTTTTCCCACAGCACAAACAAAATCGGCCGACCCAAAGGTCAGCCGATACGCAGCGTTTGTGCAGACGGCTACATGGGTAACCCACGCACCTGATGCTTGACGCCCCACCCTTCAATGATCCCGCCCAACGGCTCGACCACCGCTTCAAAGTCTTGCTCGAAGTCTCCTATGCCGTCGTAGGTGGCTGACATGATCTTGCTCAATTCCAGGTACCAGGCGCCATCATCGCGTGCGCTGACCTGGGCATTCAGGGACTCCCCGCGAAACTCACCCGCAGCCCTGCGCGCCCGTTCTTCATCCGGGAAAATCGCGTAGAACTCGATGGGGTGAAACCGTGAAAAATCAAAACCGCCTTCTTTCATGCGGCGTAGAACGTGGGTGCTGATGTCTTCTTGATAGGCTGTGCTCATGAAACGTCCTCCTCAAACTGATGGATAGACTTTCCGTGCTTCCCGAAGCCCGCGCGCTGTTGGCGCGAGCACCACGGCAATGACTGCACCGCAGGGAAAACAAGCATGTAGCTGACAAGACCAGTACCTAGCGAATCATTCGCTGATCTCGCTTGCAGAGTAGCGCGAAGCTATCACCTCCACCAGAGGGGCTGCGCTGGCAAACGAGGAATGTTCAGGCGGCGGGCGAAATGTCGAGGATCTGGATACTGTTCTGATCCTTGAGGATCTTGACCGTAGGCTCGGGCTTGCGGCCTTCAAGGTCATTGAGGTCGAGTTCTGCGGCGACCGGCACGAGTTTGTTGCGAATCATGTGCGCCGCATCTTCGAGGCTGGGCTTGTGCTCGCAGTCGAACTGCTCCACGGACTGCACACCGTGATCGTCAACGAAGGTAATTTGCCACATTTGCATCGGTGCCTCCTCGATAAAACCCATGTGTGGGCTCACATCCATCTGGACCTTGAGGGCTCGTCAAACGTTCCGCTCAAGGCCGCAGGCACCTGATCGACAGCAATTATTTCTCGGCGTGTTCCTTGAGGGCTTTCAAGGTGTTGAACGGCGCATCGACCACGAACTTGTTGGCCAGCCAGGACGGCACGCTGCCGCCAGGCTCCGTGTGCACCTGATAGGTGACCTCGGTCTGGTTATCGCCCTTGGGCACCAGCTTCCAGAATCCTTCGACCTGCGCCACGCGTACGTAGCCTTTTTCTTCCGGCTTGTAGGTCGGCACGCCCTGCAATGTACGCGTTATGCCGCCATCGGCATTTTTGGTGGTGGTGATGTGGGTGTAGGAATCGCGATCAGTCACCGGGAAAGGTGCGTTGAACTGGGTGTAGGTCCAGGCTTCATTGCCCTTCTTGTCCACCAGCTTCTGGGATTTGCACTCGTGAATCCATGAACAGGCAGCGGCGACATCTTCCTGCAGCGCCTGAATCTTCGCCACGGGCGCCTTGATCAAGGTGACACCGCGATAGGCCTTGTACTTGGAGCCGGCAACCTCGCTCAGGGACACGTTGATGCCGTCTTCGTCCTTGGCCACCTGCCAGTCCTCGGCCTGCGCGGTGGCCGCGAACAACATCGTGAAACCGCACAACACAGCCATTCGTTTCAGCGAACCCATCGTTGTATTCCTTATTGTTGAAGTTCCGAGAGTAAAGCCCATCAAGCCGCCGTCATCTGCTCCCACCAGCCGATCAGCCGAATGGCATCAGCCTGGTCGGTGCCGCACACCTCCAGGTCCGCCTTGAAGTCACTGCACACAGCCGGCCGCTCGGGCTTGCCGAACAGCTGGCATAGCTGTTCGACCGACAGGTGCAGGCAGCGCTCGCCCGCCGGCTTGCCCTGGGGCATACCGGGTAACGGCGAACTGATGGAGGGGGCAATGCAGCAAGCGCCACAGCCTTCACGGCATTTCATGACCAACAGGTCCTCGACGACTCAATGGGATGGCGGGGCTAGGGTACGCCCTTGAACAACCGTTTTAAAATGGTCCAACAAGGGTTTTTCACGCAAAAAACAAGTGACTGACCAGTCCGCGACAGATGGTCGAGCCAGGGCGTCACTTGCTCACAATAGTTATTGCTTGAATTCGAAATCCAGCGCGGCGCCTTCCACATCACGACGTTCTTCATTGCGCAGTTGCAGCTTCATCTCGTTGCTGAGCAAACGGCCGTTGATCTGGAACGCGCTGTTGTCGCTGGGCTTGTCGCCGAACATCGGCGGTAGCAGCGGCACGCTTTTGGGTTTGGGCATGGTACCGATCGGCTGTAAATGCCTGACCATGTCCGAAGGCAGTGACAGGTCCAGTTGAGCTGGTGGCAGTTTGGTCTGGGCGACCTCACGGGCTGACTTGGATTTTTTTCTTGCCGAGGCGCGCTTTTTCTTCGCGACCGTAGCTTTCTTCGCCTGCGCCGTTTTCTTGGTGGAGGCCGCCTGCGCGGCGCTTGCCGCAGGCTTGGTGTCCGACACGGGCGCGGCCGCCATTGCGACGCCGACGTTGCACAGCGTTAACAGGCCAATCATTCCTACAACGCGAAAAATCGAATTCATATCGCCAACAGCATTAACGGCAGAAGGCCATATGCTCGCTTGTTGTGCGCGGCATGACAAGCACGACACGCACAGCCCTGTAGGAATTGTCCCGGTTCCGCACCTCAAAGGCCGGCACTGGTCTCCTGACACAACTGGCTGGCCAGCATCCCCAGCGTCATCAGCGCCCGCTCTGCCTCGCGGTTCCACGGCGTGCCACAGTTGAGCCGAATGCAGTGGTTGAACTGCTCTGTATTGCTGAAAATCAGCCCCGGCGCAATGCTGATGCCCTGTTGCAGGGCACGCACATGCAACTCCTGCGTATTGACGCGCCCCGGCAAGCTGACCCACAGAATAAAACCGCCGGTGGGCCGGGTCATCTGCGTGCCTTCGGGGAAGTACTGCTGCACCGCCAGTTGGAAAGCGCTGAGGTTCTTGCGGTATTCCTGGCGAATGTAACGCAGGTGGCGATCATAGCCACCGTTCTCCAGGTAGGCAGCAACGCCCATCTGCGTGACGCTGCACGCCGAATGGGTGCTGAACATCTGCAAGCGCTGGATCTCCTGTTGATATTTGCCGGCGATCATCCAGCCAATGCGCACACCGGGCGACAGCGTCTTGGAGAAGCTCGAGCAGTAAATCACCCGATCCAGGCGGTCGTAGGCTTTCAGCGCCTTGGTGCGGCCCAGTTCGAACATCAGCTCGCCATAGATATCGTCTTCGACAATCTGGATATCGAAATCCGAGGCCAGACGCAGCAACTGCTTCTGCCGCTCTTCGGGCATGGTGCCGCCCAGCGGGTTACTCAAGCGTGTGGTCAGCACCAGCGCCTTGATCGACCATTGGTTGGCCGCCAGCTGCAACGCTTCCAGGCTCATGCCGGTGGAGGGGTCGCTGGGAATCTCGATCACTTTGAGGCCGAGCAGGTCGGCCAGTTGCAGCAAACCGTAATAGGTCGGCGACTCGGCGGCGATCAGGTCGCCGGGGCGGGTCAGTACGCGCAGGGACATCTGCAACGCGTCGACGCAGCCGTGGGTGATCACCACTTCGGATGGATCGACCACCACGCCGGCATCACGCATGCGGATCGCCACCTGGCGGCGCAGCGGCTCGAAGCCGGGGCTGAACATATAGCTGAAGGCCCGAGGGCTCTGAAAGCGCGTAACCTTGGCCAACTGCTGATGCAGCGCCCGCACCGGCAGGTAGTCGACACTCGGCACAGCGGCGCCCAGTGGAAACACGCCTTCGCGGCGCGATTCGCCCAATACCTGTTGAATGATGCTGCTGCGGGTGACCAACCCCGGGCGCTCTACCCGAGCTATATCCGGCGTGGGCGCGGTGAGCGCGGGCGTCTGGTGCACGTAATAGCCGGACTGCGGCCGCGCCCGGATCAACCCCTGGTCTTCCAGGTTAGCGTAGGCTTGCAAAACCGTGGCGTGACTCACATTGAGCTGAGAGCTCATCTTGCGCACCGAAGGCACGCGCTCCCCCGGTTGATAGACACCGCGCCGGATGTCCTCAGCCAGTTGCTGGGCAATACGTTGGTAAAGCAACAGATTGGTCATGACGCAGCACTCGATTTCACGGGCGTTTTATTTTTGTGTGAAACATACCGGCACAGTTTAGAAGTGTACGGGGACAGTTGCCACAATAGTCGAGGGCGCGCGGCAGTGACAGCAAAAACTGTAACGGTTGCGGATAGAGTTTCCAGCGGTACAGAAACACATGTGGGAGGGGGCTTGCTCCAGATAGCGGAGTGTCAGTCAATGATGTTGTGACTGATCCACCGCTATCGGAAGCAACCCCCCTCCCACATTTTGACCTGCGCCAGGCTCCTAGCGGGCGGCGCCCAGCTGGCCCTTGGCGTCGGAGAAGACGATTTCAACCCGGCGATTCTGCGCCCTGCCCCGCTCGGAAGCATTGGCCTCCACCGGGTACTGGTCGCCATACCCTTCAACTTGCACGCGCTTTTCGTCTATACCCAGGTCCACCAGCACATCGGCCACCGATTGCGCACGGTCGCGGGACAGCCTGAGGTTTTCCTGCTCGCCGCCGGTGTTGTCCGCATAACCCTCAATACGCACCACGCGCTTGGGGTTCAGTTGCAGGAACTGCACGATTTTCAGCACTGTGCGGTTGGCCGAGTTTTTAAGCTCGGCGTCCCCCGTGTCGAACAGCACGTCACCCAGGGTCATCACCAAACCGCGGTCGGTCTGAGTGGCGAGGCTGGTGATTTGCTCTTCGAGCCACTTGCCCTGCTGTTGCACGCTCGACAGCTTGCTTTCGCGCAGGGCCAGTTGCAGCCTCTGGCGCTCCAGTTCCAGCTTGGCGCCGCGTTCTGCATTGAGCCCCTGCTCGGTATGTTCACGGGCAATCGCGCTGTAGCGACGGCTCAGGTAGGCGTAATGCTCCACATCGGCACCGCTGCCCCAGTAGCTGGACAGGCGGTCGGCGCGGGCCTGTGACTCACCGGCGCGGATCACATCCTTGGGCGCGAAGCGCAGCACATTGGCGTCTTCCTTGACCTTCTGGAAATCGCCGCCCGCCTGCTGCAGAGCCAGCTCGCTGTTTGGATGGGTGGCGCAGCCGCCCAGCATGGCGCCGGCCAATAGCAAGGCGCTCACCCCATGAATCAGCCGGCTCATTGGGCTTCTCCCAACTGCAGTTGCTTGCGCAAGCGGGTGATGCGGGTGTTGAGCACGTTCAACTGCTCCTGGCTCTTGCGGGTCAGTACCTGGGCTTCGGCCAGGCGGGCATCCAGTTCGGCCTGCTCGGCCTGCATGCGCGCGTCCTTGTAGGACTGCTCGGCCATGTCGGCCTCGGCCCGGGCGAATTTGTCTTCGGCGCGTTTCAATTCGGCCGACTCTTCGGCGACGGCACCGACCGCACTGGCTTGCTCAAGCGCTTGCCGGGTCAGGCGCAGCTGTTCATTCGGCGCAGGATCGGCTGCACATCCCGCCAGCGCGACAACGGCGAGGGCCGCTAAAAGAGGTCGAAAAGTCACTGAAAATCCCTACTGTGTTGAGGTGCCGACGGGTTGCTGCAATTGCGCCTTCCAGCGTTCCAGATTGCGCTGCAACGCAGCTTGCGCCACACCGGACGCGGGCAATTCTGTCATCTTTTTCGCCAGCTGTCCGCGCAGCCACGGATCATTGCAGGCCGAGTTGTGGGAAATGGCCAGGTACAGGCCGGGCTGATCGATGGGCACGTCGCGAGCCACCAGGTCGTTGCTCATGCCCAGGCTCTGGGCCATGGCCATGCCGGAATAGCGACTGGCGAGCACGTAGTCCACTTCCCCCAGCAACAGTTTCTGGAAGGCCGGGGTCAGCGTGGGCAGGCGTTGCAGGCTGAGCTGCTGACTGGCGAAGGTGTCGAAATCCGCACTCAAGCGTGCCCGCTCCGACACCGCGCCTGGGTGGCCGTGCAGATCGGCCGCAGTGCTGTAGACCAGGGCGGAATCCTTGCGGGTCCAGACGAGGTAGTCGAGTTGCATCAGCGCCGGGTGAATGTAGTCCAGAGTTTGCAACTCGCCGAGGTTCAGCGGCGCGTCGGCGAGGATGTCCATGCGTCCGCTGCGCACTTCATCCAGGGCGGCGGCGCGTTTGCCGCCGTAGAGCAGGTCGATTTTCAGGCCGAGGTCCTTGGCCACCTGCTGCAGCACATCGGCGGTGGCGCCGATCAAGTGCGTGGGGTCTTGCGGGTCGCGCCAGAGCAGCGGCGGTGCATCCGGGCTGCCGGTGATGACCAGGCGATCACATTTGCCGCCGGCTTGCGCCAGGGTTGGCAGCAGCGTGAGGCCCAGCAATACGATCCAGGGGCGCAATTGCATGGCGAAGCTCTCCGAAAGTCAAAAAAAAGCCCGGTCACAAGACCGGGCTCTTTATAAGTGAAGCGACTGGATTAGACCAGCTTCTCCAACTCGGGTACGGCTTCGAACAAGTCCGCCACCAGGCCATAATCAGCCACCTGGAAGATCGGAGCTTCTTCGTCCTTGTTGATCGCAACGATCACTTTGGAGTCCTTCATGCCAGCCAGATGCTGGATCGCGCCGGAGATACCGACGGCGATGTACAGCTGTGGCGCAACGATTTTGCCGGTCTGACCGACCTGCATGTCGTTGGGCACGAAACCCGCGTCGACGGCAGCGCGGGAGGCGCCTACCGCAGCGCCCAGCTTGTCGGCCAGGGCGTATAGGTGCTTGAAGTTGTCGCCATTCTGCATGCCACGCCCGCCGGAAACGACGATCTTGGCAGCGGTCAGCTCAGGGCGATCCGACTTGGCCAGCTCTTCGCCAACAAAGCTGGAAGTGCCCGCATTGTGGGCGGCGGAGACGGCTTCAACCGCGGCCGAACCACCCTCGGCGGCGACCGGGTCGAAACCGGTGGCGCGCACGGTGATGACCTTGATCGCGGCGCTCGATTGCACGGTGGCAATGGCGTTACCGGCGTAGATCGGGCGCTTGAAGGTGTCGGCGCTTTCGACCGAGATGATCTCGGAGATCTGGTCGACGTCCAGCTGTGCAGCCACCCGTGGAAGGATATTTTTGCCGTTGGAGGTGGCGGCGGCCAGGATGTGGCTGTAGCCCTTGCCCAGCTCTGCCACCAGCGGCGCAACGTTTTCCGGCAACTGATGCGCGTAGGCAGCGTTGTCGGCGTGCAGCACTTTGCTTACGCCAGCTATTTTTGCAGCAGCCTCAGCCACCGGGCCTGCGCCCTCGCCGGCTACCAACAGGTGAATATCGCCACCGATTTTAACGGCAGCGGCCACGGTGTTCAGGGTGGCCGGGGCCAGCACCTTATTGTCGTGTTCAGCGATTACCAAGATAGTCATGATCAGATTACCTTCGCTTCATTCTTCAGTTTCTCGACCAGTTCAGCCACCGACTTGACCTTGATGCCCGCGCTGCGAGCAGCCGGCGCTTCAACCTTGACGGTCTGGTTGGTAGAGGCGGTGGAAACGCCCAGCGCTTGCGGCGTCAGCGACTCCAGCGGCTTCTTCTTGGCTTTCATGATGTTGGGCAGGGACGCGTAGCGCGGCTCGTTCAAACGCAGGTCGGTGGTGACGATGGCTGGCAGTTTCAGGGAAACGGTCTGCGCGCCGCCGTCGATCTCGCGGGTCACTGCCACGCTGTCGCCGCTGACTTCAACCTTGGAAGCGAAGGTGCCCTGACCGTAACCGGTCAGCGCAGCCAGCATCTGGCCGGTCTGGTTGTTGTCGCTGTCGATGGCTTGCTTGCCGAGGATCACCAGCTGCGGCTGTTCCTTGTCGACAACGGCCTTGAGCAGCTTGGCCACGGCCAGGGAGGTCAGGTCTTCAGCGGACTCGACCAGGATGGCGCGGTCGGCGCCCAGAGCCAGGGCGGTGCGCAGTTGTTCCTGAGCGGTGGTGGGGCCGATGGAAACCACGACGATTTCGGTCGCAACGCCTTTCTCTTTCAGGCGTACGGCTTCTTCCACGGCGATTTCACAGAAAGGGTTCATCGACATCTTGACGTTAGCAAGGTCGACGCCGGAATTGTCCGCCTTGACGCGAACTTTCACGTTGTAATCGACAACGCGTTTGACAGCTACAAGAACCTTCATGGATTCCTCGTTACTCTCCGGTGAAAAGAAAGTCGCCTAGGCGAACCTGGCGGTTGATGCTCATCGGCACACAAGGGCACCTCCAAAAACCTCGGCGTGTGACCTTGATCACGGGCAGTGATGACCGTTCGTCAGGGGGGACTGACAGGTCATTCTTGTATGGCGGCGTGTAAACTGCGCGCGCTTTGCTGAGCGCACCTGCCTTGGCCTGTTTTTGGACGTGCTCCTGGAACCCGCAGTCTGCCTACGGTAAGCGCAAAACCGACCGTATATTGACCGGAACGCCTATTCTGGTCAATACGGCAAAATAGCCAGTCATAAGCCGCGTTGCTTTGATTTACCTAGCCTGCGGGCGATTCAAACAAACGTTTGTATTGGACGCTCATGGTGGTGTAGATATAATGCGCGACCTAGAATGCGCCACCTAGAGAGAAAGGTGAGCCCTGCCATCGCCGCACGGCCGCACCGAACCTCCACCCATTAGAAAAAAGCCCGTTGAGCCTTGAGTAGGAGATAGCCTGTGGAACGCGAATACATGGAATTCGACGTGGTCATCGTCGGCGCCGGCCCTGCAGGCCTGTCCGCCGCCTGCCGCCTGAAACAGAAGGCCGCTGACGCCGGCAAGGAAATCAGCGTCTGCGTGGTCGAGAAAGGCTCCGAAGTCGGCGCTCACATCCTCTCCGGTGCGGTGTTTGAACCCCGCGCCCTGAACGAACTGTTCCCGGACTGGAAAGCCTTGGGCGCCCCGCTCCACACGCCCGTGGTGCGCGACGACATCTATGTACTGCGCAGCCCCGACGCCTCCACCAAGGTGCCCGACTTCTTTGTGCCCAAGACCATGCACAACGAAGGCAACTACATTATTTCCCTGGGCAATCTGTGCCGCTGGCTGGCCCAGCAGGCCGAGAACCTGGGCGTGGAAGTCTACCCAGGCTTCGCCGCCCAGGAAGCGCTGTTCGACGAGAACGGCGTGGTGCGCGGGATCATCACCGGCGACCTCGGCGTCGACCGCGAAGGCAAGCCCAAGGAAGGCGTGTACACCCCCGGCATGGAACTGCGCGGCAAGTACACGCTGTTCGCCGAAGGTTGCCGTGGGCATATCGGCAAGCAACTGATCCAGCGCTTCAACCTGGACAGCGACGCCGACGCCCAGCATTACGGCATCGGTCTCAAGGAAATCTGGGAAATCGACCCAGCCAAACACCAACCCGGCCTCGTAGTGCACACCGCCGGCTGGCCGCTGGACATCATGGGCACCGAGAACACCGGCGGCTCGTTCCTGTATCACCTGGAAAACAACCAGGTGGTGGTCGGCCTGATCGTCGACCTGTCCTACAGCAACACCTTCCTGTCGCCCTTCGATGAATTCCAGCGCCTCAAGCATCACCCGGTACTGGCCCAGCACCTGGAAGGCGGCAAACGCATTAGCTACGGCGCCCGTGCCATCTGCAAAGGCGGCCTGAACTCGCTGCCGAAAATGGTATTCAAGGGCGGCGCGCTGATCGGTTGCGACCTCGGCACTCTGAACTTCGCCAAGATCAAAGGCAGCCACACCGCGATGAAATCCGGCATGCTCGCCGCCGACGCCGTGGCCGACCGTCTGTTTGCCGAGTCCGAAGGCGGTGATGAACTGACCGCTTACGTCGACAGCTTCAAGTCGAGCTGGCTGTACGAAGAACTGTTCGCCAGCCGCAACTTCGGCGCTGCCGTGCACAAGTTCGGCGCCATCCTCGGCGGCGGTTTCAACTGGCTGGACCAGAACATCTTTGCCGGCAAGCTGCCCTTCACCCTGCACGACAACAAGCCGGACTACGCCTGCCTGAAGCTGGCCAAGGACTGCAAGAAGATCGACTACCCCAAACCCGACGGCAAGCTGAGCTTCGACAAGCTGAGTTCGGTGTTCATCTCCGGCACCAACCACGAAGAAGAGCAGCCGTGCCACTTGAAGTTGAAAGACCCAAGCATCCCGATCGGCACCAACCTGCCGCTCTATGATGAACCGGCGCAACGCTACTGCCCGGCCGGCGTGTATGAGGTAGTGACGAAGGAAGACGGCGAGAAACGCTTCCAGATCAACGCCCAGAACTGCGTGCACTGCAAGACCTGTGACATCAAGGACCCGTCGCAGAACATCACCTGGGTATCGCCGGAAGGCGCGGGTGGGCCGACTTACCCGAATATGTAAACCAGCTGCTTGAGAAGAAGGCTCCCAGACGGGGGCCTTTTTTACGGTCGGAAAAGGCCAGTCGACTCGGTCAAGCCCGCTCCCACATTGACCGAGCTGCATCAACAGAATCTAGGCAGCCCGTTCTTCGCCGGGATTACGCTCAAAATAGCGCTTGTACTCGCGACTGAACTGCGACGTGCTCTGATACCCCACGCTGTGCGCCGCCTGCGCCACCCCCATGCCTTCCGCCAGCAGCAACTGCTGGGCCTTCAATAAACGCAGACGCTTGAGGTACTGCACCGGCGACAACAGGGTGCAACGCTTGAAGTGCTCATGAAAGGTCGACGCACTCATGTGCGCATACCCGGCCAGGGTCTCGATATTCAGCGGCTCGGCGTAATGGGCATGCAGGTGACTCAACGACGTGGCGATGCGCGAGAATTGCCCCTGTTGCTCGACCAGGGCGCGCAACACATCCGCCTGCGGGCCACGTAACGCAGTGAACAGCAATTCGCGTACCCGCGCCGGGCCCATGATGCGGCTTTCCAGCGGGTCGTACAGACATTGCAACAGCCGCTCCACGCAACCGCGCATGGCATCATCGAGCACCACAGAGCTCATCGACGCCAGGGTCTGCGCCGTCGGTGGCGGCCCGGCCTGCATGCCCATGGCCATCACCAGTTCGCCCAGCACCACCCGGTCGATGCCTACCGTCACGCCGTACAGCGGTGCATCGTCGGCCATGGCAAAGGTCTCGCATTCGAACGGCACCGGCATTGCCTGGATCAGGTAATGCCCGGCGCCGTATTCAAGGGTACGCGGGCCCAGGTACGCGACCTTGCTGCCCTGAGCGACGAACATCAGGCTTGGCTCATAAATCTGCGGCCCGCGCGCCACATCGCAACTGGCACGCAACACTTTTACGCCCGGCAGACAGGTCGGGGAAAAACCATCGCGGGGCGTCAGCCCCTCAATCAGGCAAACCAGCGTGGCGTTGGCGTCGAGATGGCGGGTCAACAACATGGCAAAAAACTTCGCAAAAAAGGGATGAGAGCATCATCGCAGGTCTGGCGGCCAATGCATCCAAACCAGGGGCACTCCCGGACGAATAGGCATAACACCCGGAGCAATCACCATGGCCGCGTGCAGGCTTGGCGGGGAGAATGGCACGCCTCACTTGTTTATTGTTCCTGCGAGGTTTTCCCTATGTATACCGCTATCGGTTACGCCGCCCAGTCGGCCACCACTCCCCTCGCCCCCATGTCGTTTGAACGCCGCAGCCCGCGCGCCGATGACGTGGCCATCGAGATTCTCTACTGCGGCGTCTGCCACTCCGATATCCACCAGGCGCGCAACGAATGGGGCATCGCCGTGTACCCGTTGATGCCGGGCCACGAGATTGTCGGCAAGGTCACCGCCGTCGGTGCCAGCGTGACCGCGCATAAAGTCGGCGACCTGGTGGGCGTTGGCTGCATGGTCGATTCGTGCCGCACCTGCGCCGCGTGCACATCGGACCTGGAGCAATATTGCCTCGAAGGCCCGACCATGACCTACGCCACCCCCGATCGCGTGGACGGCAGCAACACCATGGGCGGTTACTCCGACAGCATCGTGGTCAGCGAGCATTTCGTGGTGAAGATTCCGGCCAAGCTCGACCTGGCCAGCGCCGCGCCGATCCTTTGCGCAGGCATCACCACCTATTCGCCGCTCAAGCACTACGGGGTCAAGGCCGGCGACAAGGTCGGCATCCTCGGCATGGGCGGCCTGGGCCACATGGGCATCAAGTTCGCCAAGGCCATGGGCGCCGAAGTCACGCTGTTCACCCGCTCCGCGAGCAAGGCCGAAGAAGGCCGTCGCCAGGGCGCCGACCATGTGATCGTGTCCACCGACGCCGAGCAAATGAAAGCCGCCGCCGGGCACTTCGACTTCCTGCTCGACACCATCCCGGTGCAGCACGACATCAACCCCTACCTGGATACCCTGCGCTTTGACGGCGTGCATATCCTGGTCGGTTTGATCGAGCCGGTGGACCCGCCGGTGAATGCCGCCAAGCTGGTGCTGGGCCGCAAAGTGCTGGCCGGCTCGTTGATCGGTGGTATTGCCGAAACCCAGGAAGTCCTGGATTTCTGCGCCGAGCATGGCATCACCTGCGACATCGAAATGCTCGACATCCGCCAGATCAACGAGGCCTTCACCCGCATGATCGCCGGTGATGTGAAGTACCGCTTCGTCATCGACATGGCGACCCTCAAGGCCTGATCAGGCTTTGGCGCCCAACTCTGCGGACAGCCGGGCCGCCACCTGTTTGATCACAGGGATCAGCTCGGCCATTTTCTCCAGCGGCATATAGGGCACGGTACTGGCGATGCTGATGCCGGCGACGATTCGCCGGCTGGCATCGCGCACCGGTGCCGCCACGCAACGGATCGACGGCTCGTTGTCTTCCAGATCGAACGCGTAACCGCCCACCACGTATTCATGCATGCGCTGCTCGAACTGCGCCCAGGACTGTTCCGGGTGCTGCGGCCACTGCAGGTTTTTCCCACCCTCGGGCAAGCTGGCTTCGTACAAGCGCTGCCACTCCGCCACACTGTCATCGAGCAGCATCGCCTTGCCCACCCCGGTACGCGCCAGCGGCATGCGATGGCCAACCCGCGAGCGCATTTCCGGGCCATTGCGGCCAGGGTTCTTGTGCAGGTAGAGCACGTCGTCATACTCACGGATGGCCAGGTGGATGGTGTCGCCGGTCAACGCCGACAGCTCATCCAGGTACGGCACCGCCAGACTCACCAGCGGCAATTCCTCGCGCGCCTGAAAGCCCAGCTCGATCAGTTTTGGCCCCAGCAAATAGCCGACTTGCGGCACCACACGCAGATAACGTTCCTCCACCAGGCAACTGGCCAGGCGGTGTGTGGTGCTGCGGGTGGTGCCGATGCGCCGGGCGATCTCTTTCAGATCCCGTGCTCCGGCGGCCACCGCCTGCACCACGCCCAAGCCACGCAGCAGGGTCTGGGTGCCGGTGGGGGCGGCGTCTTTGCCGGGGGTGTCGGATGTTTCCTGCATATCGGGGCCTATAAGTGTGAACGCGGCAGCATTATGGCAAATACCCAACATCAAAACAGTGCAGATCCAATGTGGGAGGGGGCTTGCCCCCTCCCACATTGATTCCTCGCAGAGCTTGAGGTCAGCGTTGCTTCATGCGGTCTATCACCACCGCCAGCAGCAGGATCGAGCCGCGGATCACGTATTGGTAAAACGTGTCGATGTTCTTCAGGTTCATCGCGTTTTCGATGATCGCCAAAATCAGCACCCCGGCAATCACATGGCGGATCATGCCGATGCCGCCGCTC